>NZ_JAIETD010000014.1 GCF_019745455.1 Methylobacterium sp.
CAGAGTGTTGCGGTCGACATCACCCAGAGCCCTGAGGCGCGCATGCACCTCGCTGAGATGTCGGAAACGGTGGTGTGCATGCTCACTGAGGCGGGCGAGTTAAATCCGCTGACGAAGAGCATCGAGATCGCCTGATGGGCAAACGGCGAGGCTCATCTCTATCGAGGTGAGCCTCGCCTTGGCCAATATGAGGGATCGGCACGTTCTCGCAAGCGCGTCGTGACCGTCGTCGTGTGAGAGACGCGATCCACTTGGCGCTTGTCTTGAGCCTAATGTTTCCAGACGGCCCACGTAAACGCGACAACACGGCGGCCAGCACTGCGATTCGCGCGGTCCTGACTATGTGCGATCAGCTTAGATCTCACTGTTCTCTCATTGGCCAAGCACCAAACCTATGCAGTAGACGTCGGCTTCGTGCAGGGTTCGTATTAAAACGCTCGGATGTCTGATCAATCCAGTCGAAAAGACCAATTTATCATGATTTATTTAAGCATAAATAATTTTCACCGCGTATGACCTTGCCGCCTTGCGCGGCCAGCAAGCCGCGTTGCCTATTGCTAGTCTTCGAGGTCATGACCCATGCACTTCCTTTGCTCAGGATAAAAAACCTTCGCACCTCAAGTGCGGACAGCAGGACCAAAAGCAGGATCCTTCGTGACTTGCACCGACGCGGTGATCCGAGTGCGAAGTCAGTGCAGATGCGGCCTTAGCCAAAAGGCGTGCAACTTGAGACGCCCCCCCCGGGCGTAATGCTCACATTTGACTTCAACGCGTTTTGAGCGGACCGCGCGGTTCCCCGCTAGCTTCGTCGCTCCTGCAAGGTTGACCCCGATAGCCAGTTCGGGCGAGACCCCGGGGCATGACCTCTGTTCTCCCGATCGTCGCCCGCCAGCTCACCTTCGCCTACAACGAGCCGGAGGACAGGCTGACGCTGCTGGCCGGGGATACGCTAGGTCAGTCAATCCACGTCCTGATGACGCGCCGTCTGACCGAGCGCCTGATCAATGGCCTTGCCCAGCTTCTTGAGCAGTCGAGCCCCCTCGCCCAGACCGCACCGGCGGACTTACGCAACGATATCATCTTGATGGAGCATCAGGATGCGCTGTTTGGTCGGACCGAGCCTGGTCCCGCTGTGACGGATGCCATCGAGCCGGCAAACGCCGCGCCTCCGACGCATCTCATCCTCGCCATCGACGTCGCGGTAATGCCGCAGACGTTCGAGATCGGCCTTCGCGCCGGTGCGGCCTTCCTGATCCGGCTCAGTCTCGATCGGCACAGCGTGCATCGCCTCGTCGAGGCGCTCAGCCAGCGCGCCGAAGCCGCTGGTTGGAACCTCGTCCTCGGCGCGCCCTGGCTAGAGCCCGGCCAGACGCAGATCGTACTCAACTGAGATTGCCGACCGCGCACCCTGCAGGACGGGACAGTGAAGGAGCAGATCAGTTGTCACGACGTCAGGTGTCGCGCGCACGCAGGACCCAGACGATGCCGACCACGGGCAGGATCAAGCCGAACACCATGAAGAAGAGAAGGCTGAAGCTCATATCGGACTGACCATCATTGTTTAAGTTAGCATAGCCGGAGACGCAACAATCGGCAGCATCCCGCAGAAAAGCTGCATAAGCAAATACCTGCAATGCACGACAATCACAGGTGATTTGGCTTATTGCGCTATTTGACGATTGACGAGGCCGCGGCAGTGAGAATCTTTCTGTCAGCAGCGTCCTCAGCCGAGTCCTAGAGCCTTCCGCCTGCATCGCTACCTGCGATGTCAGGCCAGGCAGAATACCAAACTCGGCCAAACTCTGAAACTCAAGGCATTGATTTGATGTCTTTGAGGCGCTGCGCCATCCTCTGACCACTTGCTCGATAACTCAACCGCGACTGTAAATCCCTCTGCCCTCGTAGACCCAAGTCCCGTGCAAAGTCTTGATGATCGTAGAGCTGCCGCATGAGCCGTGCGGCGTCCCTTGTCGAGGGTTCAGCCCATCGCTGACCACGCTGATAGGGCGGCAAATCATGATTTAGGGTGACGAGTCTGTGGTCGCAGAGCAGACTATTGTCATCATTCATGAATTCAAGATTTCCAGAATAGCGCGTCCCGATTGTAGGCCGCCCTAATAACATCGCCTCGGCCATCGTCAGACCAAGTCCCTCGCTTCGATGCAGTGAAACGTAGGCGTCGGACGCCTGAATCAAAGCAAGTGTATCGTGGCGCGAGAATGTTTTGTCGAGGAGAATGACACCCGCTTCCGCAGCCGCCTCTTTCAGAAGTGACATCTGCTCTGGATGTTCGCTTCCAAAGGACGTCTTAATGACGAGCTTGGCTTGATCCTTCGGATCGAAAGCCTTGCGGAACGCGCTGATGAGGCCGAGGGGGTTCTTGCGCGTCATGACGCTTGTCATGTGAAAAATGAAGAGAAATAAGAATTCGTCCTCCGGCAGGCCGAAGTAAGCCCGGGGCCGGGGATCAAAGGTTTCGATTTCCACGCCAGGACACATTACCCGCACCGGCTGCGGATAGGCTCTGCGCAAACCCTCCGCGATGAACTCCGTCGCGGTCCAGATCTCGTCGCACTCGAAGGCAGCCCTGTTCCAATCTGAGGGAATGTCGTCGAGCTCCCAATACCAGTAGCCGATCCGGTAGGTGCGAGGTGAACGTGGCCGCAACCCGGCTCGGCCGTAGGCGTCACTGAAGAGAGGCTGCGGCTGCACGTGAATGATCGTCGTATCGAAGATCTCCGGACCAAGGAACCGATGCGAGATGGGATCGTCGGTGGCAAAGCTCACCGGCACGTCCCGTACGCTGAGAGCGAGACCGTTTGCCCTTAAACCCTCGACCATGCTTTCCGCGGAGATGCGTAGGCCCGACGGATAGGAGAAATGGCCGAGGATATTGACGCCGGGCCGTTCAAGCTCGGCGGCCAGGACCTTCGCATCGCGGCTCGACGCCCATTCCCGGCCCGTGAAGGGAAGGCCGCTCGCACGGCGTGACAGGTAGGTAACGAAATCACGCGCTTCCTCGGGGTCGACGAGGGCGTTGGGGAAGCGCTCGCGCCATGCATCGTTGGCGCTATAGCCAAGGCGCAACTGTTCGAGGTCCGTCATGCCAGCCGGCGTGTACGGGGCGAAGAGCCAGTCTTCGGAGATACCGTAGGTCGCGGCGACCCATTGCACCAATGACACGAAACCGAAGGCGGTTGCGCCGTCTGGCACCGCGTCCTGCCAGGCCGGCGTCAGAGCCCAGGTCATGCAAAGTTCCTCGAGAGGAGCTTCTGCGGCACTCATCAAGAACCACCAGATCTCCTCGCGTGTAAGGATGTCCTCTGCAAAGGCTTCGAAGAGTCGCTGGCAAGCGGTGATCCGTCCGGTTGGCAGCAACGCGAGCGGGGGATCGCTCCGGAGATCCGCATCGTAGAGGAGGCATTGGCGAGCGGGACCGCCTAGGTCCGACTCGAAGGCCGCATCGACCCAGGCAGCCGCCTCTTTGGGAAGTCGCAATAGCGTCAGTCCGTGCGAACGGACCCAATCGGCGAACTCGCCCGCTGCGCCGTCGCGCAAGGCCCGTGGAAAACGGCGACGTAGGTCTGGACGCAGACGAAGGACGGTCAACAGAATGCGGGCGCCCGCACTCGCTCCAGGTGTCAAGGCTGCGGGGTCGAATCTCCACATCACCTCGTCCCACGGCAGGCCCATCGCCGAAGCGACGGCGCCGTCGTCGTAGATATCGAGGGATTTGCCAGCGCCGATGACACTTGCGAGCCGCTCGATGTCGCCACGCATCCCCCCAGAACCAGTCAAGTCCGCTGATTTAAGCTTGGGAACGAAGCTCAGTGTATCCAAAGCTGGGTGATACAGAGGGTCCTGGTCAAAGCCGGTCTCGCGCAGGCGTTTGGCGAACAGGATCTGATCGCTCGACGGGTTGGTGTGCCCGCGCGAGGCCCCCTCATGATGGACGAGCGTCGCGCGGGGTGCATAAACCGTACGGAACCCTGCGCGCGCGACGCTCGTGCACAGCACGATATCGCTGTACGAGATGATGAAGGCCTCGTCGTAGCCGCCGACGAGATCGAAAACGTCGCGATGGACCAACTGGCAGGCGCCGGTCACCGCGGTCCAGTTGCGCTGGACATCGGGCGAGCCGAAGGGTCCCCACTCATCGAGCGGGGCGCGGTGAAAGACGTGGGCGGCCAGGGTGAAGAGCCCCAGCACCACGCCCGCATGCTGGATGCCACCATCAGGGTACAGCAGTTTTGGTCCGGCGATGCCGACCCCAGGCTGCATGATCTGACGCACGAGTTCGTCGAGCCAGTCGCTCTCGACCATCTCGATGTCGTTGTTGAGGAAAAGCAGGAGCTCGCCCCGGGCCGCCCTAGCTCCGAGGTTGCAGGCCCGGGAATAATTGAAGTCTTCGTCGAAAGCGACGACCTGTCCGCCCTGCGCTCGAAGCTCGTCATACAGCTTCAAGACCAAGTCTTCAGTCGAGCCATTGTCGACGACGATGATCTCGATGTTGCGGTAGTCGGTCTTGTCAAAGAGCCCGTCGAGACAGACCCGCAGCAGGTGCGCTCTATCCTTATTGGGGATGATCACCGAGACGAGGGGGCGTTCTTCCAGCGACCAGGTGCTATGGAAGGTGCCGTCCTGGCGTGGCGTGACCGTCGCCACCCGGCCTAGCCGATGCCAATGCTCGGTGAGGATGGCCGTGTAGGCCTGACGGTGCTCCTTGGCTTGGGAGCGGTCCGTCCGGTCGACATGCCGGTGGCAGAGGATCCGTGGCAAGCGGGCGATGTTTCGCGCGTGCCGAGTGACCGCCAGGTTGAGGCTCCACTCCGCAGCGACGCCATCGGCGATCTCCGGCAGGGCTGCTACGGCGACCGACCGCCGGATCGCGGTCAGCCGGCCGAAATAGTTGTAGGCGGCAAGGAGCTCCGGCGACCATCCTGGCTTGAGCACGGGCAAAGGGTCATGCCCGCCCTTGGGCACAACGGCCTCGTCCGAGTACAACACCTCCCGCTCGTGACGCGCCAGGGCCTTAGCGAGCTGCGCGAGGGCATCCTTGGCCAGGACATCGCCGGCTTCCAGGACGATGATGTAATCCGAGGTGGCGAGGTCGATGGCCTCTTGCAGGAACGGCGCGTTTCCCGATGTGACGACGAGGCGTATGTCCGCCTCCCCTCCCCTGTTCTGTCCAAGCAGGTCGAGAACTTGTCGTTGGCGCGGGTCATTGCAGGCAGCGACGACCTCGAAGCCCGTGGTACCCTGGCGGCGAAGGCTAGCAAGTGTGGCCTGCAATGCGATCCGCGGGCCTGCTTGGACAAGAAGACTGAAGCTTGGCGTTCTGTTGCGGTCTGATCTGCGGCGCACGCTGCGCGACGGGCGTGACCCCTTTGCAAAGCCGCGTCCCTCGGCCTTCCCGTGTTTGATGTAGTGAACCAGGGGGTTCATCGGGCTTGTGGCGACATCGGGATTCGCCGTGATGTAGCCACGCGTGTCGAATTCGGGGCTTGTAGCCCGCTGCTCCAGTGCGCCGATCAGAAGATAATGGTCGAGCGGATCATGCCCCGAGCCGGCGACATCTGGATAAATCCGCTGGTACCACTCGGCATCGAAAAGGCCCGACTCGTTGATGATGAGCCGTTCACGCAGTCGCTTGCGATGCCGACGACGACTGGCGCCCACGAGAAAAATTTTGCTCATCATGACGTCGTGTAAATTCCTGCCTACCGGAGTCGAGGCGCAGCGCGTTCGGCGGTCCCGCTCTGAACGTGGAGAGGTGACAACCATCGGCGAGCGGACATCTTTGGCGCGTTACACCAGACGCGATACACCAGAACGGTCGTCATTCCCTCACGTCTGGACCGCGGAGGCGCTGATGGACCGGCCGCAGCGCGCGTCTTGTTCGACCATGAGGCAGACGGTGGCAAGAATGTGGAGGGCCGCCGCTGTGATCCGGCAGGCCCCATAGCCCTTATTGAGACGGCGAAAGCACCTCAATTAAGCAGGGCAGGAGCACGACGCTGCGCTCTGCCGGCGAGGGCTTGGCGACCTCTGGCTCGATGCCGTGCTGGTCGGCAGCTTTTCACGCTTCTCGCGAAGAACCGTCGGGCCGCAGCCGCCCCTTCCATGCTCGTCGACGGCTATCCATGTGGACACGTTTGAGCAACAGCGCCTCCGACCATCATCTTCGCCACCGCAATGGTTGCAAGCAGACTGGAACCAGGTCGGCGGCTTAGCAACGGATCGCCGGGGGCGCCGGGATGCTGAGGCTCAGCCGCAACGGAGACCTGGGTGCGAAGCACTCAGGCCTCGTCACGGCCGCAGCCGCTAGTCCGCCTTGCGATCCGTGATCTCGTAGGTCTTGTCCTTCAGCCGAAGGTCGAACTTCTTGCCATCCTTCGCAATGGCATCGTCCACCTCCCAGTGGCCGGCATCCTCCAACTCGATGCTCTCCCAGGCCGTAAAACCCTGATCCGTGAGCACCTTCTCAATGGCTTTACGCTCTTCACCCGTTGGTGCTCGGTCCGCCAATGCTGGGATCGTCCCGAGCAAGGTCATTCCCGCGATCACGGCAAGTGAATGGACTGCGTTTGTCATGGCCAAGCTCCTATAAAGTCACAGATAGACCTTGGCACATAAGGCTGATTCATTGATCTTTAAAGACCGGGATAAAATGGCAAACGAAGTTGCTTGATGATCCCGAATGATAGTCAGAGAGCGAGTGCCGTCCTCACAATCAAGCCAGTGCTACGCTGCCCTGGGGATCTATGGATCACCGGCTGCAAACACGCTTGTGAGCGAGGCCAGCCGTTCGTTGTCACTGAGAGGTCGGCCATCGATCCATATGGCCTCGATGACCACGTTCGCGCTGCTTGAGAAGCTACCCAGGTAGACGACCTTGATCGGTCCCTGGCTGCCCGGTCGGCTGCAGCGGATCGTGATCTCGTGAAGGCGTGCACCGGACGCATCGCACTGAAATCCCAGGTCGCCGAGTTTCGTCAGGAGCGTTCGGGTCGCGCCAAGCTGATGACTGACCTGAGCATGTCTCAGCACGATCATCGATGCCGGCGCCACGAGCTTTTCATGCTCGCTCCAAGGCCTGGCGCAGACCGCCTGACTGCTGATGAGGACCAGGCTCCCCAATGCTGTCAGAAGCCGCATGGCAGACCTTAATTCCTTTCCTCGTTCGTCAGTCCTGGTCGTCGACACCACGGCGTTCCGGCAGATTCCTCCACGAGGTCAGCTCAATCTGGCATTCAACACGCGCTTGGCACCAAGGCTCCCTCACAGTTGCCGGACATCGTTGGGCTTGAGCTCGAGCACTCGGGCCGTGCGTTTGGAGAGGCTGCCGGCGAGTTCGATCCTGGCGCTTGGTCCTGCTAAGGCACGCACCTCCTCCATGGCGTCCTGCACCCTGCGCTTCACGACCCCGTAGATCGTGGGCTCAGACGTCTCGTCATCCGTGCTCGTGGCGGCGATGATGAACGTCACATACCGGTTCGGCGCTTTTCTTGGCATCTACCACTCATGTTGCCATGCCGGCTAAATAGCGCCAAGCCGAAGGGGAACTTTGAGCGTTGCCAATCGCTTGCGGATCAACGCTCGACGATGGGGAACGTGAACGATGATGGGCTGGTTTCGGGCGCTGATGCCGAAGGAGGAGCGCTTCTTCGACCTGTTCGCCCGGCACTCGCAGACCCTCGTAGCCGGCGCCGATGCGCTTGAGAAGCTCCTCCAAGGCGGTGATGGGGTCCCGCACTACTGCCGCATCATCGTGGAGCGCGAACAGGAGGCGGACGACATCACGCGCGACGTCCTCTTGGCCGTGCGTCGCAGCTTCATCACGCCCTTCGACCGCGGGGACATCAAGGACCTGATCCAGTCGATGGATGACGCCATCGACCAGATGCAGAAGACCGTCAAAAGCATCACGCTCTATGAGGTCGGCAGCTTCGATCCCCTCATGCGGGAGATGGCCGGCACCATCGTCGAGGCTGCGCGGCTGACCGCGGAAGCCATCCCGCTCCTGAGCGCGGTCGGCACCCACGCAACCCGTCTCTCCGCCCTGACCGAGGAGATCACGCGCGTCGAGGGTCGCTCGGATGAGCTTCACGATCAGGGCTTGAAGGCTCTCTACCGGGAGCACGGCCGGTCGAACCCGATGGCCTACATCATCGGAAAGGAGATCTACGGGCACCTGGAGAGCGTCGTCGATCGCTTCGAGGACGTGGCCAACGAGATCAGCGGCATCGTCATCGAGAACGTGTGAAGGCGCTCAACGCAGATGACGACCGTAACCCTGGCGCTGCCGCTGCTCATTGGTCTGATCGCCATCGCGCTGCTCTTCGACTTTCTGAACGGCCTGCACGATGCCGCGAACTCGATCGCCACGATCGTCTCGACCCGCGTGCTTCGGCCGAGCTACGCCGTCATGTGGGCGGCCTTCTTCAACTTCATCGCCTTCCTGTTCTTCGGACTGCATGTCGCCCAGACGCTCGGCACCGGGATCGTCAACGCCAACGTCATCGATCCGAGCGTGATCTTCAGCGCGCTCATCGGAGCGATCTCCTGGAACGTTGCGACCTGGATCCTCGGCATCCCCTCCAGTAGCTCGCACGCGCTGATCGGAGGCTTGGTTGGCGCGGCCGCGGCCAAGGCGGGCTTCGACGTCGTGGTATGGGGAGGGCTCTCGAAGACGGTGTCGGCGATCTTCCTCTCGCCGCTGACCGGCTTCGTCCTGGCTCTCGTCCTCGTCCTCATCGTGTCGTGGCTCTGCGTGCGCGCGACGCCGTTTGCCGTCGACAGTACCTTCCGCTGGCTGCAGTTCGTCTCGGCTTCGCTCTACTCGCTGGGTCACGGCGGCAACGATGCGCAGAAGACCATGGGGATCATCGCGGTGCTCCTCTACTCGCAGGGTCTGCTCGGCAGCGAGTTCTACGTGCCGTTCTGGGTCGTGCTCTCGTGTCAGGCAGCGATGGCCCTGGGCACGCTGTTTGGAGGCTGGCGCATCGTGCACACGATGGGCTCGAAGATCACCCGGCTGAACCCGATGCAGGGCTTCTGTGCCGAGACGGGCGGAGCCATCACCCTGTTTGCGGCGACGTGGCTCGGCGTCCCGGTCTCGACGACACATACGATTACCGGAGCGATCATCGGGGTTGGCGCCGCGCGCCGAACCTCGGCGGTGCGGTGGGGGATTGCGGGCAACATCGTCGTCGCCTGGGTGGTCACGCTGCCGGCAGCGGCCCTGATCGCTGCCGCCTGCTATGGTCTGACGACCCTCTTCGTTTGAGCCATCAAGCGCCTGTCAGCAACCATCCCGGATCGAAGCGCCGTCTGTTCACTCTCGCGTAAGCCTCATCGCTGGCATCGTCAGCGGCGAAAATGTTGCACAGACGCAAAATTTGCTCGCCTGAATTTCGACGTCTGATGGATGACCTGCGTGGCCGGGTGCTGATTGTCTCAAGCACCCGAAGCCCAGATCTCGGGTTATGACGAGATCTGGGATTGATGCTGCTGGTGATCAGGTTTCGAAGACGGCACGCCCTTCGGCAGCGCCGAATTCGAGATAGTGCCGCAGTGGGCTGATGCCGGCTTCCGCGACGTCGGGATTGGCCGCGAGATAGGCGTTCGTATCGAACTCGTCAGAGGGGTTGCGTCCCTCCTTCCAGCCGAATTTGCTGTAATGCTCCAGAGGGTTGATCCCGGCGGCGCGCACATCCGCGTAGGCTTCGAGATAGTCCTCCGTCTCGAAGAAGGCGTTCGGATCGCGGCCCTCTCGCCACCCATGGGTGGCAAAGTGCATCTCGGGATCCATCCCGGACTCGATGACATCCAAGTTGCGGCTCAGGTAGTGGAGATCGTCGACGAGGGCGTTCCCGTCATTCTGCCTCACGATGAGTTCGCCGAACACGAAGGTCTCGACGTTGACGGTCTGGACCGTCAGGTCGCCTACCCCGCCGCCTGCATCATCGTCGTCATCATCGTCGTCATCGCCGGCCATCTGGGTGGGAGCGTCGTCGTCGTCATCGTCATCGCCGGCCGCGACGTCATCGTCGTCCTCATCCTCGTCATCGTCGTCGTCGCGGATCGAGGAGATCGTCGCCACGTTGCCCGTCGAGACCACGCGCAGATCGTCCAGCTCGGCGCCGACATCCAGGATGTCGATCCCGGCCTCGCCGTCGAAGAAGAAGTTCGCGTTGACCGCGTTCAGGGTGTCGTTGCCGGCGCCGCCTCGAAACACGCCGTTCCCGAAGGTCACGTTCAGCGCGTCGTTCCCGCTTCCCGTCACGACGGTCACCTGATTGGGGTCGTCGTCATCGCCGATGACGTTGAACAGGTCGTCGCCGCCATTGCCGAGAATCAGGATCTCCTCGCCTTCCTCCTCGATCGTCACGATCTCCGTTGCCGGCGTACCGTTGAACACCTCGTCCACGACGTTTCTCCTTCAGAGCGGCTTCTTGTTGTCCCTAGACTTTGCCGTTCGAAGAGTACCGGCGAGACCTTCACCTGTTAAGGACGTATTCTACCCGGATCACATTGCCGGATGCTCCCGAACCGGCTTTGCGCCGTCAGATTGATCCGGACTGCAACTTGGCTCTCGCCCCGCCGCGAGACGCAGTGGCGGCACGGCACCGGCCCCTCGCTTGGCCCCCGCGACCTCACTGGCTTCTGGCCTCGGCGATGAGGCCCTCGCTATCCTTGGCCCAACAGAGCACAGGCAAGGGGAACCGCGCCGTTTCGCAGGCTTCAGTTGCGCCATCAGGACCCGCTTCATGCCTGCCAAAGAGCGACGGGTGACGCGCTAGGGATACGAGGCGGTCCTGGAAGCCCTACCGCATCGGCTCGATAAGGACCCTCACCCGATGCGCACGCGTCGGCAGATGGTCGAGCACGTGTTCGAGACGACCAGGGGCCGGATGAGGGCAACCCATTTCAGGATGCGCAGACTGAAGAACGTGTCCACCGAGATGAGCTCCGCAGACGGAGACGCTGGCTGATCGGCGGCCCGCTCCGACTAGCGAGGCGGCGAAGCGGATGTCGACTCGAACCGGTGGAAGCGCGCGTTGAAGGACGAGTTACGCGGTTGGCTACTTTAAGTTTGCTGTGAACCGGCTGAGCGCGTCGGTACGCCATTTCCAGAACAGGAGGGCGGGAACCGGGAGCATGATCGCAAAGAAGATCCAATCGAACATCTGCGGCATGGTTGGGCCCTTCCGTTTGGTGACGCCCCTCGTCTACCGCCTCCGCAAAGCAATGTTCCCGCAGTCTCAGATCGCCAATGCGGGAGGTACTCAACCCACGACCAGCGGCAAGCCTGCAGAGCTCAAAGCAATCTTAACCAAGCCCAAGATCTCACTGGCAGCCGTAACCCAGCCTTTAACACTCGCGGTCACTTCTCCGGTTAGTTGGAGAATTGACCCATGAAGCCGAGCCAGAAGTTTCGCCTTGTGACCCGGAGTGATTTCGATGGTCTCGTTTGCGGCATGCTGTTGCGGGAGCTTGATCTGATCGACGAGATCAAGTTCGTTCACCCCAAGGACATGCAAGACGGCATCGTGCCGATCACCGGACGCGATATCATCACGAACTTGCCTTACGTCGAAGGGTGCCATCTCGCCTTCGACCATCATTCGAGCGAAGGCGAGCGCAACGCTGGGCGGAACTTCCCCAACCACGTCATCGACGTCACGGCACCTTCGGCGGCCCGAGTCGTGTATCGGCATTACGGCGCCTCGGCCTTCCCGCTGATCAGCGACGAGCTGATGGCCGCCGTCGACAAGGCCGACGCGGCGCAGTTCAGCCGCGAGGAGATCCTCGACCCGCAAGGATGGGTCCTGCTCAACTTCCTCATGGATTCACGGACCGGTCTCGGCCGATTCCGCGACTTCCGCATCTCGAACTACGAACTCATGATGCAGCTGATCGAGCGCTGCCGCGATCACACCATCGAGGAGATCTTGGCTCTGCCCGACGTCAAGGAGCGCGTCTGTTGATTTCCGTTGAGAGTTGACCCGGCGGAGCCCGAAGTTTCCATCGAGAAGTGACCCGTGTCTGAACCCACC
>NZ_JAIETD010000111.1 GCF_019745455.1 Methylobacterium sp.
CTGCTGACAATCTTTTTGGCTTGGGTCGATGAGCGACCCCAACCGGAAGCCGGGCAAGTTCTCCGTAATTATCCACCTCGGTGACGGCGGCGAAGTTCGGCACCAACGACTTCGAGGATGGTGCGTAAGGTGCCATCGTTTGTCAGGCGTATTGTGTCGATGATGGTTCGAACGAGAGATTCGCGCTCGACTTCTCATAGAAGACGGTAGCCGTCTGCGATCTTCTTCTAGACGACGGCTAGCCGAAGCGATCGCTCACCTCTGCTATTCATTGCCTCAAGAAACTGAGCTTGGAAGGACGACCAACACCCGGTCGCAGGCAAACCGAAAAATATCGTATCGAAATTTCGCCACACACATAGATTAAATGAATTATTTCATCAAAGAATAATAATAACTTTATTAAACCGATACTTTATTGTAGAATGTAAATATATCATCACAAACAGGGATAAGTTTTATTTCTAATCATATTTCTTATCTGGAAGCCCAAGCGACTAGCGCCAGCATCTTTAACGCCATGTCGGCCTATCCAGCCGACGAGGCTTCTGGGTGGAACCAATCAACGCGTCACTCATGATCCGCGCCGGAACGCCGGCGACCAGTGCCCAGGGCGGCACATCACGCGTGACCACAGCGCCGGCGGCGACCATTGATCCCTCACCGAGCGTGATGCCACAGAGAATCGTCGCATTGGAGCCGATCGAAGCCTGCCGCGCGACCAGCGTCAGTTCCATTATCCAATCGTTAGCACCGGACAGCGCGCCCGCGCCTTTCGTCGCACGCGGCCAAAAATCGTTCGTGAATAAAACTCCGTGGCCGACGAAGACCTCATCATTTATCGTCACTCCGGCACAGATGAAGGCGTGAGTCGAGATCTTGCAGCGCGCACCGACACTGACGCCCGCCTGGATCTCGACAAAAGGGCCGATCTGTGTGCCGTCTCCGATCTCGCAACCGTAGAGGTTGACCAGATCGGGGTGGGAGACGTGCACACCATTACCAAGCTTGACATCGCTGCGAATAGGCATCTGCTCGTTCCATGGCGCGGTCCCGACGAAGGCCGACCCTATTGCCGCACGACTGGTGCTGAGTGTTCGAAGATTCAGGAATTCGAGCGCGAACTCGAACTGACATGATCCCAAAGCTTGGAATCAAAATCGACGAGCCTGATACGCGAGCAGCAACTCGCATAAGGCGTCTCGACCACCCGAAACCGGATGCGCAATGTTGAGTTTGTGTGAAATATTGGCCGATCTACCTGCCCAGGCGATAGCTCATTTCCTGCATGAAAGTGATCAAAAATCACGCTACATTAGACTTGCAATGCCTCATCGGAATGGATGAAGCCGTGTCTAGATTGAATTCATCAAAGTTTTAGCCTTACAACGCCTATATTAATCAGATATAAATTCATATTGCTACTTCGAAACACAGAGACCGAGAGCATCACGGAATTTAAGCAAGTTTTTTGTCGCGACATTCGATTGCCATGCCGTATAAATCATCCAAATCAAAATACAGACTAGATATGACGCCTTTTTATCAGACATAAAGTAGAGGCAAAGCGATCTCTACCTGTATTCCCGGTGAAAAACCCGGCTCAAGACATGGCCTGGCCCCACGGAAACGACTGGATCCAAGGATATCGGGCCGCACCTGGGCGGCGAGGGCAGTGCTTTTGCAGCTACGCTCATCGCCGCATCGGCTGCCCCGTTGACGCCGGCACTCCGGGTCACGAATGCGACTTGGGTTCGATTAGTCGCGCCAAGCTTCCTCATGATATTGCGCATATGAACCTTCACTGTGCTTTCGCTCATGTGAAGGTCGTATGCAATCAACTTGTTTGGCTGCCCTCGCTGCAAGCATTTGATAACATCGAGCTCCCGCACGGTGAACACGTTCGTATCAGGTTCATTTCCAAGCGAGGTTTCATCTGAGCCAATAGCGTTGAACGCATCCGTACTTCCGGCGCATGAAGTCCAATGGTGAATCAAATCACTCGGGACATAGATTCCGCCGACCATTGCTAGACGAATTGCTGCTACGATTGTCTGTATGCCAGCGCTTGGAAGAAGATAGCCGCTAATACCGCATCTTATAGCAGAATCAGCAACTTCAATACTATTGCAATCAGACATTATAACGACATTATAGCTCGAAAAATTCAATTTCAATTGCGTTATTATGTTACAAATGACGTCTGCGCTATCTGAGTCTACAGGCACACGAAGGAGCAATATTCCCCTTTCACTGCTGGGAACCTCCTCAAGTGCGGCGTAGCTTTCTACGGTACATTCATCAAGCACCGCGCCTAGCATGTATGCGAGACTTTCGCGTCGCGCAGGCTGATCGATCACGATACAGAGCCGTTGATGACGGTCCTCGACAGCGAAATCATCGCCATGTTGGGCGGCGCCAGGTGTCGATTCTTTAGAGCTGTCTGAACGGATCTGATTATTATTCGCAATCATTCGCATAAAGACCTCCCCTCAATATTTGAAGCGACATTTGATGGAAGAGATTAAATACTTACTTTTTGACGGTATAAATTTAAATTTTCACAAAGTTTAAGAAAATACTTTCTAGTTATATTTTTTGCCTTTGAGGTACTGTTTCAAGGATGCCTTTGTCAGCCTGCGCTGCCACCATGCCCCGCCCTGTGACAAAATCACGCCACATCCTTGTATTGCAGAGGTTGACAAGTTGTCAATTGATTCTGACGAGTCGTTAACATCTAAATCTTCCGATGAAACTTGCGGATTACGTGAGCGCCTATCATCGGTTGTGCATTAACAAGGTTTAAATTAATTCTTTGTGATTAGTCAGTGCTCCCGCCGTCTGAAAGCAAGAGGTGTCTTTCAGGGAGCAGCACACGTAGCGCATCGTCTCCCACAATGGGCTTACCCCTGAGAAATGGTTCTCTCTTAGGTATGGCTGTGCGCCATTATGTTTATGTCGTCATAAGACGAAGAAGCGTATCGCTCAGAAGTTCGTCGTTGAAACGTGCGCAGTTGATATCATGTCTTAGTAAATCTAATATTGCCAAAAATTGCCTTAATCGACACGCAGTTAATTGCTGGTTACATCTGACGTTCTTTTCACACGGCGACCTGAAGGGTGGCCATATTAGTGGACTCTAGTCGTCGTATTTAGAGGCAAATCTACTACAATGAACGATCTCCGACTGGACTTCTGAGTAACCGACCTCGAAGAGTGCGGCTGCCGGACCCTAAGTGCAGAGCCAAAGCAATTCCACTGCACGGTCACCTCACGCTCAGCGACCTTCACCCCGGCGTCGGTGATTGCGACCGCGGCTGCACTCCTCGATGAAGCGCCACACCGTCTAAAGGGGTACGCGTGATATTTCGAACCGTTGCGGCGCCCTTGCGGTGGTAGGCCTCGCGTCCTCCGCGTGCAGGAACAAGGGTTCGTCGCCATCAAGTCGACGCCCTGAACATGTCGTCCTCCGTGCGTTCGATTATTACCATGAGGACAAGTCGCGTTTCGCACTTTGCTCAGGTCTGTCGTCAAAAAAGTGACCCTTGCTGATGCGACGATTATCAACGGCGCCAAGATCGCGTCGTCCCATCCAACTGACAAGCGTCTGCACAAAAGACCAACGTGGCGCTTCATGAGGTGGGCGGCTCCAGATGACTTTTTCTCGCGAGCGACATGAAGTCCGAGACAGGGCTCGATGCGACAATGGCGAAACGCCGGTCCCATCAGGAGTTCGCTCCTTGAGAGAGGTTTAGTCAACGGAGAACGGCTAAGCGGCGCTGACCGACCGAAATCTGCCCGGACTGAGAAACTGCTAAGTTGTTCACCTCTGCGTTCCCTTCCGTGGACGAGCTTTTAGAGCGCCGAAAAGCGCTGAAGCGTCTGACGAAGTCGCCAGTATTCAGGGGGTAGCAGTACCTGGCACGGCACTGAAGACTCCCCACGCGCAGCCGCGACATCAATACCAGCGGACGCATTGTAGCTCTCAGTGAAAGCAGGTGAAGCAAGTGCGCTAATAGCATGCAGCGAGAGCGGAGGGGCAACCCGTTCCAACCCATTTCCTTGCGGCGGCATCGCAGAAGAGCGCTGGCTAGCTGGAGGGATACACGACTATCCAGCACGAGCCGGGGGGAAGCCAGTCTCGATCCCGGTAAAAACTTGTAACCCGTCATGATCGATCATCAGACGGACACCCATCCACTGATCATTAAGGACGATCGCCCTCGCGTATGAACGAACCCCGAGATCGAAAGTATGTCGGTAGTCGGACATATAGATTTACGCAAGGTGACACAGTTCTCAATCAATGCACTCCTTGCTGAGGTGAAGGCATGCGCAGCGGCAAAAAATATTTAAAGTATCAATTCACAGTTGGGGCGAAAGCCAGCAATCAGGCGCAGATAGCTGTTGTACGAGCAAAGCGCCGGCAAAAGAAATTTTATTTCCGACATAGGAAAAATTAGTAAGTATCTAATCATTTGTTAACCATCCTCTGCGCGCAGAGCATGCCTCGATCGGGTCAATTAGGCGCTTCGCCCATCTTGTAAATGTAATATAGTCGCTGCCGCAATCCGAAAGCGCATTATGTTGCGATGCAAAATAAGCATATCGCAACGCACAAAAAACATGGTTCTATCTCACCCATCGGCCGGCGACCCAGCCGGACTAGCCTGGAGAACCACCGTGCGTCCTAATCAAGCTTTTGCCTTAATCATCCTCATTTCCATGTCGATCATGTCTACTTCGGCCCTAGCTGGTGACCCGGTTCATCTCACGCCTCCCCTCTACCGGGAGCAGGCGCGTGAGACTCAGAAAACGCGCAGTCTGAGCGATCTGACCACAACGCCTCAACCTGTTGCTATCGCGGGGACACTGATTGAACCTCGTTCCGCTCAGGTGAATGACGACGTCGTAGCGACAGGCTCCTTCTAACGGGCCGGGCTGGATGACGTCTTCCGCCCCCCTTTCGGCGAGCCTCGTAGCGGACTGCTTTCCAGAGATTTAAGCTCGTTGGCGGAACGCTCCTCGTCTCTAAGCGCGAACAATTTTTGCATCAACTTTTCTGATGATCGGATCGATCGCCACAATTTCTTCCGTCGAGTAGGTGTGGGCAAGGTTGGTTGATGACAATTATGCCCGCGCCGATTGACGGCCCGTCGCCGGACAAAGCCAGACGGCGATCGAAGCCTTGTTCTCACGCGGCGCCACAGGATCGCAGGAAGCTCAACAGTATAGCTTTCAATTCACGACATGCGATGAACACATTCTAAGTAGATTGAGCAACTGAATTCTTGTTCGGAGTGCTCATGATATATCGGTTCGCCTCATTCAGCCTCGCTTGCTGTTCTCTCGTCCTGCCCGCGTGGGCTTCGCCCTTGCACAGTGGTTCAGATCTCGACACGCTGATCACGCAGCATGCGCAGGCGAACGGTATCCCAGAGGGGCTGGTGCATCGTGTCGTGCAACGAGAAAGCCGCTACAATGCACGAGCTACGAGCCGAGGAAATTACGGCTTGATGCAGATCAGGCACGGCACAGCCCGTGGCATGGGCTATAGCGGGTCAGCGTCAGGTCTGCTCGATGCCAACACCAATTTGACCTACGCAGTCCCCTATCTCGCAGCCGCCTATCGTGTAGCAGGTGGCAATCAGAACCAAGCGATCTTGCTCTACGCGCGCGGCTTTTACCAACAGGCGAAGCGCAGGGACCTCAACGCTCGTCGTGCAATCGCTCAAGTCGCTCGACCCAACACGCAACAGCAGGCTGATCAGTTGATCGCTCGAGTCCAGCTACCTTCGCTCTAACGATCCTGATCTGACACCTTTCACTCACGCCCCTTATCCGACCTGCTCAACAAGGTTCGGGACGGAGTTGGCGCTGCCGATGAGGTAGTTGCGGAGATCCGCGCCTTCAGCCGTGACAAGGACGCCAAAACGCAGCCGCTCAACGTTAGAAGGCGGATCCGTATCGGTCCTCGATAAGCGTATGGCCGATCGATATCATACGAAAACGCTGACGCCTCAGCGGAGAACAAAAGGGTGATCTGGTTCTGAATTCCCTCTCAGCATCTTTATCGGAAGGTAGTTTTATTTGAGGGCTAACCCATTGAATAAAGATCGATTCCGGTCGGGCTCGAACCAACGTCTTGTTGCCTAGAAGTAGCTAAATCCGTGTGTCTCTGCAGCTGGAACGGGTGAATGAGGCGCCACGGTAGTCAACGAAAAAGCCGCTCAACAAGTTTTTTTCGTCGGATACCACAACATGCAGAGGCATGTTCAAGCGTCTTTTTTTTAACAGTACGCGCAACTGCAATCGAAAGAAAAAACCGAGGTGGGGCGCAACGCCTCGATCAGCCTGGGTGCAGCGCGCTGGTTTAGACCATTCCCGGACCTTCATGGGGTAGTTGCGGCTGTTCACCCGGTGCCGGAAACGGACGTAGACCTGCAATCTGTTCCTGGCTTTGAAAGAAGCAGCAGGCTTGTGCCTGTCGCATTTCCGGCTGCACGATAATTGTTTTGCACACGACCCGCGAGGATTGAACGGTTTTCACGCCGTCAACGTTTCTATTCCCTGCCGACTTGCGAACCGTGGCTGGCACGAGGATCCGATGAGACACTGGATGCCGATGGTGCGAGCCCCGCGAGACGGTCGATGGATCATCGCGCTCAATCGTGAAGACCGAGATCGGCGCGCCATCATTCGGTGGGATCCCGAGCGGTTTCCTTGGGACCCAGAAGGCCTTGGTGACACTAAGCCATGGCATATGGCGCTCTGCGACTGCAGCTATCCGGACGAAGCGTTCACGGACTGGATCCATTTCCCGGATTGTCAGCAACTTATCGAGTCTGAGACCGTGGTCCTGGAAGGAGCGGCATCATGATCACCGATTCATCGGAGGTTTTCACTCTCCACGTCGAGCGGTGCCGAACCAGTCATGGACGCTTCAACTGGATTGTTCGTAGCGAACACCAGGTCCTGCGCCGGTGCCTGTATTCAGCCTCTACAGTACGTGAAGCTCATTCGCAGGGTCAGACAGCGTTGCAAGAATTGATAGCGTTATGGCGCGATAGCCGATAGCTGAAATTCGCGTTAAGTTAAGTAATATAGCTTCTGCATCCACCATCTCTTCGCCTAAGGCCGCTAATGAAAATTGGTCGGGTTTATGATTCTGTGCAGCTACGCTTTGAATCTGTAAGCTTCTGCCATTTTTTAGGGACCCATTAATAGCAAGGCCTGCCCGTTTGCTACGCAGAGCTGCGTCGGCTACCTGATCGCCGGTAAGGACTTGCCGCGAGTCATTGATTGTGATGCGTTTGGAACGTTCCTCTTGAGAACCGATGCGACGCTATCGGCAACACTCATGAGGTCTGATGAGACATCAGGCCGCCCGAGTAAGCGAGAACCGGCGGCAATGATCGAGGTAACCGACCTCGTGGGTTCCTGCCAATGCGACGACGCTGGACCAGAGCCATGACGGCGCTTCGAGATCGGACGCATGATGCTTCGAAACTTCGCGGCGCCAGGCTTCACGTGTTTGTTCGTCCATCTGACGGCCGTGCGCCTTCCCAACCACGTAGGCAAGATAGTGGGCTGAGAGCACCGCTTCCTCCCGGGTGAATTGGTCGATTTCGATTTTCAGGTCCTGTGGCAGCAACTCTCGCATGACAACGGACTTACCAAGGACTTGAGCTGCAACCATGCGTTCGCCGAGATTCGGCGAAAGCGCGCGCGCACCAGCGACCACGCGCTCGCCATTGTCGGCCGACGCCTGCTTGCCGGGGGCCCAGGGCACGACCGACGCAACCGCCTCTTTGAGGTCAACAAGGGCAAGCTTTTTCTTTTCCTTGGCGCCGTTGATTTCTAGGAGAACCGCATACCGAAGGAATCCTAGGGAACTGCAACCCTTCATCCAGTAGGCGGCATCAATCAGGCTGACCTCGTAGCCGGCCCTTCGACCGTTGAGGGCGAGGATCAGATCGCGAACAGGTAGTTCCCGAAACAGAGCGGTTAGGGCATTGTGCTCATCTTCGCTCAAAGCCCAGAACTTCTGCCCTAGCGGAATGGTCGGCTTCACGTCATCAAGACGTTCTCGTGCCATATGCTCCCATTTACGCGCAAAAGCGCGATCGCGGACGACTTTGACGACATCGGGCTGAGGCGGAGGGGCACTGTCATGTGCCGGGTCGAGGCCCTGTACGTAACCACGGACCAAATGCTCGATGATTAGCGCCGTGACTACACCCGGTAGATCAGATCCGCGCGCCGCGGTCGCGAGCGACAGGCCGAGACGGATCAAGTCAAATGCGGGATTGCCTATCACCGTCTGGTCGAGATCACGGATCTGAATCGCAATCCGGCCATCTGCGTCGGCAAGCGGTCCGAGATTGCCGATATGACAATCACCGCAGATCCAGATTGCCGGCCCCTCCGGGAATCCGCCTGGGTGTCCGTCAAGCCATTCGTAGAATTTCGCTGTGTTGCCCCGTACATAGGCATGAGCGGACTTGGCCATCTTGAGTGTGCGATGCCGCTCCAAAACAGCTGCGCGCTGGTCCGGTCCAAAGGTTGGTGATCGACCCACGTCCTGCCCTCTTGTCGATAGCGTCAACGGATGAAAATTGACACTTGGACGTATCTAGATCGAGCAGCGGGCCTGACAGTGCGACGGATGGATCATTCGCCGTGCCGGAGCGGGTTTGCCGGTGGTCAGTCTCGTCGGATCGCCGGGTCGGTCATCGTTTCTTGCCATTGCGTGGCCCGCTGACGACCGGAGTGTTGTCGCGGTTCTCTTTGAGGAGTTTGCGCCAGCGTGTCAGGCGCTCAGGGTCCAGCGATCCTTCGGCGACGGCGGCCTGCACCGCGCAGCCGGGCTCGTGGGCGTGCGTGCAGTCGCGAAACCGGCACGAGGGCGCAAGCTCGGTGACCTCAGCGAACAAGGTCTCGATCCCCTCCGCGGCGTCGCTCACGTGCAGCGTGCGCATCCCCGGCGTGTCGATGACCCAGCCGCCGCCGGCAATGGCGTGCAGGGACCGCGATGTCGTGGTGTGGCGTCCTTTGGCGTCGTGCTCGCGAATGCCGCCGGTCTCCTGGAGCCGCTCCTGACCCGGACCGGCCAGCGTGTTGACCAGGGTTGACTTGCCGACCCCGGAGGAGCCAACCAGCGCAACGGTCTGCCCAGCGCCGCACCAGGGGCCCAAGGCGCTCGCGGCGTCCGGATGGCGGGGATTGAGGGTCACCACGGCGAGCCCACGCTGCAACTCAGCAGCCTGGCGCCGATAGGCAACAGCATCGTCTGCCGTGTCGGCTTTGGTGAGCAGGATGACGGGCTTTGTGCCGCCCTGGTTGGCCAGCGCCAGATAGCGTTCGAGTCGAGCCGGATTAAAATCCGCGTTGCAGGAGGTGACGACGAACAGGGTGTCGACATTGGCCGCGGCGGGCTGAAGAGTCTTGCTGCCCTCAACGCGCCGCTCCAGCACAGTCCGACGGTTGAGGCGGCGGTGCAGGGTCTCAGTTTCCGGATCGACGAGCACCCAATCGCCCACGGCGAATTCACCAGTGTTGGTGTGAACCGGAAGCACCAGCTTGATGAGCCCGGTAGGAGCCAAGGCTGTCAGGCGAGAACGGTGAACCGTGGCGATCCGGCAAGCCGTAAGTGCAGCCTCGTTAGGCTCACATTGATCCTCGAAGAAATCGGACCATCCCAAGCTGCCAGGCGACAGGAGATTGGGGCCAGCGGCTTGTTCTGTCACGGGTCCGTCCTTTGGTACGGCAGCGCCGTCATGGACAGGCGGGGGTTGGATCGGCGGGCAGCATAGGGGAGCACGGTGCTCTCAATCCTTCGCCCAGCGCGCCTTGAGCGTCTCGTCCTTCTTTGCGTCGTCGTAGATTGCCTGGACCTCACGAATGGTGAGATGGTCTCGGCTCCAATTGGTCTCCAGAGTGTTGGTTGGCGTGAAAGCGCTGTGCGAGGAGCCGCCGAAGCCGTTGAAGACTGCGAGGGTCTCCTCCGCAGTCGGGTAGTCCACGCGATATGAGGGGGCGAGCCTGCTCGGTCCCCCAGCACTTTTGCCCGCCACGCCGATTCGCACGAAGGCGTCGCCGTGATGCTTCTGGCAGAAGCGCATGTTGCCGAGGAGGCGGCGTAGATACTCCTCCGGTTCGGCAAGATCCCTCACGACGTCGACGAGGGTCGCGTTTGAGGCAAGACGCTTTCGGATCATGCTGCCTCGGACGCGGAGCGCGGCGGCTCGCTCCTACAACCGCTTTCCGTCAGCGTTCGAGTGGAGCCCCAGGGCGAAGGGACTGGCGGATGCTGCATCATGCAGATCGAGCCTTCGCCGCCTCTTCAGCCGCCACGGCCTCGACGGCCGCGATCGCGTTCTCAAGCTCCGAGATACGTCGCAAGGTACTGTCGGCAGGTAGGCGATCGGATTGCGCCGCCTCCATGATGAGGTCGCGTTGGCGCACCTTGAGGCGTTCCAGGAGGCTATCGAGATTAGGCATAGCTCCGCAGTATCGAACAGGATGCTCGGCGGCAATATCCAGACACCCGAGAGTGACGCTCGTTCCGTCAAAGACTCGTCGTCCGTTCTCTCCGTTGCCTTCAAGCGCTGCTCGATCGGTTTGACCGGACAGGTCAAGGCAGATGCTCTGCATTTGTTCTTATCGCAGTTGCGCGTCGCGGTAAGAGGTCCGCGGGTGGCCGAGCAGCGGGTTGCGGAGGCGGCCAAGCTGGTTTCCCTTGGCTACGTAAGGCCGTCTGCTGGAGATCCGCGCCCGACATGAAGCGGCTCCGCGATCGGCGCTCGCGCAAGGTAGATCTCACCTAGTCCGTCTACAGACGGAGCGGGGGACACGACGTGAAGCGGATGCGCGGGGCTTTGCCGAGCATGCCGACTTCAGGCTTTCACAGGCCGGGCCTGCATAATCGCAGCGAGCACGAAGGGGCGCTTCATCATCGGTCCGGCATTGCCTCCGTTAACGAAATCGTTAGCTCCGGGGTGCCGCCGGACCGCCTTTCCAAGATCGAGGCGATAGCCCTCCCTGAAAACAAAGGATGGCGTCATCGCGTTCGCCAGGAAGGCTTCGACTGCTGCGGTGACCTCATCATCGCCAATGAGATTTGCCTCGCATAGGGAGGCCGTCGTGAGCTTCTCGATCATCAGCCACGGATAGAGCAGGGCGAGCGGTTGCCGCAATAGGTTCGGGAGCACCTTGATCTGCACCGATTTCTCATTGCACCCTAGCCCGATGTGCAACCTCTACAGTCTGGTCACGCCGCAAGCGGAGATCCGAGCAGCCTTTGGCGTGGACGCCGGCGCGGACCACACCGGCAACCTCCCGCCGCTGCCGGGCATCTTCCCTGACCAGCGTGCGCCGATCGTCCGCATCGAGCGCATCCACCGCGTGATGGAGATGTTCCGCTGGGGTATTCCCGGCCCTAAGCAGTTTGGCGAGCACCCGGTCACCAACGTGCGCAACGTGGCCAGCCCGCACTGGCGGCCATGGTTGAAGCCGGCCTATCGCTGCCTCGTCCCGGTGTCCTCCTTTTCGGAATACGCAGACACCAAGCCAAAAAAGACGCCGGTGTGGTTCGCTCTCGACGAAGAACGGCCGCTCTTTGCATTCGCCGGCATCTGGCGGCCCTGGACGGGTGTCAGGGGCACCAAGGCCGAGAACCCGGATCGGGTCGATGAAGAGCACCGGCTGTTCTCGTTCCTCACCACAGAGGCGAATGGCGTGGTCGGCTCGGTTCACCCGAAGGCGATGCCGGTGCTGCTCACCACGCCAGAGGAATGGCGGACTTGGCTGGAGGCGCCGACAGAGGAAGCGTTGACTCTGCAGCGTTCCTTGCCGAACGCGAAGATGCAGGAAGTGGCGCGCGGCGCGCGGCGGGATCCGGCTTGACGACGCTGATACCTGAACGGAACGTCCACCTGATATTGCCGATCAAGGCATAGAACGATGAAGGTATTGGTCTGCCCCCGTTAGGTGGCCCGGTTCAAATCTAATGCATTGCAAGCTTGTCGACCAAGCTTGAGGTGGCCGGCG
>NZ_JAIETD010000095.1 GCF_019745455.1 Methylobacterium sp.
ATGCACCTCTACGAGAGGTGCGGGGGAAACGCCTTTGAAATCACTCGATTATTTCAGACCTACTCGGGGAGCCAAGCCTCTCTTAAGCTCCTTAAGTCTCTCGTGTTTTGCGCCTGCTTGCGTCCCGCGCCTGATCAGGCGGTGCGGGATGGCCAGGCGATTTGCCGGATGCTCGGCGAACTCCCCCATGCCGCCGCCGCAGAGTGAGGTCGCTCTCGTCCTATCCCCATAGGGGCGGCCCTAGCGAACGTTTGGAACGTTGCCCTTAACCGAGATGCAGTAGTTCTCGGGAATCCTGCATTCCGCGTACAGGCTCGAGGCTGAACTCCGATGGTGGAGACCCGTTCCGGATCACGGATGATCACCTCGGGACCGGGACGGATCCTGATCGCGAACAAGCCCGCGATCGACTGCAGGGTGGAAGATTTTTCGCACGGCGGCGCGCGACTTCAGATCGCGGGAATGCTCTGTATCCCGGATTCGATCACTCTCGACTTCGGCGATACGCAGAAGAACGCGCGTGTCGCCTGGAGGGCGCTCCATGAGGTCGGGGTGAAGTTCGTCGGTTGAAGCGCGGCGGATCGAGCGCTGGAGCGAACAGACAACCCGGCCCCGCGTTTCCTACAAAACAGGAGCGCATCGCATGTCGGATCCGCGGAAGACCGATCCGGGATCTCTGTCGCCATCGTCCTACGATCAATGCAAGGCTCGGCTGACGGGCAGACCTGATACGGGCCTCGCCTCCGGGCCGCAGGACGCGGTCAGCGGTGAGATTCAAGAGACGCCCGCCGAGCCGAGCGAGCGCCCGACCGAGGTGGTCGAACAGACTCAGAAGCGGAGCGAGTAGAGGGCCGGTCTTTCCGCTTCGGGCCGAGATGAGCAGCCGGGAAGCAACAATCGCGGATCGCCAAGAGATCGCCACGTAACGGGGCAGGCTTAGACCGCCCTGCATGACGATCATCGCACGCCTCCCCCGCCGTATTCCCGGCCTCCGCCTTCTCTGGTGCCCATTGGCTCTCGGTATCGCGCTCCTCGCCTTTGCCCTGGCGGGGATGCTCAAGCTGCCATTCCTGGATTTCGACGGCAGCCGGCCGCTCGCCGCGGCCATCTGTTGCGTCGGCGTCCTCCTGGCGCTGTCGGCTTTGCCTTTTCCGGCGGTCGATCCTCGGGAATGAGTGGGTCGGACCAGCGGGAAGGTCGGCAACCCACCGCTCCGGAGTGCGTCCGTCAGAGCCATGCGACGACAGTCTTCCAGGCCCGCATGTGAGCCGCAGGCTCGAGGGGGTGAATTGCCCCACGCAGTCGCGAGATCTCTGCGGGGGTTCGGGAGCGGGTTCCCACCCGCACTGGTCCTTGCCTCCTGAGGAATAGTATGTCTGCGCCCGCAAGGGATGAGGTGCGCGATGAGGCAATGGGTCCGTGCGGTTCTGCTGATGGGGTTCGCCGTCTGCTCGCCCGCACAGGGGCAGCCGAAAGCCGCTGCGAACCCGGAAGTGGTTGCCTCCCAGGCGGTCGTCGGCAAGCTCAACGCCTACGTGGATCTGCTCAACCGGACCCTGCGCGCATCCGAGTCGCTGACCCGATACGAAAGCTGGGCCGACATGCGCATTGGCCCTACCGGAAGGGAGCGCATCATCTACGGCCTCTACTCGCTCTACGACTTGCGCGGCGAAATCGAGCGGGCACGTGCTGCCGTCAGCGCGCCCCCGGCCATGCCGGGACTCGACGCCAGGATCGGGCCCTACATCGCCGCCTACGAGGCGCTCGCGCCCATCATCACGCAGGCCAACGGGTATTAAGAGCGCCAGGACTACAAGGAAGACAAGATGGTGGAGGGCAAGGCCCTGCACGCCCGCCTCGCGCCCGCAGCGCAGAACTTCCGCACCGAGCGCGCCCAGTTCGAAACTTTTTTCGCACGCGAAAAGGAGCGCAGCGACGCCACCGAGCTCGCCCTCATCGAGAAGCGCGAGGGCCGCGAGTCGCGCGGGCAGGTGATGAACGTCATGATCCGGGCGCGCCCCATCCTCAACATGTTGCCGAGCGAGGCGAAACCCGTCGTCGACATGCCGGCCTTCGAGGCGGCGCTCGCGAGCTACGCGGTGGCGGTTCGCGAGCTCGACGCCTACGTCGCCGGCGAGCCGGGCGCCCTCTCCTCCTTCGAATCCCGCCCCCGTTCGTGGCTGGGTAAGCTGCGCGAGTTCCGCGACAAGCTCGCCCAGGCGAAGGGTGACGCCCGGCGCGGGGCCGGGCGCGACCCGACTTGGATCGTCAACGACTACAACACCATGATCACGACGGCCCAAATGGCGAGCCGCTTCTCGTCCCGGCCGTGAGATCGACGTGACCCGCCGGTTCCCGTCAAGCTCCTGACGAGGCCACCCAGGCTCGTTCGCACCACGCCTGGAGGAGGTCGCTGATGAGCGCTGTCACTCCTCTACGTTTCGCCTCGGCATCGGAGGCATCCTTGGCGTCAGGCCAAGGGCTAGAGGGGCCCGCGATGGGGGAGTCGCTCGGACAGCGTTGACGAAGTGGCGCTTCGTTCCCTTGCCTCGATCTGTGAGAGACGGACGCGCCGTCCGCGCTCGCCCGACTCGACCAATTCCGACGGCCCACTGCCCGCGATTGGCCAGCGCCGAATGCATCCGCGTCAAAGTGCGCTCTTGTCCGCCCGTCTCGTCGGCACCGGCAGCAACTCATGCCACAGCTTATCCCAGAATGCTGCATCTTCAATCTAATGCATGATGACAGCAGAAACGGAATGCCGTTCAGCGCGGCTCGGTTCTCAATTGGCAGTCTTTTGAACCGTTTTGAGGCATCGGAAGGCCTAAATCGATGAAATTTCACGTATCGTCAAAAGTAATCTGCCATAAATTACTGACTAAGAATTCACTCGACCCATTTGCAATTAATTAGTTTCGGCTAGGAATTCCATTCCAAAAAACTTACATCAGCGCAATACGGATCTTAGTCAAAAAGTTATTTTCTATCTCGCTCTCTCGCTCAAATCGAAAAGCGGATTTCGAAAGAGGCTCGTCGAGTATCGATTGTAGCTTAGCTTGACATCCATCCAATGTATTGGCTCGGATCCAAAATAGGCTGCTATAAGACCGTCACCGCTGAAGCTCTCGGCTACGTCGTGCTCTGCAAGAATCTGTCCTCCTGCTTGTTCGATGATGGCTACACAGCGCTGATGAGTGAGCGGGTCCCCCGAGATGCGGTGATGATGGGTGGATACGACGCAGAATCTGATCGCACCTTCTTTAAGAAGTTCAAAGCAAGACGTAAGGACGGCCGTTTCGGCGCCTTGCGTATCGCAATGAAGGATGTCGAGTTGCTTCAAGCCGCGACTTCCCATGATGTCCGGAACGGACACTTGCGGCAGTTCTACAAGACCGGATTTTTCAGTCTGGAACGGTCGAGGCGGCAACGTCTCCCCGCCAGCGAGAGCGTTCACAAAGTCGATTTCCCGACCATTGAGACGAGCGTTCTGTTTGCCGATGTCGAGGTGATGGGGATCTGGCTCGACGCCGATGACTCGGGCTGCTGGCCTCACCTGAAGGCACCAGAGCGAGTAATAGCTCCAGAAGGCGCCTAATTCGATCATAGTCGGAGATTCTGGCATGTGCTTCATGATTTCATGAAATACGGCCTCCTCCTGCGGCTCGTGATGACCAGAAAGTCGCCTAATGATTTCTGTCATCCAATCGCCGTAATAGCCACCTGCGACGACGGTCACTCCGTTATGCATAAGTTGTACTTCGCAGCCGTCTCGTCTCATTATCCTGCCGGCGCCAAGAACCTTTGGGATCGATGCGGCATCTCCGCACCCGACGGTCATCTCGATCCGGAACCGCTCATCTTGGATCGGCGGGGCGGACATAGCGGACCCCGAGAATGTAGAATGTCCGCTCTGCATCTACACACCCCACTGCGAAATCCTGGTCAGGGACCTGTCTAAAGAAACGGAGAACGATGCGCGAGGGGGCAGGACCACCTGTCGAGCCCCATCCGCCCTCGCGCCATGGGCTGAGCAAAGGCCGTTAAGGTCTTGACGAGATCGCCCGTGCTAGACCGCGCCGAGCCTGGATTGGGTCGGGGATGATCGCGCGGCACACCGTCATCTATCTCAGCTCGAGGGGGCTGGCCGCGGCGCTCAACATGGCGTCGGTGGCGGTCTTCACGCGCCTCGCCCCCGCCGAGGCCTATGGCGGCTATCTCCTCGTCCTGTCCTGGTCGCTGCTTCTCTACAGCGCGACCTGCCAATGGCCGAAATACGCCTTCTTCGCGCTCTACGACGAAGCCCGGGCCGCCGCCCAGGTCGGCACGGTGATCCGGCTCCTCGGGACCATGGCGCTCATCAGCGCCCTGATTTGCGCGATGCTCGCGGCGTTCGGCCTGATCTCCGCCGGGACCGCCGCGGCGGTCCTCGCCTCCGGCATCGGCATGATGCTGTTCGAAGCGGCCGTCGAGATCGCCCGCACCCGTCTCGGCGCGAAGGCGGTGGCGGCCTCCGTGATCCTGCGGGCCGTAATGGTGCTTGGGCTGGGTAGCGCCTCCCTCTTCGCCTCGGGCCACTCCGTCGACCTTCTCCTCGCCACGGCTCTCGCCAATGCGCTCGGCGCCCTCCCCGCCCTGGTGGCGATTGCGCCGCTCCTGCGCGGCGCGGGTAGCTGGTTCGAGGCGCGGCGGATCCTGTCCTATGGTTGGCCGCTGATCCTGTCCTTCACCGCCGCGGCCCTGGCCCAGACCGTCGACCGTCTCATGGTCGGCGGCCTTCTCGGCGCCCGCGAGCTCGGCGCCTACGGGGCGTTCTCAGATTTCCTGCGCCAATGCTTCGTCGTTTTCGGCGAGGCCATCGCCCTCTCCTTCGTCTCCATCGCCAAGCGTGACGCCAGGGCCGGCGGGATGAGCGCGGCGCGTCCTGTCCTGGAGGATGCGATCCGGCTCATGACCATGGTGGCCGCCTTCGGCGCGGTGTTCGTCATGACCTTCGACGACCTTCTCGTCTCGATCCTGCTCGGGCCGGATTATCGCGATGCCGCTCTGTCCCTCGCCCCGATCCTCCTGGCGGCAAGCATCCTGGTGATGGTCCGGGCCTACTACTTCGGCCAGGTCATCTACTTCTCCGCCACGAGCTGGCTCGAAGCCGCGTCCTCTTTCGCGCTGCTCTTGACCGTCGCCGTGCTGACAGTCCTGCTGATTCCCCGTCTCGGCATCACCGGTGCGGCTTTGGCCGCCATGATCGGGCAGGGCGTGGCCTGCCTCGTCCTCGTCCTCGGGGCGCGCCAAGCCGTCCGGCTGCCGCTTCCTTATGGCGATCTCGGCCTGATCGGGCTCGGGGCGCTGGCGGCGTGGCTGGCGATCCACCTTGTCCAGCCCCTGGCGCCGGGCCATGCCGGCCGGCTCCTCGATCTTGCTCTCATCCTCGCCGCCGCAGGCAGCATCGCCTGGTACCTCAACCTCATCGGCTTCGCCGATTTCGCGAAGCGCCGCCTCGGATGGGCCTCGTGACGACCCGCCTCGATCAAACCCCTGGACCGACGCGCCGAATCGGCGACCTCGTCGTCGCCCTTCGCCCGCTGAGCGCCGACGTTCCCTGGATGGAAGCTTGGCGCACCCTCGCCGCGGCGCCGGCCTTCGACAACCTGTTCTACGATCCCGATTTCGCGATTCCCGCTGCCGGCCCGTTCGGCCGGGGCGTCCACGTGATGCTGGTGGGAGACCGCCCGCCGGAGGAGGCGGGCCTCAAGCTCCTCGCGCTCTGGCCGCTCCAGGTCACCCGCACGCGCTGGGGCGTGCCGATCCCCCTGGCGCTCGGCTGGATGCATCCCTTCGGCATCTTCGGCGTGCCGCTCCTCGATTCCGCAGATCCCGCCAGAGCCTTCACCGCCCTGTTCGAGGGCCTTCGCAGCGTCGGCCTGCGCCGCGCCATGCTCACGCACGTTCCGACGGAAGGCCCCTTCGCCGATTTGCTGGCGCAATGGGCTCGAACGGCCCGCGCCCGGCGCGCGCCGTTCTGGGCCCATGCCCGCGCCTTCCTCGACCTCACAGCCAAGACCTCTTCGGAGCGCGCCTCCTATCTCGGCCACCTCTCGGCCCGCCGCCGCCGCCGGCTCAGGCAGTCGCGCGAACGGCTGGAGATGCAGGCGCCGCTGCTGTTCGAGACCGCCCGCGGCCCCGATGCTGTATCGTCGGCTCTCGACGACTTCATCGCCCTCGAAGGCCGGGGCTGGAAGGGCGAGGCCGGGACCGCTCTCGCTCGCCAGCCGGCGGAGGCCGCCTTCGTCGCGGCGGCGGCAAGGGCCTTTGCCGCGCGTGGCGACATGCGGGTCGACCGGCTGGCCCGCGACGGGCAGAGTCTCGCCTCCGCCCTCACCTTCGTCACCCGCGGCCAGGCCTGGTGCCTCAAGATCGCCTTCGACGAGGCCGCCGCCCGCGACTCCCCCGGCGCCCTGCACCTGCACCACCTGACCCGGAGCCTCCTCGACGATTCCCGGATCTCCAGCGCCGATTCCTGCGCGCCGCCGGATTTCTTCCTCGCCGAGACCTTCTGGGCCGAGCGGTTGCCGCTGGCCCACATCCTCGTCGAGACCGCGGCCGGAGATCCGCTCTATCCCTTCGCCGCCCGTCTGGAGGGGTTTCGCGCCTCGGCGGTTCGGAGGCTCAAACGCTGGCGCGCCGGACGCGCCGCGGCGGCCAAGGACGCCGACAGGAAGGACGCCGATTGAGCGCCTACCAGCCGAACCGCGCGATCTGCGCCGCCTTGGCTTCCACCGCCTTCGGGTCGCGGCCCCAGGCCGCCCAGCGCATCGAGAGATCGTAGCAGGTCGGGCAGAAGGCGAAGCTCGTCAGCGGGATGCCCTCGGCCCGCGAGCGCGACACCGAGGCGATCAGGCAGGCGATCGGCAATTCGGTGTCGGGCGTGCCGAGGCAATCCGCCCGCGGGCTGCCGAAGGGCGGCCGGTTCGGCCAGTTCAGCGCGACGAGGGTGCTGCCGCGCCGGTCGGGCGCCGGCGGCACGGTGTAGCTGCGCAGGAACAGGCCGCAAAGGGCGAGGAACGCGGCGAGGGCGAGGAGGAGGCGCATCGCGCGTTCCTAGCACATCCCTCATCCCTTCTCGTCGAACCGGCTCCAGCGGAACACCTCCGTCCCCGCCCCGTCGATGACGCGGACCGCCTCCGCCGGGCTGCCGGCCCGCTGGGGCACCCGCGCGCGGGCGAACAGGCCAAGCGCCCGCTCCTTGGCGCCCTCGACGCTCGAGGTGCGAACGGCGACGCGCTGGCGCACCACGTCCTCGTGCGGCGCGTCGCTCTCGGGGCCGAGGACTTCGATATGGTAGGTCTCGCGGGCGCTCACGGTCGGGGCTGATCCTCTTTCGGTTCGATGCGCACCTTAAGGCAAGCCGCCGACTGCGTCTGCGGGCGGGGCTGGGCAAGCCCCGCCCCGATATGGTTGAGTGCCGGCAACCCACGCTCCTCAAGACGGATGTTCCCATGACGACCCCGCCCTTCGTCACGCCGGATTGGCTCGGCGCTCGTTTGGATGCCCCCGATCTCGTCGTGCTCGATGCGTCCTGGTACCTGCCGGCCCAGGGGCGCGATGCGGCCGCCGAGTACCGGGCTTCCCATATCCCCGGCGCGATCCGGTTCGACATCGACGCCATGAGCGACGAGGCCTCGCCCCTGCCCCACATGCTGCCGCGGCCGGAGGTGTTCGCCTCGCGGATGCGCGCGCTCGGCATCGGCGACGGCGCGCAGATCGTGGTCTATGACGGGCTCGGGCTGTTCTCGGCCCCGCGGGTCTGGTGGATGCTGCGCACCTTCGGGGTTCGTGATGCGGCGATCCTGGAGGGCGGATTCCCGGCCTGGGTCGCGGCAGGGCTTCCCACCGAGGAGGGCGAGGGCCGCCCGCGCGACCGCCGCCACTTCACCGCCCGGCTCGACAATGGCGCGGTCGCCGATGCCGGCGACATCGCCCGCGCCCTGGAGACCGGCAATGCCCAGGTCGTCGATGCCCGCTCCGGCCCACGCTTTCGCGGCGAGGAGCAGGAGCCGCGCCCCGGCGTCCGCCCCGGCCACATGCCCGGCGCCCTCAACCTGCATTACGCCGCCCTGCAGACCAACGGACGCCTGAAGGACGAGGCCGGCTTGCGCGCCGCTTTCGCAGAGGCGGGTGTCGACCTCGACCGGCCGGTCGTCACCACCTGCGGCTCGGGCGTCACCGCCGCCATCATTTCCCTCGCCCTCGAGACCCTCGGCCGCCCGGCGAAGTCCCTCTACGACGGCTCCTGGTCGGAATGGGGCTCGGACCCGGAGCGGCCCGTCGCCACCGGCCCCGCCTGAGGCCATGAACCCGCGTCAGCCCGTCGACATCATCGGCGCGCCGATCGAGGTCGGGACCCACGAGGCCGGCGCGGTGATGGGGCCGGCGTCCCTGCGCACGGCCGGTCTCGTCACCACCCTGCGCGACCTCGGCTGGACCGTGACCGATCGCGGCGACGTGGCACCCTCCCCCGAGGCCCCGCCCCATGGCGCCGGGGCCGTGGCGGCCTGGGCGCTCGCCCTGCGCGAGGCTGTGGCGGAGGTCCTTCGCCGCGGCGCCCTCCCCCTGGTGATGGGCGGCGACCACAGCCTGTCGCTCGGCACCGTCGACGCGGTGCTGCGCCATTGCGCCGATTCGGGCCGCGAACTCTTCGTGCTCTGGCTCGACGCGCATGCGGATTTCAACACCCGCGAGATCTCGCCCTCGGGCAACATCCACGGGATGCCGCTCGCCGCCCTCTGCGGAGAGCCTGGCTTTTCGGATCTGTTCGCGGACGAGGATCGCCTCACCCTGGCGCCGGGCAACGTCCACCTCTTCGGCCTGCGCTCGATCGATGCCGGCGAGCGGGCGCTGGTGGCGGCGCGGCGGATCGACGTCGTCGACATGCGCACCATCGACGAGTTCGGCGTCGTCGCGCCCCTGCGGCGCATCCTGGAGCGGGTGAAGGCGGCGGACGGCCTCCTCCATGTGAGCCTCGACGTCGACTTCCTCGACCCCTCGCTCGCGCCCGGGGTCGGCACCACCGTGCCGGGCGGCGCGACGTTTCGCGAGGCCCATCTCATCATGGAGATGCTGCACGATTCTGGGCTCGTGGCGGCGATCGATGTCGTCGAGCTGAATCCCTTCCTCGACGAGCGCGGACGCAGCGCCCGCCTCCTCGTCGAACTCGTCGCGAGTCTCTTCGGCCGAAGCATCGTCGAGCGAACGCCGGCCCTGCCGGATACTAACGGGGCTTGAACCGGATCTCCGTTCGGTTTGGTCGCCGGGTGAAGACCCCGAGTGGATGTTCGAAATTCCATTCCCCGCCCTCCTCCTTCGAGGCTCCGCTCCGCTTCGCACCTCAGGATGAAGGGGGCTGGTGGATGAGACCGATCCATTCACTCGGCGGCCCTATGATCGCCCGAAAGTTTCGATGCTCAGCGGCGTCTCGTGCGGGGATGGGCATGAGATGCAGCCGAAACCCGCTTGCGAAGCGGCCCCGCTTCGAGGGATGGAAGCAGAGCCTCAAAGACCCGAGAGATCGCCATCCCGACCCCTCCGCCGCACCGGCAGCGCTCGACCGGCTTCGCCCGGATCCGCCTCGGATGCCCCGATGGCCGCGAGACCCGCATCCTCGACATCGCCGAATCTGGCCCCTTGCGCCTGCGAATGCCGCGCCGGTCCGAGGGCGCGGTCGAGGCGGTGCTGCTCAACACCGCCGGGGGCATCGCATGCGGCGATGCCTTCGAGACCGGAGTGACGCTCGACGAGGGCGCGGATTTCGTCTTCACGACGGTCGCGGCGGAGAAGATCTATCGCTCGGACGGTCCCGTCAGCACGGTCGCGACACGGGCGAGCCTCGCCGCCGGAACCCGCTTCGCCTTCCTGCCGCAGGAGACGATCCTGTTCGACCGGGCTGCCCTGCGCCGCCGCTTCGAGGCGGATCTCGCGGGCGATGCCCGGCTCCTCGCCTTCGAGGCTGTGACGTTCGGGCGGGCCGCCCGGGCTGAGGAGATCGCGCAAGGCACCCTCGTCGATGCCTGGCGCATCCGTCGCGGCGGCCGACTTGTCGTCGCCGACACCCTGCGGCTCGACGGACCGATCGGTGCCCTCCTCGACCGGACGGCCTTAGGCGGCGGCGCAAGGGCGATGGCAACGCTGATCGACGTCTCGCCGGACGCGGAAAGACGGCTCGACGAGATGCGGGCGATCCTCGAGGTCGCCGGCGCAAATGCCGAGGCGGGAGTCCGGGGCCGGGTCGAAGCGGGGGCGAGCGCCTGGAACGGGCATCTCGTCGTCCGCTTCCTCAGCGCCGACGGAGATGCCCTGAAGCGGGTCGCACAGCGCGTCCTCGTCGCCTACCGCAAAGCGCCGCTGCCGCGGGTCTGGCAGGGCTGAGCAACTTCAGTCCCGTCTGGTTCGCATCCTCCTGCGATGAAACGTTGGCGCACAGGTTTGGAGTGACGGTAATGACGAGGCGCCCCATGGCGACTCATCGCGCTGTCAGGGTGCGTTCGGTCGCACTCCGAGCTTGAAGAAGCTCTTCTCGATCGGATTCAAGCTGCTGCGCGACCCCTCGTTCCCGGGCTGAAGGCTGAGCATGAGAAGCTGCGCGCCTCCACCCCAGATCGCCGCTCGCAAGGACGAAAGCCGAGCCCTCCGCGATGCGAGCAGCGGACCGTGCGACGGTCAGAAGTCGACGTTCGCATTTCCCTCGGAGAACACGTCGTGATCCACGATGGCATTGCCTTCTTGAAGCGGTACGTCTGTGGTCAGCCAACCGTTCGCGCCTTTCTCCGATCCTGTAGTGCGTCGCGACGGATCGACAACGGAATCGGGTTTGGCCTGACCGTCCATTCCCCAATCGTAGAAGATACCGTTCTGTTCGAAATCCTCGAACCGATAGCCGGTTCCGATATTCGGAAGCATAAAAAAGTTGTTCCCCGAATCTGCATCCCAATTGTTTTTGAAGTAGGATCTCTCGTTATAATCGTCTTCCGACCATTGTTTCTCAAGGGCATTCTTTTGTTCTTGCCAGCCGGGTTTCCAGTAGCCAGGAATTTCGACCTGCGGAATTTCGAAATTTTTTGCCCACTCCTTCAGCTCCTGGTTGATGTAGTTCTTCGAGGCTGGGGTATTGTAGGCATCCACGCCTGGATTGATCACCGGAGCAAGCTTGAGAGAAGCAGTCGGAAGATCGGGCGGTGGCCTGCCCCCTGAAAAGTGGTCCTCCCTGAAGTAGGCTTTCGAGCCTTTGGAGGATGCCAGGAATGCCGAGGAAGCATCAGCCTGAAGAGATCATCGCGAAGCTGAGGCAGGTCGATGTGCTGTTGTCGCAAGGACGCCCGGTTTCGGAAGCGATCCGCACGATCAGCGTGACGCCGTTCACCTACTACCGGTGGCGCAAGGAGTTTGGCGGGCTGAAGTCCACCCAGGTGAAACGACTGAAGGATCTGGAGAAGGAGAATGAGCGCCTCCGCAAGGCGGTGTCGGACCTGACGCTCGAGAAGCTGATCCTCAAAGAGGCCGCCTCGGGAAACTGGTGAGCCCCGCCCGGCGGCGCCGCTGCATCGACCACGTCATGAAGGAGTTCGACGTGTCGGAGCGCTTAGCATGCCGGGTTCTGGGGCAGCATCGGTCGACACAGCGCAAGGTACCTATGGGCCGTGTCGATGACGCGGCGCTGACGGCCGATATCGTTGAACTCGCTACCCAATATGGTCGCTATGGCTACCGCCGGATCACGGCCCTGCTGCAAGAGGCAGGCTGGCTGGTCAACCCGAAACGGGTCGAGCGGATCTGGCGCCAGGAGGGGCTGAAGGTGCCAGCCAGGCAGCCGAAGCGAGGCCGGCTCTGGCTGAACGATGGGTCGTGCATCCGGCTGCGGCCGGAACATCCAAACCATGTCTGGTCCTACTCCGGCGAGATCGGAACAGGGTGTACTGCTCGGAGGAGGGGCGGTTAGGCTCGGGATTGCCGACGAGGTCGCCGTTCCGCTGCAGGAT
>NZ_JAIETD010000120.1 GCF_019745455.1 Methylobacterium sp.
AATCCCTAAGCCCTATCAATGCCTTACGCTACGCTCGCCACCACAGATCCACTGCCCTCGTGAATAAGACAGGTTAGCGTGATCGCGACACCACCGGTTGTGCGTCAGCCAATACGCACGGTTATCGGCACCTTTGATGATGAAACTCTCCGGGCTGCCTTGATGCGTGAGCATCGCCGCGCCGGTCAAAGCTTCGTCGTTTGCCCTCGCATTGAGGACATCGCCCCGATGGCTGAACGGCTACGTGCCCTTGTCCCCGAGTTGAAAACGGTCACAGCGCATGGAGACCTGAAGCCGGTAGAGATGGATGCGGCCATGGTGAGCTTCGCCGATGGCGATGGTGATGTCTTGCTCGCGACAAGCATCATCGAGAGTGGGCTCGACGTGCCCCGAGCTAATACGATGCTGGTATGGGATGCGGAGCGATTTGGCATTTCGCAACTACACCAACTTCGGGGTCGGGTGGGTCGCGGCCAAAGGCGCGGCGTTGCCTATCTCTTCGGACATCCCGATAAGCCATTTACCGCTGCAACCGAGAAACGGCTGCGGACGCTGGAAGCGCTTGATCGACTAGGAGCAGGCTTTGCCATCAGCGCACGCGACCTTGACCTACGTGGCGCGGGCGATCTGGTTGGAGATACCCAAGCTGGTCACGTCCAGCTCGTTGGCCTTGGCCTCTACCAACATCTCTTGCAGCTTGCCCTACGCGTGGCGAAAGGCGAGACAGTCGACGACTGGAATCCTGACATCCAGATAGGGCTGAACGGTCGCGTGCCAGCCACCTACGTGCCCGAGCCAGAGGTCCGGCTAAGCCTATACACTCGTCTCCTCCGTCTGCGCACCTCAGAGGAGGTAGACGCATTGCGCGACGAGATCGAGGATCGCTTTGGGCCTGTGCCCGATTCAGTCGATGCGCTGTTCACGCTCGCGCACTTGAGAACTGACTGCAGCGCGCTTGGCGTCGCTCGGCTTACTGGCGGCCCACAAGGTATTGCTGCAGATTTTCGCCCTGAACAAGCGCCTCCCGCGATCCGTGCGACTGACGAAATTACTATGCAAGATGGACGCGTTGTTCTGCGCCGTAGTAGCGAAGATGCGATCGAGCGCGGACAACTTGCGGCGAATTTCGTCCGCCATTTCCAACAAGTTCAAAGCTGTCCCTGTTGAAAATAGCCTTCAAAGCTTTTGCAGTTTCCCATCATCGGAGGCGAAGCGCATGTCTGTGACCGATACCTGCCCATCCTTGTCCACGAAGCACACGCGGTAGCATGGCGTTTGATGGGGTCCGTAGGAGGTCGTCACAAGGAAAGGCTCTAATGATCAGGCTTCCATGCCCCTATTTATCGATTGCCCGCAATCGATAGTGGTCTCGTATTTGAGGCTAAGTAATCAGTCTATATAGCACATTCGTTTTTAGCATCCGCACAATCTTTCGGGCCTGATCATCCCATCCTGGACCCTTAGCGCAGCGATCTCGCGCCGTGCTTGTCGGTGTCAGGAGACGGTTCACGTGGTCGCCTTGGAAATGCGAGTTCGCGACCGTATCGAACGTCGCCGGCGAGGCGAATGCACTGCGACCGGTCACAGTCGTCGGCCGGGGCGATCGCCTCGAAATGCCATGTCGGCGTCGCGAGAATCGCCTAGGAGGTGGCAGTCGGCTCTGGCCAGCCGATTCGGCGCGTTGCACATGGAGGTCGACATGGCGATGGATACGACGACGGCCCTCACCTCGAGCGAGGATCGGGCGACGCGGTCTAGCCTGATCGACGCGGGCACAGCGCTCGCCGCTGAGCGCGGGCAGCCGAGCGGCTTCGTCCACGACCTCTTCGGGCGCGTGCCTCCCGAAGACGTCGCGCCCTACACGCCCGAGGCCCTGGCGGCCCTGGCCATCGCCGCGCGGCGGCATCTCGCGACGGCCCGGCGCCCGGGTGGCGCTGCCACCGTCACGCTCTCCGACGTCGCGGTGGAGCGCGACGGCCGCGAGCGCGAACTTACCGTGCTCGACGTCGTCAACGACAACCGCGCGTTCCTCCTCGATTCGACCCTGGCCGAACTTGCGAGCCAGGGTCTGACTCCTCTCCTCGTCGCGCACCCGATCCTCGCCGTGGAACGGGACGAGGCGGGCGGCCTGACCAGGGTCGGTGGCGAGACCACCGCCGAGGCTCATCGCGACGTCCACCGCGAGAGCGTGATCCATATCCACCTCGACCGGCTCGACGAGTCCGAGGCGCGGGCGCGGCTCACCGAGGGCCTCGACCAGGTCTATCGGGACGTGGTGGCGGCCACCGACGACCTCGCCCCCATGCTGGCGCTGATGGACACCCTCGCCGAGCGCTACCGGAGCACCGTGCTGCCCCTAGCCGAGGCCGAGAACGCCGAGGCTTTGGCCCTGCTCGAATGGCTGCGCGACGGGCATTTCACCCTGCTCGGGATGCAGGCGCACGCCCTCGACGCCGGGCACCCGCCTGATCTCGGTGGAACGGCGCTGGGGCTCCTGCGTGATCCCGGGAGCTCGGGACAGCGCCTGAGCCAGAGCCTGGGCAGCATGGCGCCCGAGATCGCCGCCTTTCTCGAAACGCCGCAGGCGCTGATCGTGACCAAGGCGAGCGTGCGCTCGCGCGTCCACCGCCCGGTCCATCTCGATTACGTGGCCGTGAAGCTGTTCGCGCTGGACGGGGCGCTCGCGGGCGAGATGCGCATCGTCGGCCTGTTCGCGGCTACTGCCTACAGCTCCCCGACCCGCGAGGTGCCCTATCTGCGCCGCAAGGTTGCCGAGGTCGCGGAGCGCGCCGGCCTCGACCCGACGAGCCATGCCGGGCGCACGCTGATGCACGTGCTGGAGACCTATCCGCGCGACGACCTGTTCCAGATCGACGTCGAGCGGCTGCACCGCTTCGCGCTGGCCATCATCAACCTCGCCGACCGGCCGCGCATCCGCGTGCTGTCCCGGCCCGACCGCTTCGGGCGCTTCGTCTCCCTTCTCGTCTACGTGCCGAAGGACCGCTACGATTCGACAGTGCGGGCCAAGATCGGCGCCTACCTCGCCGAGGTCTACGAGGGGCGTCTGTCGGCCTCCTACCCGGACTTCCCCGAAGGCCCGCTGGCGCGGACCCACTATGTCATCGGCTTTTCGGGGAAGCACACGCCCGAGCGCGATCCCGTCGCCCTCGAAGCGGGTGTGGCAGGGATCGTGCGCACCTGGGCCGACGCGTTGCGCGACGCCCTGGCGGAGACGTGTCCGGGCGGGGCCGCGAGGGCGCTGGCGAACCGCTACGCCGAGGCCTTCTCGGTCAGCTACCGCGAAAACTTCGCGCCGGCGGTCGCCGTCACCGACATCGCGATCCTGGAGCGCCTGAGCGAGACTAATCCCCGCGCCGCCGATCTCGGTCGCCGTGACAGCGACCGGCCCTCCCAGGCCCGCCTCAAGGTGTTCTCCCGCGGGGCGGCCCTGCCCCTCTCCGACCGGGTGCCGGCCCTCGAAAACCTCGGCTTCCGGGTCATCAACGAGCGGACGTACCGCATCCTGCTTCCTCAGGCCGAGGGGCCGATCTGGCTGCACGACATGCTGCTGCAGCGGGCCGGCGACGTACCGATCGATCTGGCCGAGGTCGAGAAGCCGCTCGAAGGAACGCTGTTGGCGCTCTCCGAGGGGCGGGCCGAATCCGACGGCTATAACCGCCTCGTTCTCGAGGCCGCGATGGAGTGGCGCGACGCCGCGCTGCTCAGGGCGCTCGGCCGCTACCTACGCCAGCTGCGCATCCGCTATGGTCAGGACTACCTCGCCGCGACCCTGAGCCGGCATGGGGCGCTCACGGCCCGCATCGTCGCCCTGTTCCGCGCCCGCTTCGACCCGGCGCTCCCCGGCGACCGCAAGGCTGAGCAGGCGGCGATCCGGGCCGAGATCGAGACGGCTCTAGCGGACGTCACCAGCCTCGACGACGACCGCATTCTGCGACGCTTCGTCAACCTCGTGGAGGCTGCGGTCCGGACCAACTTCTTCCAGACCGGGCCGGACGGGGGCCCGCGCGAGACGATCTCGTTCAAGTTTGCCTGCGCCAAGGTCGCCGGGATGCCGCTGCCGCGGCCGTTCTTCGAGATCTTCGTGTATTCGCCCCGCTTCGAGGGCCTGCACCTGCGCTACGGCTACGTCGCCCGCGGGGGCCTGCGCTGGTCGGACCGTCCGGAGGATTTCCGCACCGAGATCCTCGGCCTCGTGAAGGCGCAGCAGGTCAAGAACGCCGTGATCGTGCCGGTGGGCGCCAAGGGCGGGTTCTTCCCCAAGCGCCTCCCCCCGGCCTCGGACCGGCAGGCCTGGCTCACCGAGGGCACGGAGAGCTACAAGCTCTTCATCCGGACTCTGCTCGAACTCACCGACAACATAGTCGGCGACGAGATCGAGCCGCCGCCCGATACGGTCCGCCACGACCCGGACGACGCCTACCTCGTGGTCGCCGCCGACAAGGGCACCGCCACATTTTCCGACATCGCAAACGGCCTTTCGCTGGAGCGCGGCCACTGGCTCGGCGACGCCTTCGCCTCGGGCGGCAGCCAGGGCTACGACCACAAGGCCATGGGCATCACCGCGCGGGGCGCCTGGGAGGCGGTCAAGCGCCATTTCCGCGAGATCGACGTCGACACGCAGAGTGACCCGATCACCGTGGTGGGCGTCGGCGACATGTCGGGCGACGTGTTCGGCAACGGTATGCTGCTGTCGCAGAGCCTGAAGCTCGTGGCGGCCTTCGACCACCGCGACATCTTCCTCGATCCGAACCCGGATGCAGCCAGGAGCTTCGTCGAACGCCACCGGCTGTTCGCCTTGTCGCGCTCGTCCTGGGCCGATTACGACAAGAGCCTGATCTCGGAGGGCGGCGGCGTCTTCTCGCGCAGCCTCAAGACGATCCCGCTCTCGCCCGAGATGCGCGCGGCCTTGGGCTTCGATCAGGCCGAGGCCGCCCCGACCGAGGTGATGCAGGCGATCCTCAAGGCGCCGGTCGACCTGCTCTGGTTCGGCGGCATCGGCACCTATATCCGTGCCTCGACCGAGACCGACGAGGAGGCCGGCGACCGCGCCAACGACGCCATCCGCATCACCGGCGCCATGGTCCGCGCCAAGGCCATCGGCGAAGGCGCCAATCTCGGCCTGACGCAACGCGGCCGCATCGAAGCGGCCCGCGCCGGCGTGCGCCTCAACACCGACGCCATCGACAACTCCGCCGGGGTGAACACCTCGGACGTCGAGGTGAACATTAAGATCGCCCTGATGGCGCCCGAACGCGACGGACGCCTCGACGGGCAAGCCCGCAACGCCCTCCTCGTGGAGATGACCGACGACGTCGCAAGCCTAGTGCTGCGCAACAACCAGCTCCAGACGCTGGCCTTGTCACTGGCCCTGCGCCGGGGGGCTGGGGAAACCGGCTTCGCCATGCGGGTGATGCAGGTGCTGGAAGCGGAAGGCCGCCTCGACCGCAGTGTCGAGTTCCTGCCCGACGACGCCACTCTCACCGAGCGTCTGCGCAAGGGCGAGGGCCTGACCCGGCCGGAATACGCCGTGGTGCTCGCCTACGCCAAGATCTCGCTCTACGACGCCCTGCTCGCGAGCCCCGTCCCCGACGACCCCTATTTCGACCGCGAATTGCAGCGCTATTTCCCGGCGGCGCTCAAGAGCCGGTTCCCCGACACCGTGAAGGGCCACCGCCTGCGCCGCGAGATCATCGCCACGGCGCTCTCAAATATCATCGTCAACCGGGGCGGCCCGACCCTGGTCACGCGGCTCGTCGACGAGACCGGGGCGGATGCCGCTATCATCGCCAAGGCCTATGCCGTCACCCGCGACGCCTTTGGGCTGATGGAGCTGAACCTCGCCATCGATGGCCTCGACGGCAAGATCCCAGGCCAGGACCAGCTCGGGCTCTACGCCGAGGTGCAGGACCTGCTGTCGAACCGCATTGTCTGGTTCATCCGCAATCTCGATCTCACCGGTGGGGTCTCACCGATCGTGGCCCGCTATCGTGAGGGCGTCAGCGCCGTGCTCGACGTGCTGCCGCGCGTGCTCGATCCCGAAATCGCCGCCGCCCTCGAGACGCGACGCGCCGTGCTGACTGGCCGTGGCATGGCGGCCGACCCCGCCCGTCGGCTCGCCTCGCTGAAGGCCCTGGTCTCGGCCCCCGACATCGTGCGGATCGCCGAGACCGACGGCTATTCCCTGCCAGAGATCGCGGCCACCCATTTTGCCATCGAGCACGCCTTCCGCCTCGACGACCTCGCCGCCGCCGCGCGTGAGGCGCCGGTGGGCGACACCTTCGACCGGGTTGCCCTCGAGCGGGCGGTGGCCGGGATCTCGGTGGCCCATCGTGCGCTGACGGCGGAGGTCGTCGGCGGCGGAGGGGCAGGCGTGGAGGCGGTCGAGACCTGGAGTAAGGCCCGCGGTCCGGCACTCGCTCGGATTCGCTCGGCGGTGGAGGCCATCGCGTCGTCGGGTCTGACGGTCTCGAAGGCGGTGGTCGCCTCGAGCCTACTCAACGATCTCGCCCGCCGTCCGTGATCGCTCAGCGGCCACGCCACCTATCGGAGCCGCTCGATGGACGACTCCGTATTTGAAAAGGGCAAGCCCTTTGGCTGGTTGTCAGGGGGAAGCCCTGACATGATCTCAGGGGTTCGCTCTGGACCCGGACAAGGTCTCGACCGTTCGAAAGCAAGATCACAAACTCTCGTCGATCGAACCACTCTGGCGCCCGTTGAATACCGACGACGTCCTCGTCGTCGAGCAAGCGCTCTAGAATTGTTCAGGAGAGGCATCAGCTAGATTCGCGAGTAGATGCGTGGGTTTGGTTCACAGCAGCGGTAAGCGTCCTGGGCCGTCGACGAAGATGGGCGACGGGACCCAAGGCAAAGAACGCAGCGGCCACAAACAGAGGGCAATGCGGCCGCGAGTGTCGGTGTTTCGCCCGGTGGCTGTCTTTCGTGTGGGCTTAGTGATCATGCCTGTCGGCGTAGCTCTACCACTCCACCAAGGCGCTCAACTTCGGCACGCCACGCATTCCGCTCGGCCTGCATCACAGCAAGTTCTTCGCGCATGGCCTCGAGCTCAGCATGCAGCTGCCCGGCATCGACCGCCGTCTCGATGAGTAGCTCCTGCGTCTCGGCAAGCTGATCGCGTAGCTCTGCAACTTCGGTCGCGAGGGTAGCGATGACGTCGGCTTGAGCATCGCTCACGGGGTGTCGCCTTTTCACAGATTCATACGTTTCAGCATCGGCAGGTCACATCCAAGGACATGATCGAAATCTTGCTCGACTCATGGTTCAAGGCCTTTGAGGTACTCTCGGTCGCCTGGGACCTCGCGCGCTTGTGCGCGAACGTGGCGAATGAGCGAGACGGACCCCGTTGAGGAGGCGCCGCGCCGAGCAAATGGATCAGCAAGGGTATCGGGCACTGTTCTCAGGGGGCGAGCGCAAGGTCCGGACGCCAAATCCCTTCCGATGCAGTTCTGGGCGTCATGCCGAAGTTAGGCGCAGCGAGCCTCACTGGAGCGATAGTTACTGCGAGCTTGAACTCGGGCGTTTGAACATGCCAATCGCGGACGATAGGGCGGCGCTCGCGGCGTCGCTTGCTTCGTGAATGACCTCTGCAGCCTGAGCAGTGAGGCTTTGAGATTGGTCTGTGCTTTCGGCGACGTGGCGCGTTCCCTGCAGTGAATGCCCCGCGCGAAGCAAAGCGCGGCGAATCACTTCGCGATCGTTCTGGATTAAATTCGCGATGCCAAGATCGACGAGAGCGATGATCGTCGAGCCATCCTCAAAGACCGCGTTGATGACGGCGCGGGGCCGAGCTCCCTCATTGATGGAGTTCAAACCAGCGCCTACGGCACTCGCGGCAAGACTGAGTGGCCCGGCGATCTTCACGGAGGAGGAGATCACGCCCTTGAGGCCACTTGCAATCTGGCCAACCCAATGAGCTTCAGGAGCGACATCACCGTGGATTTCTAACTCAGATAAGGTCTCGACAGCACGCTGCCCGCCTTCAGGCAACTTGAAGAGACCAGACTCGTAACTGCCTGTGCCCTTTCCGCAAGTTCCTGCAATAATCTTGATTTCGTTCACTTTAGAAATTCCTCATTAATTGGGAATTAATCTGGCTTATAGATTTAAATTCGAGGAGAAATACAGATTATTTGTTAAATCCAGCTTATTGATATATTTCTTTTACACAAATCTGCTAATAAAAGTTCAGGTATAGATGCCAAATTGACCGCTAATGTCACAGCTAAGAAGACAAAAACTGAGAAAATAGCTAGTATTTCGTTGATCATCGAATCAAGCTTGCTTTTTGTTACTAGCCGTGCGCGTCAAGTGCAACGCCTCCGATTGGCCTCATTAGACCTCAAAACTGGCGAGACTAAGGAGACCTCGATCCGATACTGCGATCAGGTGGCCGACTTGATGGCGCTTCGCGATCTGCTTCACCATGGGGTGTGATGCCACTTACGCATGCACTGTCGTGCTGCTCAGCTGGCTACACCGCGCCCGCACCCGAAAGGTCCACCTGACCAACGCGCAGCTTATGCTTACGATGGCGGAGGGACCTGAGCGCCTGCACCTTGCTTTGAATCTTGCCGATGTGCCTGCACTGCTGCCGGCGCCTGACGCCCAGTTGATCGAGGCAGGGGGTGGTGAACTCGTGGTGGGCGACGACAATGCCGTGTGGGTGAGCCTCGCCCCGCACGGTTGGGCGATCCTGTCCGCGTAGGTTGGCGTCTGAGCATGCTCCAGCGGCAGGGTGAACCGTTCCGCTGTCCTCGAAGGAGCGCTTCTGGCTCCTCGTGCGTTCGCGTTCCGCTATGGATGAGTTCTGGGCCTGGACCGTGCTTCTTGTGGTCGCCCTTGGAGCATTGTGCTGCGCTGCTGCGGTCACGTTGTGAGCGCGCCCGTTTCGTCGCTCGGGGGTCATGTCAGTCGCGTCGTGAGCCATGTCCCAGCTCTTGAGCCTGTGCATGCACCCTGCGCTCGGGTCGGTGTGGACGCACGTCATGGCGAATTTCGTGGGCCTTGGTCTTCCCGTGCTCATCGCCTGCTTGTCCTACGATCGCGCAGCCGAGAGTGAACGAAAGAGATCTCGGGAGGTTGGCCGGAAAGTGAGATCACGCTGGTGAGCGAAGACCGAGCAGGCCATGTCGAGATTTGAAGGCAAAACGGTCATCGTGACGGGCTCCGGCTCGGGGATCGGCGCCGCAACGGCGCGGCGGTTCGCGCGGGAGGGCGCCTGCGTCGTGCTGAACGGACGCACCCGAGAAAAGCTCGACCGCGTCGCGGCCGATCTCCACCAGACGCGCACTCTCGTCCAGCCGGGCGACGTCTCCCATCAGGCCGGCGCGGAAGCGCTGATCTCGGCCACCGTGGCGCAGTTCGGCCGGCTCGACGTGCTGGTCAACAATGCGGGAGTCGCTCCCACAGGACCTTTCCTGGAAACCGCCGTCGAGGATTGGCGCAAGGTCATGGCGATCGACGTCGACGGCGTCTTCTTCTGCACGCGCGCTGCGCTTCCGCGCCTCCTCGAAACAAAGGGCTCGATCGTCAATGTCTCCTCGGTTTCCGGTCTCGGCGGTGACTGGAACATGAGCTTTTACAACGCGGCCAAGGGCGCGATCACGAACTTGACCCGCTCGTTGGCGCTCGAACTCGGTTCGAAGGGCGTGAGGGTCAACGCGGTCAACCCGAGCCTTACCTTCACGGACCTGACGAAGGACATGAAGGACGACGAAGCGCTCATGCAGAAATTCGCTGAGCGGATTCCGCTCGGTCGCGGCGCCGAACCCGAGGAGGTAGCAGACGTGATCGCCTTCTTGGCGAGCCACGATGCGCGCTTCGTCAGCGGCGTTAACCTGCCGGTTGACGGCGGGCTCATGGCCTCAAACGGACAGCCGAAGCAGGTTTGAGCGGCCTGACGAAGCTGAATATGAGTTCATTAGTTCTAAATAACTGATCACGAACCGCTGCGCGGAGTTCTGATGAAAGCCGAGATCCTAAGTCTGCGGTTCATCCATGAGGGTTGGAGCAAATTTGGATTGGTCAAAGTCCGCCTAGCTGACGGCTCTGAAGCGGAGCGAGAGCTTGAAGACCATGGCAACTCCGTGGGCGTCCTGCCCTACGATCCGGAGCGGCGGGTCGCCACGCTCGTGCAAGAGCTTCGGGTGCCGGCGCTCTACGCCTCTGGCGAGCAGAAGCAGATGGAAGTACCTGCCGGCATCATCGAAGACGGCAGTCCGGAGGAGAATACTCGCCGAGAAGTGCTTGAAGAGGTCGGCATCCGGTTGCACGAGTTGGAGCACATTGGCACCACCTACTCCTGCGCTGGTATCTCGACCGAGCAGATTCACCTCTTCATAGCCCCATATGCGGCCGCAAACCGTGAGACGTACGGTGGTGGAGCCGAAGGAGAGCACGAGAACATCCGAGTAATTGAGATGTCACTGATCGCTTTGGCCAAGATGGCCGACCAGGGCAACTTGACCGATCTGAAGACGCTGACCCTCGTCTTCGCACTTCGTTCAAGGCACCCCGAGCTTTTCGGGGAAAGAAATGGTTCCGTGCTCGTCTAGCTCCAGCGTAAGTTCGGCTAAGAAGGATGCAGTAAAATGAACAAGGCGTTTGGCGTTCAGGTGACGGTGGCACCATCGGGCTTGCAAGAGGCGAAGATCGCCCCAGTGATTGTTGTCGCTAAGGATGATCAAGATGCTGCGCTTGTTGCGGCCGAAGCCGCAGGTGAGGGAGCTCAAGCAGAAACACTGCGGGAGTTGACTGAACAAGAAATCAAGGAGCACGGCCTCGACCTGCGAGAACATGGAGCCTTGAAAGCTCTGCCCATGTTGAACCTCTAAGGGATAACCGCTCGCCAAGGATCCAAACCGGAGGCTCGGGAGTACTGAAGACATTCCGGAGCGGTTTGGTTCTGTCTTCTAGGACTTCATCTTCTTAGCAGGACTATTCTGTTGCGTAGGCGCCAAACCGAAACGAAGAGCACCACCGGTTGAGGCTGCAGTTACATCTGGCTCGATTTGAATTCTCGATTGTCCATCGTAAACGAAAACACGGCCCAGTCTTTGCCCGGCAGAAAGTGTGCTGCTCGGTTTTAGATCGTAGGCTGTCAGCCGTCCGAGTGCCGCATCGCTGAGACGCTCATCGAAGGCACCCTCCGCACCCCGATGTGGCCCATTTGCGCCGTAACAGCCTTTGCCGCGCAGCAAGTGACCACGCCGGACTGCTAAGTTATTGAGAAACTGGAGGCACTTAGCGCTCAGGAGGGTCGGGTCCTCCACCTTCGGAGGGCAACGCTCTATCCAGCTGAGCTACGGTTGCTGACCGGAGGCGTGGAGAAGCCGATGCCGGTCGCGCATGCAACGGGTGGACAGTGTGAGGTGCAGTCGATCTGGAGAGGAGCGCGAGCTCAAAGGCATGCATCTCGCGTTCGGGGCGCGTTGTTTGCGCGGGCGGAGCGGCTTCAGTGGACGCAGATGAGCCGGTTTTCATTGCGGACCGGGCGAATAGCGAGGCTTAGCCCGAAAGGGCGCAGCGAAGTTGATCACAGCCACTGCAGCAAGGTTTACTGCGCGCATTGTTGATTACTCTGAACGGAGATTTGGCATGCGAGTAATCGCTCTACCGTCCGGTCCGAACATTTGACACAGCTTCACGCAGGCATGCTCAGGGGCGGCCTAGAAGGTGCCGGCTCCGGGATGAAGCAGGGCCACCATGTTCGGCCGGTTCGAGTCCTCGTTTTCTAAGCCGTTCGCGACAAAGGCGTAAGGGTGAGGTGACGAGGTCACGAATTTGGCTGGATGGCGATGGCGGCGAGTTCGATGATCCCCGTGAAGGTGGCGATCAGTTTGTCCCAGCGTGTGGCGTCCCTTCGGAAGGCTTGAGGTTGGCAGACAAGCGCTCGATGCGGTTTCGCCCTGGTCGTGTCCGTCAATGAGGTGGAAATTCGGGGTGGAGTTGGAGCGGCCATCGGTCAGGCGGCCTGAGGTGGA
>NZ_JAIETD010000006.1 GCF_019745455.1 Methylobacterium sp.
CGGCCAAGGCGCGTGGCAGGTCCGGAAACTCCATAAAGCCGAAGCGAACGCTCACGCTAGAAAAGGCGTCCGATAGCCGCTCTATGGTTACGCGCTCTCCATCGGTGATCCGTGGCACATCCTCAGTGTGCACCGTCAGTATCAGGTTGTGGGCGTGCAGGACGCGATTGTGCTTGAGGTTGTGCAACAACGCTCCGGGCGTGTCGCCCGGCGTGCCCGTAAGAAACACGGCCGTTCCAGGAACTTGCTGCAACGAAGCCGTTTCGGTCTTCTGCATGAACTCGGATAACGGCAGGCGCGCCCGATGGATCTCCTCGACAATCAGATCCGAGCCCTTCCGCCAAGTCCACATAACGAAGACCAGCCCGGCTCCGACAGTCAGCGGCAGCCAGCCGCCCTGAAGCAGCTTGAGAGCGTTGGCGGAGAGAAACACCAGCTCGATGAGCAGGAAGGGTGCGATCACCATCGCGACCACAGCAGGTGACCAGCGCCAAGCCTTCCAGGCTACGATGAAGAGCAGGCACGAGGTGATGACCATGTCGCCCGTCACGGCGATGCCGTAGGCCGCCGCCAACGCACTGGACGACTTGAAGAGCACAACGAGGAACACGACCGCAACGAGGAGCCACCAATTCACGAGCGGAATGTAGATCTGCCCCTTCTCGGTCTCGGAGGTGCGCAGGACACGGAGGCGCGGCAGGATCCCCAAATGCATCGCCTGCTGGGTGATCGAGAAGGTACCGGTGATGACCGCCTGGCTTGCGATGATGGTGGCCACGGTCGCCAGCAGCACCATCGGCAGAAGGGCCCAGGAGGGGTAGAGCAGGAAGAACGGGTTCTCGATGTGCTCTGGATGCGCGAGCAGCATCGCACCCTGGCCAAGATAGTTCAGGGCAAGAGCCGGCAGTACGAGCGCGAACCAGGCCGCTCGGATGGGTGAACGGCCGAAATGGCCCATGTCGGCGTAGAGCGCCTCTGCTCCCGTCACCGCGAGGAACACGGCGCCGAGTGCCAGAAAGCCGGCCGTACCGTGGCTGAATATGAAACCGATGCCATGGGCCGGGTTGAAGGCGCTCAGGATACTCCAGTCGTCGGCGATGTGGCTCAGACCCCCAATGCCCATGACGACGAACCACAGCGCCGTGATCGGACCAAAGAAGGTTGCGACGCGCGCCGTGCCATAACTCTGGACGGCGAAGAGCCCAACCAGGATGGCGATACTCAAGGGCAGCACGTAAGGACCAAATGCGGGCGTGACGAGCTTCAGGCCTTCGACAGCGGATAGGACTGAGATTGCCGGCGTGATGATGGCATCGCCATAGAACAGGGCCGCTCCCGCCATACCAATTAGAATGACCGCACCACCCCGATGTCCGAGCGCGCGCTGGGCAAGGGCAACCAGTGAGAGCGTCCCTCCTTCACCGTTGTTGTCGGCTCGGAGGACGATGAGCACGTACTTGATGGTGACGATGAGGATCAGCGCCCAGAGGATCAGGGAGACGACGCCAAACACCATCTCGCGGGTCAGGCTCTGGTGACCGCCTCCTCCGGTCGCGGCATGCAGCGACTCCTTCAGCGCGTAGAGCGGGCTGGTGCCGATGTCACCGTAGACCACGCCAACGGAGCCAAGGGTGAGGGTCAAGAAGCCGGCTTTTGACCCATGATCCGGCACTACTGGCGTTGGAACTGCCGAGGCTGGCAACTCGGCCGTGGCACCTGCAGGCATCGACGTTGTTCTCCGAACGGGTGGTCAGCTGGACCGGACGAGCACGCTGTAACAGCCGAGACCTAAGGATCGTTCGACAGCGGCTGGGTGCGCCGAGTGTGCCAACCCAAACAAAAAAGGTGATGAGGGTTGTTACGGGTGTCCGCTTCGCCACTCATCTGCTCGAAAGCGGACGGGCAAGCAGCCGCGCATTTCAGTCATCCGCTCCAGTTCAATTAGGCTGCCCGGAAGCGGACGATCCGAAGGTCGGAGAAAGGTCGGGAGCGGACGGTATCGAGCGTCAGTCTTGGACCGCTAGCTCGCCGCAGGAACGCTAAGTGAACAACGCCTGCAAAAGATTTTGCAAAAACCGATCCGGCTCGTTCGGAGCAATCGGAAGCTCAGATGAAAAACACCAACTCATTCAAGTTGGTGCGGCCAAGAGGACTCGAACCTCCACCCCTTGCAGGACTAGCACCTCAAGCTAGCGCGTCTACCAATTCCGCCATGGCCGCATCGTCGCCACGAAGGCCGCGCCGGTCCGGAGGGACGAGCAGGGGTTCGTGTGGAGCGGCGCAGCGGATAACAGATCGATTTCGCCGCGACAAGCGCCGCAAGTCGCTTCGGACGAGAGAGTAGCTCTGCGTGGCAGCCTCGGCATCCGTCAAGGTCTTGCCAGCAAAGGACTTTGTCCGATCCAAAAATCCTTCGGCTCAGATGAAGTCGACGCCGCTCTCGAGAACCGGCACGGCGCCCTCGCCGATGGTGACGCCGGGCAGCCGCACAACCTCGGCCTTGCGGATGAGCTCGGTGACCTCCACGGAGATGCGGTTGCCCGTCACGACGATCTGGCCGCGGGCGATCGGGTGGTCGTTGGCGAGGATCTCGACCATATCGGTCTCGGTGGATTCGAGCTCGATCACCGCGCCGCGGCCCATGCGCAGCAGCATGTGCAGCGGCATGTGGCTCCGCCCGAGCACCACCGTGAGATCGACCTTGAGGTCTTCGAGAACCGCCACGCCCGCACTCTCCTGCTATGAAGCCGACCGAGGGCGGCTTCCGCCGGACTGTCCACGCCCGATGGTGAAGTCTTGGTAAACGAAACCCTACGATCGGCCCGCCGGCACGTCGATTTCTCGAAACCCGCCGATGAGAGCCCGGTGGCGTGGCGGATCAGCGACTCGCCCGTCGCCTACGAGGAGGCCGTGGCCGCCATGGAGGAGCGGGTCGCCGCCATCGCGGCCGGCCGGGCGCCCGAGTTGGTCTGGCTCCTCGAACACCCGGCGCTCTACACCGCGGGAACTTCGGCACGGGACGCCGACCTCGTCGAGCCGGAGCGCTTTCCCGTCCACCGCACGGGGCGGGGCGGTCAGTACACCTATCACGGGCCCGGCCAGCGCGTGGCCTACCTGATGCTCGACCTCAACCGGCGCCGGCCCGACCTGCGCGCCTACGTGGCGGCCCTCGAGGCCTGGATCATCGCGACGCTCGATGCCTTCAACATCCGCGGCGAAATCCGCGAGGATCGCGTCGGCGTCTGGGTGCGCAGGCCCGAGAAAGGCGAGGGAGTCGAGGACAAGATCGCCGCCATCGGCATCCGGGTACGGCGCTGGGTGAGCTTCCACGGCATCAGCCTCAACGTGGAGCCGGACCTCTCGCATTTCTCCGGCATCGTGCCCTGCGGCATCACCGGCCACGGGGTCACCAGCCTCCTCGACCTCGGCCAGATCGTCAGCATGGCGGAGGTCGACATGGCGCTGAGGGCGGCGTTCGAGGACGTGTTCGGGCCGACCGTGATCGAAGGCTAGATCACCGGCAGCCCGCGCGCCTTGGCATGCTCGCCGGGCTCGACGTGAATGACCACGACCGCGCCCGGCAAGGCGGTTTCGATCGCGGTCTCCAGGCGGTCGCAGATGGCGTGGCTTTCCATCACGGTCATCTCGCCGGGAACGACGAGGTGGAAGTCGATGAAGGTGGCCTGGCCCGCATGGCGGGTCCGCACGTCGTGGGCCTCGAGGGCGCCCTCGCCGTGGTCGGAGATGAGGCGGCGGATCTTGGCCACCATCTCGGCCGGCGCGGCCTCGTCCATGAGGCCGCTCACGGATTCGCGCACCATCCCCCAGCCCGACCACAGGATGTTGAGGGCGACGAGACCGGCGATGATCGGATCGAGGACGGCCACCCCCGTCATCATCACGACAGTGACGCCCAGGAGCACGCCGCCGGAGGTCACGACGTCCGCCATGACGTGGCGGGCATCCGCCACCAGGGCAGGGGAGCTCCAGGCCTTGCCGCGGCCGAGAAGGGCGGTCGCCCAGGCGAGGTTGATCGCGGTGGCCAGCGCGTTGACGGCAAGACCGATCAAGGGAGCGTCGAGGGGCTTCGGTTCGAGGATACCGTGGATGGCTTCGCGCAGGATCAGCAGGGCCGCGACGATGATCAGCGCACCCTCGATGACGGCCGAGAAGAATTCAGCCTTGTGGTGGCCGAACGGATGTTCGGCATCGGCCGGCCGTGCCGCGACCCGCAGGGCCGCGAAGGCGAACCCGGCGGCCACCACGTTGATGATGCTCTCCAGCGCGTCGGAATAGAGCGCGAGGCTGCCGGTCAGCGCATAGGCGGCGAATTTCAACGCCGTGACGACGGCGCCGATCAGGGCGCTGGCGAGGGCGGCTTTCTGGGTGCGGTCCATCGGGTCGCGGTCCATCGCGTCGTCCGGGCGGTCTCGGGCCGGGTCCGCGAGCGGTACCGCCGGCCGGGAGGCTCATAGCCGCCCGACCCGGCACAAGGCCACGGCACAGGTTGAACCGCCTCGCACAGGATTTAGCTCGGGCTAAGCCGTGCTCTCCCGAAACGCCGCATTCTCAGGTGGCGTCACCGGAGCCCGACGATGGCTCTGCGTCCGACGTGCTTTCTGCGGAAGGGTCGTGTTTGGGGTTTTTCCGCCCCGCCTCTCGCAGCCGGCTGACCTCCGCCTTCGCTCGGGATCTTTCCGCCTTGCGGGTATAGCCGCGGGCGATCCAGCCCCATTGGGCCTGTGCCGCGAGGCGATCGAAGCGTTGCGCCTGGCGCTCCCAATAGGCGACCAGCTGCTGATCCAGGGTCACGCGCCTCCCGCCGGCCGTCGGTTCGACATCTTCGCTCATGGTTGGACCGGGGCGGCAGGCGTTTCGGAGGACTCGACCGTCAGGCCCTCTCCGTCGGCGCCGAACCCCGCAGCCCCGGCGTCGGGGACCGGCCAGGCCGGCGTGCCGAAGGGCCGGCTCGGATAAGCCGTCAGGAATTTCGCCAGGGCGTCGGAGTGATCGTCCGCCTTCAGCCTGATCACGGGGCTCTGCGGCATCGGCCAGCGCGGGTCTGCAGGATCGCGGGGGCTGACGGCGTACCAGGGCATGGAGGTCCTTTTCGGCGTCAGGGCAGCAAGAGACCTGGCGGGAACAGGGACCAAGCGTCCTGGTTCCGTGCCGAGATTGATCCGCGGCCGAAAACCATGCTGTAGCCGCGCGATGCGCGTGGATCTGTTCGACTTCGATCTGCCGGAGGCGAGCATCGCCCTGCGGCCACCCCAGCCGCGCGATGCCGGCCGCCTCCTCGTGGTGCGCCCCGGAGCGGCATTCGACGATAGGTCCGTCCGCGACCTTCCTAACCTGCTGCGCCCTGGCGATGCCCTCGTCTTCAACGACACCCGCGTGATCCCGGCACGGCTCCACGGCATCCGCCACCGCGACGGATCGCCGGGCCTACGGATGGAGGCGATGCTGCACCTGCGCGAGGCGCCCGACCGCTGGCGCGCCTTCGCCCGGCCGGGAAAGCGCCTCGCCGTCGGGGACAGAGTCAGCTTCGGGCGGAATACGGACGCCGCCTGCGACTCCGGCCGCCTCGACGCCACCATCGCCCAGAAGGGAGAGGGCGGTGAGATCACCCTGGCCTTCGATCTCGCCGGACCGGCCCTCGACGAAGCTATCGCGCTCGCCGGAGAGCTCCCGCTGCCGCCCTACATTGCCGGCAAGCGCGAGACCGACGCGCAAGACGCGGTCGATTACCAGACCGTCTATGCGCGAGAGGCCGGGGCCGTGGCCGCCCCCACGGCGGGCCTGCATTTCTCTGATGACCTTTTCGTGGCGATCGACGAGGCCGGCATCCTGCGCCACAGCGTGACCCTGCATGTCGGGGCGGGCACCTTCCTGCCGGTGAAGGCCGACGATACCGACGACCATCGCATGCATGCGGAGATCGGGTTCCTCGACCAGGCGACAGCCGATGCGCTCAACGCCGTGCGCGAGGGAGGCGGCCGGATCGTCGCAGTCGGCACCACCGCCCTGCGGCTGCTCGAGAGCGCGGCGGATGAGGACGGCCGCCTTCATGCCTTCTCCGGCCCCACCGAGATTTTCATCACGCCGGGTGTCCCGATTCGCGCGGTCGACGCCCTGATGACGAATTTCCACCTGCCGCGCTCGACCCTGTTCATGCTGGTCTGCGCCTTCTCAGGGGTCGAGACCATGCGGGCGGCCTATGCGCACGCCATCGCGGGAGGATACCGGTTCTACTCCTACGGGGATTCGAGTCTGCTGTTTCCCGAGCGCCGTCGCTAGGCGGATGCCCGGCCGGCGTTTGCCTGCGCCGGATCAGCGCTTATGAGAGCGCCCATGTCCGACCTCTCATCTGATTTCACCTTCCGCGTCGACGCCACCGACGGCACCGCCCGCACCGGCGCCATCACCATGCCGCGCGGAACCATCCGGACCCCCGCCTTCATGCCGGTGGGCACGGCCGCCACCGTCAAGGCGATGTATCCCGGCCAGGTCCGCGACCTCGGCGCCGACGTGGTGCTGGGCAACACCTACCACCTGATGCTGCGCCCCGGCCCCGAGCGGATGGCGCGGCTCGGGGGGCTGCATCGCTTCATGAACTGGCCGCACCCGATCCTCACCGATTCCGGCGGCTTCCAGGTGATGTCGCTCTCCGCACTTCGGAAGATCGACGAGCAGGGCGTCACCTTCCGCTCGCATGTGGACGGCTCGACCCACCACATGAGCCCCGAACGCTCGATCGAGATCCAGGGCCTTCTCGGCTCCGACATCCAGATGCAGCTCGACGAATGCGTGCGCCTGCCCGCCGACGAGACGGCGATCGCCAAGGCGATGCACCTGTCCCTGCGCTGGGCCGAACGCTGCCGCATCGCCTTCGGCAAGCAGCCCGGCAAGGCGATGTTCGGGATCGTCCAGGGCGGCGACGTACCGGCCCTGCGGATCGAGAGCGCCAAGGCCTTGGTCGATCTCGGTCTCAAGGGCTATGCCGTCGGCGGCCTCGCGGTGGGAGAGCCGCAATCCGTGATGCTCGCCATGATCGAGACGGTGGAGCCGCACCTGCCGGCGGGTAAGCCGCGCTACCTCATGGGCGTCGGCACGCCCGACGACATCCTGCGTTCGGTGGAGCGCGGCATCGACATGTTCGACTGCGTGATGCCGACGCGGGCCGGCCGCCACGGCCTCGCCTATACCCGGCACGGCCGGATCAACCTGCGCAACGCGCGTCACGGCGAGGATACGCGGTCCCTCGACGAGGCCTCGTCCTGTCCGGCGGCGCGGGATTATTCCCGCGCCTATCTCCACCATCTCGTGCGCACCGACGAGATCCTCGGGATGATGCTGCTCACCTGGAACAACCTCTCCTATTACCAGGACCTGATGGCGGGCATCCGCGCGGCGATCGCGGCAGGGCGTTTCCTCGATTTCGCGGCCGAGACGCGGGAGGCCTGGGCGCGGGCGGAGGCCGAGCGCGCGGCGGCCTGAGCTCATTGTTTTCGCATCGGCTTTTTCCGAGAGCCGGCGGCCGCCTCTCGGGCCTATGCGTCAGCGCGCCAGGAGTCGGTAGAGCCCGTCCGGATCGTCGCTCGCCTTCGTTCGGGCCGCGGATAACCCGGCGACGATCCGCGGTGCGATCGGGAGGCGGTAATGGAGCGCGTCCCAGTAATTCTCGTCCCTGGTCGTGACGGGGGAGGGGATGCGGAAATCCACCACCGTCGCGCCGCGGGCACGGCCGATCTCGGCCACGCGAGCCTTGCACTGCGCCTCCCGCTCGCCCCGCGCCGTGCCGGCAGCGCCCTGGACCCTGACATGGACGGGCATGAAGGCGACGAGCTTCGTCGTCTCGGCCGGAGCCTGGCCGAGGAGCTCGTCGAGCCAGGTAAGGGCCGGCATCGGCCCCGAGACGCTCCGGTCCGAAGGCGGAGGGTCGGCCTCGCCGATCGCCGTGCCCCCTCGGATGTGCTGCGCGGCGCGGGTCGCATCGTAATGCGACTCCGGCGGGGTGAAGACGGCGTAGCCGTCGGCGCGGATGCGCTCGGGCAGACGGCCGAGCCGGTGCAGGAGAACACCGCCTCCCGTGACGAGGCTCTGCCAGTTCACCTGCCGGAGAGGACCGAACCAGGCTCCCTCCTCATAGAGCCAGGCCGGGAAGGGCCGGGGCGTGAAAAGCCGCATGTCGGCATCGGCCTCGCACCAGGTCGAGTCGAGGGCGAGGAGAAGGGTGCGGGGGCGCGCATGGGCCAGGAAGAGACGCGCCATCGCCCGCTGCTCGAACGGCGTAGCGGCATTCATGGCGAGGTTGGCGAAGCGGCCGCCCAAGGCGCGGTCGAGATCGACCGGATCGAGGAGCCTTGCCGTCGAGGTGCCGATCACCGCGGAATCGTAGGCGCCGCCGCGGACGATCTGGGGGTAGAGAAAGCGCTGGTTGGAATCCATCAGTGGTCCGGGCGGCCTGCCGGGGGCCGCGCGCAGGCCGTAAGGGTCCGTGGCTGCAACGATTCCGATCGCCGCGAGGCCGAAACCGACGATTGCGAGGAGGCAATGGGCGGCGAAACGCCACCATGCGCGAGGCCGCGACGGCAATTCAGTCTGCACGTTCATCCCTAGCGCGCTCCCACGGGAAGATGGCGGCGGCACGGCGACCGGTTGACCCCATACCGCCCAGCCCCTATTGCGGGCGTCGCTTCCGACAGAGCCATCACAGCCGCCCACGGGCCGGCTCGGCAGACGGGCGCGAGCGCGTAGCTCAGCTGGTAGAGCAACGGACTTTTAATCTGTAGGTCCTGGGTTCGAGCCCCAGCGCGCTCACCAATAACTTCAATATTTGTAGTCATTTAGCCTCGACAGGGCCAGCGTCCAACAGGACGCTGTGTCCAAGGATCGGCAACCTGTGTCTCAACTCCACTCAATGAGCGGCCGCTGATCCAGCCTCGAACCGGTTGGCGCTGGTCTCCTTCCAGCGCACTTCGAGCTTCTTCACGCCGTTGATGATGATTCGCCGCTAGTCCGCGTCTTCGCTGCAGTGCCGCACCATTTGCTCACTCATCTCGACGATTGCTGGGACCTCGGCCTCGGTGTGAGACAGGGCAGGGCGGGGTCAGAGATAAATCCTCACCTCTTGCGTTCGAGCCCCCGCGCCAGCGCCCACAAGGCCTTGGCGCAAAGCCATACCCGAGTGCGGGGAACGGCCATACTCCGTCCTTCACCTGATCCAATCCTTCAGCCAAGGCCCGGAGCTTCTCACAATACGGAAGGACACCGAGGGGTGACGGCGATCAGCCATTCAAGCAGCGATGAAGGCAAAGACGCAGGAGCATTACTTTCTCTCCATTTTATAGTGTGACAGCCAATCTAGTAACAGATTTCACAGCCATAGCGGCCAATTATCACTATGGCCCTAATCCTTTAACATACACAGCTATAGTCTTTATTTTTTAGCCTCGGAGAGAAATCCAAAATCATCGATGCTCAAGGAATCCAAAGCCGTCGCTCGAATGAGTCTAGGTAGTAAATTGAAGATTGCATTTGTAAGGAAACTTGGCTATTAATATTAAAATATTTTTTTTTATGATGGGGAAATTCGTGGCTCTTACTATTCAACCATCACTTCCAGTAGATGCCAACGCTTCATCTCCTAGTAACCCTGTGTACACCCCCAATCTAACGCCGTTTCCTGAAGCTACAAAAGCATCACCCGGGTCAACAACAGAGCAGTTAGGTACTTTAGGTGGACTGGGTGCCAACAGCTATCTTTCCATCGGCACGCTATCGACTTCATTTAGCTACGCAGATGCTCTTTCGAAATTCAAATCATTCCATAATGATTATTTTAGCACGTACGCGCAAATTATGCCGTTTCTCTTTCCTACGACCTTTGTTTATTCAAGTACCAGCTACGTTAATTTTGCCAGTCGCGACCTCGAAATCCAGTCTTCTATTGTTGGAATACTCTCCGCAGTAGAGCGGGTATCAATAGCTCCCTTTAACGCCCGCGGCATTGCTGTTCAGCAGTTCGACGGAGCCATGCAACGTTATGGCGATGCTGTTGAAGTCTTATCGCAGCAACTTATTGGAGTTTCCTACGACGAAGGCGTGGGCCTGAAGGATCATGCATTTTCAGCCGGTAAAATGAAACCGACCGGTTTCGTGACCGGATATCAAACCGTCAGTGCTGTTTATGATCTATCAACAAGTCTCCCAGGAGATTACAAGTCGTCGAATTCTTCTGATATAATTTATCTTTCAGAAACTACATATCGTCGCATCCAGCCTGGGTTAGGCAACGACACAATCGTATTCCGAGCAGACGGCTCTAGCGTAACAGAATTTAGCAATTCCGGCAGCGACACATATCTGTTCAAAGGACGCGGCGGCACAGTTGTCGATCTTAGGAACTCAACAGAGGTTGTTATACAACACTCTTCCGGTCAAGAGTATAAACTAACAGATAACCTGACCAAAGAAGTTGATGTTGTAATTAACCCGTTCGAAGTTAAACTTGCTGATATAAGAGTGAGATTTGACGAGGACGGAACCGCCGGACAAGTATATCGCCTGTATCAGGCTGCATTTGATCGTGCCCCAGATCGTCCTGGACTAACACACAACATTAAACTCGCGGACCAAGGCCTTCAGTTGCGTGGTATGGCTGATGCCTTCGCTGGATCAGCCGAGTTCAGCAGCCGGTATGGCGCGAATTCAACCAACGAGACTTTCGTGACGACGCTCTATCGAAATGTGTTGGATCGCGCTCCGGATCAAGTAGGCTTTTCGCAGTGGCTGCAGGCTCTCAACGACGGGCGATCTCGCGGCGAGATCTTGATTGGTTTTTCTGAAAGCCAGGAGAATCATAATCTGGTCGGGGTATCGATCCAGAACGGAATCATCCTCGACCTCACCTGATAGTCGAACGTAGCATCACGAAGGCCATTTCTGATTTGTGTCCAAATTCATCGTTCCCAGTTCTGATGGCACCCGTTTGTTCTCTCCAATTCGGACAGAGCAGTCGTTGAGTATGCTGAGCTGTCTCTTGAGCAAATGTATTTTTAATCTGCAGGTCCTGGGCTCGCGCCGCAGCGCCCTCACCACTTTTCTTGTATTCGCAATGGTTTAGCAGCACCGACAAATTCGGTGCTGCTCCATCAGAGGGCTGGGTTGCACCGGGGTGGCATTGGGTAAAACGGTGAAAATTTACCTCAGCGGCTCATCGCGAGCACGATGAGGCTCGAATAGGCGAGGGCGGACAGCATGATGGCGAGGGCGGTGTGATCCATCCGAGGCGCCTACACGCGTCTCGACGTGCGGACGACCATGCGATCGGTCGCTGTGGCATGATGGCGGCCGGCTTATTGCCTTGGCGGCTTGATCAGCCTCAGTTCGGAGTCGCAGGCCCATGCTGAACGAGCGGGAACTGTACGTCAGCGCCAACGGCGACACCTGGCACCTCGTGCGCGGCTCTGCCAGCGGGTCTGTCTTCGTTCGTCACCGAGCCAACGCGGCATCGGGCGGCCACGT
>NZ_JAIETD010000093.1 GCF_019745455.1 Methylobacterium sp.
CCGCATGGCCCGATGGCCACCCCAATCCCCGCCAAAGCGGTCCTCGAATTTACACCTCGTCCGCGGACGCTACCTCAACCCTGGCTTGTACATCGGTGACGCCCTTGTGGGTGAACCACTCGAAGATTTCGCGATTCTGGTACCGCAACCCGAGCAACGTGACGCCTGAATTGTCGAGCGTACAGGTCGTCTCGATGCCGAAGACCGCCCTTTGTGTATGGGTGTCTGGGACCGGAAGACGTCCATTCGTCCGTTGCAGTCGGAGCCACGCGTTGTAAGGCGTCTCGCCGCCCAGGTTGGCGTGAGGCCTATTATGGTAATCGTCCACTACAAAGCGAACGAGGCCGCGCGCGAGGACATCGAGCGGGACGCTCGCGTTCGCCGCAGAATCGTAGTCGCCCTTCTGCACGACGTTGGAGAAGGTCCGACCGGTGAAGTAGCCCGTGAACCGGGTTTCGATCGTTGAGAAGATCCTCTCGACGACACCGCGCAGATGTGGTTTCCCGACCGGTGGATGGCCGAATGTGGCGCCCATTGCCCGTGCGGCGCGCCGAGTTTCCTCGGCGCGGAATGCCGAACCCCAGTCGGTGACGATGGTCCCAATGCCCGTTGACATGAGCCACTTCGACCGCGCGTCGCTATCCTCTGATAGCTGCGACTTGTCGCTGATGATCATACGGACGGTGGCGACGGCCTCTGAGGCGCACGGGGTCTCGACGAGGCGCATGCCAAGGACGCAACGACTGGCCCGATCGATGGCGACGTAAAGCCACCAACGGGCGCGTCCGACAGCCTCACGGGTCTTGGGATCGAGGTGCTTCCACACCCGAGACTTGATCAGCAGCGTTTGCAAGCTGACCTGCCACTCATCCATTTCAATGCGCTCGCCGATCCGCGTGGCAGCTGGTCCATCCTCGACCGCTGCAAACTTCTTGCAGGCTGCGTCCAGCGTGTATCGGCCTGCGTAAACCTCAAAAGCATCGAGGGACTTGATCTCGGCGTACAAGCGCCGCCTGCTCGGCACAGCCAGTGCATTGAGCCCGACGACGGCACGCTCTGCGTTCTTGTCACCGATCAGCGCTTCGAGTTTGTCGTACAGCATGGCGCGAGATGGCCTTGCCTGCGTGGCGAACTTCTGTGCTGTCTCGACTAAGCTCTCGTGTGCCTCGGGCTCCAATCGCGCGGTGCGGTCGCCGCAATTCCTGTACTTGTCGCGCAGCGCTTCGGGAGCCCAGTCGCACTCCTCCATGATCGCCAGCCAACGCTGAAGCGTGCGGTAGGAGGGCGGCTCCCTCAGCACCGTCGCGGTACCCGAGCGGATCTTACGTGGGGTGCCGTCCTTGCGCAGCGGGACCGGCTTACCCTTCTTGCGCTTCTCGTCGGTTCGGCGGACGATCGTGGCGCAGTCGAGCTGATTGACCTCCACGGCGATCTTGGCGATGGCCGCCTTCATGCCGGCGTTCGACCGATCGGCCTCGCCCTTCGACACCATGCGCATGAAGCGGTCGACGTACTCGTTCTTCCAAAGGATCTTGGGCTGTTCGCGTTTGGGGATGTCAGCGAAGTTCTCGACACCGCTGCGCTGCCGCGCCTTGACCTTGCCCTCGTTGAACCAATCCCTGTCGTAATGGTACGCACGTGACCTTTCGATCTGCGCCATCTCGAGATGAGAGAAGGACTCGAACATGCTCGGGTCGTCGACGCGCCGGAGGCGGTGCCCGGCCTCGTTCGTCTCGACGCAGGTGTAAGCCACTGCGCCGTTCCGGATGCGGTCGAACTTGCCGTATGCGATGCGGCCGACGGAAAGCGCCAGAGAGCTCATGAAGTCCCTCCGGCAGCCCGGCGCACAGACATACCTGGATCGATCAGCCCATTCCGGGTCGTTACCAGCGCCCCGCTCCCAATTGCGCGGACGACGGCATAGAAGCCCTGGTCGTGTCCATTGAGGCCCGCAGTTGCAACGATACAATCGATGGTCGTGGTGCCTTTGAGGGTGGCGATGACGGCGCGGACGCGGTCGTCGATCTCCGGATCTGGAAGGCGGCGTGCGTCGTGGATCAGCCTGCTGTTCTGGAATACGGCAGGTGAGATATTCGCGTCGGTCAGGAGGAGGATGCCGCTCGCGAACGCCGGGTCCATCTGCCGGGCGATGTGCTTCAGAAGCCCTTGGAGATCGCGCTTGATCGCGAGCTTCAACGGCTTCACGGCAATGGCGATGCGCTGCCCAGATCGACGGATCATGAGGAAGTCGAAAGTGTGCTTACGCGGCTTTCCCTCGTAATCGAGGTACGAGACCGGATCGGGCTGCTCCTGAATTGACGTGCAATCGGGCCGTGCCATCAGGAGAAAGGCCGCCTTGGCTTCAAGCTCGCTCTCGCAAAGGATTTCGCGGGGATTTTCGGTTGTGACGATGACCGGACGAGCGGAGGTGCGGCTGGGCTTCTCCGACGGGCGACGCGAGGCAATCGAACGCAAGGGCTCGCGCCAGCGGTGAGCCGGTTCTGCTGTGCCAAAGGTTGCTGGGGCGGGCGACACGTCGGATGAACCTTCCGTTTAGGGACGGGTGATTGTTTTCCGGCCTCGAAGGGTTGAATCGCAGACATGCGCGATCGACCCGACGATGCAGGGGCCTCAAACGCTTGCAGTGTCGTGATTGGCCGGTAGAGGCCGGCAGATTTCGATTAGTCGCTCTGGAGGCAAACCTGTGGGATCAGGTTGGCTCACGTGCCCTACGGCGAACGGATGCTCGCGGGCCTTTGAAATTTTGGCCGGACCGACGAGTCGAGGCTTGCACTGTGCTGGTGATTACCAGCGAAGTGCCTTTGAAGTTCGAATTGTGAGCGCCACAGGACGTCGCTTTCCGTCCGATCAATCTCATGGGGCTCAAATGCGGTGGAGAATGCGCGCATGTAACTCGCCTCCTGGGCGAGGAACGCGCAGCATTTCAGCCGTCGACACAATGCGCTTGCGGCCGATGTCGGTCGCAGGCATTATGCAGGCACGAACGCTGCGAGATTCCTTGAGAATCTGGTGGTTTCGGTTTTCTGGCCGCCCGACGTCGCTGCCAGGCTTTGCGGACGGCCAGTGGAACGGAGGCGCTCGAGACATCTCGGGCGCCTTTTCCATATATGCTCAGTTCACGCCATCGAGTGCTCTCCGCTTCGTGGCTGGTAAGCTCAGTGTCGACGTCTTGGTAAAGACCGCGACCTTGGCCCCAATCCGATTCGCTTAATCGTTCATACAAAGGAACGAGAAACGCAACAGCTTATTGCTTGCGTCTGCAGCTATAGCGCACTCGGCAGACCATCGTCATCTTGGTCGGCTGCCACATAAGTGTGTCGAAGTCAACGGTTTCACAAAAATAAATATGTCGAGTCGACCATAAGGAACGGATTTTCGAGCTGGTCGAACATTATTCCTTTGTACCGAAGGATCAAAACATCAAATTTCGTGTTTCATTCCTTCAGATGTGGTTTCGTCAGTGGGCTGAGTGCACCCGTGAGCATTCCTTCGACATCTGTTAGGATGTCGCGTGAGTGTCGAGTGCGCGGGTACAGGGGACCGATTTTTCGGCCGATAAAATTGTTCGGTTTCGGGGGTGATTCGCCTCGTACAGAGGACGCTTGAACCGGCACTTCGGGTGCAGTTTTCTGGCGCGACGCGAATCACTCGGGCGCCGAACTTCAGCCTGGGCTTTCCCTTAACGGCCGTCGTCCAGCACGGGCGCCTGGTCCGCTTTAACTTTGGCGAGAAGACCGCCGATATGCTCGAAGCTATTTTGCGGCCGCCGGTTGCCATCGCGATCTGAAAGGCTGTTCAGACGGATTATTGTGTCAGGGCATAGCATCAATCCCAAGTCCAAAATCGAAAGCCCAAGGCATACAAGCGCCAGGATAGTATCGATCGGATCGGCTGAGGAATTCTGGATACAATTCGTTAGTTGGGATATGGGCAATCCACTGGGGTGTGCAGCCAGCCGCTCGAGAACGCGCAGCCTGTTACTGGGCGAAATTGGTGTTCGCCTGGTTGACCAGATGGCTCTAGCGTTAGACAGTGACGGTTCGGATAAAACGACGGACCGTTTCACAAATAGATGACTGTCTAAGAATTGAAGCTGGTTGAAATCTTCATCGCGCATGGCAGTCAATTGAAAAATCTCTCCGCCGCAATCTATGAAGAGATTTAAGCCGCCGTTAGGCCATTTGGTGCTGCAAGGACTTATTCCCGTCACGTATGGATTAAGAGTTAGTTGTATCAAGAGATCGTGGTGCCACCGCGCAGGATATAAGATCGGCGCTGATGTTTTGAAGGATCGAAATCCCGGCATCTGACCGGTATTTTTTGTCGTTTTAATGTATGGTCGGTCTGACAAATATGCTGATGACATGTCATTGACCCTCGAATGCAGCATCGGGTGTGCGACAAGATCGCTGGAAGCGCAATCCGGTACTCTGCAGTCGTCAGCCGTTTGGAATATCCCTCTATCAAACCGCGCAATCCAAACCGCGCTCGGGGAAGTCGTTTCCATTCGTCTCAACGAGGCTTGCCGCATGATAGAGGCAATATTTGCAGGCGCAATATGATATCTTTTCGGTGGTATTGCGGGTATCTCGAGCAAAACTTGGACCGAACAGATTTTTATTGTGAATCTTTTAATGAAGATGTGCATTCATATAATATTTAGCCAGCTAATAGGATTCCTTTTAATGCGTTCTTCCTTTAGCTGTTTTCTTTGATCCAAATTGTGATTGCCTGCTCGAATTCAGTTCCGCGGCCTAATTTTTCCGACTCCTTGCTTAGTCGATTAATGACCTTCACGACCTTGTCCGTAAATAATGCTGAAGAGATGTAGCCATCAGAGGCAGCTGCGTCAGGGCCAAATGGGAGTTCCAAGCTGGTCAACATGTCCAGAAGGTAGCTGACCTCCGAGGGGGGGCCACGATGCGCCCAGTAGTGAACCGTACGGAGCGCCACGCCCAACTCAGCCGCGAAACCGGTCTGGGTCCGGCGCAGCAGACGTAGGCGAGCCTTAAACTCTTCCCCTGTCATTCGATCTCGCGCGAGGAGGCAAGCCGCAGCAGATGCATCAGCCGTGCGGCACCGGCGCCGTTGCCGCGAGCCCACCGAGGCATGAGTGTTCCTTCCACTATATCGCGCTGGCAGTTGATTTCGAACTCCCTCCAAGCCAGACGGCCTCCAAACTGCCGCTGGTGCCCGGTGTGCGATCGGTCCTACCAGCGATGCCGCGAACACGTTTTGCGCGATGCCCAAATGGAAGCGTAAGTGCAGCAGATGCCAGACAGCTTGACCCGCCTATTTCGGCGCGTGTCACAACTCTTCTTGGTGTGTAGGGAAAATTATCCGTTTCAGACAGATTGCCAAAGTCGCTGCTCAGCTGGGAATATTGGTCTTGCTCTGCCCGAAATCTCGGGTCCAATCTATGGCGCGCTTGGTGAAATCCGGCGCCACTACTTGAGGTGCGCGACAAACCGCTCACACTGACCGGGCCATTCCGTAACGCGGAGGGATGCGCTCGTGGCAGGTCACCTGCCCGCAGCATGCGACTACGTGCTTCTGAGTTCGGCACGCACCCACCACGCGTTGCCACCGTATTGGTCTCCGACGCCATTCTTTCAGGTCCCCGAAGAGCCTGACGTTTGTACGAATGGGACGTAACGACACCATATTTGTCGCTCCTTAAGCGATGCCTCCCTTGTGGATATGTGCCGGTCGGCGCTGTTTTTGTTCATTTTTTGTTCTATAAACGTTCGTCGCCTGGTTTGAGGCGATCTCCTGATGCCGACGCCCGCCGAGCGCTCCGATCCCATCGAGCCAGCCGCGTCGCTGCAACCAATCCAGCCATCACGCTGACGGCCGGCGCCGCTGCCCGGCCGCGGGAGATTTCGTCATGTTGCCGACCTTAACGAAGCTGAACGACCAGCATCCAGACGCTAAGCCGTCTGATGCGCTTGCCCGTGCGTTCCTTCGAACCCTGGCACAGGAAGAGCGCAAGAACACTAAGTTCAAACGCGAATTCAGCTCGGATCCCGATTGTGACGACAGTAGCGACGATCCGGTCGAACTCATCCTCGCCCAGACCGAGGGCGAGAAAAAGGCCGAGCACGTGCCCATCCCGGCAGACCTCGCCGCGGTGGCCGTGCTGGTCGCTCGTGCCATCGAGGCCGAGGACGGCCTCGTTCGTCGTCTGCGGCGCGAAGCCCCGGTCGTTGTCATCACCACGCACATGCCGGATCTCGTCGAACCGGTGCGGGACGTCCTTGAAAAATGCGCCTTCCGACCCGGCGTCCGGGTGATGGATCTGAGCGGCAACAGAGCGGTCGCTCTGAAACCGACGCAGGCCGGCCTGCTCGTCCGCGACGGCTCGCAAAAGGAGCACAGACCCGATACTGGCAACCTCATGGTGGCCTCGGCGCTCCATGCGCGGGTTCCCATCGTTGGATGCGCACCCGATCCGATCCGCCAACTGCCGCGCGATTTCCTGCGCGCTGCCGAGCATCGCATCGCGCTCCCCGGCTTGGATCAGAGCACGCTCGACCTCATCATCGAAGCGGTCACCGGGGAAAGCCCAGCACGGCAGATTGATCCCGAGCTGGTTCGCACCCTCGACATCGCCGATTTGCCGATCGCATTCCGGGGTGCTGCCTCACCCGATGCCTGTATCGATGCAATCGCCCGGGTAATCGCAGCCAAAGCCCACTACCTTCAAACGGGTCCGACACTCGAGGAACTTGACGGGTATGGTGCAGCCAAGGATTGGGGCCTGGCAGTTGCTGCTGACCTGCAAGCCTATCGTCTCGGTCGCCTCGCCTGGGCCGAGATCGACAATCGGGGTTTGCTGCTGTCGGGCCCGCCGGGCGTCGGCAAGACCAGCTTCGCCCGCGCCCTGGCGAAGTCCGCTCGGGTTCCGCTGGTGGCGACCTCGGTCGCGGAGTGGAACGCATCGGATTACCTCTCCGGTACCCTGCAGGCGATCCGCAGAGTGTTCGCCCAAGCCCGGACCCAGGCGCCTTGCATTCTGTTCATCGACGAGCTCGACGGCATCTCCGACCGCGCACAGATCCGCGGCGAGCACGTCCAGTACTGGACCCAGGTGGTGAACCTGTTCCTCGAATTGCTCGCCGGCGTCGAAGAGCGCCCGGGCGTGGTCGTCGTCGCTGCCACGAACCACCCGCAGAACATCGATCCAGCCGTGAAGCGGGCGGGGCGCCTCGATCGCGAGATCGCGATCGAGCGGCCGAACACCACGAGCTTATTGAAGATCTTCCGGCATCATCTCGGCGCCGAGGCGCTGGCCGGAGATTCTTTGATGCCGCTCGCGCTCGCCGCGCGCGGCAAGACCGGAGCCGATGTTGAGGCGTTCGTGCGTCGAGCCAGGGGGGCGGCGCGCCGTGCCGGGCGCCAGATCGGCCTCGACGACATCCTGGCAGAGATCCGTCAGGGGCGGCTCGCGATGTCCCCAGACGCGCGACGACGCTCCGCCATCCACGAGGCGGGTCACGCGATCGTCGGCCGGTCGCTCGGCTGCGGAGCGCTCGTAGACCTGTCGCTCCACGACGGTGGTGGCCAGGCCCAGTTCGAGTACCCAGTCGACGGTGCTTCGACGCTGCCGCAGCTCGAGGCGACCCTCGCGACGATGCTCGCCGGACGCGTGGCCGAAGAGATCGAACTCGGTGGCGTCTCGATCGGCAGCGGCTTCGGCCCGGGATCGGATCTCGCCCAGTCAACGGCGCTCGCCCACGGCATCGACCTGCAGTTCGGGCTCGGCAAGCTCGGACCCTACTACGTCGACCCGGCCGAACGGCATATCTTCCTCGTAGGCGGGCTCGTCGAGACCGCTTCCGATCGGCTGCGGAGGGCTTACGCGCGGGCCCGTGCTGTCCTGGAAACGCAAACGACGGCGCTGCGGGCGATCGCCTCGGAACTTGCCGAGGTCGGCTACCTCTCCGCTCAAGACATCGACCGGATCATGCTGGATCACTCGGCGCCTGCGAGCTCGGCCGGAACGCCGGTACCGGCACTCGACATGGGGGCGGCCTGATGTTCGCGCTTCCTCCTGAGGCATTCGAGATCGGCGACCTGCAGCCGCTGGCCGAGGCCATCGAAGGCCTCTGCGCGATCCTCGACGGCGACCGTGAGGCTGTCATCGAAGGCTTGGCCGAGATCCTTAGACGACGCACTGCGTTCGAGGCTCTGAAGCGTCACACCCAATCCAGCCGCGACGCCTTGAAAGACCTGCGAGTCTAAGATCGGAGGCGTGTCGCGGCGAGGACGTTCGTTCCCCCGCCCCGCCCGACCACGCCTCCGACTGTCATCCACCACAAGCCAACCCCGAATCTCACACTCGAACCGGCCACATCGCGCGCCGGGGCGGCGGAGCATGTCCATGTCTGTCCTGAACCAAGGGCCCGGCCCCTTTCCCCATCTCGCGGAGATCGCGCGGAAGTACCGTGCCATCGCCGACGACCTCGATCGCATCGCCCGCGGCCGGCACCCGGGTCAGGATGAACTGCGCGATGCGCCGAGACTGTGGGAGTGGCGGGTGATCGCGTACCCCGTCCCCCATCTCGTCGGAATCGTCCTCGGCCATCCGCTGCTCAGGGACGGCGAGATCTGGACGAGCGAGCTCCTGACCTACGATCCCGAAAGAGGCTACGCCCGCACCCTGTCGAGGTTCTATCGGCTGGAATCGCCATCGTCCGATGGGGACTAATCCCCTCCGGGATTCCCGAGGCGCTCTCCGTCGGAGCGGATACCGGTTCGGCTTTAGCGAGCGCGTCGAATCGAGGACCAAGGGATTCTAACGCAGCGCGTGGTCGGCGTCCGCCCGCTCGATACTATCGCGAGCGGCGAGGCGAATGCCGGTAACGCTCAAACCCTCCGTCGCCGCACGGTCGAGGATCTTCCGCCGCGTCGCGATTGCCTGCGCCGGGTCGGTGTCCCAGATCACCGTCCAGTCCGGATGCGGCATCTGCAGCAGCCGCGAGTGGACGATGTCGCCCCGTCCTGAAGCACGAGTTCGGCGTTGGCGAAACGTGCGCGGCGGCTCGGCGTCAGGAGACCGCCGGCATAGTCGGCGTGGAGATGGCTTAGCCAGATCGTGTCAACCTGATCCAGCCGTGTCCGTCGCTAGTGCAGTGACGCGGACAGAGGATTCACGCGTCCGATGAGACGTGCGAGTCTGGGCCATGGCTCAGACGGTCTGTGTGCTTCTCGATGCGAGCGATGCGGCACGACTGGTTGCGATCGCCAGCGACCGCTCCCGCCCGCTCAAACATACCCAGCGTGCCCGCATCGTCCTGCTCTCGGCCGAGCGCTTTTGTGTCCAGGACGTCGCCCGGCGGGCGGGCGTCAGCCGCCCGGCCGTGTGGCGCTGGCAGCGGCGCTACGCCGAGGCTGGCGTCGAAGGTCTGCTGCGCGACAAGACGCGCCCGCCCGGCACGCCGCCCCATTCAACCGAGACGGTGGCCGAGGTACTGGCGCTGACCTGCTCGGAGCCGCCGGGCGAGGTCACCCACTGGACCGGCCGGGCCGTGGCCCGCGCGGTCGGGATCTCGTTGCGTGCCGTGCAGCGGATCTGGGAGGCTCACCGCCTCCAGCCGCATCGGCTGCGCACGTTCAAGCGCTCGCGCGACCCCGCTTTCGCCGCCAAGGTCGAAGATGTCGTCGGCCTCTACATGGCCCCACCCGCCCACGCGGTGGTGCTGTCCATCGACGAGAAGAGCCAGATCCAGGCGCTGGAGCGGACGCGCCCCGACCGTCCGCCTGCCCCCGGCCATCCTGCCGCCCAGACCCACGACTATACCCGTCACGGCACCACGACGCTCTTTGCGGCCCTCGACGTCCTGGCGGGCACCGTGCTCGGCCGCTGCATGCAGCGCCACCGGAACGGTGAGTTCATCCGGTTCCTCAACGCCGTCGAATCTGCTGTCCCGTCCGGCAAGGCGATCCACGCGATCCTCGACAACGTCGCTACCCACAAACATCCGAAGGTGCGCGCCTGGCTCGCCCGGCACCCGCGCTGGACGTTCCACTTCACCCCGACTTCGGCCTCGTGGCTCAACGCGGTCGAGGGCTTCTTCTCAGCGCTGACCCGTCGTCGGCTGCGGCGAGGCTCCTTCACCGGCGTCGTCGATCTGCAGGCGGCGATCAAACGCTACATCGCCGAGCACAACCAGCGCGCCAGACCCTTCGTCTGGACAAAGCCCGCCACCGATATCCTCGAAGCCGTCGGCCGATCCCCTGAACCATCCGTCTGAGTCAGTGCACTAGGCTCGCATGCGAGGACCTTCTACGACCTCGTCGCGGCGCTCCACGAACTGTCGCTGTTCGACGGGATCGAGCAGGCGGACGGGGATGGGTGGACCGGCCCTGGCCCCGCCAATGGCAGCCTGCGCCTGCGCGATGTTGAGGTCGAAGGCTGCCGCTTCGACTTCGCGGTCGAGAGCGGTGAGATCCTCGCCGTGGCCGCCGACGAGGGGATCGAGCGGACGGTCGCGGCGCTCCTCGCGCGGAGGGTTCGGCCGCAGCGTGGGTGGGTGATGGTCGGCGGAGCCGACATCGCGGCGTTCAATCCGGAGAAACTGCGGTCGGAGATCCTTGTCCTGGATCGGCCGACGCTCGCCGAGACGACCATCCGCGAGTACCTGTCGCTGGTCGAGGGTCAGGATCCGGCCACGATCCACGATTGCCTGGAGCGTGTTGGCTTGGTCGAGCGCATCCGGCGCTTGCCCTACGGCCTCGATACGCCGCTGTCCGCGTCCGGCTCGCCGCTTTCGGCGGGTGAGGCCGTCGCGCTGAAGCTGGCCGCCACCCTTCTGCAACCGCCGAAGCTCGTCGTCCTGTCGACGCTGTTCGACCTGCTTCCACCGGATCGCGTCGCGGCGGCGCTCGCAAGGTTCCGGGAGGCGGGCACGACGGTGCTGCATGTCACCCGGCGCCCCCCACAACCGATCTACGATGACCAGATCCGGCTGGGCTTGCACGGCTATGTGCGCGCCACCGAGCGTGAGGACCGGCTCGACAATGCCAAGCTGCGTGAGAGGACCCATGCTGTCGCGGCCTGAACATATCCAAAGCTTCCCGACCCTGACCTCGATCCGGCCTCCCCGCGCGGCGGCCGTCCTGGCCTGGATCATCGGCATCGGGATCTGCCTCGCGGTCCTGGTCCTTCTGTATGTTCCCTGGGTGCAGACCTCGGCCGGGACGGGGCGCGTTATCGCCCCGAACCCCGCCGACCGCGTGCAGACTGCGGATTCCGACGGAAGCCGGCCACCCATTCCGACGCGAAGCCGGCCAGCGTTCCGATTTGATGTCGGCCACCAT
>NZ_JAIETD010000128.1 GCF_019745455.1 Methylobacterium sp.
CCGCATGGCCCGATGGCCACCCCAATCCCCGCCAAAGCGGTCCTCGAATTTACACCTCGTCCGCGGACGCTACCAAATAAGCCCTGAATCAGCATGGGCCGGTATTCTCCCGGCTCATGCGCTTTCTTCCTAGATCAAACTCCGTTGGCTCTTTTGAGCGATCTTCGAGACGATATCGTTTCCGGCTTTGAGCTGGTTAGAGATGCGCCAAAGCGCCTCACGAGCCTCTCCCACAAGCTTGACCCTCGATCGACCTGGCTCGAAGAGCGAGCGGCCTATCCGATTCTTGATTTCTCTCGCCGCAGCGACGGAGCGCTGTGCGAGTTGGCGGGGCATGCGTCGCTAGGGTTTGCGGGGGCGCTTGAGGAGCTCGCGATAGCCGCCATGGACGAGCTTCATCCCATCGCGGGCGAGCCGGATCGTCGTCTCGCGTAGGGCGTCGCCCGCCCAGGACGCCGCCTCAATTGGGTGTTTCGGGAAGAGCACAGTCGCGATGGCGCGATAGCTTTGGCGTTCGAGCCGTGCGTCGATGGCGCGAAGCATCTGGCGCAGGCGCTGGCGCCGCTGCGGTGTCACCCGCGGGTCTGGTGGCGCTGGCGGTGCGTGCAGGCCGCGCCAGTAGCGTGCAAGCGCCTCCAGTCGGTCCGGGGTGGTATCATCGAGCAGCACGATCGCGGCGCCGGGCGGCTCGACCGCGCCGGGGCCGACGCGGCGCGCGCGCACCACCTCATCGCCGACGCGGATGCGCGCGTCGGCGATATCGTGTTCAGTGGTCGGCATGTCCCCATCAGCCGCAGGTGCAATGCATGTCGGGAGCGCCTGCAGGATCAGCGTCCAGGGATCGGCAGTCGGCGTCCAGGCCGCGTTCGCGCTGGGGGCCGGAAGGTTGGGGTCGACCGCGAAAGGATAACCCCCATTTGGCGGACAGAGCTGCAGCGGCCTGATCTTCTCCGAGACCTCTTCGCTTCAGCCGCGTGTAGTCTTGCTGATACTCGGGATTGCGCCTCAGAAATTCCCAGGCCAAGTCCGGAGCATCGAGTTCATTTACATAATCGTAGGCGGTCGAGATCCGCCATGTGCCTTGCTCCGGCATCGAATGGCCTCCCACGCCTCGCTCAGCGCGAGGACTGCAAGCCATGATGATTCGCGGTTGAGGGGCAATTTGGGAAGCCCGAAGGGTAACGCGGGTGATGCAGCATTTGCATCACTGAGCCGAAAAAGGTTAATGAAAACTGGATCGTATGAGGTCGCGGTAACCGTTGTTGGTCATCCAATGCGCCCGCGCTAAGTGGGTCTCATAGACAGCTTGGGCGCGCAGCAGATCGCCCTTCGGATCGATGCCGAAGATGATCTCGGCCACTTCTTCCCACGGCGCGCCTTCACTTTCGGCATCGAGCAAGCGCAGGTAAGTCGCAAGATGTGCGCGGTCGTAGTCGGTTAGCCGCGCGTCCGTCGGCGGTTGGTCGAGAAAGTCGGATTTAACGCTCATAGTTAACGTCCCCACCGGGTCATATCCGAAACGGATGGAGTTTGCACGACGGTGGTATCGTAAAAACGACGGCGCAATGCGGCATTGTTGGACTTACGCGCGTCCCTGCGGCCGCTGACGATCTTGCCGGACAATCATCACCCCTTCGCCCTGATCGGAGTTGAGGAAGACGATACCGTTCTCCTCAAGTGCTCGCCGGACCTGGTCACGCGTAGACTCATGCACGCCGAGGCCGTTCGCGGACTCGACTCGCTTCAGAGCGGTCAGCGATACTAGGGCCTTGTCAGCGAGCGTCTCCTGATTCCAACCAAGTAACGCGCGGGCGGCCCGTGACTGTCGGGCGGTGATCATGCATGACCACCTCCTACAGACCGGACTTCGCACGCCACGAAAACGACTATAATAGTCGCCTTTGGCAGGCTTGGCGAGGCTAAAACTCGTCTTTGAACCGGTGTCAACTCACCGGTGAGGTGAACTGATTCGGTCGCCTTGGGCGCCGAAGGCTCCGGCCTTTTGGCCGGAGCCTTGCGCGGGGTCTCAGTCGCCGCGCCGCCCGTTGGGGCGGGACCAGATCAGCGAGAAGGTGTCGCCTTCTTCGTCGTCGAAGAGGTTGGCGTAGATCGGGGCGTTGAAGCTCGGATCGTCGAGCTTGAGGCCCAGATAGTCGCGGCCCTCGTTGGAGCGCTTGGACCAGGCGGCGCCGATCTCCGCCTTATGCGGAGCACCGCATAACGTCGATTATGCGTAGCGCATGATTATGCGGAGTTGGGTGCTGGGAGTGGCGGTTGTCCGCCGCTTTTGCCTTGGCAGCGCTCCACATAATAACGGTGGCGGTGTGGCGGCTCCTTGCTCGAATCAGCCTTATGCGCGCGCCTGTTCATCGTTGGATGGAATGGCCCGCGATGGCGTGAGTCTCGTGATTCTCAAGACGAACGTCTGAACTGCGATGGCCACAAAAGCTGCTCCGAGAAATGCGACGGGAATGGATTGCAAAGGGAGCACAAGGATCAGGATGAGGCAGAAGGCGATGAATGAAAATCGTCCCAATGCCATTCCCCGAAACAGGGCTATGACATACTCGCTGCCGTGCGCACGTTGGCAAGACACCGCTAAAACGCAGCCCAGCACGGGAAACACCGTTAGAAGACCGCTCCACTTCGGACCGACACATCCCGCCACGTCGGTGACGATGAGAGTAAGCACCGCGCCGCTGAGCATGCGCAATAACAGATCGCCGGAAGATGCCGTCGCTTGATACGGGGGCGTACGAAGCTTGGGCAGAAAGGCTTGGCCAAAGAATGCCGCTGTAACGGCAATGGCTGCGGAGGATGTGGCAGAGGATGGCATTGCTGCCAGAAACGTAGCGGTCAGCAGCCATGTAAAGAGCCCCAATGTAAGCGACAGGCGCCAACCTGTACGTCGACATGTCCAGGCATAAGCGAAGTTGAAGCCTTCGGACGCCAGGATCGCGCTCATGGAAAGCTGAGCCGCTTTGGCCGCGAATGCGCTTCCTTCGCTGATGGCGAGCAGAAGGAGTATGGGGCCTGCGATAACGGGTAGGCCAGCTAGCCGCCCAGCAGCGCGGGCATCCCAAATCCGTCCGGCCATCGAGACGATAAAAAGGGCAAGCGGAACAGCGGCGATCTTTATCGCGAGCATGCAGTCCTCCACCTGCCGGGAGGACTCTAGCTGCCCTTCGACAGGGCTCGACAGCTAGATTGCATCAATATCTGGCTGCACCTCTACGGCTGACATCGACAATGTCAACTTGCAGCCAATGAACTGCGGCGCCACGTGGCGCCGCAGTTCATCTGATCATCGCAACCAGATCAGCGCGTGCTCGCCATCATCGCCCTCGAAGAGGTTGGCATAGATGGGCGCGGTGAACGACGGATCGTCGAGCTTGACCGAGTGATAGACCCGGTCGTCCTTCGAGGTGCGGCGCCATGCGGCTCCGATCTCGACGCCTGCGACGACCACCCTGAGGTCGGGCGCCTTCTCGCTGGTGCGGTCATCGCTGGGGGTGAGGCGGGCCTGGACGTTGAACGCCAGGGTCTTGATGGTGCCCGTGAAGCTGCCATCGCTGTTGCGGGCGAACGTGCCGATCTGCGTCATGATAGTCTCCTTTGCTGTGCTCAAGCCCGCGACCGTCGCGGCCTTGTGGCGATCAGGAGCCCCGTGACGGCCGACCCGCACCCGGCGGGCCGCAGCAACGCGGAGGACGGCGGGCGAAGATCTTGTTGCTCCGCGAGGAGCCGGCGAAGCCGGCGGGGAAGAAGATCGTACGACCGCTGTTGCGGGGACCAGGCCGGGTCGAAGACCGCATCATGGGGCCGATCAGCCACAGCCAAGGCCTGCGAGGACGTGGGTGCCACAGTACGGGAGCGGCAACCGGATCGGCTTGCCCGCGTATCGATGACAGATGCCAGCATAACTGCCGGCGTTCCGAACATCAGGCACGTCGGGCCATAGTCCCGCCTCCAATATCCAGGAGGAAGCGCATGCCGACAGGTGTTTATGTTCGTAAGAACTCAGTCATTGGCCGCTTGGAAGCTGGCATGGCCGCGGATCATGCGGACGGCTTCGAGCAGTGGCTCCGCGAGCGACGATATACGCCACTCACCATCATCGAACGGATGAGGTTGCTTGCGAGCTGGACGCAATGGTCGCGCGAAAACGGCTATGCGCTCGGCACGATCCGCGGAGCGCACGCGGCATCGTTCGCCTTGATCGAGGCGGGATATCGCCGCCGGTTCCGCGGCGACATCAACAAGGATGCCGTGGAAACCGGCAAGCTGTTCATCAGCTATCTCGAGGATCGCGGCGTGTTGCCGCGCCTACCGGCAAAGCCGGAGCCGGCACTTATGACCGAGTTTATGGGCTGGGCGCGCGAGCAACATGGCCTCGCGGAGACGACGCTCGGCACCTATCGCATCGCGATCCTGCCGTTCATCGCCCAGCTCGGCGATGACCCTGCTACCTATGACGCCGCCGCGATCCGACGCTTCATGCTGGCGCGCGCGGGCACAGTATCCGGCGCCCGCCTGAAAGGTATCGGGGTCGGGCTCCGCGCGTTCCTGCGCTTCCTGATCGCGACCGGGCGCTGCCCGCCCGGGCTCGATCATGCGATGCCCAAGGCCGCGACCTGGCGGCTGACATCGATCCCGCGGTTCCTGCCCGACACGGATATCGTGCGGATCCTCGCAGCGTGCGAAGGGGAACGGCGTCTGCGCGATCGCGCGATCATCCTGTTGCTTGTGCGGCTCGGCATGCGCGCGAGCGAGGTCGCTCGGCTGACGTTCGACGACATCGACTGGCGGCGGGGCAGCATCCGCCTGCTCGGAAAAGGACGGCGGGAGGAACTGCTCCCGCTCAGTCAGGAGGTCGGCGATGCGATCATCGCTTATATAGAGCGTGCGCGGCCGGCGATGCCGGCGCGCGCGTTGTTCCTGACGGAGACCGCGCCGCTCAGACCCATCAACCGCATCGCCGTCAAATGCCTCGCGTCGGCGGCGTACCGGCGCTCCGGCATCGACTGTCCGCATAAGGGTGCCCATATCCTGCGCCATACGGCTGCGACCGCAATGCTGCGCCACGGAGTCAGCCTGGCCGATGTGGGCAGCGTGCTGCGTCACCGCGCGGCGGCAATGACCGCGCATTACGCCAAGGTCGACTTGGGACTTCTATCGACCATCGCGCAGCCCTGGCCCGGGAGGTCGTCATGCTGATCGACGGCGCGTACCGCTACATCGAGCTGCGCCGTTCGTTCGGCTTCAAGCTCCGCAAAACATCCGCTCATCTGGCCTCATTCGCGGAATATGCGGCGAGCGTCGGTGACGTCCATGTGCGCAACAACACCGCGCTGGCATGGGCGGCGGCAACGTCCTCGACCCAGGACAGCTATTATCGAAGGCTCCAGGAGCTGGCCCTGTTCGCCCGCTTCCTGCGTGCCGAAGATGCTGGACACGAAGTGCCACAGCACCATCTGTTCTATCGTCCGCGATCGAGGCCGGCGCCCTATATCTTCTCGACCGAAGAGGTGGCGCGGATGCTGACGGCCGCACGCGAACTGCGTGCAACCCGCCTCAATCCGCTCAAGCCACATACCTACGAGATGCTGTTCGGCCTGATCGCCGCAACCGGGCTACGCATATCCGAGGCGCTCAAGCTGCGGCTCGACGACGTGCTCGCGGACGGCGTGCTGCATATCCGTGCGACCAAGTTCAACAAGAACCGCCTCGTGCCGCTGCATCCGAGCGTCATGGCAAAGCTCGACGCCTATCTGGATGTCCGCCAACGCTATGGCGGCCTTGAAAGCCGCCTGTTCCTGACGGAATGCGGCCAGCCCTTGCCTAATAGCACGGCTCGCCATGTGTTCCACGGCGTGTTGCGGCGGGCCGGAATCGCCACGGATCGTCCGCGCCGTCCGCGCCTGCATGACCTTCGCCATACGTTCGCGACGCGCGTGCTGGAGCAGTGCGCTGCCGGACGGGAAGAGGTGGCCCGCGACTTTGTCGCGCTCTCCACCTACCTCGGGCACGGTCATATCAAGCACACCTACTGGTATCTGGGGGCGACGCCCGAGCTGATGGGCGACATCGCGGCTGCCGCCGAAATGCTCGCCCTCGGGAGGTGCGCATGACGCCGATCGCCCCGCTCATCACCGGCTTCCTGCGCGAACATATGCCGCGCCAGCGCGGCCTCAGCCCACACAGCTGCGACACCTATGCGTATAGCTTCAGGCTGCTGTTCGCGTTCGCGGCGGGGCGGCTGCGAACGCGGCCATCGCAGCTGATGCTTGAACAGATCGATGCCGAAATGGTGCTCGCGTTCCTTGGCTATATCGAGCGCGAGCGCGGCAATAGCCCCGCCACCCGCAATGTCCGGCTCGCCGCGATCAAGGCGTTCATGCGCTACGTCGAGTTCAAGCATCCCCGCGCGCTCGAACAGATCGCGCAGATCAATGCGATCCCGGGCAAGCGATACGATCAGAAGCTGATCCGCCACCTGACAATGGCGGAGGTGCAGGCCGTACTCGATGCTCCCGACCTGTGTACCCGCTCAGGGATACGCGATCGAGCCATGCTGCACGTCTGCTTCGCAGCGGGCTTGCGCGTATCCGAGCTGGTCGGTCTGCGCTTGGAAAACGTCACCTTGCAGCCCGCGCCCAGCATCTTGGTGATGGGCAAGGGCCGGCGCGAACGGAGCCTTCCGCTCTGGAAGGAAACCGCGCGCGACGTTCGCGCCTGGCTGGCGGTCCGTGGGCGAGCGCCGGCCCCGGAGCTGTTCGTCAATGCCCACGGCGACGCGATGACGCGGGCGGGGTTCGAATACATCCTGGAAAAACATGCCGCGACAGCCGCCCGCGTCTGCCCGACCCTGGCGGGGCGCACGCTGACGCCACACCTGTTGCGGCACAGCTGCGCGGTCATCATGCTCCAGGCCACGCGCGACATCCGCAAGGTCGCGTTGTGGCTCGGTCATGCCGACATCCGGACCACCGAAGTGTATCTGCGGATGGACCCGTCCGAGAAGCTCGAGGCGGTCGAGGCGGTGCTCCCGCCGGCGCTCCGACGTGGTCGGTTCAAGGCACCCGATGCGCTGATCGCATCGCTGATGGCGGACCCGCATGCCGTGCCGACTTGAGGTGCGATGGGCTTGCGCGCAGCGGCACGAACGAGCCGATGATGCTGGTCACCTTGGTCGCTCAGCCGCGCCATGGCCTCTTTGGATGGCTTGTCTGGCGGCGATCCCGCCGGGCGTGCAACGGCTCCGCCCGACCTTCTTCCCCGGCGCTGAAGCGCCTTCCTCGCGAGGCAAGAAGCCCGGGCTCCGTCGTCCTTCGCTACGCTTCGGCCACAGGTGCAGCCCGGCGATCACGCCGCCTGATCGACCGCCATCGAGGCCGCATCGGGCGGCTTCGAGGACCAAGGAGACTATCATGACACAGATCGGCACGTTCGCCCGCAACAGCGATGGCAGCTACACGGGCACCATCAAGACCCTGGCGTTCAACGTCCAGGCCCGCCTGACCCCCAGCGATCCGGCCACTGCCAGCGAGAAGGCGCCCGACCTCAGGGTGGTCGTCTCGGGCGTCGAGATCGGTGCCGCATGGCGCCGCACCTCGAAGGACGACCGGGTCTATCACTCGGTCAAGCTCGACGATCCGTCGTTCACCGCACCCATCTACGCCAACCTCTTCGAAGGCGACGATGGCGAACATGCGCTGATCTGGTCGCGGTGACCTTAAGCCCGCGGCGCCCCGCCACCCGGCGAGGCGCTGCGGCACCACCGCTGATATTATGTGGAGCGCGAACACGGCAAAAGCAGCGAAAACCCGCCATTCTCGACACCAGACTCCGCATAATCATGCGCTACGCATAATCGGCGTTATGCGGAGCACCGCATAACGTCGAGATCGGCGCCGCCTGGTCCAAAACCTCCAACGAGGGCCGCGCCTACCTGGGCCTGAAGCTCGACGATCCCAGCTTCAACGCCCCGATCTACGCCAACCTCTTCGACGACGAGGAAGGCGAAGGCTTCAGCCTCATCTGGTCCCGCCCTAACGGCCGCCGCAACGGCGAGTAAGGGTAGCGCGACGCCCCGCCCGGACAAACCGGGCGGGGCCAAACGCCTGCGCGAACCGAATCAGTTCGCGGCAATGCGATTAAAACGAGGCGCCAAAAAGCCAGAACCGCTGGCCCCAGTCCGCAAGAACGACTATTATAGCCGTAGTTCTAGCGTGCGAGTAGGTCCAAGTGGGAGGTGATCATGCATGATCACCGCCCGACAATCGCGGGCCGCACGCGCGTTGCTGGGTTGGACACAGGAGACGCTCGCTGACAAGGCCCGGGTATCACTGACCGCGTTGAAGCGCCTCGAATCCGACAGCGGACTTGGGGTGTATGAATCGACTCGCGATCAGGTCCGGCGCGCCTTTGAGGCCAGCGGCGTCGTCCTGCTCAACTCCGGCCAAAGCGTGGGAGTGATGCTGGTTGGTGACAAGGACAACCCTTGACGACTTTTTCGGGCGAACCCGCCCGACCATCCTGATTTTGCGTCAAACCGCGGCGGTGTGGCACGGGATATCATTACGGTTAACAAACCGCTCCAAATTGGATACGAATGACTCGTGGGGCTCATCGTGACCAACGCAGAATATCTGGACGAACCGCCGCTCGGGGCGGCGCTCACCGCCTACGATCAGGCGCATCTCAAACTGTACCTCAGGCTGCTCGACGCCGAGGCGGAAGGTGCGGCTTGGGAAGAAGTGGTCGAACTTCTGTTCGGACTTGACCCCGCAGCCGAGCCCCGTCGAGCAGCCCAGATTCATGCCACTCATCTCGCCCGCGCCAAATGGATGACCGAAAACGGATACCGCCATCTCCTCCGTGCGGGTTACCATTGAGCGGCGACGTGATGCAGGACCTGCATCACGTTCGTCTGCCTTCGAACTTCCCAAGCTAAACTCAACTTGGAATCGTCTCTCATGCACAACTCGCGTTCAACGCGGGCATGGGAGAACAGAGGATGCCCCAGGAGAGCGATTGGCGGTCTAGCGACGCCTACGATTATATTGATCAACTCCATACTTCAGATCTCGCTTGGGAGTTCCTCCGGCGAAACCGCCAATATCGCGAGTCTTACTATGAGCTTGCTCGCGGCGGGCAGGTAAGCGGCGAGCAAGCCCGCCGCTTCGCAGAGCAATGGGGGTTATCCTTTCGCTTTGGACCCGGCGCTTACTGCCCTCCGCCAACCGGTCTTTTGGACCCCGATCACCGACCCCGGCGCCGTTCTGCTCGAACCGCAGCCTGCGCTTTTGGGCGCCCCGGCTGCCGCTGACGACGTTCTGCGGTCCCACGCAATCTTTGAAGCTGACGGCCGTCACGCACGGCTCGCCGTTCGCGATGAAAACATCAACGTGACCTTTCTGCCGCCAACTGACGGCAGGGGACTCGTTGCCGTGGTCATCCTGGACGAAGATACCCCCGACCGGCTCTACGCTATCAGCCGCCTGTGGGCTGCGATCCGCGGCCGCCCTCTCCCTGCCGACAACCGCATGACCGAGCAGCGGCGTCAGCGCGCCCCGCAAATGCTGCGGGTCGTCGACGCACGTCTTGCCGGGGCGACGTATCGGTCGATCGCAGAATCCATGTTCCCTACGCATAAGATCGATGCCGCCTCCTGGGCCGGGGACGCTCTGCGGGAAACCACCATCCGGCTGGCACGCGACGGCCTAAAACTCGTCGAAGGCGGTTACCGTTCGCTTCTCCGTCGACCCCGCCGATCATAGCCCGTCGTCGACCGCCCGAGGCGTGTCGAAATTAGATACCTATCTTCGACATCGTCCGACCCACCGCCTTCACGCCACCGTGCTCTCGAACCGCCGCCTGACGGCAGCGGCCCCCGATGAGACCACGGAGGCTCGACAATGGCCGAAACTACCGCCGGCATCCCGCCACGCTACCTGCGCACGCAAGAAGCCGCCCGCTTCCTTGGACTGTCGGAGCGCACGCTTGAGAAGCATCGCACCTACGGGACCGGCCCGGCTTATCGGAAGCTCGGCGGCCGAGTCGTCTACGCCATCGAGGATCTCCAGACCTGGGCCGACCGCGGCCTCGTCAACTCGACCTCCGACCCGCGCGGCTCAGTGCTTCCCGCCAAGAGGCAGGAGTCATTGGACCGCCGCCTCGCCGGCCGCCAGCCGCGCTGAGACGACCGGCCATGTCGTCCCGCCCGCACCACCGCGACGAGCGCGCGCAGCTCGATCTGTTCCGGGCGCTGCCCGGCGATCTTGCGCCGCGCGATGCGCAGGACCTCATGGCCTATCCGTTCTTCTCGCTCGCCAAATCGAAGCGCCTGACACCGATCGACTTCAAGGCCGGTTCGGTGAAGATCCGCGTCGAAGCCGTGCCCGAACACGGCATGGCGACGATCTGGGACGCAGACGTCCTGATCTGGGCGGCCTCGCAGATTGTCGAAGCCCGTGACGTCGGCCTGCGCCCGTCTCGCCTCATGGCGACCACGCCCTATGAAATTCTGAACTTCATCGGACGCGGCGTCTCGCTGCGCGATTACGACCGCCTGAAGGCCGCGCTCGACCGACTTCAATCCACCACCATCGCGACCTCGATCCGCCAGCCCACCGAGCGGCGGATGCACCGCTTTTCCTGGATCAACGAATGGAAGGAGCGCGCCGATCACCGCGGCCGGCCGCTCGGGCTCGAACTGATCGTACCCGACTGGTTCTACGGCGCCGTCCTCGACGATGCTTTGGTCCTCACCATTGACCGTGACTATTTCGGGCTGACTGGCGGCCTGGAGCGCTGGCTGTACCGCCTCGTGCGCAAGCATGGCGGCAAGCAGGAATTCGGCTGGAGCTTCGATTTCCCGCATCTCCACGCAAAGTCTGGCAGCCTCTCGCCGCTCAAACACTTCGCCTACGACCTGCGAGACATCGTTCGCCGTCAGCCGCTACCCGGCTACCGCCTGACCATCGAGCAATGCGTCGGCGGGCCCGAAATCCTGTCCTTCGTACCAACCGATCCCGACGCGCTCGGCATCCCGCGCGGCCGTCGCCGCTCGACAACTCGACCTGGGGATAAGCTGTGAATCATCTCGTGCTATCAGGGACCGGCGCTATCGTGCCATCGGGGACCGGACTCTCGTGCTGGCAGGCGGGCAGGATATGCGCCCGCAGCAACTCTGTCGCGGTCGGCGCGTCGCTGGAGACGTTGTCGCCGT
>NZ_JAIETD010000021.1 GCF_019745455.1 Methylobacterium sp.
AATGGTGGCCGGCTTCGCCTCGGAACGACGGCCGGCTTCAAATCGGAATCCCCGGCCGGCTTCGTCGGAATACGCAATCTGGCGCCGGGGCGTCCGATCGACGCGTTCATACCAGCGGACAGGGAAAGCGCGATCGCCACAGCTTTTCGGGATCATCCCGGCATCATCGCGGCGCGTCACGACGTCGACGTCGCCGAGGCGCAGGTGAAGATCGCCGAGGGGCAGCTCTATCCGCAGCTCACGGCCTCAGCCAGCCTTGAAGGCAACCACGATCTGCCGCCACTTAGCAACAGTCCTCGACCCAACAGCAGCTCGCTGAGTGGGATCGTTCAAGGCCGATTGACGATACCCCTCTATGAGGGCGGCTTCGTGTACTCGGAAATCAGGCAGGCGAAGGAGCGCGTCGGGCAGCGCCGCATTGAGGTCGAGTCGATCCGGGATCGCGCCCGATTCAATGTCGTGACGGCTTGGGGGGCCCTTGAGGCTGCGAAAGCGGCGGTGATCGCGTCGCAGAAGGCGGTCATCGCCAACGAGCGGGCGCTGGCCGGCGTACGGGAAGAAGCCGCGATCGGGCAGAGGACCACGCTGGATGTCCTCAATGCGCAGCAGGAACTTCTCCTCGCCCGGGTCGGCCTCGTCTCAGCGCAGCGAGACCGCGTCATCGCCTCCTATCAGGTCGTGTTCAGCATGGGCCAGTTGACGGTCAAGTTCCTTAACTTGACCGGGAACGTCTATGACAAGAAGGTTCATTACGATCAAGTCAAAGATCTCTGGTTCGGCGTCCGGAGCCCGGACGGACGATAACGCCTGAGCACTGCATCCTGAGATATTCCCGCGCATGCTGAGGCTGGCCGCCTGCAGTGAGAATTTCAAGCGGGCCAATTGGGCCTATAGACGTTGGCTGGGAACATCCCGTGCGTCGGTCCACAAGGAGCGTGTAAAATCCATGAGGCGCTACCCGAATGAGGCGCGGCCGGGGTGTGGCGGTAGACGTGGCGCACTGGCGGGCTCAACGGCGCCTCAATCCGCCGAGGTATCATCGATCGAGAAGTTTTCGGGTACGATCGGTCAGGGCTTCGGTAAGTTGGTCGGGGCTTGACCTCTGAATGATGCCCGTAAATTCTGAACGCCGCGCGGCGACATCACTGATCGTACCATCAAAATACGTATCGAAAACCTTGCTATCTCGACCGACAATATAATTGACAGCATGTTCCACGCCATCGCTATCCACGATTTTGGTGTAGACAAGGGTGCCGTTGCCTTGCGGTTGCGAGGAGGGCTCCACATCAAAGCGCTCGCCGGAATAGGTGTCGAGCTTGCTCGCGTAGGTTGCGACGATGAAGTCGGCGTAGGCAGCCTGAAATTTCCTCCTGGCCTCCGGAGACATCGTGCTCCAATGCGAGCCTAGGACCCGCTGCGCCATCACAGACATATCGAAGGTGCGCATCATCACGGGCTTGAGCTGATCGAACCGCGCTCGCGTCGCTTGTCCAGAGCGCATGACCGCGATCATCGCGTCGTAGAACCGTTTGACGACCCCTGTTGCAGGATCGTCGCTGCGGGCGGGCACCGTGCCACTCGCCACAGCAATCGCGAACAGCAGCGCCGTGATCTTCCGTTTCGATGTCATCGCCATATTGCCGCTCACCGCGCATCCCCCAAATCTTGTTCGATTGGCACAGGCTCGGAATACTGCTGCAGGTATAGGCTCTTCACTCGGGCATAAATGTCGAGTGAGTCCTCGCGCAAAGTTCGCAAATCGCTGGCGACCTCTACGCGTCTCAGCCCACCGGTCGCAATCGTGCGCGCTGCAACCGTCGCTCCGCCGTTCAGAGCCGGGATCGCGTTCAAGGGATCGAGAATACCCTCGCCAATGTCGGCAAAGATTTTTCTGGGCGATGATGGACCAAGTATCGGGAGAACGATGTAATCTCCGGACGGTATGCCCCAGTATGCGAGCGTCAGGTCGAAACTCGTCCGCTTCTGAGTGAGACCGATCATCCCCGCATAGTCCACGAAACCGAACAATCCGAGTGACGTATTGAGAACAAAGCGGCCGGCTGCCGCAGCCGATCGATCCGCGTGTCCTTGTAGTAGAAAGTTAACCAAGTAAGTGGGTTCATTTAGATTATAGACGAAATTATCGATACCTCTGCGAAGGTCGTTGGGCACATGGCTGACATACTGCTGTGCCACCGGCTCCACCACTTGCCGATCGAAATCCTCGTTGAACGCGAAGGTGGCTCGGTTCATCCGTTCGAGTTCGGGACCATCACTCGATCCGGCGTCATAGTACCGCGTCGTCGAGCATCCTCCCGCCATAGCGAATGTGAATAAGAGGAGCACCCAGGTTGCTGACCGCAAGGCTGCAGGCCGGGACGTCTTGCCCCAGCGTGTCAACAGCTCCGGCATATCGAGAGTCTCCAAAACCCGGGCTTTGCGCTAACGCCGCTGTGAGAACCGGCCGCTCGTGAGCGGCCAGCGGGGATGCGTCTCGAACAGGCGGAGGAAGGCCCCGGACACGTACTCCGCTCTGGGCGGACGTGTTTGGTTGCCGCGCGGCAGCCAACTCGTCTTCCTTCGGCACATGGCAGACTACCTCGCGACCTCGCCTGATCTGCGCCACCTTCTGATCGGCGGACGTCTCGATCAAACCCGCGGAACGGCTTCGCGACCGTAGCGGTGTCCGGTGAGACGGGGAAATTACGATTTTGTGATCGGCCCCCACGAGGTGGTCCAAGGTCAAAGTTAGTGCAGGGTTGGTCGCTGGACCACGGCGAGCTTGGCCGGTGCAGCCGGCCTAGCGGCTATAGCTGGCACGAACACCTCTGGCGCTGGCGGCCGGTAGCCCAATGCGCCATGCGGCCGAACCGTATTGTAGTGCCGTCGCCAGCCCTCGATCATGATCTGCGCCTCCTTGAGCGTGTAAAAAATCTCGCCATTCAGCAGCTCGTTGCGTATCTGTGCGTTGAAGCTCTCGACATATCCGTTCTCCCACGGCGAACCAGGGGTGATGTAGGCCGTCCTTGCGCCAACGGCCGCAATCCAGGACTGCACCGACTTGGCGATGAACTCCGGACCATTGTCTGACCGAATGTGCGCCGGCACGCCGCGCAGGATGAACAGGTCGGACAGCACATCGATCACGTCGGCCGCCTTGAGCTTGCGATCCACTCGGATGGCCAGGCACTCGCGGCTGAACTCGTCGAGGACGTTGAGCATCCGGAACTTGCGCCCGTCGTGGGTGCGCGTCTCGACGAAGGGCCCTGTCGCAAACCCGTGGCGTTTACCCCGCGTTGACCATAGAGCCCGCATGGCACCTCCTGTTTCGGAGGCCACCCCATGATCCTGTCCGCCATAGCCGCGAAGCTGAAGCAGCGCTCCAAAGCCGATTTCAAGGGCCGGCACTACGAGGCGGCCCTGATCGTTCAGGCCGTCGCCTGGTACCTGCGTTACCCGCTGAGCTATCGTGACATCGAGGAGCTGTTCCTGGAGCGCGGGGTCGAGGTGGACCACAGCACCCTGAACCGTTGGGTGCTCGCCTATGCGCCGTTGATCGAGAAGCGGCTGCGCCAATTTCGCAAGCCGCACTGCGGGTCGATCCGGATCGATGAGACCTACATCAAGGTGCGTGGTGAGTGGCGCTACCTCTACCGAGCTGTCGACAAGCACGGCAACCCAGTCGACTTCCTCCTCACCGCTAACCGCGATCTCGACGCGGCCAAGCGGTTCTTCCGTAAGATGCTGGCGGATCAGCCACTTCTTGCGCCCGATCGGATCGGCACGGATGGTGCCAGCACCTATCCACCCGCGATCGTGGCTGCGAAGAGCGATAGTCTTCTGCCCCACGCGCCGCTCCACTACGTCACCAAACATCTGCAGCAAGGCATCGAGAGCGACCACTTCCGGGTCAAGAAGAACATGCCCCGGATCGGCGGCTTCCGCTCCTTCCATACAGCGCGACGCACGATCTGCGGCTTCGAGGCCATGCTCTGGCTGCGAAAGGGCTTCGGTTTCGCCGGCGCGTGGACGGTCCGCGAGCAGAACCGTCTTCTCGCACTCTGCTTTGGGCTTCCGCAGGCGAACAAAGCGTGAAAGCAGAACGGTAGAGAGCCTTCCGCGGCCTGACACTGAGTTCGCGACAGGCCCCACCAGACTATGGCATGACCGACCCCAAGCGCGTCTACGACGTTATCGGGGAACGCGAACTTTCGACCCTCTACGGACGTCCGCAGTCCTTCGCCGGATGCCCGGAAGCCGCCGTTCGGTTGCAAGGCAGGGATCCAGGTCATACGTTAGGACCGAACCACAAAGGGAGTGCAGCCGTGAACAACAGGACGAGCAACGCGATCCGCCTTGTCTCTACCCGTGCCACGGTTGCCCATGTCCGTCTTCCTCACGCTCAACTCCGTCTCCGCCCGGACGCCTGACCGCCCGCTCTTCAGCGATCTGACGTTCGCGGTTGGGACGGAACGTGTCGGGCTCGTTGGCCGCAACGGTTCCGGCAAATCCACCCTCCTTCGTATCGTTGCGGGTTCCGCCGAGCCGTCGTCCGGCACTGTTCGGCGAACGGGTACGATCGGTGTCCTCTGGCAGGACATGCCAGGAGGGTGGACCCTGGCCGAAGCGCTCGGCGTCACGGACGGTCTGGAGATGCTGGAACGCATCCTGGCGGGGAACGGCACCACCGGCGACTTCGACGCCGCCGACTGGACCCTGGAGAGCCGCATCGGCACCGCACTCGTACAAGCCGGGCTTCCCGACCTGCCGCTGGATCGTCACCTCCAGACCCTGTCGGGCGGGGAGCGGACGCGCGTCGGCATCGCTCGTCTCGTCATCGAGGCGCCGGACCTCCTGCTCCTGGACGAGCCGACGAACAATCTCGACGCTGATGGTCGCGCTGCGATCCGAGCCCTGGTGCGGGATTGGCGCGGGGGCGTCCTTGTCGCCAGCCATGATCGGGAGCTTCTGGAAAACGTGGACCGCATTCTGGAGCTGACGACGATCGAAGCGCGCAGCTTCGGCGGGGGCTGGTCGGCCTTCGCCGCCGTCCGCGACGAGGATCGACGCCGCGCCCGCGCCGAGCTGGAGCGCGCGGATGCGGACGTTCGCGCGGCGCGGCAGGCCGCGCAGGCGCAGCGCGAGGCGAAGGAGCGACGCGACAGGGCGGGACGTGCCTTCGCGGCCAAGGGGTCCGAGCCGAAGATCCTTCTGGACGCGCGGGCCGAGCGAGCAGAGAACAGCGGCGGGAGGGCACAGGCGATCAGCGATCGACGCATGGGCGCGGCGTTGGCGGAGGTGGAAGAAGCTCGTTCACGGGTGGAAGTCCTGACGCCCCTGACGATCGATCTGCCCCCGAGTGGCCTGCCATCCGGCGCCAACGTCCTTGCCATGGAGGGCGCCATCGCCGCAGCGGGCGACCGGCGCCTTGGTCCATGGACCCTGCGCATCGACGGGCCGGAGCGCATCGCCCTGAAGGGAGCGAATGGCGCGGGCAAGACGACTCTTCTGCGGATCGCGGCAGGTCTTCTAGCGCCCGTCGCTGGAACGGTGCGTCGCGCCGAGGGGCGCATCGTCATGCTGGATCAGCATGTCGGGCTGCTTGATCCAGAAGGCGGCATTCTCGACAACATCCGCCGCCTGCATCCCGATGCCAGCGACGAGGAAGCCTACGCGCTCTGTGCTCGGTTCGCCTTCCGCAACCGGGATGCCCAGCGCATCGTCGGCACGCTGTCCGGCGGCGAGCGTCTGCGGGCAGGCCTGGCGGCGGCCCTTGCAGGGTCGGCGCCGCCCTGGCTCATCATCCTTGATGAACCGACCAACCATCTCGACATCGAGTCGGTCGAAGTCCTGGAAAGCGCTCTGCGCAGCTTCGACGGTGCGCTTCTCGTCGTGAGCCACGATCCATCCTTCGTCGAGCGGGTCGGTGTCGATCGGGTCTTCGAGGTTTGACCTCATATGGATTGAAGGCAGCTCTTGCCCAACTCGGTCCGTAAGCTGCCCGTCCGCTTTCCACCGAGGCTGTGTGAAAACGCTGAGGCCTTCCGAAATCTTAGAACAATTTTCTATATGGTGGCCACCCAGGCATCCTGAATGCGGCCCATGTTTGATACGGATGCCTGTCTCAGCGCTGCACAGGTCATTCGAGGGGAGATCCTTCTACCGCCTCGGCGTTTTCACACAGCCTCCACCCGAAATGCTCATTGGCAGACGTAGGCATGGGTTAGCGCTTGACGGCGAAGGCCCGATTACAGAAGCCATCATTATTGGATAAGACTACAACCGCCTTGCCGTTCATGTTCGGTTGAAACAGCCGCTCGCACGAAGCGTAGAAATTGTTGCAATCGACGAGCGCAACGAGGCCGGTCATGCGCAATCCAACATATCAAAAAACGCGCGAAGAGCCGGTGACGACACCCCACACCGTAAAGTCCGCAGCCTCAGGAACCTCGATATTCGGGAAAGCAGGGTTCTCGGCCTGAAGGATCACATGCCCGTCGCGGCATAGATACGTCTTCATCGTGAACTCACCATTCAGGCATGCCACCACGATGCAGCCGGTCCTCGGCTGCCGAGCCTTGTCGACCACCGCGATATCGCCAGGGAACAGGCCCCGTCCGATCATGCTCTCGCCGGCGACGCGGACCAGGAACACGCTCGGGGCCCCGATCCCATGCAGATCGTTGAGATCGAGGGGACGCTCCAGGCTGTCTTCGGCCGGTGACGGAAAGCCACACGCCACCGACTCCGTCACCAGAGGGGCACTGGCGGTCAGCCTCACCTCCCCTTTCAGAAAGGCCGCAATGCCGCTGCTGGAGCCGCCCCGGGCCGCCGCAGCCCGCCGGGCCGCATCAGCAATGTCGATCGGAAGCCGGACGACCTTCGTCGCCTCCCCGCTTGGCCTGCCGGCCCCCTCCCGAGGGCCGCCCCAGGACGTCCGCTTGCTCTGCCGCATCGGTCTGACCCTCCAATTTGAAATCCGTTACGGATATCAAGCGCACGGGTAGCCCGCCGGGTCGAGCGGCGAAGCCTGTCAAGCAAAATGAGATTTTCTGCCCTGTGAATTTCGTGGACAACTCGCAGGCTGAATGAGTGAGCGATCGAACTCTGGATTCGCAGCTTGCTCATTCCCTATCACCTACGACGGGCGCGGCTTGCTTGCTCGCTCACTGAAGCTCGTCCTGAGCCGACAGTTGGCCATGGCCAACCGTCGCGTTGCCCTCCTCCTCGAGTCGATCTGGTATGCTCGCACATAGCCACGTCCCATCCATGACAGCCATGAGCGGCGGTAGGGACTTGTTTACCAATATCTTCTTGCGGAATTGGAAGAGCTGTGGCTTTGTAAAACGGATTTTATCCGATTTGACGGAAATTTCCGTTTTGGGGGCGTTAGAATGTCGAAGTTTGGAACTTCGCAGGGAATACCCGATCGTGCATCAGATGACCGCATATCATCTCATGCTCGGCTTCTTTCCTCCCAATTGCAGTCCTTGCGAGAGAAGTTATTTCCTCCTGAGGCCAATAAGGAATTGAGGAAATTTACATCCGGAGAAGTGTCGCGTCTTGTTTCTGTCTCAGATAGTCACTTGCGTCAGCTATCTCTCGATAAACTCGGTCCGTCCCCCGAAATTCAATCGAATGGACGACGGCTTTATACGCTCAAACAGATTGGAGAGCTCAGAAAATATCTTTCTGAGGTACGGCCTAACGATGCTCTGAACTTCCTGCCTTGGCGACGGGGCGGTGAGCGTCTTCAGACACTTGCGTGTGTCAACTTTAAAGGTGGATCTGCTAAGACCACTACTACGCTCTATCTTGCTCAATGGCTGGCGCTTCAGGGGTATCGAGTGCTCGCGGTCGATCTCGATCCCCAAGCTTCGCTCAGTGCGATGTTCGGAATACAGCCAGAGTTTGATCTTAGTTGGGGTGATACTCTCTATGGCGCCATTCGATATGATGAAAAACGGAGGTCATTAAAAGATATTATAAGAAAAACCTACTTTCATGGACTTGATCTTGTTCCTAGCAATCTCGAACTCATGGAGTTCGAACACGAGACGCCGCAAATGCTAACCAGCACTCGGCGGGCCGAGGGGGGCATGTTTTTCGAGCGCGTTGGCCATGCTCTCGCAACGGTACAGGACGACTATGATCTCGTGGTCATCGATTGCCCTCCCCAGCTTGGCTACCTCACCCTCGGCGCTGTCTGCGCAGCCACATCACTCCTGATCACAATCCATCCGCAGATGGTCGACGTCGCATCCATGTCCCAGTTCCTGCTGATGGCATCTGATCTAATGCGCGTCGTCCGTGATGCAGGGGGCGATCTCTCCCACGACTTCATCCGCTACGTGGTGACCCGTCACGAGCCGCATGATGGGCCGCAGAGCCAGATTGTTGCCCTGCTGCGCGGGTTGTTCGAGGACGATGTCCTGGCGGCCTCCGTATGGAAATCGACGGCAATCGCAGATGCAGGATTGACCAAGCAGAGCTTGTACGAGCTTGAGCGAAACAGCGTTGGTCGCGCGACGTATGACCGGGCCTACGAAAGCCTCGATGCCGTTCATCGAGAGATCCTCGGACTGGTTCACAAGGCCTGGGGGAGGGCAGCATGAAGCGGCGCGACGCGATCCGAAGCCTGTACTCGGCCACCTCCGAATCCGGAAAGTTGGCCATGGCCAACCCTCGCTCGAACGCCAGTTCGAGCGAGAGCAATGAGGCTGCACCTGAGTCGAACTTACAGGGTCCCTCCCCCGACAAGTCGGGAATGGCAAACGCCAGCCACAGCGCCGAAGTCGGCGCAGCCGCTCAGGCCGGTGCCGGTCCGAGTGACACCCCCGACATCTCAGAGGGGTCTGCTACGCCTGAATCCGGTCACAAGGTCCGACAGGTTGAGAGCGCCCCAACCAGCGCTGTGACGACTCCGGCAGCTCCCTCCCCCGACAGGTTGGCCATGGCCAACTCTAGTCCCAGGGAGGAGTCTGAGGATGGACGAGTGCTGGCAGGGCCTGTCCGTGCCATGAGTCTCTCGCTCGGTCGAATCGACGACCATCGCCGCGCGCTCGAGGACGCCCTCGCACGAGGAGAGACGATCGTCGATATCGATCCGGCTTTAATCGACCCGTCCTTCGTACAGGATCGCCTCGACCATGATGCGGGCACTTTCGCTGACTTCAAACGGCTGATCGAAGAGCGCGGACAAGAGGTGCCGATCCTCGTTCGTCCCCATCCCCATGATCCTGGGCGATATCAGGTTGCCTACGGTCACCGACGCTTGCGAGCGTTGACCGAACTCGGGCGGCCCGTTCGCGCTGTTGTCCGAGCGTTGAGCGATGCCGAGCTCGTTGTAGCTCAAGGCGTCGAAAACTCAGCCCGCCTGGATCTGACCTACATCGAGAAGGCGCTGTTCGCCCGCCGGCTCGAAGATCGTGGTTTCGAACGCTCCACTATCATGGATGCACTCTCGACGGATAAGGGCGAGCTGTCGAAACTCATTGCGGTTGCCCGTGCAGTTCCAGAAACATTCGTGACTAAAATCGGCCCAGCGCCGAAAGCGGGCCGGCGCCGCTGGCTGACGCTCGCCGAGAACTTTAAGAAGGTCGGTGTCGCCCAATTGGTCGAGAAAGCCGTACAGGAAGAGTCGTTCACTGCCCTCGATACCGACGCGCGCTTCGTCAAGGTTTTCGCACTCGCCGCCCCGCGGGATGCGACAAGCCCAGCGCCGACCACTTGGGCAGAGCAGGGCGGTCGAGCAACGGCCCAGATCTCCCGCAAGGGGACGAGTGTGACCCTCGCCATCGATCGTGACCCCTCATTCGGTGATTTTGTCGCTTCACAACTTGACGAGCTCTACGCAGCCTTCCTTGCCCAGACCTCTCTCGAAAATGGGAACGGTGGCGGTTCTGAAGGCTGAAGGGCCGATGCGTTACCCCGAAGTTGGCCATGGCCAACCATGCCGTCCAATGGTGCAGGCGCGTCCCTGCGGGACCGGGCTCTAATCGCTCCGCTCCCCGAACCCCTACGGGTTTCGGCCCTACGGGTGACGATCCCATCGCGCAGCCCCCCTTTCGGAAGGGGGGCAATCCGGCGGGCGCGCTAGGTGTGCAGTCCCGCGGTGTGGTGGCATCAGTTTAGCTGAGGTCGCTGCATACCGGGAGGCGTTATGGGACAGGTTCTACACGGCTGCGCCACGACCACGCACGCGGTCAGAGCAGCACTACAGCGATCGAAAGCTTCGCTCAAAGAGCTTGCCGCACAGCATGGACTGAACCCCAAGACGGTCGCGAAGTGGCGCAAGCGTGCTTTCGTGCATGACGCGGTGATGGGACCGAAGACGCCGCGCTCGACGGTGCTCACGACCGAAGAGGAGGCGATCATCGTTGCCTTCCGCCGGCACACCCTCTTGCCGCTCGACGACTGCCTGTACGCGCTCCAGGCCACCATCCCGCACCTGACCCGCTCGTCGCTGCATCGCTGTCTGCAGCGCCACGGGATTAGTCGGTTACCCGAGGTCGGCGGCGACAAGCCCGGTAAGCAAGCCTTCAAGGCTTATCCGATTGGCTTCTTTCATATCGACATCGCGGAAGTTCGCACCGGCGAAGGCAAGCTGTACCTCTGGGTGGCCATCGACAGGACATCCAAATACGCCTTCGCCCAGCTGCACGAACGCGCTGATCGGCCCGTGGCCTGCGCCTTTCTGGAGGCGCTCATCGAGGCTTGTCCTTACCGCCTGCACATCATCCTGACCGATAACGGCATCCAGTTCGCCGAGCTGCCCAAGAACCGTCGCGGCCCGACTGCCCTGTACCGCGTCAACCGCTTCGACCAGATTTGCCGGGCGCACGACATCGAGCATCGGCTCACCAAGCCAAACCACCCGTGGACCAATGGCCAGGTCGAGCGCATGAACCGGACCCTCAAGGAGGCGACGGTCAAGCGCTACCATTACGACAGACACGATCAGCTGCGAGACCACCTCGCCGCATTCTTGGATGCCTACAACTTCGCTCGGCGGCTCAAGACCCTACGCGGCCTCACGCCATACGAGGCGACCTGCAGAGCCTGGGCAGACGATCCAAGCCGCTTCAGATACGATCCGACCCATCTCACCTGGTAGCGTCCGCGGACGAGGTGTAAATTCGAGGACCGCTTTGGCGGGGATTGGGGTGGCCATCGGGCCATGCGGCT
>NZ_JAIETD010000112.1 GCF_019745455.1 Methylobacterium sp.
TGGAGTGGCGCGTGGGCGGAAGCGTTCGACACCTTCGAAGTCCGCGCCTATCTGCCGACGCGAGCATCCAGAGATCGAGTAGGTGCACGCAATCATCAACCGTTAAGGCCGCACATTTCACTGGAGCCGCCCTTGTCCAGTTGAAGGTTTTTCCTGACTGGACGCCGGGGCCTGCACTGGTACTAGTGAGCCTGACCCCACTTCAGCCCTGCCCGGTTCGCCGCGGCGGGGTATTTTCTTTCCATGGCGTAGCAGACTCTCGGCGAGCTTTATCAGCACCTCGCCGAACCGGCTGAAGTGCGCGACGCCATCGCAATCACCGGTTTGGCCGTCCGTCATCACCCGAGCGCCGTCGCACCCGCCTCTCGCCGGCAAGCCCGCTGAGGCACTTGATTGGCATACAGCGAGGTTCTATTACGAACTTACTGTATGACGCGAGGTCCGTCTTTTTGTCGGTACCGGGCGAGGCACGGAGATTTGACTCAAGATGACACTGCGCCTGCTTGATGACCAGCGCCTCGGATCGCAACGGCCTGCGGCCGGCCTCAAAAAGGCGAAGTCGGTTCGGCATCGTCCAGGCAGTTTCTTGCGCGAGCACCTGGAGGGGCCGCTTCAGGCTCATTACGCGTCCACCATAGATGATCCGACGCCTGAGAGGTTTCTCACGCTTATCGCACAACTCGAAAGGTGCCACACAAACGACGATCAAGGATCGACGGCGACGTTCGGGGACGAGTTACTCTCTATTCTGCCGGATCTTCGCGGTTTCGCAAGATCCATTATCTTTGATAATGGAAGAGCGGACGACCTCGTTCAAGAGGCGGTTCTCAAGGCATGGCAATCGAGGGATCGATTCCAAGCTGGAAGCAACTTCAAAGCGTGGACCTTCACGATTCTCCGCAACCACTTTTACACAGAGCAGCGCAAACTCAAACGTGAGGTGGAGGACGTCGACGGTGTGGCAGCAGGGCGACTGGTCGCGCCGCCGGATCAGTTCGACAGGGTCACTCTCCAGGATGTCTGGACCCACATCACGCGGCTTCCCGCATCTCAGCGGGATGCCCTCCTCCTCGTTGCCGAACAAGGCATGACCTACGAGGAAGCCTCGGAAGTTCTGGGCTGCCAAGTCGGCACTGTGAAAAGCCGCGTCAGCCGTGCTCGAGCCTTCCTGTTAGGCTCGATGGAAACCGACGAGGGCAGGGGCCGACGGGTCGATCGAGGGTAGTCGCCAAAGGCGCTGGATAGCCCATCTGACGAGGCCAAGTGTATATTCACGAATGATTTTGCTAAAGCACCGAAGTAGAGATCGGAGCAGGGTCATGTAAATTGCCAAGAGTCAGCAATCGGAGTGAATGTCAGTAATCTTCGCTGCTCACCTGGAAAAAAATCAGAATTTCGACTATTGAGTGGCCACGTCCGTGCTGTTGCCAAATAGGATTTTATGGGTCAGCGGATCGTAAAAACGCATGAGGTTTTGGACGAACTCCCTCACGTCGACGCCCAGCGCCTCCGCCCAGGCATCGTAGCGATCGGGCGGGATGCGGCCACGTCCAGTTTCGAGCTGTGAGATGAAAGTATAATATTCCGCACCGACGAGGTCGGCGAGTTGTTTTTGCGAAAGCCCACGGTCTTCACGTAGCTGCTTGAGAAAGCGGCCACCCTGTTTCCGCAGTTCCTGAACGTCCGCGGCGCGCAGGCGCTGGTGGTGAGCGTACACGTCGACAAAAGCCTTTGAGAGCTGTTTAACCTGAAGCCGAAGCGCCATACAGCAATTCTCATATAAATCGCACTTACAGCTGGTGTCCAGCTGTCTTTTACCCGGCTGCCGGGTGGTTTGTAGAAAATCCTCTCAACATGGATACAAACGCCACGAACCTGCGTTTTCTCGCATCGGTTTCGAGTCCGATTGGACGCGGGCAGAGACGACTGCGCTGCTGTCGGTGCCGTGATCGATGGCCTGAGTTCACTGCTTCTTGGTGCCCGGGAGGCGTCGCTCCCGGGCACTGATACCCTGTCCGCCAGAGGCCAGTGGCCAAGCAAGTCGCAGGAGTAAGGTGGGAATGGGATCGGTTGTGTCGTTCGTCCGGTCCGCCGTAGCGGCGCAGGATGGCTGGTCTCAACAGGAACTTGCCGAGTTCTACCGTGTCGAGGCCGCCCTCTTACGTGCAGGGCTTCAGGTCTGCACCGAGCAGGGCCTGACCGACCTGGCTGAGCCGTGGTTTGTCTTCTGCCACCCTAGCGGCGACGTCATCATCCATTTTGCGAGGATCGACGGCCTCTACTTGATCGATTCCGAGGTTTTTGACGGTCCGATCCGCGGGCCTGATTTTCGCGCCCTCGTGAACCAGATCGCTGATCGTTACCCAAACCTTCTGCCAATCGCCCGTACGGGCGCAGGCACCAGACTGGCGGTTCACCCAGCTGCCTTGCTGGCGGCGATCGTGGTAACAGTAGCCTTCACTCTCTCGTCGGAGGATGCCTACGCCAGTGAGAGTGTGGACATTGGATCGACCCAAGCGTCTGCTGAAGATACACCGGGCAGCCAAGCGTCGAGGACAGCGGGGACCTGCGGACTTTCCGAACAAAGAGGCTCGATCGAGTCTGATAAGCAGGACGATCATCACAGACAGATCAAGTCGCTCGTGTTGGTAGCAATGCTTTTTGCCGCCGAGGCTCTGGCAACCGATGAGTTCCATTTGGGCGCCGATCTGAAACACGTTCTGACTGGACAGGCGCTTCAAGCATCACCCGGCGTGACGACAGATGATCGGTCGCTGCACACGACGACGGCAAGCATTGATGGACAGGCGCAGAGACAAAGCGCACTGTTCACCTCAAGTTTAGATTCAGTGGTCGGGGCAAATGCGTACGAAAAAGCATTGGCGCCCGTGCAAGTGTCGACGGTCACCTTTGAACGAAATGGGGTGGAGGCTGCACTCAACGAGTCTGATTTTAAGTTTCTGCTGGATGGACATTGGCCCGGACCGCTGAGTAGCCGTGATATGGAACCAAGCGGCGATCCTGGGGCATGGTTGATTGCTCTTCTAGGCACGTCATCTGTAGATCCTATGCACGATGAAGCATTGAGCACCGCCGTCTCGGCAAGCAGCAAGATTGAAGCAGAGATTTTTAACACGCTAAATGAAATTATTGAAGGCAGAGGGCAACAATTTAAATATGACAGCGATCCACAACTGCCCGTATCGGCGCTTTCTTATTTAAGCACGACGTCTAGTTTAAAATGGGATCGAATTGAAGAAAAGACAACCCGCTTCGAGGGCCGGCAGGAACTCGTCAAAGATCAAGACTCGATCAATCGAAACTCAGAGGTCTTGAGCCCGAGATCGAAAAATGCGGACTGGCCTGATCATTCCGATTCAATTGACGAGCAGGTTCAACGACATGAAGACTCCAAGAGCGAGACCAATCTTTCGCCGGCTAGCAGCAAGAGCCTAAGCAAGGATCTTCGTCATGCCGACAGCCACGCCGGGGCAGAAAAAACAGAAAGCTCGGGAAGTCGTGACGTTGAGTACGAGGTGACTCGAGCAGCTGTTCCTCGATCGGCCTCGTCCGAAGAAACGTCTATCCCGTCGGAATCCTCTAAATCACGCGACAAGAATGAGGCAGACATTGGGTCCTATCCCAATCAGAGCCACCTGAAGAGCGATGCCGAGAAATCAGCGGATCGTACCGGGGGCTCCTCTAACTCTGAAGACACATCTCCTGCATCTAGTACGACTTCGAATACTAGCGATAGCGTTGTGAGGTCGAACGATAGCCGAGACTCGGATCAACGTAGCTTAAATCGCAGGAGCGCTGATGAGGCTGTTTCCCCATTAAGCTCCGCGGCAGAGGCATCCATCCGAACGCAAGCGTTCGACACGCCCGGAGATAAAAACGCCGGCTCGAAGCCCAGTGTGCATCAGAGTCGCACGAATGATGATTCGATGAATCTGTCAGATCAAAGCCGAGGTGTGGATACTTCGGACGGTCCCGCGCCCTGGGCTGATGCGAGTGATCATAAAACCAAAAATGCAGGGGATCAGCCATCCTCGAGAGATAACCGAGGCGCCGAGGGCTTTTCGACCAATGCGAAGCATTCCCAAGCTACTGCCGAGCATGAAAGCGGAAAGAAAGGGCATGGGGCGGCGTCCATCGTCACTCCCCATGATACCCAACCCGAGCAGTTTCCGAATGGAGCAGGATCAGTTTCGGAGCCCTTTGCCACGTATACAAATTTCCCTATTCAGACGGCATCACCTCCGCGTGTGGAGAGTGGGCGGCCTTCGCTTAAGAGCAGTCTCGAGAGCCATCCTAACTCGACAGCGCTTAGGGGCGATAAGACTGGCAATCTTGACTTGAGGGAGATTAGTCCTTTCCACGAGAATTCCTCAATAAAACATGTACAGCCGGACATCGAGGCAAATAGTGATGTCGGCCTCCTCGGGCTCGCAGGCCACAAAAAACAAGCTCACATTCCAGATTTTTACACATAGCGATATCTTTCGAAATACAGCGCGAATGAATTAGGGGTGTCGGCAGGCGGAGAATCTCAGCATTTGAAAAATGTTGCTAAATTCCGACGATGTCCCCTTCCGATCTACCGCGTTCAGCTTATATTTCTTACCTCACTGAGATTGCGACAATTTGCAGTGGCGCTCGGAAATGGGGTTAGATATCTTACCGGCCGTACTAATTTGGGGACGATCAGAAGCATCTGATCGTCGATCGTGACCTCGCGTTAGGGCGGGGCGCCGTTATCCATACGCTGCTCTCTACCCGGTCAATGTAGAGCATGCCCCGAGCGTTACGCGTCCGGCCCCTACTTCTGTGGCCACGCGAATTTGATTCCTCGTGTCGAATTGGTAGGGCGGCAGGCTCGGCGCCCGCCTCAAGACTGGTTAACCATTCGCCGAGCCATTTGTCTGGACCCTCACTTACCGGCTTCGCCAAAGTAGCCGCAGGTGCGAGCCCCGCTACCTGACATCTCATCGGTAATCGAACGCATCTGCCGCGAGACATGGCGGAAACCATACGCAACGTGGCTCGCTATAAGAATTCGTCGGGACTGTTAGCAGTAGATCATGGCGACTTGGGCCAGCATTTTAGAAGTGAAGATTTGCAGTTTATTGGAGCAACCGCACGTCGGATGGGCCGAATCTGATGCGCTTCAGGCGAGCCCCCCTCGCGGGACCTAGCTGCTAGGTTCAGTTCGCGCCCTGCGTCGGCTCCAACATGCGCTCCCTATCCGGCATCGCCATTGCTGCGGCCGCAGGTTTGGTCACGATCGCGTCAGCCAGAAGGTTCAGGCGGAGCCCAAGGTCAGTGACTTCGTTCAGAGCGATGACTTTCTGGCTGTCCTTGATCGCCCGGGTGATGTCGCTGATCTGCACCTTCGACATGCGCGTCAATTCCGCGGCAATATGCTGTTTCGTCAACATCGCGGTCTTAGCTCCTAGGTGGATAACTGAGGTGGCCTAGCGAACGAGGGTTACCGCTTAGTTTCCCTTTCTTCAGTCGTGTCGGCCAACAAGCGGTCAACGCACGTCAACGCTTCTGATGCTCAGGACCGTACGGATCGAGAAGCCACGGTGACGGCGCGAACCCGCCTTCAGCAGACGCGCAAGTGGCCGACGAAGGCTGAAGTGCGCAGCCTGCGATGCACGACGCAGGTGGCTGTGTTCAAAGCGGCGTATCCTCAAGCGATTTCATCGTCAGTGGCGATCTCGTATGAGGGCGGACGTTGTCGGTCACTTCATGAAGTCGAGACGGTGTCCGAGATAGAACACCGCCGTCATAACAGCGCTGCATCCAGCTACTACAAGCCTCTCGCGCCTTCCGAAGACGGTCCATGCACCCAGCGTCAGTACCATAGTGACCAGCGCGAGAAGAACTATAACGCAGGCAATGGGCACCGGCTCTTTCTACGGATTGCCCACGCCTTCACCGGCTTCGCCAGCAGGATAGCCTCATGTCCCGCTACGCGACTTGGGACATCTCGTGTTCCACAGTCGCGGAGCCGTCAGAATGAAGTTTGGTCGCTTCGACGAGCATGCACGCATCCTGCAGGAGAGTACGAGAAATACCCCGCTCTTTTTCGGCCATTGCCGACGCATTGATGATCGAGGCTGCCCACGATGCTCGGAAAGACTCAGCCTCACGATGAGACTTCAAAGCTCGACCGGGAGCGTAGCGGCCTACGCGGATGCGCTGCAGCCAACGAGTCTTTGTCGAAACAAAAAGAAGAGCCAGCCCGAAGGCTGGCACAGTTGCCCCTTAGGGTGGAATAGATTGCTTGGCTAGCGTCAGTCGCTAGTAGGTATCGAACACCACATCTCCTACATCTAATCCGGTTTATCCAGTCAATGCGACTTCTGCACCCGCGGCGTCGAATATTTCGACTTCTAGATATGTCGGTTCCGGCGAAGGACCAAAAGCATTGCCTGTCACATTGATATTAGCATCAGTGGCGCCGGTCACATCTAGATCAAGAATCGAAGATTCTGTAAATTATTGCATAATAAAGATTTTATTGGCAATATCGATCTTATTCGCGTTCGGTTTTAGTTATACAACTGACATAGACGTGTTTTTCCGACGCTGACGTTTTATTGAAAAGGGCTACTCCCTTAACTTGTACGCCGAACAAGTTGGTAACAGCTTGACCGCCGTCGATGGCCACGATCTTGAGGCCGGAAATCGCGCCGCCATCGGAGCCGTCTCCCAACTCGATGGTGCCCGCAAGCGAGATCGAAGTACCCAACTCAGCCACCGATTGCCCGGTCCTGGAGGACCCGCTCGCGGGCGTGTCGGACCAAGAGACGGTGCCAGCAAGAACGCCCCGCATCACCTCAATCCTAAAATGCTGATCGCGGGAATCGACAGCTCACTTTACGGCGTCAACGCTGTAAGCACAACGGCAATCCTCGAACTAAGCACGTATTGCGGCGGCTTGCACATCACCAAGGGCGCCAGGGTGACCCTTCAGCCTGGTGTCTACATCATGAAGAACGGGCCGCTCGTGGTCGACAAGGCATCGTCGTTCACCGGGACCAACGTCGGTTTCTACTTCATGGGCATCCGCGCCGGCCTAATCTTCGACGAAGACGTCGTCATCAGCCTCACCGCGCCTAAAGACGGCCCAATGTCCGGACTACTCTTTTCTGAAGAGCGGAGTGTCCTCAACAATCTGCCGCTTTCGCTGCCCAGCGGCGGTAAGGGTCTCGCACCGCGCGCGCCCTGCGACCTTCTTGGCCAGCGCGATCATCGCATCATCAGCAACGATGCGCGGACCCGCCTGGGCACGATCTACTTGCCTGTTGGGCGGCTCATCGTCGATTCGAAGACGCCAGTTGCCGACCAGTCGGCTTACAAGGTCATCATCGCGCGTCAGATCAACCTCTATGAAGGCCCCGATCTGATTGTGAAAGCACGCTACGGGGCCACCAATATTCCCGTGCCGCCCCGGCGTCGGCCCAAGCTCGGCCGATACGGTGCTGACGCAGTAGTCAGAGTGTCTCATGACTTGACCGTCCTGCTTCATCTTGGGGTGATTGAGAAGATCGGTTGGGATCGGAGGAGCCAGGTCCGGAGCGAGATCAGCAGACGAGCGCGGGACGGGCCGTGCTCAGCCTTCACCGGATCGAGGTGAGTAGGGCGGTTGGAAAGAGCCGCATCCGGGTGCAACTCCTCGCCTTAGACGAGCCTGACGACGTTCTGCTCCGACCGAACGGATGACGGTACCTGCTTCCCAAAGCGAGGGTGACTTGCTACCTGAAGGGAGTAACATACTTGCTGTACGCCGCGTGAGGCGAGCGCGTGGGGATCAATGGATAATGACGATAGAAAGCCCGCAGTCTTGTCGATGCGGACGCTTGTACGCGCGGAGACGATTGATGGAGGCGACACAATCGTGCTGCACCTCCAATCGGCAGACGCAGCGCCTATTGCCCTCGTGATGCCGCGCCAAACCGCGCATGCGGTCCGCAGAGCCATTGACGCGGAACTTGCCGAGGCAATCCCGCAGCCCCCGCCTGATGCCGATGTTTGAGTTGTTGGTCAGCGTGCATGTCCCAGGCGCAGGACGATGACCGACTGCGTCTCGCTGTCCGCCTCGTCGCTCGACGATGCAAAGCGTCAAGCCTCTCAGATCGCCGCAGGGATCCTTCAGAATGCGTCAGGAGACGCCCGCTTGCGAAGCGACGACGGCCGAGTCGTGTGGGTTGGTTCGCAGCTTTCAGGAACAGATTTCGGTAATCACAAGATAAAATGAGCCAAGCTGACTGCCGATAAACACATATTATTCAATGAAATCTCCTTGGTCGCCGAAGATTTTAACACGGTCACGAAATTCGACCGCCGCGTTATATGTGCCAACGGTGCCTCGCGGATTATCACCTTCATCAATTCAGGCTAGAGCCTCACCGAATATCTTGAATTTATCAGTCAATCGTTCCTTAAAATCTCACTGCAAGGATCGCGTTAGCCTTTTGAATCTCGCCTTAGGCGGGAAGCTCACACATCTACCGGGTCTACCGGAGCCACGACATCAAGCCCAGATCTATCGCACAATCAAAAATCTCGGCCGGCGGCCAATCAGAGCTGTCACTGCTGCTCGTGACGATAGCTCCTGTGCGGCGGAAAGCGGCGAAGGACAGAGGGCGCCCTGTGCGACGACGCTACCAGGAACAGCTCCGATGTCCCGCCGGTTTCCGCCATAACTTCTCGTGAAATGTCACCACCAGGGCTTCAGCATGGGTACAAAACATTTGGTCATATGGCTCGGGATCGCTGCAGTCCTCGCGATGAACACCGGAGGCGCCCTTGCGAATCCGAACGATGCTCCTGGAGTAAAGACAATGCCAGCACCCGGCGCAAAAAGCGCGGGCTCCGGAATGACATCGCAGCCCCCGGACCACGGTATTGGCGGCAACAATCCCGGCAGCAGAAGCTCGACTACGGGTCAGGGGACCAGTATCGACAGGAGCTCAACTGTCGGTCAGCGCGGCGGTAGCGGCAATTCAGGCGGCAACGACACCGGATCAAGCGGTGATCCGACCGGTAGCGGCGCACCCGGCACGGGGGCCACTCAGCCTCTCGGCAAGACCGGTCAGTAATTGGTCATCGCGCCTGCCGTGAGACCCTCCCCAGGGCGAACGAGCGGCGTCGCGAAGTAGCGTACGAGTGGCCGCCTTGCTCGGCGTACGAAAAGGCAAGGCTTCAAGCGATCGGACCAGATAGCATGAAGGAGGTTGAGGCGGATGGGTTGGTCGCTTCCGATCGGCACGGTGTTCGGCACCGTCGTCCGAGTTCACGTCACCTTCCTGGTCTTCCTGGCCTTCATCGGTGCCACCGCCTATGCGAGAGGCGGCCAAGCCGTAGCCCTCCAGAGCATCCTCTACATCGTCCTGCTGTTTCTCTGCGTTCTCCTGCATGAGTTCGGCCACGTCTTCGCTGCCAGGCGCTACGGCGTACAGACCCCCGATATCACGCTCCTGCCGATCGGCGGCGTCGCCCGCCTCGAGCGAGTGCCCGAGGAGCCATTCCAGGAGTTTGTGATTGCACTGGCTGGGCCAGCTGTGAACGTCGCTATCGCCGGCATGCTCTATCTGATCCTGGGCGAACTGATGCCGCCAACTGGGACGGAAGTGGCCAACCCGAGTGTCGGCCTCATGGAGCGCCTGCTTTGGGTGAACCTCTTCCTCGTAGCCTTCAACCTGATTCCTGCCTTTCCCATGGACGGCGGACGCGTATTGCGGGCACTCCTTGCATCCCGCCTGGGATATACGTGCGGCACTCAAATCGCTGCGCGCGTCGGCCAAGGCCTTGCATTCCTGTTCGGCCTCTGGGGGTTGTTGAGCGGCCAGCCTCTGCTGCTGTTCATCGCCCTGTTCGTCTACCTGGGTGCCGCCTCGGAAGCCCATGACGCCCAGTTGCGTCAGGTCTCGCGGGGAATGCTCACGGCAGACGCGATGATCACTCGGTTCGAGAGCCTGCGGACCGACAGCCGCGTCGAGCAGGCGGTGAGATGCCTCATCGCCACTACGCAGCACGAGTTCCCGGTCATCGATGCATCTGGACGGCTGCGCGGTGTCCTCACCCGTGACGACATGATCCGTGCGCTTCGGGAGCGGGGACCCGATACGCTTGTCGTGGAGGTCATGCGGTCTGACATTCCTACCGTTCTTGATCGCATGGCGCTCGAAGACGGACTGAAGTTGATGCGGGAGCAGAAGGTGCCGGCAGTCGGCGTCACCGATGCAACAGGGCGTCTGGTCGGGCTGATGACCCCCGAGAACGTCGGCGAGATGATGATGGTGATGGCGGCACTTCCACCAAGCCGGATCGCACTTGTGCCGAGAATCCGCCCGTCGATCTAAGGAACGCGCTCGATCCTTTCGGTCGAAAAGTCAACATCGTCCGTCATTGCACTTCGACGAAGCTGCGAGCGTTCCCGCGCTTCCTCGATGCACTTCGTGACATGTGCGACGCGGTTGACGACCTGAAGGTTCGGGGTGCCCCAGAAACCGAGAAGGACCGGCCAAGGATCGCCGCGATGCTCGCGCCAGACCCGATACAGTGGCATTCGGTGATCGACTTCCGCCGTCCTTAGAAGCCGCTTACCCGTCGAGGCGCAGCGGTGGCGCTGGTGTGCTTTGAGAACCTTTGATTGCTCACTCGGCGTGACCCATAACTTCCAGGCCGTTACGCAGGCCGCATGCCAGCTGGCATTTTTGTTCGGCATGCCTGCGCTCCAGAGATCCTTGTGCCAGCCGAAGCGGTAGACCGGCTGACCACAGATACAGCAATGCCCGCGTCCGCGGGCATGGGCAGGCTCTCGGTAGGGAGAGGGCGGCAGCCGAAACGTCGCAGCGAGCCCCGGACCCATTTCGGTTCCGGTCCGCCACGTCCATCCTTCTGGTTGACCGGAACGAGACGCCAGTGCCCGAGCGAG
>NZ_JAIETD010000137.1 GCF_019745455.1 Methylobacterium sp.
AATTCCACCTCAGGCCGCCTGACCGATGGCCGCTCCAACTCCACCCCGAATTTCCACCTCATTGACGGACACGACCTGAGAGACCGGCACGATGCGATCTGAAGCGCCATGCAGGACCAGCGTGGGTGGCAAACGTGGACACTGGCCGGCAAGCTCATCCGGCAGCGGCCCGAAATAGTCGACGATGGCTCGTACACGTGGTTCGCCCGCCGCTGCTGTAAAGGCCAGCGCTGCACCAAGAGACAACCCCACTATGCCAAGCCGCTGCGCATCGACGTCTGGCTGATCAGCAAGCCAGTTCACCGCATCCCGCACGGTCGTCGTCCAACGTGGAAAGTCCTGCCGGATCCGGGCATACGCCACGCGCTTGTCGCCGGTTCGGTCGAGATAGTGCACGAAGGCGACGTGGTAGCCTGAGGCTGCAATGGTCCGTGCGGCAAGGCGGTAACCTTCGGCGTAGGTCAGACCATCCGCACCATGCAGGAGCAGCACCGCCGGCAGTCCTAATGATTGTCCCTGTCCTTGCCGCGTTCCGCCGGATGCAGAATACCATTCCACCTCGATCTGCTGCTCGCCGCTCGTAAAACTCTGCATGTCTGGATCTAAGTTCCCGCATTGTTCTGGACGAAAAATCGCGTGTCGGGCTCGCTGAAGCGAGCGATGCCGTTCCTCCAAGTTCAGGTGGGGAGCAAGATTGGACGAAGGAATGCGGCACTTCGTGCCCTCGCTACGTGATGACCTGTCTGCAGCTCGCGCTTGCACATCCCATGGCCATTCGTAGTCGGCAGTGATCGGTTCAGGGAAACCAGCAGGCGGAGCGTGGCGTCTCTCGCTTCGGGTAGACCAATACAAACGCGGACCTTTACCGCCTTCTCGGCATTGATGCGCGCAGCATCGCCGCTGCCAAGGCGATCACGCTTGGACGGACGATCCGGCACCTGCGGTTAGCCAAAGAACCTCCAAATCCATGTACCACGCATCGAGGTTGCGCGCCGTCCCATAGACGGCCCCGAAACATCCAGACAGCGAACGGCCGCTTTCGAGGACCGCTCAGACCGGCTTAAACGGGAAGTTTGGAACGAATGCCGAACGTCTGCTTCCAGGCGCGACGCCCGGTTCCGCTCCGCACCCGATGCAGACCTGCATGATGGAAAGCCAAGGCGATAGGATAGCCGACTTGAGCGTCATGCAGCTCGGTCAATCTTCTGTCCGTCACGCATCAAGGATGGGCTGGAACCCGCCGAAAGTCATGCGCTGGCCGTCGAACGGCATCTGCATGTCCTGCATGCGAGGATCGCTCATCATCCGCTGCATGCCAGCATCGCGGACCTCCTTCGACGGCCATTCGATCCAGGAGAACACAATGATCTCACCTTCATTTGCCCTCACCGCGCGGCGAAAGTCCGTCACCTTTCCATCCGGTACGTCATCGCCCCAGCATTCCACCACCCGGATCGCACCGAACTCCTTAAACAAGGGCAGCGCCGCACTTGCATGTGTGAGGAAGTCCTCCTTGTTCCCAGCGGGCACCGCAGCTACGAATCCGTCGACATAGTTCATACCCTGTCTCCTCGTTGATGATGTAACTTCGTCACCGAGACGGTCGCTCAGATCCTCGCCAATGGAACTGGGAGCCCGTGATCTTACGCATCGGCGGAGTTTCCTTGCATGGCAGCCTCGATCCGACCGATGTCGATCTTGCGCATGGTCATCATCGCCTCGAACGCGCGCCGGGCCGCGGCTCTGTCAGGATTGCTGTTGGCGCGCAGGAGCGCCCGCGGCGTGATCTGCCAGGAGAAGCCCCAACGGTCCGTGCACCAGCCACACTGGCTCTCCGCTCCGCCATTGCACACGATGGCCTGCCAGTAGTGGTCGGTCTCCGCCTGATCTTCGGTCAGCACCATGAAGCTGACCGCTTGATTAGCCCTGAAGTTGGGGCCGCCATTCAAGCCGACGAACGGACGACCGAGAACGGTGAACGCGATGGTGAGTTCTGCGCCCTCAAGTCCTCCCGGGAAATCCGACGGTGCGTTCATGGGAGCCCCGACACTGCTATCTGGGAAGGTGTCGGCATAGAACTGTGCGGCTTTGCGGGCCTGACCGTGATCGAACCACAGACAGGTCGTCAGCTTCTCGCTCGTCATCGCTAGTCTCCCTTCAGGACCTCTGGCGCGGGCCGGCAAGGCCTAACCTGTGGCCCGCTGGATCGGCGATATTGGCCGAGTAGCTGCCTCCGGGGATCGGGTCGGGCCCCTGGAGCACCGTGCCGCCCCTGTCGCGAACGGTCGCGAGCGCGGCATCGATATCGGCCACGTGGACGTACCAGTTCCACTGGGCCGGTGCGCCGGTCGCCACGCTCGACATCACCGCGCCGGGGCGTAAGTCGCCTCGGCCGATGAAGGCGTACTCGCCCATACCGCCCATCGGCATGGCCCCGAGCTTCTCCCAGCCAAACAGCGCCCCATAGAACGCGAAGGCAGCCTCGGGATCTGGGGTTGCGAGTTCGATCCACACGCCGTGCCCAAGGGTTTGATCCGTCCCGAGGGGCACCGGCCCGAAAGCCCGGGTCTCTGCAGGGGTTGCCTCCGTCATGAGGACGAAGACGACGTCCTGAGGGTCACTCACCATGGCGAAGCGGCCGACATGGGGGATGTCGACAGGCCCGAACCGGATCTGGCCGCCGAGGTCTACGACCCGAGCGGCGGTGGCGTCGACGTCCTGGGTCGCGAGATAGACTGCCCAGCCGGGGAAGCCAGGCGCTTCCGGGATCGTGCGCCGGATCCCGGCGATGGCTCGCCCGTCCGCCTCGGCGATCCGGTAGTCACCGTGCTCAGGCATCAAAGACTGCGCGACGCGCCAGTCGGCCAGCTCCTCGTAGAAGGCCTGGGTTGCATCCGGGTCGGCCGCGTTCAGTTCGAACCAGATGGGTGTACCCTCGACAGTTGGCATCGGGCGCATTCCTCCGTGACGACGGGCGTGTCGGCCGCGTCGCAGCACCATTCAAGGCCCCGCTTTGCCCAGGCTGGCATTCTCAGTTATACAAAGCAACCATGCAGTCAGAAAAAATAACTATCGAGGCATCTGGGCAACGAGAGCGTCGGTACGACGACGCTTGCGGCACTGCGCTCGCTTTGGAGTTCATTGGCGAGCGCTGGTCGCTGCTGATCATGCGCGAACTGGTCTTCGGCCCTCGCCGGTTCGGTGAGATTCGGGCAAATCTCCCGGGCATCAGTGCGAACGTGCTGACCCAGCGCCTGGAGAGCCTGGAGGAGGTGGGCATCGTCCTTCGCTACCGTTTACCGTCGCCGGCCAACGTGCAGGTCTACGACCTGACGGATTGGGGGCGTGAGGCAGCGCCGCTGATGCGCGACCTGGGTCGCTGGGCGGCGCGCTCACCACGGCACGATCCGCGCCTCTTCATGTCGGCCGCGTCGGCCATGATGTCGCTTCAGGCCCTCGTGGACCGCACGCGATCCGCGGCGCTGTCTGTGTCGGTCGCCTTTCACTTCCCGGGCGAGGACTTTGTCGTGACGGTGACCGGCGGCGAGATCCTCGTGAAGCGTGGTGTCATAGAAGCACCCGACCTCGTTTTCACCGGAGATACGATGGCGATGCGCCGCACGATCTATGGCAAGGCGCCCCTGGTCAGAGACGGTGCGGGCGGCACGCTCGTTCTCGCTGGCGACGCCGATCTCGCACGGACCTTCCTCGATCTGTTCGCTCTGCCCGCTAAAATTGCGTGAGAAGCATCTTCGCATTCAATTCGGTCTTCTGCGCCCTGCTGGGTTGCGCAGCAAGTTGCGCGTCGACAGTCCGGAGCGCGCCCTGGCAGACTCACAGCGCGGCGCAGCGTTCGAGATCTCACTGCCGGCAATACTACGGCGGCCCGACCGTATCGGCGGCGAATGCCTGCCGCGAGCCTAGGGGCTTTGGACGGCCGATCGTGCTGTCGCAGGCCGTTTGGCGCTCCATCTCGGCGTTCAGCTCGGCCCCCAGGAGGACGATGACGATCGACAGCCAGATCCAGGTCATAAACCCGATGCCCGCGCCGAGCGAACCATAGATCCGATTGTAACTGTCAAAGCTGGCGACGTACCAGGAAAATAGGACCGAGGCGCAGACCCAGCACAGCGCGGCAACGACGCTGCCCCAGCTTACCCATCGCCACTTGGCCTCCTGCCGGCTTGGCCCATAGCGGTAGACCAGGGACAGGCCGAGGCTCACCAGGATGAGCAAAGCGGGCCAGCGCAGGATCCGCACCAAGGTATCGGTACGCGCCCCCAGCCCGACCTGGTTCAAGACGATGGGCAAGCCTACCACCATGCCGATGGCGGCGACGGCGATGATGGTCCCGCTGAGCGTGAACAGAAAGGTCGTCGCGTAAAAGCGGACCAAGCTGCGCTTCTCCCGCTCCTTGTAGATCACGTTGAGCGCGTCGAAGAGCGCGCTGACGCCCGAGTTGGCGCTCCAGAATGCGATGGCAAGGCTGACCAGCGAGGCTGTGCTGAGCAGGCCAGTACCTTGACCCGCGACACGTTGGAGCTGGTCGGCGATGAGTTCGAGGACGCCGTCCGGTAGCACCCCCGACAGCATGTTGAGCTGACGGCTGATCACGCTCGGATCGGCGAACAAACCGTAGAACGAGACGATGGTCGCCAGTCCGGGGAACGTCGACAGGAGGGTGAAGAAGGCGACACCACCGGCTGTTGAAACGACGCGGTCACGAGGGAGGGCCCAGAACACCCGGCAGAGGATGTCCAGCCATCCCCGCACCGGTATCTCTGAAGGCTGAGCCGCCGCGCGCCCGCGGCCGGCTTCGCGAGCGCGTGTTCGGGCAGCGTCAATCGCCGCGTCATTCGGTGCGCGCGTGCTGACCGAGTACCAATCTTCACCGTCTGCCTCGTCTGGAGTCATGAGGCTTGTCGCGCAGGAGACCGCACGTCTTCGGGCTTGTGCTTCTCATGTCCCATTCTCGTGTCCTCCGTCGGCTCAAAAGCCTACTCCAAGGAGGACCGCTTTTCAGGGGAAGACCAGTTCATTTGCCCGGAATGGGCATTGGCTGCAAAGAGGTGGTACGTCGCAAGCCGTCGGCTGAGGCACCATCAGCCTTCCGTGAGCTGCATGAACCTGTTTTGAAGCCGAACCACCTCTGCCTCTAGCTCGCGTATTCGCAGTTGCAGCGCAGCCGTGGCTTTCTGCTCAGAGCCTCCCGTTACTGCCTCGACGCCATCCTCTTGAAGGAACTGAACTCCGGCCTCGGTCTCTGAACGCCACTTCAGTTCGGCCTTGAACCGCTGCTGTCGGAGGGGAATATGCAACTCGAAATACATCGGAACCGATGCGAAAACGCCGAGATCAATCCGCGCGCCATTCTCGGACAGGTTGCGAACGACGCAGTCGCATGTCGTTGCTCCGTTATTGAATGAGATCGTCGCAGCCATGAAGCAGCGCTTGCGCACCTCTGCTCGCTGGGAGGTAGGTTCAGCTGATATGGTCTCAGCGAGAGGAATTGAGGTGGTCGACATCGCCCGATTATTTGCACAATGCCGCTAAGGAAACGTTGCGCTTAGTCCTTGCCCGGCCGAGCCAACAGGTTCGCCGTTCGAATCGTCAACCATTCCGACCCACGCTTCGCCGTCATTCCAAGCGCAATCGGGCTTCCGACACAGCGGCGTGTCGTTCAGCGAATTGTTCTCACTCCTTTGGGCGGTCGTCAGCGTCGTCGCTCATGAAGGCGTCGATGGCGGCGACGTCGGCCTCGAGGATTGCCTTCGCCTTGAACAGTTCGCCTACGGTAGGGCTCTCGGCCATCTATGGGGTCTCCGGAGGCAACGAACATCAGGCTGAGGTCCACGGCAAATACGACCACCCGCGCGGATTGGAGAGCCGGCCGTCGTTGACCCGGCATAGGCCGGCACGTTCGCCAGCCTCGATCACGGCTTGGCCTGAAGATCGGAGGGCCTGAATGGCTTGGCGGAGGAGTGTGACCTCGGAAAGGTCGGTCGGCAGCGGTCTAGACATACTGGCGAGATAGAGCGATGCAAGTCAGAGAGGAATTGTCGGCACTCTATCGCCTAGCCTGTTAGAAGGCGGAACATCCAAGACGCGGCAATGTCTTCAGCTGTCCATATTTCAGCGCCATAGAAAACTTTATATCAAATGCAATTGGCAAATAAATGAACATTTATTTGCAAGATCACAGACTAAGACGAGCCACTAGTGGTGTCTGTCCTTGTCGTGGAACAACTAGCCAAAGCCCATTGAATTCAGTTTTTCCAACCTGCACGGACCCAGGATGACCCCAAAGCTTAAGTAGCGCTGGAATTGTGTCAGAATGCGCGACCACCATTACGGTGTCCTGAGAATGCTGTGTATGCAGACGCTCGGCCAGCGAAACAATGTCGTCCTTCGTCACGACAACCGGCGTAAGATTAAGGTTCTTTGCGGTTGGATCGGCGGTCTCACGAGATCGCGTGTACTGGGTCACGTAAATCGCCGTCACACCCGCGTTCTTTAGGACATCAGCCAAGGCTTGCGCGCGTTTGAACCCCTCTTCGGTGAGAGGAGGATCGCCATCCATCATTCCACCAACCAGTGCCTGTTCGGCGTGACGGACAAGGAATACTGCCTGCTGGGCCGCGGCCTCAACCATGCAGCCCCAGAGCAGCGCCAGAACGAAGGATGTAAGGCATACGAGGCGAGCAGGATCGGGGCGCGGAACCTTCACGGACATGGCCAACCTCGAACGGTTAAGTCAGATCTACCTAAGCTGCGTCGCAGCCTTGGATGGAAAGCAGTCGCTTATGATTCGGCTGTCAAGTCAAGAAATGAGTGGGCGAAATCTGCTTTCAGGTCGGACGACGAAGACCGCTTCAGCCATGGAAACGCTACCGTCGTCAATGCGCCATAAAAACGTCGTTAGATTGCGGCTTAACCTGACTGGTATTTTGGACCGAGCCAACCAGAGGCTATTGATCAAAGGCTTAGCAGCTTGATCGAGTGCTTGCGGCTGAGGGAAACTCTGGACGGTCGTCTCGATCAGTTTCACTGCTCCTGAGGGGCTTCATCGAGAACTGACATGTCGAAGTGCGTTCAGCATCAACACGGCAGTTCAGCGCTCGCTAACCACGGCATCAGGTTCCTGCAACCCAATCCGAGACTTCGACGTAACGCACCCAATGACCGAAGGTGCGCATACACACGACGACAGAAGCTCGCTGGTTCGAGATACCCTCGAACTGATGCCGCTTGCCGATTTCGTCTCGGCATGGCGAGCCATGGTGGGTGAGCCGCCGGCTGTCATGCTGAAGAGCCGATCCGAGATGATCCGGCTCCTGGTTGAGAGCGTTCCGGCCGCTCAGTCCAAAATGTGGATCGCGGACGGTGAGGCTCAGCGCGGTACTGAACCGTTTTCCTGATCGCGGATCAACTGATGGCCCGCAGCCTGGCCGGTGGACCGCGTGGGAAAAAGCCATCGGGCACCGAAGTCAGGACGTGGTGGGCGTACATCCCACGTCGCCTTGGTCCCGGCATCGTGGCCGTATCCGATCGAGCGGCAAAGCCGCAAGCGGTGTGATCTCTCGATGAAATCGGGATGATCAAAGATCACCGAAGCGAGCCCCGCCGCCTGACAGGCCATCGGCAGCGGGGCACATCGTGTGGGAGACACGACGGAGCCGATACGCAACATGGCTCGCAAGGAAGATGCGCGACGCTGGTTAGCAGAAGATCAAGAGCGATCGGGCCCCGTTTCCCCGAGAGAGAGCCTCAGCGTTGGCGGCCAAGCGCTTCCGGCTCGTAGAGAACGGTCTGCAGTCTAGTTACCAAGCCGGGCTGAAGAATAAGAAGGAACATATGGTCGACGAATTTCGGATTTTGGAGCCTGCGTTACCCAACGCAAGTTGGTGAGCTACGATGGCGAGCGCCTACTTCAAGCCCCGATCTCCCGATGCCAATGATAGGAGACCAAATTAACAAATAATCAACAATCGGAATATCGCACTGCCCAATAATTAGCCGATTAGACTATTAATGTATCATCGCAAGAGCAACACGCTAGTACCGCATGGCTCTGGTTTGAATTAAGAAAATTTTAATCAGCCTATATTATATCGGCGATATATCTACCATCCAGCATCCGACAGAAAGCCACATGTCCATGCGGTTATCGCTGAAGTCGATCCTTATGAGCCTGTTTGGGTTTCTTGCTTTAGTTTCGCTTGGACAAGGCTTTGCAGGGCTTCAGTCGCTTGGCATTATTCAAAATAGGGTCGTTGACATCAAAACGAAGTGGATGCCGTCTGCAGATATTGTCAGGCAGATGCAAACCGCGGCTGCGAATGCGCGTGTGTATAGTTATCGCTACCAGGCGGTAGAAACTGACGTCGACCGTACCGCTGCTCTCAAGGAGTTTGCGGCTACAAATGCAGGCATGCATCACCTTCTTACACGCTACGAACCACTCGTCGCCTCATCTGAGGAACGCAAGATCGTTGATAGCTTCCGCCAGAAGTGGGCTATCAATGGTCAGATCTGGAGCAGGATTGTCGCCTTTGTTGAGAAGGAACGTCACGCGGAAGCCATGCAGCTGTTCCAGGGCGAGTCGCGGGCAAACAATGAGGCTGCCAGCGCCCTGCTGGCAGAAGCCGCCGAGCTGAACCACAAGGGTGCTGAGTTTGCAGCTCAAGCCGTTGATTCTGCCGATCTCCAGGCACGCTACCTGATCTGGACGGCGCTCACTCTGGCGGGGCTGGTTGCCGCTGGCGCTATGGCCTTGAGCTATGCGCGCATCGCACGTCCCCTGGAAGTCATGACCAGCATGATGAGCCGTCTGGCACAGGGCGATCTTGCTCTGGCCGTACCAGGGGCTGGCCGTCGTGATGAAGTCGGCGCGATGGCCGCTGCCGTGGGTGTGTTCAAGGACAACATGATCCGCGCGAAGCAGCTGGAAGCCGAGACTGCCCTCGCCCGCGCTGGTGCCGAAGCTCAGCGCAAGGCAGCGATGCGGGAGCTGGCAGACGGGTTCGAACGAGCCGTGGGCGGCATCGTCGGCCAGGTGTCGTCCTCTGCTACCCAGCTTCAGGACACGGCCCGGACCATGACGACGACTGCCGGCGTCACCGCCGGCCAGTCGAGCACCGTGGCGGCAGCCGCCGAGGAGGCTGCGGCGAACGTCAACACCGTCGCGGCCGCCGCGGAGGAGCTCGGCGCGTCGGTTCAGGAGATCAGCCGCCAGGTGCAAAGCTCTGCCGGCTTGGCCCAATCGGCCATGGGACAGGCCGATCAGACCGCCCAGCTGGTACATGAGTTGAGCGAGGCCGCGGCCAAGATCGGCGACGTGGTCAACCTGATCTCCAGCATCGCCGCTCAGACCAACCTCCTTGCCCTCAACGCCACGATCGAGGCGGCGCGAGCTGGCGAGGCGGGCCGCGGCTTTGCCGTGGTGGCGAGCGAAGTCAAGGAACTCGCCAGTCAGACGGGCCGTGCCACCGGCGAAATCGCGGGCCAGATCGCCACGATCCAAGGCGCAACGGGTCAGGCGGTCACGGCGATCGGCGCGATCACGGAGCGTATCCGCGACATCAACGCCATGGCGACCACGATTGCGGCCGCCGTTGAGGAGCAGGGAGCGGCAACGCAGGAGATCGTACGCAACGTGGCCCAAGCCTCGACCGGCACAAGCGAGGTCACCGCTCATATTGCGGGTGTCGCCGGAGCTGCCGAGAAGACGGGAGCGGCGGCCAGCCGAGTTCTGGACTCGGCCTCCGTGCTGTCGCGCCAATCCGACCATCTAGGCGCGGAGGTGAATCGCTTCCTCGCCACCGTGCGGGCCGCTTAAGCAGCAAAAGGCTCAAGCAGCGCCCTCCGCTCAATCCACTTGCGGCTGCCGGCATGTGCCGTGCGGCTTCCTCGTCGTCGCCTCGGATCGCCCGCGGCGATCGAGCAGCAGAGTGCGGCCACGGGTGACCTCTCGGCCAACATGCAGGTGGCCTCTTCGGGCGTCGCCAACATCAGCCGCAACCTCAGCGCCTGGGTATAGGAGCGGCACTCATCCACAGCAGGCAATGGCGAGCGTAGACCGAGCCGAAAAGCCCTTGCTTTCCAATTGTTGGCCTCTCGACCGTCGGACGCCTCCCGCACAGGGCAATGGATGTGACGGGATCCACTGTCTGCGCTGATCGGATACAAAGAATCTCAGGTCATCATCGTCGGCCATCGACAGGCCAACACAGCCGTGTCTTTGACTGGTTTGGGTCGGCACCGGAACGTCTGGTTATGGGCGAAGGGCTTGGGTCCGTACTCCACCCTTGGCGGCTTTTGAGCGTAACGGCAGCACACGACCCACTGCAGGCTTGGGGAAGAACCGCCTCGCGGCAGCTTGGTGGACGATGACCTACGGCTGGGATGGGTGATTCGGAGGCGAGATGGTCATCATGTCCTTCGCCGACGCCCGGAGCGTGCAGGACCCATCCAAGCTGGATCAGGTGATGTGAGGTCAAGTCGCGTCAGCCGAAGGCTTCCGCATCATGGCCTTCGTCGTACCGTCCAGCCATTCCAGGTCAACAGGACGAGGCGCCCTTCGGCGTCCCGGTATCGGGTGAGACGCGCGAGGAGATCGCGAACTGCTTTAGCCGTCTGCTTTGAGGACGGGACAGTGCTGCATTCCCTGGGACCACCCGCCTAAGCGCCACTGTATGGAATGCTGAAAGACCTGTTCGAGACCACAATGGTGTTGGCGGTCGATACCGCCGGTCCGTCGGCATTCGCCAGCCCGGTTT
>NZ_JAIETD010000113.1 GCF_019745455.1 Methylobacterium sp.
AGAACAGACGAGCGATCGCGCGCGCCATCAGCCCAAAACGCAGCGTACGCCGATGCCCGATGAATAAGACGGGCTAGGACAGCGCTCGGAATATAGTGCAATTTGCGCCAAAAGGGGGTACGTGTCGATCACCCCTTCGGAAAGCCTTTTGATGTTTCAAAATGAGCCCTTCTGTGTCAAGTGAACCATGCTGTTTGCGCTACGGACGCGCACGATCTGTAAATGCCACCCTAAACGGAAATAGACAAGCTTTTTGCAAATAATTAAATACACAATAAGGCCAAAATCTGTTCTAGCCTTCTAACTTCAAGTGAGATTGATTACCTATGGTAGAGAAGCGGCTCATTTCGGCGAGTGTTGTCGGCGAATTACAGCCGGAAAAGCTGACTGCAATCGACGTATCAATCTTGACGCCAGCGTCGAATTTCGGGTCGGTGGGCGGTAATCGTTTGTTCAACGACACTTTCGTGGACGATCTTGACGGCGAAGCTGTTTGGCAACCCGATGTCTACAACGAGGCGATTGTACTTTCGGAGCGGTTGAGGCTCAGTAACATTATTGACCTAGGCTGCGGGAACGGCGACAAACTCATTGCATTGAAGAGAGACCGTAGCTTCAAAGTGATTGGGGTCGATTTTAATGGCTCGTTAGATGTCGCCAAATCCCGGTATCCAGAATATGAGTGGCTCAACGCCGATTTTTTAAACCTAGATAACCTACACGTGCTTGAGGAGCGTTTGAAAGATTACCTACCTGCAGTTATCATTCTCTCCGACGTCATCGAACACTTGCCGGATGTGCGTCCGATACTTAATTTAATCCGGAATTTGATTGCGTTTGATCCAAACTCATACGTCCTCATCTCGACCCCCGACCGCGAACGTCAGAATTACGAGGATACTACCGATGTCCCCGGGAACTCGGCACATATCCGCGAATGGACCCTCCGTGAGCTTGTTCAACTCGTTTCAAACGCCGGTTTGGAGGTGAGTCGCGCGGGATGGACGCGCTGCAACCAATGGGACGAGTTTTTTACTACGATTATTATTCAGGCAACCTACAACGTCCAACGGCATCGTCGGCGGCTGTGTCGGACCTTTAGTGCCCCAGAGGGGTGGGCTCCCGAGCACCTATTAATCACCTCCGAGCTTCACGGATTTACGCCTTCCGGGGGTATCGGAAGCTTTGTCGTGGAACAACGCGACAACTACGGGGAGAGCCGAACGCTGCTCCTGGTGGCGAGCCAAGGCATCATCAGCGACGTTGAACGCCCTGTCTTTGCACTGTTACCTGAAGAGATCTGTGTCGATGCCGATATGCCGTCGCTTCCGATCGAGGATCGTATCCTTCGTGCCGTTACAAGCGCATTGTTCCTCTTCCCAGCAATAAAGACAATTGAGTTTCAGGATTATCAGGGTATCGGCTGCCGCGTCGCTCAGGCAAAGCGTGCCGGGATTATACCCCTGAATGTTACGGTCGTTGTTCACTGTCACGGCAATACCCACTATTTAGAAAACGGACGCCGCGAGTGGCTCGGTCGGTCACACATTGTGACATCCATCAAAGAGAAAATCTCGGTCGAAAACGCAGACGTTGTCTGTTTTCCTAGTCGTTTCTTGCGAGATCTATACCGCGATGCCGGCATTGATGTTGATCGGCGAAAGTGTGAGTTTCGGCGATATCCTTACACAGGGAAATTCATATCACCCGCGTCAACGCACCGTATCGATACGCTGATTTTCTTCGGCAAACGTACCTTCATGAAAGGTTATAAACTTTTCTTGGACGCACTGACGAGCGATAATGTCGAAGAGTTGCATGCCCGTGGTCTTCGACGCATCGTTATCATTGGGCCGAGAACGCAAGAAACGAATGAATGGGAAGCCGCATTTTTTAAACTAAAGACTGTTTTTACAGTCGAAGAGTACGATAATTTGGTTCGGTATGAAGCAATAGAATGTATTCGCGCAAATGCTGAGCGCTGTCTTGTTGTAATGCCATATATTGCCGATAATTATCCTTTATCAGTGCTCGACTCTATGTCGGCGGGTGCATTGCCCATCGTTGTGAACGCGGGCGGCGTCCCAGAAATGCTGCCACCACGTTTCTTGCAAACACTCGTCTCGCAGCCGGATCCAAAATCGCTCCGCCGTGTCCTCGAACGATTGCTTTCGATTTCTGGTCCCGCAATAGCCCGCGTGCGGCAAGCCTTCTTTGCGACAAGTTACAAACGTCAGATTGCTATCAACGATGAGGCCAAGGCGCCCTTTGAGTTGTCCTCGAACGACGGGGCGAGCACTTGCCTAACGGCCGCTGTAGTTATTCCGTTCTTTAACACGCCAACTGCCCAAGTCGAATTGCTGCTGCGATCATTATTTTGTCAAACCCGCCGACCCGAACAAATTATTATCGTCGACGATGCTTCCTGCCAGGAAGCGAAAGATGATCTTTCTATTTTGATAAGCAAGTTTTCCAAACATAGCCACATCCTCAAAGTTGTGGTTCACGATGTAAATCAGGGTCTTGCATCAGCTCGAAATACTGCGCTCAGAACTACGACTGCCGATGTGCTTATCAACGTAGATTCTGATGACATAGTGCTTAACTGTTTCATTGCTGGTATTTTACAGACTATGGAGTCCAACCCGGATGTTGATGCCGCAGTTCCTTATCTAATGGCGTTTGACGACGGAACCGATGTAGTAGCGGGAGAGCTAAATGGCTACGTATACCGTCCTCTTGGCGACGGCGTTGTAGCATCACAGACCGACAATCTTCTTGGGCACGCGAACTCAGGTTTTCGGGTACAAAAGGTCCGTGAATTAGGCGGGTGGGACCCCACAGCGCGTGCAATGTGGGAAGATTATGCGCTCTACATGCGATTGGTATCTAGCGGCTCACGCATTGCTGTCATTCCGAGGGCGGACGTCCTTTATCGTGTAACGCCAAAATCGATGGCACGAACATACGCAAGATGGCCAGCTATGCGGCTTCTTGCACGAAATCTAGTCGGACTTCCGCGCTTTGACGCTTTTAGATTACAAGCTGTCGAGCGGGAGCGAGAGCACCTTGAGCTTACCACCCAGGCAGCTAATCAAGAAGTTACGCGACTGTACAGCGAAAATTCAATATTGAAAGACAAAGTTGCGCAGTTAGAAAATTTGTCCGAATCAATTACGCAACGGATGGTGGGTGAATCGGCTAGAGCCGCAGATCTCGACTGCGAAATAGAAAAAAACACAGCTCGTATCAAAGATCTTGAGTCAGATCAAGAGAATGTCTTGCAACTTCGGAATGAGAATGAGTGGTTGTTATCCGAGACCATGCGTCTCAAATCATTGGTTAGCGAAACTTCAGATCGTCTAGATGCAGTATGGAAGGTAAAAACTGAATATTTTGAACCTGAGTTGGCTAGCCGTGACGTGCGTATACGCGAGCTAGAAACGAGTTTGAGTCAATCTAATTGTCTGCGAGATGAGAATACTCGATTGATAAGCGATGTGGAACGTTTAGAGCTGTTAGCTGGAGAAACATCCGACCGCCTCGATGCAGTCTGGAAGGTCAAGACTGAGTATCTCGAGCCCGAGTTAAGCTACCGAGATATACGAATTCGCAGACTTGAATTTTCTTTATGCGAAGCCCGTAAACGCTTTTTGCAACTCCCGAAGCAAACGTCATTCAAATATCTATTTTCATCTTTGTTTTCTCCACGGCGTACCAAGGTCGAGAGTCGTCGGCAATATGAGAGGTGCATAGTTGCAACATCAGGGTTGTTCGATCCAACTTGGTATAGACAATTCAACTCCGATCTCGGCGATATGGATCCTCTCGAACACTATATCCTCCATGGTGCTTTTGAAGGGAGATCGCCAAGTCAGGATTTCGATGGAAATTGGTATCTGGATCAGTATCCGGATGTAGCTGCTGCTGGCCAAAATCCTTTAGTGCATTATATTGAACATGGATCTTCCGAAGGGCGCTCTATTCGAAGGATAATTAGTACCGGCTGAGCATATGAAATGAATCTAAAACGTACTGTATGTCACTGTCACATTAGAGAGAATATGTGTGGAATTGCCGGTATCGTCGGGCGCGACGCAGTGGCTGGACAGGTGGTCGAGGCGCTGCGCCGCCTCGAATACCGGGGCTACGATTCCGCCGGCATCGCCACCCTGGAACACGGCAGCCTGCAGCGCCGCCGCGCCTCGGGCAAGCTCGTCAACCTCGAAGCGCGGCTCGCCGAGCAGCCGCTGACCGGCACGATCGGCATCGGCCATACCCGCTGGGCGACCCACGGCCGCCCCACCGAGGTGAACGCCCACCCCCATGCCACGGCGCGCGTCGCCGTCGTGCATAACGGCATCATCGAGAACTTCCGCGAGCTGAAGCAGGAACTCGAAGGGGAGGGCATCCGCTTCGAGAGCGACACCGACACCGAGGTCGTCGTCCAGCTCGTCAGCCGCCTGATGGACAAGGGCGCCGGCCCGGTCGAGGCGGTGGCCGCCGCCCTGCCGCGCCTGCGCGGAGCCTTCGCCCTCGGCTTCATCTTCGCGGGCGAAGAGAACCTGCTGATCGGCGCCCGGCACGGCGCGCCGCTCGCGGTCGGCTACGGCCACGGCGCCACCTATCTCGGCTCCGACGCCCTGGCGCTCGCCCCCTTCACCGATGCCATCGCGTATCTCGACGAGGGCGATTGGGCGATCCTCACCCGCGAGGGCGCCGAGTTCCGGGACAGTTCCGGCGCCGTGGTGGAGCGCCCTCGTCAGACCATCGCCACCCAGGCGTTCCGGGTCGACAAGGGCGAGTACCGCCACTTCATGGCGAAGGAAATCCACGAGCAGCCCGAGGTCGTGGGCCGCACGTTGGCCCATCATGTCGACATGGTCGAGGGCCGGGTGATCCTGCCGGAGGCGCTGCCCTTCGATTTCGCCAAGCTCAGCCGCGTCTACATCACCGCCTGCGGCACGGCCTTCTATGCCGGGCTCGTCGCCCGCTACTGGTTCGAGCAGATCGCCCGCCTGCCGGTGGAGATCGACGTGGCGTCGGAGGCCCGCTACCGCGAGGCGCCCCTGGAGCGCGACGGGCTGACGCTGGTCATCTCGCAATCGGGCGAGACCGCCGACACCCTGGCCTCGCTCCGCTACGCCAAGAGCCAGGGCCAGCACACGCTCAGCGTCGTGAACGTGCCGACCTCGACCATCGCGCGGGAGTCCTCCGTGGTGATGCCGACGCTGGCCGGGCCGGAGATCGGCGTGGCTTCGACCAAGGCGTTCTCCTGCCAGCTTACCGTGCTCCTCTGCCTCGCCATCGCGGCGGGCCGGGCGCGGGGCACCCTCGACGCGGCCGGCGAGCGGCGCCTGCTCAACGGGCTCATCAAGGCGCCGGGCCTGATGGCCGAGGCGCTGGCGCAGGAGCCGGACATCGAGGGGCTGGCCCGCGAGGTCGCGAAGGCGCGGGACGTGCTCTATCTCGGGCGCGGCACGAGCTATCCGATGGCGCTGGAAGGCGCCCTGAAGCTCAAGGAAATCAGCTACATCCACGCCGAGGGCTACGCGGCGGGAGAACTGAAGCACGGGCCGATCGCGCTGATCGACGAGAGCGTGCCGGTCATCGTCATCGCCCCGCACGACGCGGTGTTCGAGAAGACCGTCTCGAACATGCAGGAGGTCGCGGCGCGGGGCGGGCGGATCGTGCTCATCGGCGACGCGAAAGGTGCGGCGGAGCACGGGCTCGACACGATGGCGACCTTCACCATGCCGGCGCTCGACCCTATCGTCGCGCCCATCGTCTACGCGGTGCCGGTGCAGTTGCTCGCCTATCACGTCGCCGTGGTGATGGGGAAAGACGTCGATCAGCCCCGAAACCTCGCGAAATCCGTCACTGTCGAGTAAGACAGATATAGTCTTGACGAACTATGTATAATAACTTATGTTTCAGGACTTTTTAAATATTTCCGCTAATTCTCGAAGTTTATTGCACTATCTAGTACGTGATTTATGAAGCAAAATCGTCAACAAGCAAATTAAAGGAACATTTATGATGAAAATGTGGCAGATATCCGCGAGTGCATTGAAAGCTTACATACCATTTAGTGTGTTCAGGCGCCGCATCAAACGACAAGTCGATCTCTTGGAAAAATCGAAGTTATTCGATCGGTCATATTATCTTTTGCAAGCACAAGACATTGGAATTCAGCTTTCACCACAACGGGCGGTTTGGCACTACGTGATGGTAGGTGATAAACTTAGGCTTAGCCCTCATAGAATCTTTGATACTCATTATTATCATGAAGCATACACTGATATCGAAGGATCCGGTATTAGTGCTCTATATCATTATATAACTCATGGCGCTCAGGAAAATCGTAATCCCCATCCAGCTTTTGACACCTCTTATGTAAAATCTCAGACAAAACTTACGACAAATCCACTCATTGATTATGTAGAAAGCAAACCAGGTAGTCTCAATCCTCACAAAATGTTTGATGAGGCTTACGTACTTCATCAGCTAAGCAAATCTCACTCATTAACGCGAACAGTATTAGAGGAATATTTCGAGGCGGATAAGAATGTTGAACCATCAAAGCAATTCAATGCTGAGCAGTATTTTGACAGGTATCCTGGTATAAAAAATATACATCCGTTCTACCATTATGTACGATGGGGCATCAAAGAAAGAAGAATTATTACTGGTAAACACGACTCGATTGATATGATTAAAGAAAAAATTCAGAAAATGGATGATTTGGAGCCAGATCTGCTCAAACCCTGGCAGGATATCGACGCTATTGGAAGATTAAACAGAATTGTCATAGATTCATCAGAAGAGTCTTCTCTAGTAAAGCTGTATGAATCGGTTAGATATACTGGTGAAACTTTTATAATTATGATGAATAGCCTTGTCGCGGGCGGCGCAGAGAAAGTTGCTGCAAATTTTAGCAATATTTTATCGGAGTTTGACGAAATAAAGAATATTATAATTATAGTAACGGGATATGGCCCACGTGACGCAATAAAGTGGTTTAAAGGAAGTAAGCATGTATTTGTTGATTTATCAGATGAATTTAGTTCTATGAACGATAATTCGGCAGCTTTGATGATAGCAACATTCATGCAATTGATAAATGTTCGGGGCCTATTGGTAATCAATTCTCGTCAAGGCTGGGGTCTTGCTGAAAGACATGGCAAGGTATTGTCTCGACAATGTAGTATTATCGTAGCATGCTTTTGTTACGATTATGACGTTTATGGCCGGCGTGCCGGCTATGCACGCACTCATCTTGTACATGCCATATCGTCGGTTAGTCACGTTATTACTGATAATCATGCTTTCAGAAGCGCCATTATAAAGGATCTAAAATTAGACGAAACTGATGCAGCAAAAGTCAAAGTTGTCTATCAACCAGTAGGTATTGCAAATGCGCCCATAAAAGCTACTCGACAACAAATAAATAGAAAAAGAGTTTTATGGGCGGGACGTTTTTCAATTCAAAAGCGATTAGATTTAGCTTTTGAAATTGCTAAGTTAATGCCCGAGATCGATTTTGTTTTTGCTGGTGGCGATTTGACCGATGTTGGTCTACCAACGTCGCAGATTCCTCTCAATTGCACAATATATGGGAAATATGAAGACATCGATGAAGTGTTGCTTGGCGAGTATGATGCGTTTTTATATACAGCGAAATGGGACGGCTTGCCAAATATTCTATTGGAAGTAGCCGTAAATTGTGTCCCAATAATTGCGCCAAATATTGGCGGAATATCAGAGCTTGTGACCGATGAAACAGGTTGGATAGTGGAGAAACCGGACGAACCTCAAAGTTATGTCCAAAACTTGCAAAATGCTTTAAATAAAACGAGTCAGGCGGCGCAAAAAGCATCCGCAGCCTTAGAATTAATAAAAAACAGGCATTCATATGAAAGCTTTAAAGATATTGTTACAGGTGCTTTTTTCGAGAAAGTAAAACGATAATGATTGATATTAGCTTTATCGTTAATCTTCACGCGGAAGGTCGTATTTGCCTTCCAACCCTAGATACGGCATTAACGGCTGTGAAATATGCAAACAAACACGGTGTTGTTTCTGAGTTAATATTAGTACTTGATAATCCAGACAACGGTACGTTACGCTTAGTCAAAAATCTAGATTTCAAATGTCGTATTGAAATCACTGATGTTCGCGACCTGGGATTAGCGAGAAATTTCGGTGTCGAAGCCGCGGGTGGCAAATACATTGCGTTTCTTGATGGGGATGATCTGTGCTGTGATGATTGGCTTTTAAAAGCTTACGAGGAAGCAGTAAATCATGATACCGATTGTATAGTTCATCCAAAGTTTAACCTTTTCTTTGGAAGAGATTATGATCAATATTTTTGGGTACACCCTGACTGCCGCTATGATGGTGTCAAACTCAGTAGATTATTGGTCGAAAATTTATGGACTTCGTCGGTTTTTGCTGAGCGAAAGATATTTGAGAAGATCCCCTATTGGAGGAATGATCTGAAAAACGGAATTGGATATGAAGATTGGGTATTCAATATTGAGACTGCCGTCTCAAATGTCAGGCACATTGTTGCGCCTGATACTATTATATTTATAAGGCGCAATAAGACGTCAAGTCTATTAGATAATTCAAATTCTGTCGGAGTGGTGCCGGACATTTTGCGAATATTTTCGAAGATGAATTCGAAGATGAATGTAAATCGAATTATATAACAGTATAATTACTGTACCGATTTGCCTGCAAAAATTTAGAGAACTTTCCTCTTGTAGGAGCGGGGTTCTGATAGCAGTCCGGAAGCAAACCTTTATCCCTGAGTTTCGTGCTGAGTCGGTGCGACCGGCCCCAACGAACAGACGTTCCCGCCGATCTGGGCTTCGGGATATCGACGCTGCGCAACTGGATTGACGGTCGGCGTGAGCGGGCGATGGACCACCCGCTGGCCGACCGGCAGGTGGACATGGCCGCCGAGCTCAAGAGCCTGTGCCGTGAGAACGAGCTTCTGCGTCAGGAGTGAGAGATCCTGAAGCGGGTCGCAGCTTTTTCGCCAAGGAGGAAAGTCGATGGGGTTCTGCCTCATTGACTTAGCGAAGAAAGACTTCTCTGTCGTGCGTCAGTGCAAGGCCCTCATCGTCAGCCCAAGCGGCTATTTTGGTTGAAAGGATGGTTCGGCCTTGGCTCGGCAGCGCGAAGATCTCGTGCTGCTTGCCCATCTCCGGTCCGCCTTCCCGCTCTCGCACGAGACCTACGGCAACCCGCGCATGACCGACGAACTGCTTGAGCAGGGTTTGGCGGCCGGCCTTCAGCTCCGTCTTCTCGGCCTCCGTGTTGCGCTGCTAGTGCAGTGGCTCAGACGGATGGTTCAGGGGATCGGCTTACGGCGGCGAGGATGTCGGTGGCGGGTTTGGTCCAGACGAAAGGTCTGGCGCGCCGGTTGTGCTCGGCGATGTAGCGTTTGATCGCCGCCTGCAGGTCGACGACGCCGGTGAAGGAGCCTCGCCGCAGCGCACGACGAGTCAGCGCTGAGAAGAAGCCCTCGATGTCGTTGAGCCACGAGGCCGAAGTCGGGGTGAAGTGGAACGTCCAGCGCGGGTGGCGAGCCAGCCAGGCGTGCACTTTCGGATGTTTGTGGGTAGCGACGTTGTCGAGGATCGCGTGGATCGCCTTGCCGGGCGGGACAGCGGCATCGACGGCGTTGAGGAACCGGACGAACTCACCGTTCCGGTGGCGCTGCATGCAACGGCCGAGCACGGTACCCGCCAAAACATCGAGGGCAGCAAACAGTGTCGTCGTGCCGTGACGGGTGTAGTCATGGGTCTGGGCGGCGGGATGGCCGGGGGCGAGTGGCCGGTCGAGGCGCGTCCGCTCCAACGCCTGGATCTGGCTCTTCTCATCGATGGACAGCACCACCGCGTGGGTGGGCGGGTCCATGTAGAGGCCGACGACATCCTCGACCTTGGCGGCGAAAGCGGGATCGCGCGAGCGCTTGAACGTGCGCAGACGATGCGGCTGGAGGCGGTGAGCGTCCCAGATCCGCTGCACGGCCCGTAACGAGATCCCGAGAGCACGAGCTACGGCACGACCAGTCCAGTGAGCGACCTCGCCCGGCGGCTCCGAGCAGGTCAGCGCCAGGACCTCGGCTACCGTCTCGGTCGAATGGGGCGGCGTGCCGGGTGGACGTGTCTTGTCGCGTAGCAGACCTTCGACGCCCGCCTTGGCGTAGCGCTGCTGCCAGCGCCACACGGCTGGGCGGCTGACGCCCGCCCGCCGGGCGACGTCCTGGACGCTCAGGCGCTCGGCTGAGAGCAGGACGATGCGGGCGCGCTGGGTGTGCTTGAGCGGACGGGAGCGGTCGCAGCCAACCGTTCCGCGTCGCTTGGCCTGCCCCCTGAAAAGTGGTCCTCCCTGAAGTAGGCTTTCGAGCCTTTGGAGGATGCCAGGAATGCCGAGGAAG
>NZ_JAIETD010000157.1 GCF_019745455.1 Methylobacterium sp.
ATGATAAACATCAACCCCTGAACCTGGGTCACTTCTCAACGAAAACGCCGGGTCAACTCTCAGCGGAAATCAACATCCTATCTTCATCGGGAACGTGGCGCTCTGCCACCTCTCGCACTCGGTCAACGCTCCGTTTCTCGTCTTCACCTATGCGTGCGTCTTGCTGTTCGGCAACGTCGCTCTCCCGCTCTCCTATCGGCGCTCGGTGCTTTTCACGAGCGTCTGCGTCGCCATTGGCGGGACGAGCACCCTCGCCCATAGCGGGCTCGATCCGACGGTGAGGATCTTCGCCGTGCTGCTCTTTGCGAGTTCGGCAGCCTACATGGTCCTCGCGACCTACCGGATGGAAGAGGGAGAGAGGCGCAACTTCCTCCACACCCTTCGCGAGAAATTGGCAGTTGAGGCGCTCGCCGAGCACAACAGCTTGCTGCGCCGTTTGTCAGAGACCGACGGACTGACGGGAATTGGAAACCGCCGTTCCTTCGACGTCGCCCTCAGCCGGCTGTGGAGGGAACATGCAACCAGCGGCGGCGCGATCGGCCTCATCATCTTCGACATCGACCATTTCAAACGCCTGAACGATACGCTCGGGCATCTCGCAGGGGACCAGTGCCTTCAGGCCGTGGCACGCTGTCTTGATCGATGCATCGGTCCTGGAACGAGCATCCTGGCGCGTTACGGCGGCGAGGAATTCGCCGTCATCCTGCCCTACGCCGATGGCCGTCTGGCCTCGACGATCGCCGAGCGGCTGCGAGCAGCCGTCGCCGCGGAGGTGATCTCCCTCGACCTGCCGTCACCGACTGCGTCACTCTCGGTGACAGTCAGCGGCGGCTTCATCGTCACGACCACCGATGAAGTCGAGGGCCCGGCCGGCCTCGTCGCGGCTGCTGACGAAGCTCTCTATCAAGCGAAGCGCATGGGCCGGAACAGGGTCCGGCAGGGGTCACCGCAGGACGAAGGGCGTTGCGTGGTCGGTGCCTGAAAGCTCCGTCGATGAACGACTCACCGGCATCGATCGAGTGGTAGGGTTCTCTGCCGCTTCGATGGCCGGCGGCTCGGTGAACCAATAAAGTCATCCGATGTGCTGCCGAGCCACTCGAAGAAACAAACTGTGACACACTGCGCCCGTGCAGGGCGTGAACTCCCGGCTTCGCCCCGCGTTCACCTGTTACGTTCGCTTCTAGAACTTCAGGTGGATTCCATGAAAACTCTGCTTTTTGCGTCGGCAGCCTTGATTGGCAGTCTCGCGTATCTTCCAACGATCGCCAACGCTCAAGCCAACGGCATCCGCGGCAACGCTCTCGGCGGAGGTATTTCGGTCGGCAACGCGGGTGCCGGCCGGAGCGGCTTCGGTAATGGCGCCGTTGGTGCGGCGGGAAGCAGCTTCCGTGGCAACGCTCTCGGTGGTGGGCTCGTGGCCGGAGGCGGTGGCGGTGGCTTCGCTGGAGGCAACCGGGGCTTCGGCGGCGGTACCGTCGTCGGGAATCGAGGCTTTGGAGGTGGCTACGGCGGACCGGTCCGAGGCTTTGGCGGCGGCTCGGTCTATCGCGGCGCAGGCTTCGCCGGCAATCGTGGCGGTTATTACGGTGGGCGCGGGTACGGCTACCGCCGCGGCTATGGCGGCCTCGGATTGGGCGTCGGCCTCGGTCTTGCCGGAGCCGGCATTGGCTACGGCCTAGGCAGCAGCTACTATGGCAGCGACTATTATGGGTCGGGCTATGCTCCCGTCTACTATGATGGGGGATACGCCGAAGAACAAGAAGTTGCGCCCATCGGCGATCAGGTCGCCTATTGCACGCAGCGTTTCCGGTCCTACGACCCCCGTACGGGTACCTATCTCGGCAACGATGGACGCCGCCGTCCCTGCCCGTAAGGCAGACGACCTCTGATTGAAAAGGCTTCCTCGCGCATCGGGCACGAGGGAGCCTTTTTCGTTTCGACCGGGACCCCGTTGCGTCGATGATGACCGGGCATCAACCCGAGGATGGGTCCGCTACCCTATTTCTCGGTGCACCGACCTTGCTTCGACAGGTGGTGGTGGTCACGGGGGTCGCAATCCGTCGCGAGGAACGAGGCCCATTCGGCTGTCGTGCCGTAGAAGGCGTTGCGATCGACGTCGCCCCGCACGCCGGGCACCCGCCCCGTGGAGGTGAACTGCCACAGCATCCATTTGCGGCGGGCGAAGCGCTGCTCGGGTTCGGCAGCGGTGGAGCGGACCCAATGAGGATAGTCCGGCAGCTCGCCCTCGAGCACGTCCTTATGGAAGGTGATGTCCGTATAGATGATCGGACGCTTGCCGGTGTAGCGCTCCATCTCGTCGAGCATGTACTGCACCATGCTCAGGGCCTGAGCTTTCGGCAGCTTCTTCGGGCAGAGCTGCGAATGGCCGTTCCACTCGACGTCGAGGACGGGTGGGAGGGCGGTCGGGTCGATCGGCACGTTCTTCTTGAACCAGGCCATCTGGTCTTGCGCCGAGCGGCACCAGAACACGAAGTGATAGGCGCCGCGGGGCACGCCGGCCGCCGCCGCGCCCTCCCAGTTCTCGCGGAAGCGCTCGTCGACGTGGTCGCCGCCCTCGGTAGCCTTGATGAAGGCGAACTGGGTGCCGGCCTTGCGGACCGAGGCCCAATCGACGCGGCCCTGCCATTTCGAAATGTCGATGCCCTGGATCGGATGCTGCTTGGCGCGAGCGACGCCGGGATGAGGCTTGGCATCGCCCTTCTCGGGATACAGGTCGGTTGTGCCGGCACAGGCGGCGAGGCTCGCCAGCAAGGCCGCGGCGACGGCCTTTCGCATCCAGCCACGACGAGAGCCGAGCCCAGCCGCGCGTCGATTCGTTAGCGACATCGCCCCCACGTCCATCACCCCACGCCTACGCACTTGGATCATGGATGCCCGAGCGCAGTTAACAGAGCTTTGCGGTCATTGAGGCGAAATTCCGTAAGGCGTTGCCTGTGGGCAACTTGAGCCTGCGAGCGGCCTGACCAATGTCGCCCGGGCATCGGAGGCACCGTTTTGCAGACGATCTTCACCATCGGTTACGAAGGGCTCGATCCCGAGCGCCTGCGCGACGCCCTCGCCGCGGCGGGAGTCGCTCGCCTTGCCGACGTTCGCGCCGTCGCCAACTCGCGCAAGCGCGGCTTCTCGAAAGGGGCCCTCGGCCGCTTCCTCGTCGAGTCCGGCCTCAGCTACGACCACCTGAGGGTGCTCGGAACACCCAAGGCCGGACGGCAGGCTGCCCGCGCCCATGACACAGCCCTGATGCGCCGGATCTATTGCGAGGAGGTGCTCGATACTGCCGATAGTGGTCTCGCGCTCGATGCCTTGGCCGATCTGGCGGCAGATGCTCCCACATGCCTCCTGTGCTTCGAGCGCGATCCGCAGCTCTGCCATCGCCGCGTTCTGGCCGAACGCCTCACCGAGCGCGGCTTCGTGGCCGTGGACCTCTTCGGCTGAGGCAAGGCCCGGCAGCGCCAGAAGCGCACCCTCCAAAGGCAATCCGCCGAAATCTTGGGCGGTGAACGAATTCAGTCACTTCTGATCATTGACAACAAATCTCCGTCATCTCCCAATATCGCGACGACCCTACCGCCGAGATGGTGGATGACACGCAAATCCCTGGACCAGACGCTCGGCTTCCTACGGTCGCTAGACCGGACCGCGAGCAGCGGCGACGTCGCTTCGCTTCTGATGGCCGAACTCGCGGATCTCGGCGTTTCCCACGTGATGGCCGGCACCGTTCCGGTGCCCGGAACCCCCGTCCGCCACCATCGCAATCACGTGCTGATCAACACCTTCCCGATGGAATGGGGCAAACGCTACCTGTCGCGCGGCTACGCGTTCCACGACCCGACCGTCCAACGCCTCGGCACCGGCTCCTCACCGTTTTCCTGGCTCGACCTCAAGGAGGGGCCGCTGACGACGACGTCGCGCCGGATCATGGACGAGGCCGCCGACTTCCGCCTCAGCGACGGGCTGACGATCCCGCTCCAGACCCTCGACGGCGAGATCGCGGGTTTCAGCGTCTCGGGCGATCGCCTCGGGATCGATCCTCTCGACAGGGGCATGTTGCAGCTCGTCGCGACCTACGCCTTCGGCCATCTCATCTTGCTTGCCGGCCAGGGCGTGGCGGCGCCGGTTCGACTGGCGCCGCGTGAACGCGAAGCCCTCCAATGGGCTGCGGAAGGAAAGACCGATTGGGAGATCGGCGAGGTGATGGGCATCTCCACCCATGGCGTCGATTTCCATCTACGATCGGCCAGAGCCAAGCTCGGAACCACCAACCGGACCCAAGCAGTCGCCATGGCGCTGCGCCGCGGCCTCATCATCTGATCGCGGGCTTCGACGCACTCGCCTCCGACGGACTCGATCGCCCGCGAAGGCATCCGATACACGCATCCCGAATGCAATGTTCGGAAGAACGTCGTGGGCCCTACGATTTCCCGTAGTACGCCGACGCGCGGCGACATGCGAGACAATCTCCGACTAGGGAGGCCTCGCCATGATCCACATCATCACTGCCGCTAATGCTCATCAGTATTCCGATACGATGGAGCAGGTCTGGCGCCTTCGCCACGACGTGTTCGTCGTCGAAAAAGGCTGGACGGATCTGGCAAGAGCCGATTTCCGCGAGATCGACCAGTTTGATACGCAGCATGCGATCCATTTCCTCGCCATGGAAGGCGATCGCGTCGTCGGCTATAGCCGACTCCTTCCGACGACGAGGCCACACCTCCTCTCCGACGTCATGCCGCAACTCTGCGAGGGCGATCTGCCCCGCGGACCGGATACTTGGGAGTGGACCCGGCAGGCGGTCGCCCGTTCGCACCGGGCGCGCGGCAAGGCGGTCAACCCGGTCTCGATCGCGCTCCTGACCGGCATCGTCGAGTGGGGCCTCGCGAGCGGAGTGCGCCGCCTCGTCCTGCAGATGCCGACTCTCTACCTGCTCCACGTCGTCCAACTGCATTTCCGGGCGCAGCCCCTCGGCCTGCCTCAGCCGATCAGTGGCGAGGACATCCTGGCCGCAACCGCCGAGTTCGATGGCCGCACGCTCGCCCGCCTCCGCGGAGTCCGCGGCGATACCGCATCCGTCCTCGCTCCTTCGACAGTCCGCTACCTCGCGGCGTGATCGCCACCCCCGTGCCAGGAGGCCCAATCCCATGTCCGCGACCCAGATGATTATATCCGACGACGCCCTCGAGATCCTGGCCGACCATTGCATGGCGGCACGGGCGGTCATCGAGGAGGCCGGTACGACCTCGATGCGCCATCTCATCGACCTGCTGCTCTACGAGGTGGCCCTCGCCCTCGCCAAGGGCATTCCCTCGGAGCAGGCAGGGGACTATCGCGAGGGATAGCGGCGAACGGCTTGGCTGACCTTCAGGTCACAACGCCTATTTCAGTGTCTTGAGATAGGCGATGACGTCGTTGATCTTCCTGTCGTCGGGGTAGCCCGCAAACACCATCTTGGTTCCGGGCACCTTGGTCTTCGGGTTCTTCAACCAGTCGTGGAGATTGGCGTCGTCCCAGGTGATGTCGGCGCCTTTGAGGGCGGCGGAATAATTATAATTCTCGTAGCTTGCCGCTTTTCGGCCGACGACGCCGACGAGGTTGGGACCGACACCATTCTTGCCGATCTGATGGCACGCCTTGCATGGCGCGAAGGCCTTTTCGCCAGCGGCCGGATCGCCGGCATCCTGCGCCTGTACCGAAACGGGAAGAGCGAAAAGCAGAACAGCGGTGAGAGCGAGGCGGCGCATAGATTTCCTCCGGTTCTTGTCTCGACCGGTACTATCTGTCGTTGAGCCCAGGGCTGCCCAGGGCTGAAGCCCCATATGCGACACTCTGTCTTATCCGCACCAAGGATTAAGTTATGCCCCATGAACGTATAGGCTCTTGAGATCAACGGGGATGCGGATCGGTCTCATCCAGGGGCGACGAAAGGCAAGGATGGCTGCCATGACGGACCCACGCCAAGCATCCCCGAGGTGCTTCGGGGTTGCAGGCGCCGCTGCGGAAGATCTTCTGTAAGCTGTATCGGAAACAGACGACGGAGACGAAGCTCACGTCGGAACGTCTTACGCCAACGCGAACAAATCACGTTGGCGCGGCCGAATCCTGCGGATCGGCAGCTTGTGCCTCGCCGCAGGAATCGACGGGTTTGATCGGTGACGGGCTCTAATTTTATTTGCCGCCAGAGGCTTGGTAAGCCTTGATGGCGCCCTGGCAGTTCTCCGATAGCTTGGACATGTTCTTCTTGAAGCATGCATCCATGGCCGGATCATCGGGCGGGATGCCGGCACAGAAGCTCAACGCATCACCGGCGCAATATTTCTCCAGGTCGGCATTACCTCGCTTTGATCCCGAGCCGGCGAGCGAAGGCGCTGTCAGTGCAAGGAGGCTCAAGGCAACGATGAGGGTGCGCATTGGGGCAATCCGATGATGCAGGGTGAAGGGCCGAGACGTCCTGATTGACGAAATACGGCGCGTTTGAACGTCCCACGATGCGGGACAGTTGCAATTTGTTTTTGCGGATCCCGACACTCCATCGAACAGGCGGCCAGAGCCCCCATACCGCCGCATCGAGAGAGCCCCCCCGACCCCTGCGCTCAATCACGCCTCACTCGCACGCCTCACTCGCCATGGGCGAGGCTCCGCCCATGGCGCACGCCATCATCGCAGAAAGCGGACATGATCCTCGCAAGCAGATGAGGTGGATTGCTCCCGCTCCCAACGACCGCATCCGTGCGTCACGTTAACAGGCCCTCGCGCCAGCTAATCAAGACCGAGACTAACTCGAGCTTGCGTAATCGATTGAATTCTTGCGCGTCGACATAAATATATCCGATGATATCATCCAGATTCACCCCCTAACTCGCGTGCAGACAATATAAATAAATGTTAAGTTCAGCGCGTTTGCACGAAATCGTGAACCGATGTGCCGCTCATACTTGCGAACGATAAAAAAAGAATTGGACCGTATCAACGGTGAGCGAACGTCTAACAGGACCCCTTATGCTCACTGTCGTCGGTTGCCTCGTCGAGGCACATGATCTGCGGCTCGTCGCTCTTGCGGCCGCCATCTGTGGGTTGTCGGCGGTGACAACGGTCTGCCTCGTCAGTCACGCACGCCGGGCGGACAGCTGGATGCAGGCAGCATGGCTTGCCGTCGCAGCTGGCGCCGGCGGCTCCGGCATCTGGGCGACGCACTTCATCGCCATGCTCGCTTATGCACCCGGCTTGCCTGGCGGATACGATATCGCGCTTACCGCCGTGTCCCTCGTGATCGCCATCGTTCTGGTCGGAAGCGGCTTGGGCCTCGCGGTTCTCGTCGACGGCAGCCTCGCCGCCTGGGGTGGTGGAGCGATCCTGGGTATCGGCATCGCCGCAATGCACTACACCGGCATGGCTGCTTACGATGTGGCCGGTCACAAGGCGTGGGAGCCGGCGACGGTGATCGTCTCGCTGGCACTCGGTGCCGTGCTGGGCGGCGCTGCGCTGGCCATGGGCTCCGGCGGGCGAGGAATGCGGCGGCAGCTGCCGGGCGCCTTCCTGCTCGTTCTGGCCATCTGTGGCCATCACTTCACCGCCATGGGCGCCGTGACCATCACCCCAGACCCCAGTGTCTTGGTTTCCGAAACGGCAGTACCCAACAGCTGGCTCGCCGTCGCTGTCGCGCTGGCGAGCTTTGCCATTCTGCTGCTTGCCGGAGCCGCTCTGGGCCTCGACCTTCGCGACCGTAGACAGGCCGAGCGTGAGGCGGACCGCCTGCGCAGCCTCGCCAATGCCGCCGTCGAAGGACTTCTGGTCTGTACCGGTGACACCATCGTCAGTGCCAACCACAGCTTCTCTCGCCTCGTTGGCTTGCCTCAGGAGAGGCTCGCCGGCGCGGCGCTCTCGGCTTTCCTTCCCGCCGAGGCCACGCGCTTGGCCCTTGCCAGCCAGCCAGAGCGGCCGGTCGAGGCGGAGTTGCGGAGGACGGACGGCGGGTTGGTTCCGGTCGAGGTCATCATGCAGATGGTCGAGTATGCCGGTCGGCCGCATTACGCCGTCGCCGTCCGCGATCTGAGGGCTCGCCGTCAAGCCGAGCACCAGATCCAATTCCTCGCTCACCACGACGCACTGACAGGGCTCGCGAACCGCGCCAGCTTTGGCAAGCGGATCGACGTTGAGATGAGGGCGGCGGATGCGGGCCATCGCAAGCTCGCCGTGCTCTGCCTCGACCTCGACAGGTTCAAGGAGGTCAACGATCTGTTCGGACATGCCGCCGGCGACGCGATGCTGGAAAGCGTCGCTCGCATCGTCACCGGCGAACTCGCCGAAACGCAGATGATGGCCCGCCTCGGCGGCGATGAATTCGCCGTCCTGATGCCCTGCGAGGGGCCTTCCGAGGCTGGGCGCCTGGCCGAGCGGATCCTCGAGGCGCTGCGCTCCGGCAATCCGGAGGCTAGCGGTCCGCAGATCGCCTCCAGCATCGGCATCGCCCTCTACCCTGACGACGCGGAGGAGCGGGCGAGCCTGTTGAATTACGCCGACACCGCACTCTACCGGGCCAAGTCCGAGGGCCGCGGCACCTACCGCTTCTTCGAGGCGCGCATGGGTGCGGACGTGCGAGAGCGCCGCTTGTTGGAACACGACCTGCGCCACGCCGTGGCACGCGGAGAGATGCACCTCGTCTATCAGCCTCAGACGGTCGTCGGCAGCGGCGAGGTCATCGGCTTCGAAGTGCTGCTGCGCTGGAACCACCCAGAACGAGGGCACATCTCCCCAGCCGTGTTCATCCCCATCGCCGAGGAAAGCGACGCCATCCTGCAGATCGGCGAATGGGTGCTTCGCGAGGCTTGCCGCGAGGCGGCGAGTTGGCCGAGGCCGCTCGCGCTGGCAGTCAACGTCTCGGCGGTGCAGATCCATAGCCCCCACCTCGTCAATCTCGTGCACGAGATCCTGCTGCAGACGGGCCTGGCGCCGCACCGGCTGGAGGTTGAGGTGACGGAAACGGCACTCATCCGCGACCCGAGCCGAGCGCTGCTGACGCTGCGGCAGCTGAAGTCGCTCGGCCTGCGCATCGCCATGGACGACTTCGGCACGGGTTACTCGTCGCTGTCGAATCTGCGCTCCTTCCCATTCGACAAGATCAAGATCGACGGATCGTTCGTTCGATCGGTCGACACCAACGAGCAGACGGCAGCCATCGTGCGCTCCGTGCTCGGCCTCGGCCGTGGTCTCGGGCTACCGGTCCTGGCAGAGGGCGTCGAGACGGATGCGGAGCTGAACTTCCTCATTGCCGAGCAGTGTCACGCCGCTCAAGGCTACCTGATGGGTCGCCCCTCTTTGATCGGTGAGTTTGCCCAGTACACGCATGGTGCGGAGCCGATCACCGGAGCGGACCTGAAGGTCGCTTGAGGTGTCTTAGAGCCATTTCTCGTGGACGCGAACGACGGTCCGCTTCCTCCGGATCGCTTGACGGACATGGGCGGCCCCAGCGCCCCCTCTTCCTGGCCTCAGCATCGTTCAGCCGATGAAGCTCAGCCGCCCACCCCTTGTCGGCGGGCGATGGTGATTTTCGACCACCTGATCGTCGGCTGGTGAAGGCGTAGGTTGCCTGCGGGGACCGTGACGGCGTGAATGACTGTCGCGCCAACCAACGAAACGTGGAGCATGCCGGGACTCTGCAACCGCGGTCCGCGATGACGCGACCGCCTTTAGGCATGATGGGCCGAACACGGGCCGCACTCGCAGCGCATATATCCGTCTCGGGATTTCACAAGGAAACCGATCTGGCTCGCTGGGAGCAATCGGAAAACTCAGACGAGAAACACCAACTCATTCAAGTTGGTGCGGCCAAGAGGACTCGAACCTCCACCCCTTGCAGGACTAGCACCTCAAGCTAGGTGGAAGCATTGAGATATAACAATAATTTTGCAAAAGACGCGATATAGGATGATCGTTAGATCAATGGCTTAGAGGCGGTTTGCAAAAGGCTTTCCAAAGTTTTGGATGCCAATTATCGATGTCTATTCCAGTCCAAACGAGCGAGCGCGATGCTGACCGAGAAGGCCGTCGAGCGAGTCGAAGCGATCGTCTCCTTGCTCCTGCCTGATATCAAAATCGCCATCGATGTTTGTGAGACGATGGAAGCCGCGAACGAGGTCGTGGCTCAACATCTCGCCGGCCGACATATCGACGGGATGGATGCCTTCAATGTGGTGCAGCACTCACTGGCTTTGAAGCTCGCCCTGGATCTCGCCCGCATCTTCGACGTGTCTCAAGGCAGACACTTGGACACACAGGACAAAGCATCGATCCCCATCCTCATCCACCACCTTCGGAAGGAAGGGGTAGCGGCCGAGTTCATCCAGCGAGCGCGACAATGGGTTCCCGGATGGGGGGAGCATCAGGAATCAGACGGAGAAGCCTGTCGCGCGGCTATAGCTCGTATGAT
>NZ_JAIETD010000142.1 GCF_019745455.1 Methylobacterium sp.
ATGGTGGCCGGCTTCGCCTCGGAACGACGGCCGGCTTCAAATCGGAATCCCCGGCCGGCTTCGTCGGAATACGCATATCCACGAACATCAGAGACTGTTCGCCGCGGCCGAGAAGCCCGTGATTTCGGCTGTAAATTTCGTGAGCTAAGACCACAAATTTTCGATTATGGCTAGCAATCTTTAGGCGAACGGTTATCGGCTCAAACTCTCCCGCCTCCCGGCGGAAATCATGCGTGAACGATTTCGTCAGAACATAGAAGCTTGTGGTTTTCAAATCGAACTGAGGCATGCAGACATTGAAAAACAGCTCTCGGGTTTTGCCGACCCAGCGCACGTAGTTTGCGAAGTAAATGTTTCCGACAGAATTGGTATCGTCGTACGTCGGAATCATGTGCATGATGAACCATTGGCCGTCGAAGCCGTGTGCGGTGACTGCATCTTCGCGCGCGACGGTCAGAACGGCAGCTCCTGATGGGGATCCCGTTTCAGAAACCGTCTCCTCAATTGGCACTCGTGCCACTGAGCTGGATTTATCTACGAAGCCGAAGAGCTCGAGCATCGTCGGAAAGGCACCGATGAGTCCGACGAGCGGCGCAATAGCCAAGAATGCCGGAACCGGCGTGAGATAGCCAGCGACGAAGATCAGGGCAGCAGTTAGGCCGATCATGTAGCTGAGCGCCGCATCGTATCGACTGCGGGCTCCGAGTGTCTCGCAAACAAGGCAGGCAGCAGCGCCGACGAGGAATGACGCGAACGGCAGCATCACGTACATAAGAGACAGGTTCGCCCCTATCATCGCGGCTGCAATGGCGAAGGAGGCAATCATGATCCAGACAGGAGACGCGATGAACCCGCCTGGGATGAAAGCCAATAGCGGCGATGTGCTCCGAGCTGTGACTGCAGTCATGCGCCAACGGGTGGCGGCGTAGAAACTATCGATGGTCGAGGCGGCGGCAATGATAGTCCACGCCGTAAAGGCCAACACAACGACATCAACAGGGTTTCGGCCGATGGCAAGCGCCACCGCCGGCTGTGCCTCTGGGAGGCCGTCTGCCGAGACCATGTTGCCAGCAGTTCCCACCGCCGCCGCGAGAAAGGCGTTAATGGTGAGGAGCACCAGGAACAGCCCAGCGCCGACCACGTAGGCAACTCGGATCGATCCGCCGTGGCGGCGGATCTCCACCGCTCGCTGCCAATGCTGCACGTCCATCCAGGGACCGAGCAGAAAGCCGACGAGGGTTGGAAGCGCTAGGCCGTAGAAGCGCTCGTCGAAGGCGGCGAGTGGAACGTTGCCGGCCTCCGGGACTGGGGCGAAGCCAGCAAGCGCCATGGACGACGCGCCCACTCCCAGGGCAAGATAGGCAACATGCAGGAGCCTGAGATTCCGAAGCGGGACCGCATGTCCAATCGAGCATGCGACCAGGATAAGAATCACGATTCCAAGCCAAGCACTAGGGCCAAACATGGGTAGCCAAGCATATTTTGCAAATCCAAATATTGTGGCCGAGACCGCAAGCATCTGGCAAAATAGGAACATTGTAGTATATTTCGCGCCTATAGACGCCAGTACTTTTTCAGGACTCCTATGGGGCGCTCCGACAATCCAACCAAACAGGCATAGCCCAATGGCGTTCGGCAATGCGAATGCAAGAAATCCGAGCCATCCATTCGTCAAAGTTACATGAATGGCATAGAAAAACCCAAGTCCCCAGAACCAAGACAGGGCAACGGTGGGTGACCAGGAGACAGAACGACCCAAGTTAGATTGCATTTTAATCACAATTTTGTGGATTTCTCCTTTACTATAGATGAGAAATTGCTGCGCGTGAATATGTTTTTCTTCATCGTAGGGCATTTCGCTTCAGTCAGAGCAACCTCAGTCTGTGGCGCAACGCTTCGCGCGCCATCCGGAAATCACCATCCTGCGGGCCACCGGCTTCTACGGCCTTGTGAAGCACAGTGACCTGTGCACGTTCGCGATGCTCGCGGGCTTCATCGTCACCTTCCAGACGATGGCAGATGCAAGCTTCAATGCGCTGTGCGATGCGGACGGTGATCCTGCTGGCACGGCCAACGAAAGGGTGAGTGATGACCGAGTACGAAGTAGGCTACCTGCAGGCCTTGCAGGATGTGCAGATCGCGGTCCGCCAGATGGTCAACAACCAGGATGCATCGCCTGAGGGTAAAGTCGCATTGCTCGGGGTCGTCTCGCTCCTTGAGGGGCTCATCAAAGAGAAGACCGGGCAAGATGGCGATCGCGATGACCATGCCGCGCCGGATCCTCTCCGCGGCAGCTTCTAGCGGTAAACGCCTTGCAAGCCTTATCCAGACCTAATGATATGTGCGACTTCTGCCGCTCAGCTCGCGCTGGTTAGCTGCGATCATCTCAGATACACGAAGGATCGCCGCGTTTCTATCCTGATCGGCGACCATGCCCTGCGCTACAGCCAAAGCTTCGCTCCGTGTCATCTGCCCGGGTGTGCCATCGGGCCTTCGATTTGGGTCAATGGCGATATGCGCCAGGGCAACACCGGAAGCATCTTCGATGACAACGTGGTCTGGCTTCTCAACAACACGCCAAGGTATCTCTACCCGATACTGGCTACTCTCATTCACGCCTTGTCCTGCTTCTTTCCCAACCCGCTAAGCTAAAGCGCCGCATCGGCACTGATCGTTCCAATAGGACACGCCGAAACCCGTCTTGGTCTGACCGGGTGGGCGAGCCCCACCCGCGCCCTACCTCGAAAGAACCGGTGTTTGCGCCGGACGGGCATGGCCGCAAATGGCCACGCTTGGGCCCGAAGTGGCACGTTGAAGATAACGGTTCGGGCAGGCGAACTTTACGGCAATGCTTCCTTATTCTCAGCGACCTTGGCTGTCAGGCTGATCACGTCCAAACTCTGCAGAGCAGCAATCGCGATCAGCATCCGGCCCGTCGGCTCTCCGTAGATTGGCGGGAACGTTTGCCCTAAAGCCTGTCCCACGCCGGACATGAAGTGATCCCAGTGGCGACCCACGCGAGACGAAGCCCATGTAGGGCACGGAGTCCATGCAGGACGGGATGTCGGCGCTTGCCGAACAGCAGGGGTCATCTGAATGGCCGCGATCAACCAAGGATCGCCATCCATATCCCATCTTCGGTGTCACGCTTTGATAAAAGCTGAGCCGCTGCCGTGTGTCTGACTTCGTACCATCGGGAAGAACCTTCGAGTCGCAGATCGCGGCGACTGCGCCCGTGCCGACACAGGGTTAACAGAGTGTTGCTGTTCGCGATGTGTTCCCGTTGTGGAAAACTTATATACCAGTCACGTTAGCCCTTGAATCGGGGCAAATCATGCAAATGCGAGCCGGGGAGCGGCTGCGTCTCACACTGTGGGGCGCGGGGAGCCGTGCTATGGTCAGTCTCAACACCTACGCGGTCACCCAGCCTGCGCTGGAGGGGATGGACTCAGGTGAGGATGGGTTCACCTACGATGTGACCTCATGGCTGCACGACGGGATCAACACGCTTACCGTGGTGTTGATCGGCCCTCCAGGTGAAGAGCCGTTCCGCATGACCGTTGCGCAGGGTGAACACCCGGAGTTCGCCCTCGATGAGGCTAATTTCCTCCCCCTGGCCACCCCGTGGCGGCTATGGACACAACGGATTGAGCGGCTTGCACCGAGGCTTACACAAACCGCCGAGGACGGCCGGAACTTAGCGCTGCATCTGGAAGCCGATCAGATTGCTGTCAAATCGCCTTGCCCCACCGGTCTGGGCATGCCTTTGCGGATCGACCATATCAAGGCTCCGCTGTCGCTGGTCAGCATGGCGACCCCAGTCCAGCCCGACAGCGTGGCTTCAACAATCAATGCTGCCTGAGCGATCGCCTGCTCGGCAGTTGCAGCATCAATGTCAACATATGTGGTCTCAACCGGGCTGAGACCATCAGGTTGCCGACGAAGAGTTCGCAGCTGAAGCTGCATGAATTTGAATGCCTGTCACCTACCGATGCGCGAACGTACACAAAACTTGTTTGTTCGCAATAACATGTCAAAGATGCGATGTGGAGGGAGGCTGGAACGACGAGGCCTTGCAAGTAAGATTACCGCCATACCATATCATGCATCTGTATGTTTATTAGTCATGCGTGCGATGGAAAACATTTGCTCGCTGGATGGAAGACGCATTCAGCGGTTTGTGGACGAGCACTTGGTCAAAATCCATCCGCCACCAAGCAGCATCTCTATTAGGTCTGCACTGAAGAGGATGGCGAACCAGCTCGCGCGGCCAGTTCAGGCGTGAACACTCGCGGCATCCCGCCGGGCGCAGGATCCTTCTTGATGCCAAGCCCGTCCACTGCGACGACGTATGTAGCGGCTCGAGTCTCTAACTTGGTAGCAGGCACCACCGACACGCCTTACCGTGCTGGTGCTTGAGAGCGGAATCAGCTCTTTTCTCGATAAGATGGTAGCGCCTTGAACGAACCTGATCCGCCGGCGACCACCATCAAGCAATTCCGTACTACGAACCTGAGTGACGCGGAGAGCGACACCTTAGAAAGACGGCTCACGGAAACAGCCCACGGTGCCGGTCCGTCCGCAGATTTCCAGGCGTTGTTCGACGCGTCGCCGACACCCCTCCTCGTGGTCGCTCCACTCAACTGGACCATCGTCGCCGCGAACGGCGCCTACGTCCGGGCGACGGGGAAGACCCGCGAGGAACAGATCGGGCGCCATCTGTTCGACGTCTTCCCGGATGATCCGGACGACCCGAGTGCCGATGGGGTACGCAATCTCACTGCCTCGCTGGAGCGTGTGGTTGCTACGCGGTCGACAGACGCAATGGCGGTGCAGCGCTATGCCGTGCAAGGTCCGGACGGGCGCTTCGTCGAACGGTGGTGGGCCCCGGTTAACACGCCCGTGCTTGGCAAAGACGGTAACGTTGTCCTGATCCTCCACCACGTCGAGGACGTCAGCGAGGTGATCCGGCTGCGCGGCGATGCGGAGGGGCGCGATCAGCTCGCTCACGGCCAGCAAGTCGTAATCGATAGGCTTCGCACGTCTCAAGCGGCGCTTCGCGAAAGCGAGGCGCGCTTCCGCAATATGGCCGACAACGCGCCGGTGATGATGTGGGTGACCGATCCGAGCGGCTATTGCACCTACCTTAACGCTCGATGGTACGAGTACACCGGACAGGAGCCGGGCGTTGGCGAAGGTTATGGCTGGCTCAACGCTGTTCACCCGGATGACCGCCCGGCAGCAGAACAGGTCTTCGTCTCGGCTAATGCCGAACGTCGCGATTATCGGGTCGACTTTCGATTACGTCGCGCGGACGGCGCCTACCGCTGGACCATTGACGCGGCGGCGGCAAGGTTCAGCCCCGACGGTGAATTCCTTGGCTATGTCGGCTCGGTCATCGACATCGACGAGCGACGAGAAGCCGAGGAACGATTGGCTTTCAGCGAGGAGAAGCTGCGGCTCGCTATCGAGGTCGGCGAGATCGGGCAGTGGGACGTTGATCATCAGACGGGAGCCATGTTCTGGCCGCCGCGGGTAAAGGCGATGTTCGGGATCTCGCCGGAGGTGCCGGTGACCTTGGACAACTTCCATAAGGGCGTTCATCCGGACGACCGTGAGAAGACGCGCTCGGCTTATGAGGCCGCAAGCGATCCCGATCGGCGCCCGCTCTACGATGTCGAGTACCGCACCATCGGCATGGAAGATGGCGTCGTCCGCTGGGTAGCGGCTAAGGGGCGAGGCATCTTCGACGGCACTGGCCGGTGCGTCCGCATGATTGGCACCGCTGTCGACATTACAGCGCGCAAGGCTGCCGAGATGCGGCTTCTCGACCTGAACGAGCGGCTGGAGCATCGCGTCGCTTCAGAAATTGCCGACCGCGCCAAGGCTGAAGAGGCCCTGCGGCAGTCGCAGAAGATGGAGGCTGTCGGGCAACTCACCGGTGGGCTTGCGCACGACTTCAACAACCTGCTGGCTGGCATCTCGGGTTCGCTGGAGCTGATGCAGACCCGGATGCAGCAAGGCCGTTTCACAGACGTGGACCGCTACATGATGGCGGCCCAGGGAGCCGCAAAGCGCGCAGCAGCTCTCACCCACCGCTTGCTAGCCTTCTCTCGTCGCCAGACCCTCGACCCCAAGCCCACCGACGTGAACCGCCTCGCCTCGGGCATGGAGGAGTTGATCCAACGCACGGTAGGCCCCGCCATTACGGTTGAGGTCATCGGCGCCGCCAGCCTGTGGCCTGCTCTGGTGGACCCACCACAGCTTGAGAACGCTCTTCTCAATCTGTGCATCAACGCTCGCGACGCGATGCCCGACGGCGGTCGCATCACCATCGAGACGGCCAACAAATGGCTCGATGAAAGAGCGGCCCGGCAGCACGACGTTCCAGAAGGGCAATACCTTGCCCTGAGTGTCACCGATACCGGCATCGGCATGCCGCCGGAGGTCGTCGAGCGGGTGTTCGAGCCGTTCTTCACCACCAAGCCTATCGGTGAGGGTACGGGCCTGGGCCTGTCGATGATCTACGGTTTCGCCCAACAATCGGGCGGACAAGTGCGGATCTATTCGGAAGTCGGACAGGGCACCACGGTGTGTATCTACCTGCCGCGTCACTACGGCGAGGTCGCGGCCGATGACGGCAAGATCTCGGTGACGGATCTGCCTCGGTCGGAACAGGGCGAGGCGGTGCTGATCGTGGACGACGAGCCCACGGTGCGTATGCTCGTGACAGATATTCTCGAAGATCTCGGCTACGTCGCCATCGAGGCAGGGGACAGCGTCGCAGGTCTCAGGGTGCTGCAATCAGATGTCCGCATCGACCTTCTGGTTACCGATGTCGGCCTGCCCGGCGGCATGAATGGCCGTCAAATGGCGGACGCCGCCCGCGTCACCCGACCGAACCTAAAGGTGTTGTTTATTACCGGCTACGCGGAGAACGCCATTCTCGGCAACGGACATCTCGCACCCGGCATGGCGGTGCTGACGAAGCCTTTTGCCATCGAAACCATGGCAGCTCGCATCCGTTCGATGATTGCGGCGGAGCGGTAGGTGCGCCCCTAGCGCGCCCGTTCAGCACTTTAAGAATGTCGCGGACGGCCACGCCTCAGTCTTCTCCGGCCACGTGGTTTGCCCGAGGAGCCGTGATGATCGAAGACATCTTGAGGACGGCAGCATGGCTGCATCGTCTCTGGCGAAGCCGCGACCTGACTCTTCGAACAAGCCGGCTTGGAAATGGCCGCCCGGTCCTCGGGACCAAACCGGGGAGGACACGTCACCTGCCACTTTACGAATTCACCGCGAGCGATCTTATCCGCATGGCCAGAGCGGCGCGGGGTCAGGACAAGTTGGGATCGGGAGGGGCTTTGGTGCGATCCAGGGAGAGCGGCGCATGGCTGCCGACTCCCCCCTGGCGCGAGATCACCACCGACGACTATGCCCCGAGGATCTTCCCGACCGTGCCGGGCCGCAGCTCCTGGATCGCCTTCTGCGATCGGCTCCGTGAGCTGCTGCAGGAGCAGGCCGATGGGCAATACCGGCCGCGACTCGTTCTTCGTGAGGCCGTTGATTACAAGAAGGCGCCAAGCCAAAACCCCGCGTGGTGGTGGGACTATGACCACGGACCCGATCTGGCTCTAAGCGTCGAGGACATCCACCTCGAGCGTCTGAACGGCCGGCGATATCAGGTTGATCGGCAAGCGACGATCAGCGACGCGATGGTCGCGAAGCCGGTGCCCAGGATGGTAGACGGAGACTCGTCGATCGCGTCCATCGGGGGTTCAGGCACCAGCATCGGCAGCGTCTAGCGGTCAAAATCTGACGGATGGTACCCACGTCCTGAGGCCGCTACCAACCTATAGCGGAAATTGTACCTCAACCGAGAGCAACAGCCCTCCGTTCTTTTGAGCATATGGCGTAGGCTCCCCGCATGGGATTGTTGACCTTCAGCTTGAACGTAACCCTCGACGGCTGCGTCGACCACCAGGAAGGAATTGCCGACGAGGAGACGCACGCGTTCTTCACCCGCCTGATGGACGAGGGCGGAGCGATGCTGTGGGGTCGCATCACCTACGAGATGATGGAGAGCTACTGGCCAGCGGTCGCTCGCGGCGAGGTGGAGGCGCCGCCGTCGATACGCGAGTGGGCGGTCAAGTTGGAGGCCAAGCCGAAGTACGTGGTGTCATCGACACGGAAGGACTTCCCGTGGATCAACAGCCACCACATCACGGACGACCTGCGAGCAGGCGTGCAGAGGCTCAAGGACGCGACTCCGGCGGGCGTGCTTCTCGGTAGCGGCAACCTTGCGACCGAGCTGGAACGGCTGGATCTGATCGACGAGTACAGGTTTCTCATCCATCCCAGGATCGCCGGCCACGGGCCGACCCTGTACCAGGGCGGGCTCCCCAATACGCGACGGCTCAAGCTGGTCTCCGCGAAGCCGCTGCGCAATGGCGCAGTCACCATGCACTACCGGCGCGAACGCTGACCCCAATGGAGGAGCTTGGAACGTCCGGCTTCCATTCTTCTCGGACGTTACGGTACGGGTACCAAGCGTCAGATTTACTCCACTACTTCTGCGTGAGGGATTATGGTGACGAATCTGAGCTTGCGGGCTTTGAGGCTGCCATCGGCGACCATCTTGTCGATCGTGGATCGGCCTATGCCCAACATCGCCGCGGCATCCCTCGGCCGAGCAGCAACGGCACGACGCGCCTTCATTGCGCGGCTGCTCAGTTCGACGAAAACGGCGTCCCGGCAACCCAGAAGCCCAGCCCAATCAGGACCGGGATGGCGAGGGGCATCAGCATCGCGAGATTGCGGGCCTATCCCTGACGGACGAACAGTGCTTGCCTTTGCTCAGAAACGCTGGTCTCGGCGGTTGACCCATGAGCCGAAAGCGACGAGAGCGCCGAAACCTCCCGCAATGAAGAGCGGGATGCCTAGGGTGCCAGTCGCCATTGCGATGCCTCCCGATTGCGCCGGCGCATCGATCGCCACGCCCACCAGCACCATGGCCACGAGGCCAAGCAGCAAACTCACGACGATGATAGCGGCACGTTTGAAAGGGTAAGAGGCGTGTTCGGACGACATGCCGCCCGAAGGTGGCTTACCAAGACGTAGGGGGCAAGGCTGGATTGTTGAGCCTGCAGGCCCAACCGATTGCGACGCCCCTTCAAGAAACGTTCCACGATAGCGGCTGGACCAATGCCAGCTCATCCGCTAGTTTGGAGATGCGGTTGATGACCGGTTCATAATAACGTTGCAGGACCCGGGGGGCAGTACCTCGGCGCCTCCACCATGAACGCATCGTGATGCGCTTTTGATGGGGGCGAAATAGGATCGACTGGACGGTAAAGGGACCGCGAGAGCGCCGGTAAGGACTCGACCGGTTTGGCGTAGGCTCTGCCTATTCCAAGCATTTGGCCAAAACTCTAAATGCCAACGATAACGTTGTCATGGATGCCCGCCTCGCGGCGTAAGCATCTTGCGGTAGGGTAACCGTCGAAACAGAACCCGGAGCTTCGGCTCCGGGACCCACCTTTCTTTAATCAACAGACATCCACACCGATGGCTTCAGGATCATGCCGTCACCGGTCATGATCGCGATGAAGACCGCGAGGGTATGGACGATCTGGACGGGGCGGCTCATGGCTCCCTGAAGGTGGCCAGCCTAGGGCGCGACGGCAGGCAGAACGAGCCCTGTTCGATCGCCGGCTGGGATAGGCGAGCAGGTAGGACGAGATGCAGGGTGTAGCTTCAGGCTCGGCGAACATCGTCGAGGAACAGAGCCTCCGCCTCTTTTGCAGTCACGACATGCCCCATAGCGGCGAGAGCGCGGCGATAGATCTCGTGGGGTCTTGGTTGCCGACGGAATGCAGCAAAGCGCGCATATCGCCCTGCTCGTTCCGTCATACAACGGGTGGAACCCTGCAGCCGCCTCGGCTTCTGAGCGCGTATAACCCTAGCGTAGAACGATGGCATGATGAACGTTCCTCTCGCCAGGACGCCAAATCGCTCGTGTCTGGGAGGTAAACGCAGCCCGAAGCGAGGTGACTGCCTAAACCATCGGCTAAGTGCCCGTGGTGGTTACCGCTTCCTTAGTCGAAACGTGCGCGGTCAGCCTGATGCTCGCCGCCGGCCGCTTAAGGCTTTAAGGCGGCTTAGGCAGCAAGCTAGAGCCGTGCCCTGGCGGGTTGAATCGTTTGGGGTAGGCGGTTTGGATCGCGTGTGATTCACTGGGCGGGCTTAT
>NZ_JAIETD010000096.1 GCF_019745455.1 Methylobacterium sp.
ATGATAAACATCAACCCCTGAACCTGGGTCACTTCTCAACGAAAACGCCGGGTCAACTCTCAGCGGAAATCAACACGCCCAGATCCAACTCGATTTCTTTGCCATCCCTGTCATGCTTGGTGGCGCGAAAGGAACGTGTCAGGGACCGGCATTGACCTGATCGAGAGCTAAAAGAACTGGGGCCAAAACCTCAACAGCGTGACAGGCTGTTGTGGATGGCGAGCCGTCATTAGGTTGCCGCCCGAAAGCCGGCATTCTGCTTCGCACCCCTTCCGGACCTTCGGCCAAAGCCGCTGGAATGGCCGCCGTTCTCCCGACAGTGGCCATTGGTACAGAATGGTCAGTCCTGGTGGTCAAAAGCTCCTGATATTTGAACTTGTTGCGAACACTTTGGCAAACGAAGCAGCGGCATAAAATTTTACGGGTCCGACACCGTCGTCAGGATCGCATCAAGGGTCGCCATCAGAAAATGACTGCTCGCCTGATTGGGTGAGTGCTGTCGAAGGTGCTTTCAAACAGCTTCAGCAGTTCACGCGTAAAGTGATGCCCTTCGTTTTTTAGGTCTCGGAAGACGACGTCGTCTCTCTGTTCGCGCTTCAATACATTCAGATGCTCACGGATTTCCGACCGTTCGAGCCTATCCAAGAAATAGTTGTAGCTCGACATGACGCCGGCAAGCCGCTCCTTGCCACAGATCTCCTCCATCCGGTCGATGACAGGCATCTCGAAATAGTTGGCGAGGAGCTCAATTTTGTCGTCCCGCGTCCTGTCAGCGGTCATCGCGACGCTGAACAGGCCGCTTGCGTAGAGAAGCTTCCGCGAAAAGACGAGCTTAATGTTGCGGATGCCCCAGGGCTTCGGCTTGGCCGTTTCGACCGTCTTGAACTCGTAGTCCGTCGCCATCGTCCGATAGTACCGAATGACGTCGTTCAGAAGGAAAAGGGCGAGTTGGTGATCTGTCATCTTGTCCGAGATGTAGCGCTCTAGGATCTCGCGCCGCACCTTTTTCAGTTCGTCCGCGTTGAACAGCGCTTCACCCTCGAGCAGGAAGAGCATGCGTCGGGTGATGTTGTGGTTTGTATCCTGTTCGCCGCCGATGTTCAGAAGGAGCGAGGAGCGGTTCACCACATCCCCGAAGGCTCCATCGGCTGAAGCTTCGACCGGCACGATGGCCGAAAGGGCGTGATGCACACTCTCGACCCACGGCAGATCTGCATTCACTGCTTTGGGATCGTCGGAATTCGTGTTGGACCGTGTAATCACGAAGAAGTCGAGGTCCGAGGCTTGTGATGCTTCCCGACGGGCATAGGAACCGCAGGTCAGAACGACATCCGTCTCTGGCGGAATGTTTGCAAGACTTCTTCGAAGTTCGGTCAGTTTTTGGTTTGAAAAATCAGAACTACGTTGATATGGCGTCTTCATCAAAAAGATCTCGGTTTAAATTTGTTGTTTTGGGACGACGGTCGTCGCGGATTTTCAAGATCTGCCCGGTCTTGCTCTGCTTATAGCGATCGCGGTCCTGCCGCGAGAAGAAATCGGTGTCTTCGTCGATGAAGAAGCTGCGCCGTCTGAACGCAATTGAGCGTCCGAGCCGATTAGCCGCCTCGGCTCCGAAATCCCGGCGCACGAGCAGCTCGCGTAAACCGGGCATCTTCCGGAACGCTGCGGCTTCGTCGGTGAAGTAGTCGTCCCGAGTGAAGCTGACTATGTTGTCCCGCATGCTCTGCTGACACGCCGCATCGGCGAGGACGCCGAGTTCGGCGTTGATCAGCTGGGTGTAAACTAGGTGCTTAAAGCCCCAGAAGGCGTCGACGAGCTGCCGATCAACGTCGCCGGCGCGTCGGACGGAGGCGCGCACGACCGCTTGAGGGTCCGGGGTAGCGACGCTGTTCCTTGCGTAGGAGTGCGTGCGCAGGATGCCTTCGATGGTGTCGAAGTTGATCGGACCCGCGAAGAAGCCGTCGAAGCGGTCGTCCTTGCCTCCGATCAGCGCAACGAGACGATCAGCGTCAACACCGTGCTCTCGGATGAGGCTGGAGATCTCCCGGCCAATGGCGACGCGGCCGTAGATGATCTCTTCGGTCGCTCTGTGATGCCCGAGCCCGAAATGCTCGATGAAGACCGGTTCAAGGGAATGCGAAAGCGGCGCATGACCGATGTCATGCAGCAGCGCCGCTGCGCAGGACAGCCTTCGGTCCTCGGGCGAGAGATCGCGCAGGTCTGCGTGGAGCGCCGCTAGACAGGCGACGCCGACGCTATGTTCATAGCGCGAGTACCGGGCTCGGCTGCCGTTGGGAGACCGGACCAGCACGTAGTCGATGCCGCCCAGGAACCGAACACCCTTCAATCGTCTAAAGGCTCGGCTCGCCATTATGCCATCGATCAGGGCATCCCCAAACTGCGCGCCATCGGCGTCCAGGGGGCTCGCGAAATCGTATCTGGTCGTACCGCTTGCCACTAATCCGCCCGTCGACCTCGCCACGGTCCCAAAACAGACCGGAGATCACGCTTCTACGACGGCATTCGCGCGAAGCCCATGGAGCTGGGTGGATTGCCGGAAAGCAGCCGTTCCGAAGGACTGAAAAGGGTCGGAGGCGGACCCTCGTATGGCTCAGCTGATCGAGTTTTGATGCCAAGGCGACCGTCATCGCGTCCCGTAGGGCCCGGCAAACAGGTCACCCATGGCCTTCCGGCGATACAGCGTGCGCCAACGTCGGCGCCGGTGCTCCGGCCGATCATGGTTCATGTGGCAGCGCTGACAGAAGGCGGCGAGATTGCCATTGGCATTGTTGGCCGTGTTGTGATCGCGATGCGCTGCGGCCAAGACGACCCTCGTGGCCCGTAAGGGCGTCAGATCCTCGATCCGCGGAAGCGTTCGAAGCAGGCGGCCTTGCCCATCACGCCAGCTACCCATGGCTGCATCCCACCAACGTCCGTCACCGAGATGATAGATCGTGCGTCCATGTGGGCGGCCGCAGACCTCACAGCTTCCACCCGCGCGTCGAAAGCGGATCGTGGCCGAGAGTTCGCGCCAGTCGATCGGATAGAAGTAGCGGTGCTCGCGTCGGATGGGCATCGCTGATAGCACCCTCTTCCTGAACCGTCAGGCAATCAGCTCGACCGTGACATTGAGCGTCTCGGACAGCTCGGTCCAGGCTGGATCCGTGGTCAAGGCGATGGCTCCGTGCTGACGTGCCAACGCAAGACAAGCACGGTCTCCGAGGGAAAGCTCAAGGTTCTGGGTGATGGGATGCAGCATGCTGGCTGAGCAGGCCTGCGCCGCATCGAAGGGAACGATCCGCAGGTGCAAGCCCTCGATGGCTTGTACGATCCGAGCTTCCGAGCCGCCGACCTCGGCGAGCTTGGCGTAAACTTCCGACAGGTTCACGGCGCTGATCGATGCGCGTGGCAGAGCGGCCAGGACACGTTCGAATCCTTGCTTTCCTTTGAGGAGACAAAGAAGCGCTGAGGCATCCAGGACGAAGGACTCACTCATGCTCGGCCTCGGCTCAACGGTCTTCGATCAGCTCTTCGGCCAGATCAGCCTCGTCTGGTACGAACGCACGCACGATCTCCTGGGCACGACGCACCGCCGACGATAGCGATCGGACGTGCAAGCCATCCTCACCGAGTTCGACGACGACGGTATCGCCTGTGTCGATCCCGAGCTTGCGCCGGAAAGCAGCAAGAATGATCAGCTTGCCACTATCGACGATTTTCACCGCCTGCGAACTCATGCTATGTGTCCAAGATCATACCATTTTCAAAATTACTACCATATGCCTTTGAAAGACACAGCGCGCTTTCGGGGGCAATGAAGAGCTAATTCGGGAAAATAGTCGACGCCAGGACTCGTTGTAATTTGGTTCGCATGGCGGCAGAAGCGAAAGACGGACGGATCTGGCATCTCGAGCCTAAAACGACCGACCGCTGGGTCACTCAATCACGAATCACAAAGGTTCGTAGGACGTAGATAGAGTGACGGCTTGTAAGACATAAGCGGTGCCGTTGAAGGCACGCCGCTTTCATTGTCACGCAATCGCTCGTTTGCGTGACAGTGCCAGGTTAGCCAAACTGGATGGCGGAGGAGCGGGCAGCGCTCGGATGCTTCCAGGACGACCAATGAGGATCGCGGCCTGATGCTGCTCGGCTATATGCGCGTGTCGAAGGCCGATGGCTCGCAGACCACCGACCTGCAGCGCGATGCGCTCCTCGCCGTCGGTGTCGAGCCTGATCGCTTCTATGAGGATCACGCTTCAGGCAAACGCGACAGCCGCCCTGGGCTCGACGCCTGTCTCAAGGCGCTGCGTGAGGGTGATACACTCGCGAACTGGAAACTCGATCGCCTTGGCCGTGACCTGCGCCACCTCATCAACACTGTGCACGACCTCACCAAGCGCGGGGTCGGTCTCAAGGTTCTGACAGGGCAGGGCGCCAACATCGACACCACCACGGCCAACGGCCGGCTTGTGTTCGGCATCTTCGCGGCACTGGCGGAGTTCGAGCGTGAACTCATCATCGAGCGGACTAAAGCCGGACTCGCGTCCGCGCGAGCGCGGGGCCGAAGTGGAGGTCGCAAGCCGAAGATGACGGCGGCGAAGCTGAGGTTGGCTCAAGCGGCAATGGGAAAACCTGAGACGAAAATCGCCGAACTTTGCGCTGAACTCGGCATCACCCGGCAGACCCTCTACCGCCACGTCGATCCCAAAGGAGGCTTCAGGCCAGATGCCATGAAGATCCTTAGGATCTCTCCAAAGTAACAGCTGGTGAAAAACCCATCGTATCTCAGGCAGCGGACGATATGATGCGTTCAAAGAGATCCCGTACGCGTCCTCTGCGGTTTCGGCGCAGCGTTGTACGGGATCTACGCAATCGTATTCGCTTTGCCCTGGTCGGATTGCTGATCCTGATCGGCTTGCACGTCGTATCAATGATTTCGCCGGGAGGGGTTCGTAAGAAGGGGGGTGGGTTCACGCTTGTTTGAGATTGCGCTTCTTCGTTGAAGCGTCTGCAAGGAGGAAGCCCTACAGACTTCGCTAACGGACGCACCGAGGGCCGTAGAGAAAGATCTCGGCCGTTAGTGCCGTGTAGGAGCTGCGTTAGCGTTGACTTCCGTTCCAAGGCTCATTTCGATCACCATGCCGCGCTTTAGGGCTTCGGACAGCACATCGGGGCCAGGACGAAGCATGCCCTCTTCATCGGTCATCAGTGAGAGCATATTTGACGCTAAGCGGGCTGTGTCGATCGGAACGTTGGCATGCCGTAGAATATCGTTCGCCGTAACAGACAAGCCGTTCTTATCGCGGATGCTTTGCGGCATGTGATGACGGATGTCACTGATTGGCCCAAGTGGTTTGCCATTCCGGGATCGTACGGCTGCTACCATTTCTATAATGAGGGCGCGTTCCACGAGATCGTGTAAAACCTCATAGCTAATCGGCTTTTGGAGGGACTGCGTGCCTAGGTGGTACTCGATCCGTTGCGCCATCCTGCGATGGTTGATCGACATGCGGCTGATGCCGGGTAGGTCCTTAGTCTCGCGGCCCATCCCGCTCGCCTTGTCTTCATGATTGTCTGCGGCGTGATTGTATATCGAGTAGGTCGTAATCGTGTAGATCACATCGCGCCGCGCCAGGGCCGGCGAGCGACAATGTGTTTCCCCTCTGCAACACCTTTCACGACCAAGCGGAATTGTTGGAGGAAACTTCCTGCGACGCTCCTCGTTGTTGGACATCGTCCAGTTCGCTGGACCCACCCCTTGAACATCGCAGGACGCCATGCCGACTGAGACCCGGGATCAGACGCATATCGACATGTTCGATCACAGCGACCGGCAGCGCTGGGCGCAGCATTTCGGGATCACCGAAGAGCGCTTGCAAAAGGCTGTCCGTATGGTGAGCTCACGGATCACCAGCGTGGCAGCCTATCTGGGTCACTCCGCGCCTTAAGCCACGATGAGGCTTCCGGTTCGTTAGACGACACATACGCGCCTTGGGTAAAAGCCTAGGGCGTTGTTGCATCTCCAGCGGACTTCCCAGGGGCAAAGCGCGTTCATAGCGTCCCTGAACCCTACCACGCTGGCCAATCTTGCCAAAGCCCAGGAGTTGCGTGATGTGAGCGGGGCCAACGGCCGGCTTCTACATCACGCCTGGTGCAACTACCTTGACGGTCTGGAGTGGGCAAGGGGGCGGTATGAGGCACCTCCGATGATCAGCCTGTGCGGCGGGCCTGTTCGGCCTTGACCTTCCACGCATCCCGGTCGCTCGCTGCTTGGGGTGGATCGCTGTCGCGGGCTGTCAAACATCGGCAACGATGAAGGGCACGGACTTGCTCGCATCAACGCGTGACGCGGCGAAAGCGACCCATGTTGGTTCGATGGGTCCCCTAACGTCCGGCGCCCGTGACGGCCCGGACCGGGCACCAGCGAGGTCGACGGTCGAGCCGACCGTATCCCTGAAACCGCTACCGACGTTCGAGAAGTGCTCGCTATAGCTCTCGCGGGTCTGTGGGTCGACCAGGGCCACGGGCGCCGCCACCGCCAGCGCGGCGCCCGTGGCCCCCGTGGAAACGGCACCCGCCACTATGCCGCGTTCGCCGCGATGGACGTCCCACCGCCCATCGACGAACCATTGACAGCCTTGAGGCATGCCTCGACAGCCCCCCGAAGCGACGACACATAAACGTCGGCACCGACCTGCCGGCCGAGCGCGGCATCAGTAAGTACCCCCTCGCCCACAGGCCAAAGGCCGACCAGTATCGGGATACCCGGCGCACGCCGCTTCAGTCGTTCCAGCAGGTAACGCAGGTGCGAGGGGTTGCCGGTGATGTCGAGGTAGGAAATGCACACCATCGCCACGCCCGACAGGTCGAGGTCACGGATGCCTTCTCGTGAGGCGGACTGGTAGGCCGTCACGCGCGCGCCAAGCCCGTGTTTGCGCAGGAGTTGCGCTAGCATCGCCGAGGAGGCCTCGTCGAGGGGGCCTCGTCCGGCCAGGCACAGCACTGGCGTCTCACCGCGCCACGCCTCGGGCAGTGCTTCACGGGGCGGGGCTTGGCCTGGCACAGCCTCGTTCTTTGGATGCGCGCGTTCGGCGAGCGTCGGGGTGTCGTTCGGGTTGACCGTCGCGTCCGTGCCGGCAGGCTCGACGTCAGGGTGGTCCTCGAAGTCCTCAACCAGGGACCGCGCCGATCCTCGGATGTTTTCTAACTGCGCAGGTGTGACTACGCCACGCGCATAGTCGTTGGCGGCAAGCTGCAGGCCCTTCAGCGCGACCTCGTCGTAGTACGAGGACAGGGAGCGCTCCTTCAGCATCGCCTCGCCTAAGTCGCGCGCCTCGTCCGGGTCGCCGGCCAGCATGCGCTGGTAGAAGTTCTCTACCGGCGTCAGAGGTGGTCGGTCGCCGAGCAGGATGTCGAGGAACTCCAGGCTGTCGACGTGGCGGCCGAGCACCACGAGGCAGACAGTGAAGGGCGTGGCCAGGATCAGGCCGATGGGCCCCCAAAGGAAGCCCCAAAACAGGGTCGAGACGATGACCGCAAAGGGCGAGAGCCCGGTGGAGTGGCCATAGAGCAGCGGCTCGATGACCTGCCCGAACAGAGGTTCGGCGATCAGAAACAGGGCCGCGGTGGCGATGACCATGTTCCAGCCCGGATCGACCGCCGCGGCGAGCGCGACCGGCAGGATGCCGGAAATGAACGCGCCGATGTAGGGCACGAAGCGCATCAGCGCCGAGAACACGCCCCAGAGAAGCGGGTTGGGCACACCGATGAACCACAGCCCGACCCCAACGATGATGCCGAAGGCGGCGTTCATGCCAAGCTGGGCCAGGAAGTAGGTCCCGAGCCGTCCGGCCGCGTCGTCCATCGCCACCGTCGTGCGGTGCAGGTCGCTCGACCCGAACAGGCGGATCATGCGGTTGCGCAGGTCCTCGCGTTGCAGTAGCAGGAACACGACCACCACAAGGACGATGCCGACCGTGGTCAGCGGCTCGAAGATCGGGCCCAGTACCTTCTCGGCCAGCGCGAGCGGCGAGATCTCGGGTTCCTGCACCCGGACGAGCTGCGCCTTGGGGGTGTCGCCATCAGGACCAGTGGCCGCGGTGGTGCCGGCGGCATCAGCCTTCTGGGTGGCATCGTGAACCTGATGGCTGAACTTCGCGATGACCCGATTGGCCTCACCGAGCCAGCCTTGCTGCAGGCCGGCGAACTTCTTCGAGACCGTGGCTTGGTACTGCGGCAGGTTGCCAGCGAGCCCCGCTACCTGCGTGCCGATGAGAGCACCGATGCCGCCGATGACGGTCAGTGCGAGCAGCACGGCGACGATGACAGAGGGGACGCGCCCGAGCTTGATCCGCCGTAGCAGGTTGACCACTGGGGCCAGCACGAAGCTAAGGAGCACCGCCAGGACGAGGGGGATGAACACCTCGCGTCCGAAGTACAGCGCTGCGATCAGCACAACCCCGACCGCGAGGGTCAGTAATCCGCGCAAGCCCGGCACGAGCGGCGGTGGCACCTGGGCGGGCGGCTTCGGGGCGTCCGTCACGGCTGTCGGCATACGCTAAAACTCCTCGCAGCCGGGCAAGGAGCGGCGTGCTTCCTCATAACGTCGTCGGTCCTGCCGCGTTCGCAGGTCCGTGTCATCATCGTTGAATCCGTGGGGGTCATGCCTATTCCATGAACCTTGCCGTAGCGGATATCGTGCCTGGACGGGCGAACTCGAATGGAGAGCCGTCCATGCGCATCCGTTGTGGCTTCACTGTCGCCCTTGACACGTTCGGCTCGACGCCGATGACGCTGCTGCTCAATGTCCGCCCGAAGCGGCACTCGGACCTGCGCAGCCGCGAGGTCATCACGTTCGATCCGCCGGTAGTCTTCCAACAGTTCCGCGATCCATTCGGCAACGTCGCCACGCGCATCCTCGTGCCGGGCGGCCAGATCGCGATGTCGGCGGACTTCGAAGTTGAGGATTACGGCAGGCCTGACGACTACGCCCCCGACGCCCGCCAGATCCCGGTCCAGGACCTACCGGACGAGGCACTGCCGTTCCTACTCGGCTCGCGCTACTGCGACACCGACAAGCTCTCGCAAACGGCCTGGAACCTGTTCGGTTCGACGCCCGAAGGTTGGGGTCGCGTGCAGGCCATCGTCGGCTACGCGCACGACCGGCTGCGCTTCGACTACATGCAAGCTGACGCCATCCGCAGCGCCTTCGACGGTCACAACCAGCAAGTTGGGGTGTGCAGCGACTTCGCCCACCTCGCCATTACGCTGTGACGGTGCATGAACATTCCGGCCCGCTACGCCACCGGCTACCTCGGCGACATTGGCGTGCCAAAGGACCCGGCGCCGATGGACTTTCCCGCCTGGTTCGAGGTCTACCTGCATGGGCCCACTGGCCCGCGCTGGTACACGTTCGACGCCCGGCATAATAAGCCACGAATTGGCCGCATCGTTATAGCCTATGGACGCGACGCCACGGATTGCGCGATGACCACAAGCCTCGGTCCCGCCTCGCTGGCCGGGTTCGCGGTACACACCGACGAGGTCGTCGGCGGAGTGTGACCGAGACTGGGCGCTTCTACCTGCTAGGGCGTGTCATCGCCTGAGCCAATCGAGGGCGGCTGCGAGGGAGAGGACGCCCATGAAGCTGACGGCAGTCTTCTCGTAGCGGGTGGCGATGGCGCGCCACTCTTTGAGCCTACCCCAGAGACGCTCGACCTGGTTACGGTTGTTGTAGATCCAATCCGGGCAGGCCACGGGCGCTTCGTGGCGCTGAGGCGGGATCGCAGGCCGAGCGCCCATATCCCAGATGTGTTCGCGAAAGACGTGGCTGGTATAGCCGCGGTCCCCCACGACCCATTTGGGCACCCCCGGCAGTTGGTCGAGCAGGGGAACAGCGTGAGGAAGTTCATGGGCCTGACCGGGCGCCAGCCGGAAGGCGATGGCGCGGCCCTGCCCGTCGGCGATCACGCACGCCTTGGTGCCATAGCCGCCACGCGAGCGGCCAACAGCTTCACGAGCGTGGCGCTCGGCTGCAGATCCCCCCTTTTGGCGGCTCCCGCCGCCTTTTGGTGCGCCCGAACGTTCGTGCCGTCGAGGAACACCATACCGAGTTGGACACCGCGCTCCTGCACGAGGTGAAGAAGCCGCTCCCAGACGCCGGCACGCGGGTAGCGTCCGCGGACGAGGTGTAAATTCGAGGACCGCTTTGGCGGGGATTGGGGTGGCCATCGGGCCATGCG
>NZ_JAIETD010000122.1 GCF_019745455.1 Methylobacterium sp.
ATCGGCAACCGCCTGCAACTCGCCCTCCGGCAGAGCCCGCAACAGATGAGGCTCAGACAGACCGTCCAAAATCGAGGTGTCCATCGCTGTCATGCCTTGAACCCGCTTGCCGGCCGCCCCACAAAGGCGTCGCGCTCTAAAAGAATCCGTCCGGCTGCGCTTATCATTGCGCGGCCGAGACGACATTGCCCTGCGATATCCATACCGATAACGCTCAGCTTTGGCACGCTGGCGACAGTCGGGAGCGTATCGCATCCATAGCTTTGTTGCCGGCACGCGACGGGATCAGCCATCGTCGAACCCTGCACAAGAACGCGCCAGTTAAGGACTTATCGTCCGACGATCAATGCAAACCGGCATTTTTCCGCATCGCTGCTCAGCTCGGGAATGATCCAGACCATGAAGCGCGTCGTCCTGATCTGCGTCACTCTACCTCTCTGCCAATTTGTTTTGCCACGGTCGGCCGATGCGGAAACCACCTTTCCGGCATTCCGCCTGACGCCCGAACCGAAATCCGATCGTCTGGTCCGTCCGTTCGAGGGATCGCTCGGCCGCCCGTGCGGCTATCGCTGGCGCGAGACGCCTTCGGGCACCCGCAAGGTTCGGGTCTGTTATTGAAGCGGATCGGGTATTGAGGGGCGCATTTCGCCGACGGCTGCTCGGTATCGTTCTCGCGGCGGGATGCTCGGTCCAGGCACCTTACTCACGTGCCGATGAATGCCCAGCTCACCTTCTTGGCGGAGGCCGACCGTCCCTCGTCGAGGTCAAGCTCGCGGCGAAGACGCTGCCTCTGTGCTTCTCGGCCTTCACGGTCCTTTCATTCGGGCGTCTCACGAACCCCGCTCTACGCCGCAGAGCACCTGACCCGGCAGGGCGTCCTCGCGGCACGCGACGTCGACCGGATTGATGCGTTCCACGACGAAGAGCGCCTGCCGAAGGACTTTCGCTCGGAGCTCGACGACTATGTCCGGAGCGGCTTCGACCGCGGTCACATGGCGCCGGCCGGCGACATGCCGACCGCGCAGGCACAAACCGAATCGTTCAGTCTTGGCAACATCGTACCTCAGGAGCGCACACTAAACCGTACCCTATGGGCCGCGATCGAGGAGAGCGTGCGGCGCCTCGCCATCGAGCGCGGAGACCTCTACGTGGTCACCGGTCCGATCTTCCAGGGGGCCGAGATCCAGACCATCAACGGCCGTGTGCTGGTGCCGACGCATCTTTTCAAAGCGGTCTACGATCCTAAAAGCCGCGAGGGTGCGGCCTATCTCGCGCCGAACGTTTCGGATGCCGAATGGAGGGAGATCGGTCTCGCCGAGTTGACGACGATCGCAGGCATCGATGCGTTTCCGCGTCGGCCTGCCGGGACGAGAACGATGAACTTGCCGGAACCGCGCTCCTATAGTCGCGACGGTGCTTCGACGCGGGATAGCCGGCGCGACGACTCGGTGGAAGGCTGGCTGCAGCGCAGCCTCGAACGCTTCGTCCGGTATGTCGTGCGTGAAATCCTTCGGGCGATCTTCTGATGGTGGAGGTTTCGAAGACCATGACCGAGCATTCACCGCCATCTTTCGTGCCCTTCTCGGACGACGCTGCGGTCTGCCAGTTCGGCGGGCTCTCGATTGAGAACGGAACCGACACGCTGGCACTCCATGGCACCGTCTCGATCACCCGTGATCGCGCCGGCCTTGGAAGGGCGCGAGCTCTGAAACAGGTCGTTGATCGCATCGTGGCGCGACTCGAGGCGCAGGATCTCCCGGCAGCCATAGCGGAGAAGACGACGAACACGGCGACTACGCGCAATCCCTTCGCCTGACATCGCTTCGCAGCCCGCCCACATGGCGGGCCATCACCTTGCCGTGGAGGGGGCGTGCTGTTACTCGAAACCTCACATCCTCATGACGAGCGGTCCAGGTACGGCAGGCGCCTCATTTGCGTGCCGCCGACAGGACCGCTCCCCCGGCGCAGGACTGTCTGCGACGACCGGCGAGCAACTGACAAGGACATCCCATGGCCCGCGAATTCATCTACCATATGAAGGGGCTGACCAAGTCGTATCTGGGCGGCAAGAAGGTCCTCGAGAACGTCAACCTGTCGTTCTATCCCGACGCGAAGATCGGCGTGCTCGGCATCAACGGATCGGGCAAGTCGACGCTTCTCAAGATCATGGCCGGTATCGACAAGGATTGGACCGGCGAGGGCTTCGTTGCCCAGGGCGCGCGCGTCGGTTACCTGCCGCAGGAGCCGCAGCTCGACCCCAATAAGTCCGTCCGCGAGAATATCATGGAGGGCGTTGCCGAGAAGCAGGCCTTGCTCGACCGCTACAACGAGCTCGCCATGAACTATTCCGAAGAGACGGCGGACGAGATGACCGCGCTCCAGGACAAGATCGAGGCCGGGAATCTCTGGGAGCTCGATTCGAAGGTCGACCAAGCGATGGAGGCTTTAGGGTGCCCAGGAGACGAACAGCCGGTGGCGACGCTGTCCGGCGGCGAGCGCCGCCGCGTCGCCCTGTGCAAGCTGCTGCTCTGGGAGCCTGAACTGCTGCTCCTCGACGAGCCTACCAACCACCTCGACGCCGAGACGGTGAACTGGCTCGAAGGCCATCTCAAGCAGTATCCCGGCGCGATCCTGATCGTGACCCACGATCGCTACTTCCTCGACAACGTCACCGGCTGGATTCTCGAACTCGACCGTGGCCGCGGCTACCCCTACGAGGGCAATTACTCGGCCTGGCTCGTGCAGAAGCAGAAGCGCCTGGAGCAGGAGGGCCGCGAGGACATGGCCCGCCAGCGCTCGATCGCCCGCGAGCAGGAGTGGATCTCGGCGTCCCCGAAGGCCCGGCAGTCGAAGTCCAAGGCCCGCATCACCCGCTACGAAGAGCTCGTCGCCAAGCAGAACAACAAGGTCGATGCCGCCGCGCAGATCGTCATCCCGATCGACGAACGGCTCGGCAACAACGTCATCGAGTTCGACCACCTCAACAAGGCCTTCGGCGATCGCCTGCTGATCGAGGACCTGTCGTTCAAGCTGCCGCCGGGCGGCATCGTCGGAGTCATCGGCCCCAACGGCGCCGGCAAGACGACGCTGTTCAAGATGATCACCGGCCAGGAGAAGCCGGATGGAGGCCGCATCGAGGTCGGCGAGACGGTGAAGCTCGGCTATGTCGACCAGTCGCGCGACGCCCTCGATCCGAACGCCACGGTCTGGCAGGAGGTGTCGGGCGGAAACGACATCATCTATTTCAACAAGCGCGAGATCAATTCACGCGCCTATTGCGCGGCCTTCGCCTTCAAGGGCGGCGACCAGCAGAAGAAGGTCGGCACGCTCTCGGGCGGTGAGCGCAACCGCGTCCATCTCGCACGCACGCTCAAGGGCGGCGCCAACGTGCTGCTCCTCGACGAGCCGACCAACGACCTCGACATGGAGACCCTGCGGGCGCTCGAAGACGCACTCGAGGATTACGCCGGCTGCGCCGTCATCATCAGCCACGATCGCTGGTTCCTGAACCGTATCGCGACGCATATTCTCGCTTTCGAGGGCGAGAGCCATGTCGAATGGTTCGAAGGCAACTTCTCGGATTACGAGGAGGACAAGAAGCGGCGCCTGGGAACCGATTCGATCATTCCGAAGAAGCTGAAGTACAAGAAGTTCTCGCGGTAAGGCCGCAGCTACCGCGCGGGAACGGTCTAGGCATCAACTGTGTTTGGGTCCCCGGATCTACCTGGGAGCCCAGCACCTTGATGAGCCGCTACCTCCGCCCGTTTCTGATCGTCACCGCGCTTCTTTTCGGATCGAGTGCCCTCGCTCAGGTGATCGATCGAACACCGGCGCCGGTCATCGAGACGGAGGAGCCGCAGCCCGGGCCGCCGCCGCCGCTTCCCGACCTGTCTGACCCCAATACGCGGTCGGCGGAATCGCTCGCCGAGCCAGGAATCGATTCGCCGATCCCGAAATCGCTGCGCAACTCCGGGACCAAGGCAGGAGGACCTGCGAACGATCTCAATCCAAGCGGCCGGCGTGAGGCGCCGCTTCCGGGGGGCTCGCCCCTTGACGCGGCAACGGGGCGGGACCTTTACCACGGCAATTATTGCGGCGTCGGCCAACGCGGCGAAGGGCTTCCTCCTACGGACGCGCTCGACGCAGCCTGCCAACGTCACGATTCCTGCTACGCGACCGCCGGCTATCGGTCCTGCGCATGCGACAAGACCCTGAAGCTAGAAGCCGCGATCGTGTCGGAGCGGCCTACCGTCTCTCTGCAGGTTCGCCAGCGCGCCTTGAGCGTCGCGGAGGCCGCCGAGGTCATGCAGTGCCAGACGCCCTGAGCTTCAGCCTCGCGCATGGAGCGTGATGGCATCGCGCAGGTCCGCCGCGTCGGTCAGCTTGCGTCCACGGCTGCGCAGGTCGGCGAGGAAAGCCCGGTCGGGGAAGGGACAGTAGGGAAGGATTTCGACCTGGCGGCCTGCCGGGATGGCACCCTCCGCAGCGATGGTATCCAGTACGGCGTCGAGGAGCACGCGTCCCTGCTCGTGCAGCAGGATCGAGGCCCGTGTCGCCGTGGTGCCTTCCGGCAGCTCAGTCCTATCCTGCGCCAGGATGGCTCCGGCATCGATCGCCACGGCGAGGCGATGGATCGTGACCCCGAAGGCGGGTTCGTTCTCGGCGAGCGCATGGATCGTCGGCACCGGTCCGCGATGGTGTGGCAGCAACCCAGGATGGACATTGAGCCCGCCGAGGCTCGCCCTGCCGAGTGTGGTGCCCGAGAGGATCTGGTCGAAGTGAAAGGTGACGATGAGATCGGGCTTCGCCTTTTCGAGCGCGCTCGTTATTTCAGGCCCGTTGACATCGTTGACGACCGTCGTCGGGATGCCGAGGCCGGCACAGAGACCCTTGAGCGGCGTCGCGCCGACGGCCTCCTTGGTTCCGAAGAACCGCTGGATCACCCCTGAAGCGGGAGAAAGAAGATCCGGGAGGCCGAAGTTGACCGCTAGGTAGGGTAGGAAGGCCGGACCGGACCGGGTGAGGTGGCGGCGGACCTGGCCGAAGAGCCCGCCTGAGCTCGGGCGCTCAGCGTTGGATAGGCCGACAAACACGATGTCGGCGGCATGGTCGTTCACGAACCGCCGCACCGCGCGCGCATTCGGCAGGGCCTCCAGGACGAACAGGGCAATGCGGGGCCGCTTCATCGACCACCTGTCGTTCGACTGCTCTTGCCGACCTTGAAGCTGAAGTCACGCATGCCAAGTCGGCGCAGGCGTTCCGGCAACAAGGCGGCGCCGCGGGCAAGCGCTGCGAGCGGTTGCGGGAAGGCGATGATCTCGTCGTCGCGCTCCAAGCCGCGAACGATGCGGCGGGCCGCTTCCTCGGCGCTCATCTCCATCGGCCGCCAGCCATCGTAATCTCCGCCCATGGCCGTCCTGACGTAGCCCGGCGTGACGACATTGATCTTCACGCCGCGATGCTTGAGCTTCGCCCTGAGCGCCAGGCCATGTGCGAGAAGCGCAGCCTTGGTGCCGCTATAGGCAGGCGCGTCGGGAAGAGGGGCGAAGGCTGCGAGCGACGAGATCAGGCCGATCTGCCCGCGGCCTCGCGCGAGCATCAGGGTCACGCTCGGAAGCGCGACGTTGAGTGCACCGTAGAGGTTCACGTCCACGGTCTCGAAAGCGGCCTCCTCGGTCTCGACCTCGCCGGACGGATTGCCGCCATTGATGCCGGCATTGGCGATGACGAGGTCGAGCCCGTGATCCGCATCGATCCGCGCTAGCCAGGCGCGAACCGCGGGGCGGTCGCGGACGTCGAGGCTCTCGCATAGTACGGTGGCGCCCTTCGCGCGACAGGACGCGGCCACCTCTTCAATGCGAGCGAGGCCGCGGGCATTGAGGATGAGGGTGGAGCCGGGCGTGGCGTAGCGGGCAGCCAGCGCGGCACCGATTCCGCTCGACGCGCCGGTGATCAGGATGGTGGGCATTGACCAACCGTTCGGGACAGGGAGGCGAGGCATAGCCCAGGCACCCGGTCCAATCGAGGGGGTTGTCGTGGCTGCGGGCTCCTCCAGCGCGTCAACTTGACGTCCGGCGCACGTTGTCGGTACGGCAGGGGCTACTCATCCTCCCGATTTCGGCTCGATGCCGCCGCAGCGCCGGGTTTAGCCTCCGGCAGGAAGCCTCGTCGTCTCAGCGGCATACCACCGCCGAGCCGATGCGGTCGACCCAGGAGACCGAGACCGAATGGATCAAGGCAAGGTCAAGCGCCTGTGGCCGCGGACGCTGTCGGCCGAAGCTGAGCCGCCGGGTCAGCAGCGAGGCGTGCCGCGGCTCGCCAGCGAACCGGTTTCCCGCAAGGTCCGACTGAAGGACCGTTGGCAGGACGGCTTCCTGCGGCTCCCCGCCACCGGAACAGATCGTTCCCTGAGCTACATCGTCGACGGCCTCGGCGTGTATTACGACGCCACTGCGCCGAGCGAACTCGAGATAATGCTCGAACAAGGCGGCTGGGAAGAGGAAGGCCTCGGCGAGCGGACCGCGTCCGGCATCGCCGAGTTGCGCCGGACAGCAATTTCGATCGACAACGATCCGCGCAGGGTCGACCTCGATGTCGCCCTATCCAAACGCGGTGCGATGGCGGACAGGCCCCGCGTCGTCGTCGTCGATCAGCCCCGTGGCGACCCTTCGATCGGCTTCGGGCTCGCGGGGGAGGAGCGATTCCCCGCCATGCTCGACGCGGCCATCGCCGAGAACGAGGGCGCGGAGGTTATCGTGGTGATGGACCCGGCAGTCCCGTTTCATTCGGGCCGCGGCCATCTCGACGTGATCGCCGAGGCGCGCGGCGCGCGCCTCGTGCAGGATCCACTCAATGCCTGGTCGGTGGTGGAGGGCTGCGCGCGGATCTACGTCGTCACCAGCCATGTCGGGTTCGAGGCGGCCTTGGCCGGTCGCCGGGTGACATGCTTCGGCATGCCGTTCTATGCGGGCTGGGGGTTCACCGACGACCGCCTCGACCTTGCCCGGAGGACTCGCCTGCGCACGGCCGCTGAGGTCTTCGCGGCGACTTACCTCGTCCGCTCGCGCTATTTCGAACCCTATGGCGGTGAGGCCTGCAGTTTCGAGGAAGCGCTCGCCATCCTCGGCCTGTCTGTGGCTAGGGGGCGCGAGAACGCGAAACGCACCCTCTGCCTCGGCTTCCCGTCCTGGAAACATCCCTGGCTGCGCAAGACATTGTCCACGGTCGGGGCAAGTCCGGTCATTGCCCGGAAGGGTTCGTCCGTCACCGCCGGTGACCTCTTCGGTTACGATCGCTTGGTCGCGTGGTCGAGTCGTGCGCCCGCGGGAATGCAGGCCGCCTGCGAGACGGCCGGTGTACCCCTGGTGCGGATGGAGGACGGGTTCCTCCGTTCGATCGGGCTTGGCGTCGCCTTGCGGCCCGGCGCCTCCTACGTCCTCGATTCCACCGGCATCTATTACGACGCGACGACCGCGAGCGACCTCGAGCGGCTCCTGCAGGACGAGCACTTCGATGCCGGCATGATCGAGCGCGCAGCGCGCCTTCGCGCCGCGATCGTCGATGCCCGCATCAGCAAATACAATGTCGGATCAGCGGCGATGCCGGCATTGCCGAAGGGACGTCCGGTCGTACTTGTCGCGGGTCAAGTCGAGGACGATGCTTCGATCAGCCTCGGCGCCGCCAGGGTGACCACCAATCTCGGGCTCCTGAAGCTGGCACGTGAGCGCAACCCGGACGCCACGATCGTCTTCAAGCCGCATCCCGACGTCGAGGCCGGCCTGAGACCTGGCCGAGTCGCGCCGTCCGACATCGCGAAGCTCGCCGATGTGGTGCTGCGAGACGTTCCGGCGCCGGACGCGATCGAGGCCGCTGACAAGGTCGAGGTCATCACCTCGCTGATCGGCTTCGAAGCGCTGCTTCGCGGCAAGCCGGTGACGACGCACGGCCTGCCGTTCTATGCCGGATGGGGCCTGACCGACAGCCCACCCTGCGAGCGTCGGACACGCGGTCTCAGCCTTGATGAACTCGTTGCGGGAGCGCTGATCCGCTACACGCGCTATCTCGATCCGCGCTCAGGTCTTGCATGCCCGCCGGAAGTGGTGGTTCGCCGCCTCGCGGATGGGGATCCCGGTCTAGCCCGGCGCGCGCCGACCCTTGAGGCGGCGCTGAAGCACGTCTGGTCGCTCGCCTTCCGTCGGGTCCTGCACCGGGATGGGTGACCACGTCCCGGCATGAATCCCGGGGGGGCTTGCGTCTCAGGCGTTCTGGAGACCATCGATCCCGAAACCCGGCTCGCCCCAGCGAGCTTCGGGAGCGCCACGGGCGGCCTTGGCGCGCACCTCGAGCCAGGCTCCGTCGGTGAGATCGAGCTTGCCAGCGGCAGCCTGCACAGCTGCGTTCAAGCCCTCGCGCTTGTAGTAGACACCGCGGATCTGGATATGGGCGACGATGGCCTTGAGGAAAGCGTTCCAAAGGTCCTGGCGCGGCTTGGTCCCTTGCGTCCAGAACGCGTCCAGAGATCCCTGGAAGGTGAGGCCATCGATGTCGTAGACCGCCTGGCCTAGGGTCATCACCGGCGTTTCCGCCCGCATCGCCCAAAGGCCGACGGTGCTGTTGACGGTGACGACGCCCTTCGACTTTTCGAGGAGCTTGGGTAGGTCGCCGCCATCGAGATAATCGACACGGTCCGCCACACCCCATTTCTGTGCAGAGCGGGCAACGATGCGGCGCCAGTTGCGAACGCCCGGATCGAGCGGATGCACCTTCACCATCAGCCTCGCATGTGCCGGAGCGTTCTGTGCGAAGGAGTTGATGACCTCGTGGATCGGGGTCTTCAGGTCGAAATACGGCGAGTAGGCCCGGAGCTGGAAGTCGTTCTCCATCTGCAGAGGCAGGACGTAATATGGCACGCCGGAGGCCTGGACCTCCTCGATCAGCCGGTTCGCCTTCGGCCCCTCGCGGCGCGCCTTCAGGATGTGCAGGCCGGTGCCGATATAGACCAGGGCCGGATGGTGGACCTGATGCGAGCGGTATCCGGGATGGAGGAACCACAGCCAGTTGCTGAGGAGGTGGTAGGCCATGTCCCAGATCACCTGGGTGGTGAAATCGTCCTTGAAGCGCGGCTTCAGGTCGAGTTCGGGCGCAGACCGAGCCAGTTCCATGATGGCCTCGGGATCGCGCGGGAAGCAGCTCTCGCCGGACATGCCGTTGCGCTCGAGCGTGATCCAGTCCGGACGCAGATAGCCGAAATCGGTGACGGTGATCTTTACGCCGCGGGCCTTTGCCGCCGTGATCGCCACCTTGTGGTAGTAGCGCTGTTCGCCGAGGAGAACGATATCGGTGACGCCTTCGCGATCGATCAGATCCGCGATGAAGGCCGGCCAGGCATCGCGCCGGCCCTTGAAGTTGACGGCGCCGGGACGGCGCCAGAACAGGCGGTCGCCGAAGCACAGGTTGACCCTGAGGCAGCGATGGCCGCGCGCTTCCAGTTCGTCGGCGATTTCGGCGAAGAAGGGGGTGATCGGCCCCTGGAGGAACAGGAACACCTGGCGGGCCGATGACGGACGCGGCGCGCTCTGGCGGGAGGGATGGTCGACGATCGTTGACAGGCTCGATCCCACGCTTGCACCCCGCCTGACGCACGTTCCGATACGCGGAACGGCCTGTGTCATCATCGTGCGAAGATTAGACCCGCCACTTCAGGGGGCAATGTCTTCGCGGCAACACCTCGACGCCGTCGACCGGACTTCAATCGTCACTCGGATGAGGAAACCGCTCGGACGCAAAGTCCTCGCCGCCTCGTCATCGGAACGGATTGTCGCGCCGCCGTCGCCGGAGCGGTTAAGAACCGAGATCTTGGCAGCATCAAGGACAGGATCTTCGGTTGCGCACCGGTTCTGCAAGTCGGCAAAGCTTGGCCGTGTCACAATCCGACCGTAAAAATCGACCAGCAAGCGGCGCTTCTCGCGCTTCCGATGAAGGAATAAGAGAAGCTTCAGCGTTGGTTAAGCCGATCGCAGTGTTTGCGTGCATCCATGGACCGAATGTCCCGTGCGCCGGACGGCGTGGCTGCACGCGACAACGAGGGTACGGTATGGTTCGCGTCTTCACACTCTCGGCCATGACGGCGGTGCTGCTCTCGGGCTGCACTTCGCTTCTCCCTGCGGCGGGTCCGACGACGAGCGCGGTTGTGGAGGGTGCGGATGTTGCGACGGCGCAGGGGACGTTTGCGCGCTA
>NZ_JAIETD010000117.1 GCF_019745455.1 Methylobacterium sp.
TGCACACCCTCAAACCGCCACGCATAGGCCTTGATCGCCCAACGCGCCACATCCCAATGACGTTCCGCAACCAGACAGGTAGGGCCCGGCTCCACGTCGCACGCCGGACATTTAGAAAAGATTGAGGGTGCTTAGCCGCTCCGGGTCGATCTTGACAATGCCGGAATCGAATTCCTTGACGTCGCACGCCAAGTGTTGCGGGCTGGTTCGCATCGGCCGCGATGACAAGCCCGCGCGCCGCTGATAACCACCGCTTGCTGTTAGGCGTGGGCTGTACGGCGAGCGCTGCCGGACAGGCCATGGCCCCTCGAGAAAACCGGGATTTGCAAAGCCAGGGATAGATGTCGGATCCTCTCGTCCTCATTCCCGCCCGCATGGCGGCGACCCGCCTGCCGAACAAGCCGATGGCCGACATCGCCGGCCAGCCGATGATCGCCCATGTCTGGCGCCGCGCCGTCGAAGCCGGCATCGGCCCCGTGGTGGTGGCGACCGACGCGCACGAGATCATTGCGGCGATCGAAGCACTCGGCGGCGTCGCTGTGCTGACCCGCCCCGATCACCCCTCCGGCTCCGACCGCCTCGCCGAGGCCCTCGACATCATCGATCCTCAGGGCAACCACGACGTCGTAGTCAATGTTCAGGGCGACCTGCCGACCATCGATCCGCGCGTGATCGGCGCCTCGATCATGCCGCTCGCCGACCGGGCGGTCGACATCGCGACGTTATGCGCGGTGATCACCCATGAAGCGGAAGCCGACGATCCGAACGTGGTCAAGCTCGTCGGACACGAGGTCGGCCCGAACCGGCTGCGCGCGCTCTACTTCACCCGGGGACGGGCACCCTGGGGCAACGGGCCGTTCTTCCACCATATCGGCCTCTACGCCTATCGACGGAGAGCGCTGCGGCGCTTCATGGCCCTGCCGCCCGGCGAACTCGAACAGCGCGAGAAGCTGGAGCAGCTCCGCGCCCTGGAGGCGGGGATGCGCATCGACGCCATCGTCGTCGACGACCTGCCGCTCGGCGTCGATACGCCCGCCGACCTGGAGCGCGCCCGCGCCCTCATCGCCGCCCGCCGCCTGAACTGAGCGACATGACCGACACCACCATCTCCTACCAGGGCGAGCCCGGCGCCAACTCGCACATCATCTGCTCTCAGGCCTATCCGGACTGGACGCCGCTCCCCTGCGCTACCTTCGAGGACGCCTTCGCGGCGGTGACCGAGGGGCGGGCGGCGCGCGCGATGATACCGATCGAGAACTCGATCGCGGGGCGCGTCGCCGACATCCACCACCTGATCCCGACCTCGCCGCTCCACATCATCGCCGAGCACTTTCTGCCGATCCATTTTCAGTTGATGGTCCTGCCGGGAACACCGATCGATGCGCTGAGGAGCGTTCACAGCCACATCCACGCGCTCGGCCAGTGCCGCCGGCTCATCCGCAGGCTCGGGCTCAAGGCGGTGGTGGCAGGCGATACCGCCGGAGCCGCGCGTGAGGTGATGGAGGCACGCGATCAGAGCCGGGCAGCCCTTGCCCCGGCACTGGCGGCCGAGGTCTACGGCCTCGACATCCTGGAGCGCGACGTCGAGGACGAGAGCCACAACACAACCCGCTTCGTGGTGTTCTCGCCCGAGCCGATGGTGCCGGTGGATGACGGGCCTGCGGTGACGAGCTTCGTCTTCCGCGTGCGCAACATCCCCGCCGCACTCTACAAGGCGCTCGGGGGCTTTGCCACCAACGGCGTCAACATGTCGAAGCTCGAGAGCTACATGGTGGAGGGCCAGTTCTCGGCGACCCAGTTCTACGCCGAGGTCGACGGCCGTCCGGATGATCCGGGCCTCGCTCGCGCCCTCGACGAACTCGATTACTTCTCGCGCGAGCTCAGGATCATCGGCACCTATCCGGCCCATCCGTTCCGCGAGGCGTCGCGCGAGGCGGCGGAGTAGCGCCTATTCCCGCTTCAACACCCGGTCGACGAACAAGTCCGACCAGAAGCCGGCCCGAAACTCCCGGGTCAGGCGGCCGGCGTCGTACTCGGTCTCGACCCAGGTCAGGAAATCGAGGCCCTTCGCCTCGCCCTCGCGACGATACATGTCGAAGAAGGCGTCGAGAATGCCGGTCTTGGCGAAGCGAAAATGGCCGTATCGGGCCGAGAGCTGACGCGTCGACTCGGCGACAGTCAGTTCCTCGTGCAGGATGAGGTAGAGGGCCGAGGCGAGGCCGGCCCGGTCCGCGCCGGACTTGCAATGCATGACCGCCGGGTATTCGAGCCCCGCGAAGAAGTCCTTGGCCGCCAGGATCGTCTCGCGGGACGGTGCCTCGCGCGAGCGCAGGACGAACTCGACGAGCGTCAGTCCCTCGCGCTCGCAGGCCTCCCGCTGCAGCGGCCATGAGCCGTGCTCGCGCCCGCCGCGCAGGGAGATCACGGTGCGGACGCCCCGCCGGCGGAACCAGGCGAGCTGATGCGGACTCGGCTGGGCCGACCGCCAGATCTTGCCCTGGCCGATCCTGTGATGGTTGAGATAGGCGAGCCGAAAGATGCCGTGATCGACGAGCAGCATGTTGGCCCAGGCCTTCATGCGCGAGACCGGACCGGCGATGGGCTGCTCGAACCGGGCGATGCGGGCCATGCGCCTCGCATAGCGGGTCTCTGGCTTCAGGAAGCGTTTGAACACGGGGGAGGGGGCCAGGCGAGGTCCGAGGGGAGTAGCAATGCGGCTCTAACAGCGGACCCGATTGCGGGCAACGCGACGCGATCGAACCGGCATCGCGCTTGCGTGCGCGTTTCCGCCTTGCCTTCGCCCGTATCCTGTCCTTCGATGCGGTCTGGCTCTTCCACGATTGTCTTCCGGGGATCCGTCATGAGCACGAGCACCACCAGCATCCGCCGGGCCCGGACCGAGGACGCGGATCGGCTCTCGGAGGTGTTCGACGAGACGTGGCGCGAGGCCTATCGCGGCATCATCCCGGGCGTCTGCCTGGAGCAGATGATCGCTCGGCGCGGACCTGCCTGGTGGTACGCCGCCGCCCGGCGGGGGCGGCCCCTCGCGGTGGTCGAGACCGGAGACACCATCGTCGGCTATGCCTCCTACGGCCGGGCGCGGGGCGGTACCCTGCGGACTGCCGGCGAGGTCGACGAGATCTACATCGCTCCGACGTATCAGGGCCTCGGCCTCGGGAGGCGCCTCTTCAGGGCGATCCGCAACGATCTCGCCGATCGCGGAATGGCGAAGGTCGGGGTCTGGTCGCTCGCCGACAACGAGCGGGCGAGGGCCTTCTATGTCGGACAGGGCGGCGTGGTGGCCGGAAAGGCCATCGAACGGCTCGCCGGCATACCCCTGCCGAAGGTCGGCTTCCGCTTCGGGTGAACGCTACGCCGGCCTCGTCCGTTCTCTCACCGGTCCGCGAGGAAAAGGCGGCCGCCATGAAGGGAGTTCGGCGATGGACGTTACGGCTGCGGATTGGGATGCGCGCGTCGAGCGATTGAGCGGGAAACTTCCGGACCGCATCCACCGGGGAGTCGACTGGCTGCGAGAGCCATCGCGCTTCTGGCTCAGGCTCGCTGCTGCGATCCTTTTCATCCTCGGCGGGATCTTCTCGATTCTCCCCATCCTCGGCCTCTGGATGCTTCCGCTGGGTCTCGCTCTTCTCAGCGAAGACATCCCCGGCCTCAAGGTGCCCTTGGAGCGGGCGGCCCGCTGGATCGAGCGCACCTGGAACGACCTCGCATCGCGCTGGAGGCGCCGCGGTCGCTGAGGCGACGTCTATCGAAAATTCAGTATTGTCATGAGAATGCGTCGTGTCGAATTTGCTTGAGGGGGCAAGCCCCTTAAGAAGCGCACAACGCTGGCCAGGGCCGGCACCGCCCTGGGAGAGGACGAACAATGAGAATCGACGCCGTCTCGATCGGAGAGAACCCGCCCCACGACGTCAACGTGATCATCGAGGTGCCGATCGGTGGCGAGCCGATCAAGTACGAGATGGACAAGGAGGCCGGAGCCCTCGTGGTCGACCGCTTCCTCTATACCGCGATGCATTATCCGGGAAATTACGGCTTCATCCCGCATACGCTTTCCGGCGACGGAGACCCGTGCGACGTCCTCGTCGCGAATACTCGCGCCATCGCGCCCGGCGCAATCATGAGCGTCCGACCCGTCGGCGTGCTCGTGATGGAGGACAATGCCGGCGAGGACGAGAAAATCATCGCGGTGCCGTCGCACAAGCTGACGATGCGCTACGACCGGATCGAGAACTACACCGACCTGCCCGACATCACGATTCATCAGATCGAGCACTTCTTCGCTCACTACAAGGATCTCGAGCCCGGCAAATGGGTCAAGATCGTGCGCTGGGGCGACAAGGCCGAAGCCCATCGCCTGATCCTCGAGGGCATCGAGCGCGAGAAGGCCAACAAGAAGACTTGAGGCGAGGTCCTAGCGCGAGGAAGCCTCGCGCTAGGAAAGCATGGTGCACATCTGAGGCCGCGGCGGTCAGAGCGCCTCGCCGCGCAGGAGACGCGGCAGATTCCTGCCGCCGCCGGCCGCCTCGCCGATGAAGAGACGCTTCAAGCCCGGCAGCCTGTCGACGACGCCAAGGCCCAGATCGCGCATCAAGCGCACCGGCAGCACGTCGTTCGAGAACAGGCGGTTCAGCCCGTCCGTGGCCGCGGCCATGGCGAGGGTATCGAAGCGGCGTCGGCGCTCGTAGGCAGCGAGGACGTCCGCCGCACCGGGGTCCATCCCGAGGCGGAGGGCGTCGGTGACGGATTCGGCGAGGGCGGCGACGTCCGCGAGACCGAGATTGAGGCCCTGGCCGGCAATGGGATGGATGACGTGCGCCGCGTCCCCGAGGAGCGCAAGCCGTTCGGCTCTGAAGCTGCGGGCGATGCCGAACGCAAGGGGATAGGCCTTCGGCGCTTCCTCGATGGCGATTCGGCCTAGCCGATCGCCGAAACGCCGCCCGACCTCCGCCAGCGTCTCCTCGGCCGACCCGCCGAGGAGCGCCGGCACGTCCCCTGCACGCTCCGTCCACACGATGGAAGAGCGGTGCCCGAGGGACCCGCCCTCCACGAGCGGCAGGATCGCGAAGGGGCCGCTCGGCAGGAAATGTTCGAATGCCCGGCCCTCGTGAGTTCGCTCATGAGCCACCGTGGCGACGATCCCAACCTGCGGATAGGACCAGCCGACCCACCCGATTCCTGCAGCCTCGCGCAGGCGCGATCGCCCCCCGTCGGCCGCGACCACGAGACTCGCGTCGAGACGGCTGCCGTCCGTAAGCGTGACGGCGATCCGGCCGCGCTCCGGATTGGCGAGCGCAACACCGGTCGCCACGAGCCGGACGCCGCAAGCCCGGGCGGCGGCGAGGATCGCCTCGACCAGCGGCTCCGCCTCGACCATGTGAGCAAAGGGCTCGCCGGGCTCAGCACCCCCGTCTTGAGCGAAGGTGAGGAAGACCGGCCTCACCGGATCGTGCAGGCGGCTGTCGCTGATCGCCATGTCTCGGATCGGCTCGGCGGCGCCGGCGATCGCCGGCCAGATGCCGAGGCGCTCGAAGAGGCGCCGGCCTGCCGCCGCGACCGCATAAGCCCGCCCACGATGGCGTGTGCCGCCGGCCTCCAGTGCAGGATCGCAGAGAACGACGTCGAGGGCAGGGGCGTGCGCTTGCTTGAGCGCTACGGCGAGGACGAGGCCCGGAATGCCGGCGCCTGCGACGAGAAGGGTCCGCGACGGTCTCGTCACGTTGGGACCCGTCGTCCCGGATTTGGCCGTGTCGCCGCTCATCGCATCAACCTCGTTGCCTGTCCCGAACGACGGTGTCACCCGGAGCGCCCCGAGACAAGGTGGGCGATCGACGCCGTGAATCGCGTGGATTCAACCTCGCGGGCTGCTATGTCGGCAACCTATCGGTCGCCGGGCGCGATGACGTTCAGCCCGAGGCCCTTCAGCCCAAGGCCTCTCAGCTCAAGACGCTCACCCGAAGATCTCGTCGAGGACCTCGCAGCCGCATGACTGGCATCGTCACCGAACTCCTCCACGTCCTCGACCTCGAGCAGGTCGCCGAAGACTCCTGGAGTGGCCATAGCCCGACGATCGGCTGGCCCCGCGTTTTCGGCGGGCAGGTGGTGGCCCAGGCCCTGGTCGCCGCCACGCGAACCGTCCCGGCCACGCGCCCTCCGCATTCCCTGCACGCCTATTTCCTCCTCGGTGGCGACCCGAAGGAGCCCATCGGCTACGAGGTGGAGCGCATCCGGGACGGCCGCAGCTTCACCACCCGCCGCGTGGTGGCCAAGCAGCACGGTCGTGCCATCTTCGCCATGTCGGTCTCCTACCACGACCTGGAGACGGGCGTGGAGCATCAGATGCCGATGCCGGACGTGCCTGCCCCCGAAACGCTGCCGGACTCTCGCGAGATCGCCGCGAAGGCCGGCGGGGCGATCCCCAGCGCGGTCCTCGCCTATTTCGGGCGCGAGCGCCCGATCGAGCTGCGGCCCGTCGAAGTGGAGCGCTATCTCCGGCGCCAGCCGCAGGCGCCGCGGTTCCACGTCTGGCTCAGAGCCGCTGCCGCCTTGCCCGATGACCCGGCGATCCATCGGGCGGTCCTCGCCTACGCGTCCGACATGACGCTCCTCGATGCCACACTCATCGCTCATGGGCAGACCGTCTTCGACGGCCTGATCCAGTCCGCGAGCCTCGACCACGCCCTGTGGTTCCATCAGCCTTTCCGGGCCGATGACTGGCTTCTCTACGCGCAGGACAGCCCCAGCGCCGGCGGCGCTCGCGGCTTTGCTCGGGGGATGATCTTCACGCGCGACGGGCGCCTCGTTGCCTCGGTGGCACAGGAAGGGATGATCCGACCTCGGCGGAGCGGAGCTTGACCGCTGACGCTCGATGATAGTGCCTAATCGATCGCCATGATGCGCTTTTTATCATCTGGATGAACCATATTTCGGCTGATCCTACAGGCGCCTCGCTCCTTCCAACGCCAGAGTGGATGATTTTCTGGGCAACCTCTCGCGGATGTTCAATCGCTACCGTGGCATAGTCCTTGAATGAGGGCGGCGCGAGCGGAGCCGTGTCGGCCCGCTCGACAACAACCGGACCGTCCGGTCGCGACGCTGCAAGATCGCGACGGGTCTCCGGGCCAACTCGGACAAGGGGGCGCCGCCCATGAAAATCGTGATGGCTATCATCAAGCCGTTCAAGCTGGAGGAGGTGCGCGACGCCCTGACCGGCATCGGCGTTCACGGTCTTACCGTCACGGAAGTGAAGGGGTACGGCCGACAGAAGGGCCACACCGAGATCTATCGTGGCGCCGAATACGCGGTCAGCTTCTTGCCCAAGCTCAAGATCGAAGTCGCCGTGGCCGCCGACGTGACCGGAACGGTGATCGACGCGATCGCCGCCGCGGCGCGCACAGGCCAGATCGGCGACGGCAAGATCTTCGTCCTTCCCCTCGAAAAGGCCGTGCGCATCCGCACAGGCGAGACGGACGCCGACGCGCTCTAGCCCGGCATGATTCAAGACCGGCTTTCCTGCGGCCGCTTCGCGGCCCTCACGAACCACCCTCACGTCACATCATCTTTATCGCACCGCGACCGGGAGTCTCGTTTCCATGAAGCTTCGCAATGCCCTGGCGCTCGGGATGGGGGGTGCCGCGCTGGCCCTCCTCATGATCGAGCCATCCCTCGCGCAAACGCCGGCGGTGGAAGCCGCTCCGGCGGCGGCTCCCGCAGCGCCAGCTCTCGTCCCGAACAAGGGCGACACCGCCTGGATGCTCGTTTCGAGCGCCCTGGTGCTGCTCATGACGCTGCCGGGCCTCGCCCTGTTCTATGGCGGCCTCGTGCGTACGAAGAACATGCTCTCGGTGCTGACCCAGGTCTTCGCCATAGCCTGCATCGTCTGCCTGCTATGGGTGTTCTTCGGCTACAGCATGGCCTTCACCAACGGCGGCGGCCTCAATGACTACGTCGGCGGCTTCTCCAAGGCGTTCCTGAAGGGGGTCGACGGCAACTCTACCGTCGCGACCTTCTCGAACGGCGTCGTCATCCCCGAATACGTCTACATCTGCTTCCAGATGACGTTCGCGATGATCACGCCCGGCCTCATCGTCGGTGCGTTCGCCGAACGCATGAAGTTCTCGGCGCTCGTGGTGTTCATGATCCTCTGGGCCACGCTCATCTACTTCCCGATGGCGCATATGGTCTGGTACTGGGGCGGCCCGGATGCCGTCGGCAACGCCGCCAAGGCTCTCGCCGCCGCAACCGACGAAGCCTCGAAGAAGGCGGCTCAGGACGCTCTCGACGCGGTCAACGCCGACGCCGGCCTGATCTTCAAGTGGGGCGCCCTCGATTTCGCCGGCGGCACCGTCGTGCACATCAACGCCGGCATCGCGGGCCTCGTCGGCTGCCTGATGCTCGGCAAGCGTATCGGCTACGGCCGCGACCTCCTCGCCCCACACTCGCTGACCATGACCGCCATCGGCGCCTCGCTTCTCTGGGTCGGCTGGTTCGGCTTCAATGCCGGCTCGAACCTCGAGTCCAACGGCACCACCGGCCTTGCGATGATCAACACCTTCGTCGCCACCGCCGCGGCCGCGCTCTCCTGGCTGTTCGTCGAATGGTTGCTGAAGGGTAAGCCGTCACTGCTCGGCATGCTCTCGGGCGCTATCGCCGGACTCGTCGCCGTCACGCCGGCTGCGGGCTTCGCCGGCCCGATGGGGTCGGTCGTACTCGGCCTCGTCGCCGGAGCGCTCTGCTTCATCATGTGCTCCACGGTGAAGAATGCGCTCGGTTACGACGACTCGCTGGACGTGTTCGGCGTCCACTGCGTCGGCGGCATCCTCGGTGCGTTGGCCACCGGCATCCTCGTGAGCCAGGACTTCGGTGGCGCGGGCCTGCCCGACTACACGTCCAAGCCTGGTGAACTCGCCGTCGGCGCCTATGACATGACCACGCAGATGTTGGCCCAGGCGAAGGCCGTCGGCTTCACCATCCTGTGGTCGGGCATCGGCTCGGCGATCCTGTACAAGCTCGTCGACCTGACCATCGGCCTGCGGGTGACGCAGGACGAGGAGCGCGAGGGCCTCGACATCGCCGACCACGGCGAGCGCGCCTACAACTACTGATCTGACGGCAGCCCGCCAACGGCGGGCTCGTTACGGTCTCCCCGGTCATCGAGAAGAACCGGCTTCGTCCCCACGGAGCCGGTTCTTTCGTTCGAAGGGTACCCATTCGACCGGCCGGAGAGCGGCCTTTGCGATTCAACGAGATCTCAGCTCGCCGCAGCCCCTGGCCTTCGGTTACAGCGGAACCAGCGTGCGAAATGCCCGAGCCCGAATGAGCAGGAACTGGCCGGTTCGACGGCCGGAATGAGGCGGCAAAACAACAGAGCGTTCGCAACGCAACGGACACACCTTCATTTGCCTATTTCATGTGCAAATGCACGAAAGTTAGTTTTGCCCAATCCAGGCACTTCCGGCACCTTCTGGTCAACTTCTAAAAGGGGCTGATTTCCATGATGTCGACGCTGTTAAAGCAGGGGGTTGCTGCTTCGGTTGCCGCTTTGCTGACCCTGGGCCAGGCTTATGCCGCCGATCTGGCCGCACCCAAGGTCATGCCGGTGGAGGCGCAGGCGCCCACACCCCTCATCGGCTTCTCCTTCGGCAGCAGATACCAGACCGACTATAACTTCCGCGGTATCTCGCAGTCGAACCGGCAGGGCAGCTATCAGACCTTCTTCGAGGCGCAGTACTTCAACAACTTCGCCTATACTGGCTTTGCGACCTATCAGACCCGCCTGCCCACGAGGCCGGACATGGAGTTCGATCTCGTCGCCGGTATCCGCCCGACCTTCGACAAGTTCGCCTTCGACTTCGGCGTGATCTACTACTTCTACCCGAACGAGACCCAGCTCTTCGCGGCTCCGGGCGTTCCGTTCACGACGAAGAACACCGACTGTTGATTTCCGCTGAGAGTTGACCCGGCGTTTTCGTTGAGAAGTGACCCAGGTTCAGGGGTTGATGTTTAT
>NZ_JAIETD010000090.1 GCF_019745455.1 Methylobacterium sp.
GGTGGCCGACATCAAATCGGAACGCTGGCCGGCTTCGCGTCGGAATGGGTGGCCGGCTTCCGTCGGAATCCGCACGTCGTGAGCCGGGACACCGCAGGTCGCGCACTTCGGGTGATCGGAACCCACATCGACATCACCGCGCGGAAAGAGGGGGAGGAGCGCCTCGCACATCTCGCTTGCCATGACGGGCTCACGGACTTGCCCAACCGTCTTCTTTTCCGTGAGCGCCTCGACCTCGCTCTGTCCAACGTCTCCGGGCAAGGCAACGAGTTTGCGCTGCTGTACCTCGATCTCGACCGGTTCAAGACCGTCAACGATACACTTGGACATCTGGCCGGTGACACGCTCCTCAAGGAGGTGGCGCAGCGGTTCCAGAGCGTCGTCAGCAAAGGTGATACGCTCGCTCGGATTGGAGGTGATGAGTTTGCCATCCTTCAGCTTGCATGCGCTCTCCAGCCCGCAAGCGCGGATGCGTTGGCCCAGCGCCTGATCGAAGTCATGAGCGAGCCGGTCATCACGCAAGGTCAGCGGGTCGAAGTGGGTGTCAGCGTCGGTATCGCGCTCTCGCCTCGCGACGCCTTGGACGCCGAGACACTGATCCGACGGGCTGACCGTGCCCTCTATCGGGCCAAAGCAGACGGCCGGAACACACGCCGCTTCTACGAAGCCGCAATGGACGAGACTGTGGAAGAGAAGCGGCGTCTGGAGATGGACCTGAGAGGCGCGCTGACGCGCGGCGAGTTCGAGATCCACTATCAGCCTATCATGGATTCAGCGAGCGGCGGCGTCTCTTGCGTGGAGGCGCTGGTGCGCTGGAGGCATCCAGTCCATGGTCTTGTCTCGCCCGGGGCGTTCATCCCCTTGGCGGAAGAGACCGGCCTGATCATCCCCATCGGTGAATGGGTGCTGCAAACGGCTTGCCGCGCTGCAACGACTTGGCCGACTCGGGTGGGCGTGGCGGTGAACGTGTCAGCTATTCAGTTCCGCAATGCAGGACTGGTCCAGACGGTGATGCAGGCCCTTGCTGGCTCGGGCCTGCCCGCCCATCGGCTGGAGCTTGAGATCACTGAATCAGTGCTCATGCAGGACGGTCCGGACGTGATGGACACCCTGCATCTTCTTCGAAACCTCGGCGTCCGCACGGCCCTCGACGATTTCGGGACTGGATACTCGTCTTTGAGCTACCTGCGCCGCTTTCCCTTCGACAAGCTGAAGATCGACCGGTCGTTCGTGCAGGACATTGGCAATCCGGGCACGGCCTCAATTGTCCGAGCCATCGTCGCGCTTGGGCTTGGGCTTGGCATGACGATAACGGCTGAAGGGATCGAGACCGAGGATCAGCTTAAAAGGTTGCGCGAGCAAGGCTGCGAACAAATCCAAGGCTACCTCTTCAGCAAGCCACTACATGCCGACGACCTGCTCAAATTCATGAAGCGTAACCGAGTAAGGGCGGCAGCCTAAGTGGCCCAAACCGAATGCCACTTCTCCGGTCTCGCGTGAGCATCCACAATCGGTCGAGCTGCACATTACTGGCTCACAGCCTGTTGCTCGCATGACGGCTAGTCCTGCAAGGTTCGTACAACAGCCCGCAAGCTCCTGTCGCCTGAAGGTCCTCACCTCCAGCGAGCATGCCCGTATCTCACTCAACGGATGACGGCGCGCCTCCGCAAGCGAGGGCTCCTTGCTCACCGCGGAGGAGTAGCATTCCTGCTGCACACCGATCGAGCCGAAGGGGCGGGGTCGCATGGATGACAACGAGACCACGATGCCAACGCTTCTGCGCGCAGACAGGATCGATGGAAGCGCCCCCATCGCGCCGCACCTGCAGAGCGCGGATGCAAAGCCTGCAGCTCTCGTGACCGACATGAGGACGCCGACTCCACCCGGACCTTCCATCGCCCCAGTTCAGACCCGGATACGGGCGGCGCTGGGCTCCTTTGGCTCAATGGTGCTGGTGATTTTGCTCCCGGCCGCCATCGGCTGATTTTTCTCACCCAATATTGCAATCCACTGTCTTAGTCGTTCATTCCAGGAATGGCGGCGACCCTCACATCATTCGCCAAAAATGTGGCGCAATCGCTGATGTTCTGACACATTCTGTCCAATCATATTGTCGCCTCAATAACATTCATTTTGCCGTCTCGTTGAATGCCCAACGGGAAAGCATGATGAACGTCAAGACTGTACTGGTTGCCATCTCTCTGGCCGCATCCACGTGTTTGGTGACAACCTGCGCGCACGCCGAAACGGCCGCACGCGGTCAGGCCGGAATGGCGTCCTGGTACGGTCCGGGCTTCCACGGCAAGCGGACGGCCAACGGCGAGCGCTTCAACACCCATTCCCTGACGGCCGCGCACCGCACGCTGCCCTTCGGCTCGCGCGTTCGGGTGACCAACAAGACGACCGGTCGCTCCATCGTCGTGCGCATCAACGACCGAGGGCCCTTTGTGGGCGGACGCGTCATCGACCTCTCCAAAGCCTCGGCACGCGCCATCGGCGTGGCCGGTGTGGCCAGGGTTGTTGTCGCACGACTCTGACGGGTATGCTGAACTGCGGGAGGCCGAAGTGAGCCTCGACGCCCTCAGGTGCTTGAACCGACCGAGGCCGCGTGAGGCCCAGGCCCGCGCATCCCACCAAACCAAGATCATGCCCTTGGTCGCCCAATCGTACGTTTGCCGGGTTGACAGGTATGAGCGTCCGAGAAGGTTTGGGCATGGGACTTCGCGCATTCGCCTGCCGGACCGGCCTCTGCGCTGTCCTTCTCGTCACGAGTCAAGCCCAGGCTCGGGAGCAAGTCTCTGCCAAAGTGCAGGATTGGCTATCGGCCGTGATCATGAAGATCGACGAGGCAAACGGCAGGGACGTCAAGCCATCGCGGCGCAAGTCGTCCCGTGAGGTCATCGTTCGCGTCCAGATCGCTGCGGACGGCTTTGTGAACCGGGTCGATGTTGAGAGAAGCTCAGGCTCGCCCGATCTCGATGAGCGGGCGAGGTCCCTCGTCCGAGCAGCCAGTCCCTTCAGCCCGCCACCGTCTCCGCTGCTAACGAAAGCGGGGACGACTGACCTCAGCTTCCCTCTTCGGCTCGGCCGTTGACCTTACCTTGCGCGACACTTTGCCGAACGATCGCCTGGCCCATCGCCGCGAGCTTCAAGGCAACGATGGGAGAGAGGTCGCCCTTGCTCTACGTGTTTCCGCCGGAGGATCGGCCATGAGCGCAGCGCCGCCAAGCGTTTGATGACTGGTATGACGGCCGTTATGTGCCACGGATTACGGTCACTTACCGGCTGGCAGTGAATGCCGGGTGATCGCCCAGCCCCGCGAGACGTCCGCGAGTTGGTCGAGGAGCGGCCCATTCAACCCCGCCCCGCACCATGGTCCGGAAGGTCACGGTCTGACGCGGCGGCTTCCCCAAACGTCGTCAGGTCGGACCGTGACCGGTCGGCTACACCCCCGGCGTACGACTCTTACGAATAGGATGTGGCGGCTCGGGCTCTCAGCCCCTGCCGCGGTCGGTACTCCCATTCGGGAAAAGCCCATCGAAGGGGGATGCCACGAGGATCCCACCTGTTCGCGCAGGGTCGGAATATCAGGCCGCTCGTTCACGGATGGCGTTGCGTAGCACCCGGGTGAGGTCCTCAATGGCGTAGGGCTTGTGGAGAAGCTCGAAGCCGTGGCTACCCTCCTGGGCCAGAACGTGACTGTAGCCGCTGGTCAGAACCACCGGCAGGTCAGGCTGCCGCCGCCGAACCTCTTTCCCGAACTCGATACCGTTCATTCCTGGCATCACCACGTCCGAGAACACGGCCGCGTATCGGGCCGGGTGTTCCGTCAGGAGGCCCAAAGCGGCTTCGGCATTTGCAGCCCAGGTCGTCTCGAAGCCGAGTTCGGAGAGAAGCTGCGTCGAGAAACGCCCGACCTGCTCGTTGTCCTCCACCACCAGCACGTGGCCATGTCCACGGGCCTCGTCGGAGGCCGTGCTCTCCAAGGCAGCCGCGGCCACAGCCGCTGGTACCCGTGGGAGGTAGACTGTGAAGGTCGTGCCCTCACCAGGCTCGCTCTCGACCGCAACCTCGCCGCCCGACTGCTTGGCGAAGCCGTAGACCTGGCTCAAGCCGAGACCGGTGCCCTTTTTGATCTCCTTGGTGGTGAAAAACGGCTCGAAGATCTGAGCAAGCTTCTCCGTCGGGATGCCAGCGCCCGTGTCACTGATTCGCACGGCAACGAAGTTCCCCTTCGCCGAGCTGTGCCCTCTGACGCCAGGGACCCCTGTCATCGGTTCGATCGAGATCCTGAGTTGGCCCACACCATCCATGGCGTCGCGCGCATTCACGGCCATGTTCACGAGCGCCGTCTCGAACTGGCTCGGGTCGGCCTCGACGTAACAGATCTCGCACTGCGTGTTGGCGGTCAGTTCCACGCGCGAGCCGACGACGGTGCGCAGCATGTCGACGATGGCATCGATCCGCTGCCCGACGTTGAAAACCTCGGGTTTGAGCGCCTGGCGTCGCGAGAACGCGAGGAGCTGGCTCGTCAGCTTGGTCGCCCGGTCAGCCGTCTCGGCGATGGCTTCGGCGTAGCGCTGGCGCCTTTCGTCCGGCAGTGTCGGCCGGCAAAGCATCTGCGCCGAGCCGCGAATGACAGTCAGCAGGTTGTTGAAGTCATGGGCAACGCCGCCGGTGAGTTGACCGATGGCCTCCAGCTTCTGGCTTTGCCGCAAGGCATCCTCGGTCTTGAGGCGCGAGGACACTTCCTCGACAACGCGGTGCTCCAGCGTCTCGTTGAGCTGGCGCAGCGTCGTTTCGGCCTGCTTGTGGCGGGTGAGGTCGTGCATGGCCCCCACCATGCGAACGACTCGGCCGCAGCGATCTTGAATGACCGTGCCCCGATCCAGGATGTCGGCATAGCCCCCGTCCCGGCGTGCGAAGCGGTACTCGGAGGTCCAACCAAGCGTCTGCCCCTTGATAGCGGCAGCGGCGTCATCCCGAGCTCTCTGCAGATCGTCAGGGTGCACCTTGGCTTCCCACCAGCTACCGGAAGGCTCGATCTCCTCGGGCTTGTAGCCGAACAAGGTCTCGACGGCCTCGCTCCAGCGGATCTGGTTCGTGGCTAAATTCCAGTCCCAGATCACATCGTTCGTGGCACGTGCCGCCAAGCGGTAGCGCTCCTCCGTCTCGCGGACCGCCTCCTCGGCGCGACGGCGCTCGGTCTCGTCGTGGGCTACCTTCAGGAAGCCGATTTCCGCACCTGAAGGTTCTCGCAGAATGGTCGTCGAGCCTCGCACGAACACGCGGCTGCCATCCTTGCGTTGATGCCAGCGAATATCCGGGGCGTGCTCCTCGAGTCTGGCTGTTCGGATCTCCTCCTCCGGCACACCGGCCTGCCGGTCTTCCGACGTGAACAGGAGGTCGCCCGATTGGCCGAGGATTTCCTCGCCTTCGAACCCAAAGGTGCGCTTTGCACCAGCCGACCAGCTTGTCACCCGTCGCTCAGGGTCGAGGGTGAGGATGGCGTAGTCTGTGGCGGAGTTCAGGATGAGCTGCAGCCGCTTCTCACGCTCGCGCAACTGCTCCTCGGCTTGCTTGCGCTCGGTGATGTCGAGCACGAACTCGATGGCCCCGTCCTCGACCTTCCGCGGGGCAAAAAGCCCCCACCAGCGCGAGCCGTCCTTGCGGTAATATTGCTTCTCGTAGGGCACAGCCTCGCCCAGGGTCAGCACCTGCTCAACTGCGTTCTCGGAGGCTGGCCAGAACTCCTCCGGTGTCAGCTCCTGCCAGGTCCTGCCGAGCGCCTCCTCCTCGGTGAAGCCGGTCATCCGTAGGAAGGCCTCGTTCACCTCTACGAGACCGAAGTCAGGCCCCCATCGAATGATGCCGACCGTCCGGATGGCGAGAGCGGCCTGCACCCTGTCCGCGACCACTCTTCGCTCGCGTTCCGCCATGACCTGAGCCGTAATCTCCCAGCAGGCGCAGAAGAAGCCGGCAACCTGGGAGGCTTCACCTCGGATCGGCGTATAGGAGAACGCGAAGTGTGCCTCTTCGACGGTACCGCGGCGGTTCATGACGAGCGTGATGTCGTCCATCTGGACAGCCTCGCCGGCATAAGCACGCTCGACCAGTGGCGTCAGCTCGTCCCGGATCTCAGACCACACCTCCAGGAACGGTCTTCCGAGTGCCTCCGGATGCTTCTCGGCCAGGATGGGGGCATAGGCTTGATTGTAGATGAGGATCCGGTCCGCCCCCCAGACGATAAACATGGGCTGGGCGGAGCCGTCGATGACCTCACACAGCGTCCTCAGCGCGGCCGGCCACGTCTGCATGGCGCCTAATGAGGTTGCACTCCAGTCGCGGGTGAGCGTCACCTTTCTGGGGTCGGGCACGGTGGAATGCGGGAGGGTCGACAGCACTTCGGCGCTCATAGGCAGGAAAGTCACGCAATGACAGGGATGTTTCCCTTTGGCGTCCTTATCGATTGCACGTGGGGCACTTTCCGACCTGATCCGCTAACGCACCTGACACGTCGGTCGCCATGAGCGTCTCGCCATGAGGGGCATCGATCAGCGTGGCGACGTTGGCTCGCTACGATCTCCGCATCCAGGACGGGCCGACGTCTATCCGGGACAGGGAAAGCATTGATTGGGCAGCCCAAAGACGCCACGTGACGAGGCCATGAATGTCTCTCCGACGGTCGCGCTGAATCAGATTCCGACGAATGGAGACAATCAGGCTTTTACGGAACTGGGGCGCGACGAGAACAATAGGACAGTCTACACAGCGACTCTGATGGTCGCCGGGCCGTGGATGGGCGATGTGCCAATCCAAGATTTCCAGCCGATAGTCTAAGGCTTCTCTACAGCTTTTGGAGGAGCGTCGTACGTGCCGGTTCTTTCAGGCTGTCCGAACGCGGACACTCTGAAGGTCCGAGTTGGGCCGGAGGCGCAAGCATCCTTTGAAACGTCGCCTACCTTACCTTGAGAAATGGATGTGACGGCCACGACTGGCACTGCAGCTGCCGCTTGGGATCCGACCGTCACCACCATACCGAGCAAGGCTCTGGTCTACGGATTTCGGCCAGGCATCCGATCCGGGTTTTCGAGCTCGGGTGAGGATTACTCCTCGACTTCAAGTTTCTGTGATCAGGCGCAGGAATCGTTAGCCACTGGTGGCTCGAGCGAACCCTTCGATGGTTCACGGAAAAGTCCCGTTAGGCCCTGGCGTGGCAAGGTCCGAGCACCGAGAAAATTGCCGGCGAAAGGCCGCTTATGTTCCTGCCGCCCCGTTTTGCCCGACGGCTTCGATCCGCTCGCACGTGGATCGCGTTCAGCGTCCTAGCGCCCGTCGGCATGCTCGTCGTCTCGGGCCTGATGCTGCTCGACATGCGACGGGACGCTTGGGACAAGGCGAGCCAGACCTCGCGAAATCTCCTGCAGGTCATCGAGCGCGATATCGCTCGGAACGTCGAGATCATCGATCTCACGCTCCAGGCGGTGCAGGACAATCTTCGGGCGCCTGGTCTTGGACAACTCGACGGGGCTATGCGCCAGCTCGTGCTGTTCGATCGCGCCGCGACCGCTCGCGATCTCGGCGTCATGTTCGTCCTCGACGAGCATGCAGACATCATCGAGGACGCCGGGGCCTCGCCGCCGCGCAAGGCCCACTATGGCGATCGCGACTATTTCCAGGCTCACAAGGCCAACCGTCATCTGGGCTTGTTCGTCGGGCAGCCTGTCGTTTCGCGCCTGACAGGCGAGCGCATGATCAACTTCAGCCGGCGCATCGACAAGCCCGACGGCTCCTTCGGCGGATTGGTGTTGGGCAGCCTCAAGCTCTCCTACTTCGCTCGCCTGTTCGACCAGATTGGCCTTGGCAGCGACGGAGCGATCAACCTCTACCTTCGAGACGGCACGCGTATTACCCGGCATCCCTACCTGGAGGCCGATGTCGGTGTGAACATCGCCGGCTCCCGTACCTTCGATCGGTTCGTCAAGGAGGGGAGCGGTTCCTTCGTCGAGACCTCCGTTCGCGACGGCGTGCGGCGGCTCTACACCTTCAGTCGGGTCGGCGAGCTGCCGTTGATCCTGAACGTCGCGCTCTCCGTCGACGAGGTCGAGGCGGGGTGGCGAGCGAAGGCCGTGGTGATCGGCAGCGTCGTGCTGGTGCTGTGCGGGTTGACCGTCGCGCTGTCCCTGCTGTTCGGGCGGGAGCTTCAGCGGCGTGGCGCGATGCAGGCGGAACTGGTCAGGCTCTCAGAGACCGACACCCTGACCGGGCTAGCCAACCGGCGGCGCTTTGAGGAAGCGTACCGCAGAGCCTGCGCGGATGCCGAACGAACGGGCAAGCCGCTCTCGCTGCTTGTCGTCGATGCCGACCACTTCAAGCGCTACAATGACCTCTATGGCCACTCGGTCGGCGACGAGTTGCTGATGGGGCTCGCCCGCTGTCTCTCCGCGAGCATCGATAAGCCCGACAACCTTGCCTGCCGAGTCGGCGGCGAGGAGTTCGTGCTGCTCCTTCCCGACACCGACGAGGATGGCGCACGTCGCGTCGCTAGCGAAGTACATGCTCAGGTGAGAAATCTGGCAATCGGTGCCGTCGGAATCGGTGCGGGTACCGTCACGGTTAGCATCGGGCTGGCATCGGGTATCGCCGATGCCGCCGACCTCTACGGCCACGCGGACGCCGCCCTCTACGAGGCCAAGGCGGGCGGGCGCAACCAGACGCGCTGTGCAGCATTCGCTTACGCCCCGGTGATCAACCGCCAGCCGCTGCGCGTCGTGGGGGGCTGAGCAGACCCACGCTTTCTCGTGCCGCCGACCAGCTGATCTCCTCGCCGCTGTTGTTGTACGTGTACGGCGTCGTCCCGGGTTCTCTCTATTGGACTTTCGTTGTGTCGTTGATCTAGCCTCGATGGCTCATCAACGGCGATCAAGCGCCGACGTGTTGAGTTGATCAGGCCAGGATCGTTACTCCCGTGCGTGACCTGACCTCCACTCGTGCGAACGTCACGGAATCGATCCAGCTTCCACCTTTAGGCTTATCCTCAGGAGGCCGCTCCTCAGCGGCCGAGTTCGTCAATCGAGGTGGAGAGAGCATGAGGAACATCGCACATGCCGCCCTCGGGACTGCCCTCGCCGAAGGGGTTAGCCGTACGGCGGTGGGCTCAACGGGGTGGAAGCGGCGATCCGCGATGCCATCGCCATCCTCCGCAGGACGTCGAGAGATATAGCAGTCGGTGATTCGGTCAGACTTGGCGCTGGTGAGGTTGAGAACGTCGAGGGACAGGCTGATCCCGCCCTCAACGCTGTAGCCGATACGGCCGCTGAGCAGAGCCGTGGGCGAGGAGCGTACCGAGTTATCCTCGATGAGTGGGCGCGGCCCGAATTAGCGAAGACGCACCGAACCGAACCAGCCGAGGCCTTCGCCAGAATTAATGCCCGCCGCAACGATCGTGGCAGGGAGCTCGGGCACTAGGTTACCGGCGAAGTCTCGATCCGAGAAGCGGCGTTGCCGACCGTGAGGTCGCCCTCCGACGGGAGCCAGGGCGTGACTGCATAGCCGTCGGACCATTCGACACCGAACCGCCGAGTGGGGCGGCTCGGCTCAGAGGTGACTAGGCGTGCTGTGGCAGCCGCCGTTGTACGACCCTGAGGTTAGCGCTCCGGGCCAGGAGCTGTGCGGCGACGATGCTGTCGGGCTCCACCCTGAAAAGCGCCTGTGCGGCTTTCTCCAGCACATCGGGATCGGTACCCCAGTCGAGTTGTTCTTCGGCTACAACGAGAAGCCGCCAGAATGGGATGGAGTCGGCCGACATTGGGACACTCCCCTGGTTTCACGCACTTGCTTCCCCTCGGTAGCGTCCGCGGACGAGGTGTAAATTCGAGGACCGCTTTGGCGGGGATTGGGGTGGCCATCGGGCCATGCGGC
>NZ_JAIETD010000066.1 GCF_019745455.1 Methylobacterium sp.
ATGGTGGCCGGCTTCGCCTCGGAACGACGGCCGGCTTCAAATCGGAATCCCCGGCCGGCTTCGTCGGAATACGCAGGTCGAGCACCTCTACAAGATGCAAGTCATGGTCGGGGCGGCGTTCAGGGCGGCTCTGGCCGATGAGCTGCGTCAGCGCTTCGACCTACGGTACCGCGAAGCCGGACGCGGGCAATGGGAGGTCGCTGGCCTGCCCAAAGCGGTGCTGGAGGCCTTCTCGAAGCGCTCCGAGCAGATCCTGGACTATGCCGGCCCCGGGGCCACCAGCGCCCAGCGCGAGATTGCCGCCCTGGCGACCCGCCGGGGTAAGGAGGAACTTCCGACCGGGCCCGAGTTGGAGGCGCGCTGGAGATCCGAGCTCGCGGTGTTCGATCTCGAGCCGTGGCAGGCGGTGCGCGACCCCGGGCGCAGCATCGACCCGACTTTGACGTTAGCGGCTGAGCGGGAGGTGGACCGTGAGACCGTGTTCGAACCCCCCGAGATCGCCGGTGACACCCCGGTGGCGCGCGCCGCCTCAGACCTGTTCCGCCATGAGAGCGTGGTCACCCGTAAAGCCCTGCTACAGCGGGCTCTCGAACTGGCAGGTGTGCAGGGACTCGGTATCGCGGCGGTGACGGCCGAACTCGCACGGTTCGAGGAGGATGGCACCCTGCTGCCCCTGGCGGCCGCCGAGCTCGTGCCGGGGGGCAGCGCCTGCTGGACGACGCCGGGTATCGCGGCCTGCGAGGCCAGCATGCTGCGGGCCGCCGACCGGCCGGGAGAGCGCGCCTGGATCGCGCCCGCGGCGATCGAGGCGGCGTTGGCAGCGGCCCGTCATCTCAGTCACGAACAGGGCGAGGCGGTGCGCCACGCGGCGGGTCGTGATGGGGTCTCGCTGCTTGAGGCTGGGGCCGGTACTGGCAAGACCACCACGGCGAAGGCCCTGGTCGACAGCGCCATCCGCAGTAAAATGACGGTCATCGGCCTCGCTCCGTCCTGGGTCGCCGCCGACGAGCTTGCCGCGGCCACAGGGATCCCGGCCCAGGCGATTGCTCGCTGGCGTTACGCTCACGCTCAGGCCGCCACCACGAACCATTCCTCGGCGCCCTCCCCTCTCCGACCGCTCGATCCCCAGACCCTGATCCTCGTTGACGAAGCCGGGATGGTCGCCACCCGCGACCTGGAGGCCATTCTGAGCGCCGCCAAGGCTGCTGGAGCCAAGGTCGTGTTGATTGGCGACCGCCGGCAGCTCGCTTCGGTCGGAGGCGCCAGCGCGCTTCGGGCGGTGGCTGAGGTGACCGGGCGCTCGGCGGTGCTTGGTGAGGTCCGCCGGCAGACCGTCGACTGGCAGCGCGCCGCTTCAGTAGTGATGGCCCGGGGCGATGCGGAAGCGGGTCTACGCGCCTATGCCAGTCACGACCGGGTCGAACTCGTCTCTGGGGTTGAGGCCGCGCAAGCCCGGGTGATCGCGCTTTGGAGCGAGCAGCGCGCCGCACATGGCGACGACGTCATCATCGTGACCCGGCGCAATGCGGATGCGGCGGCCTTGAATGCCCGCGCACGGGCCGTGCTGCGGGACGAGGGCCACCTCGGACCCGACCTGATCGCCCTGCCCTCCCGGAACCGTAAAGATCAAGCCGTGCCGCTGAACCTGGCGCTCGGCGATTCCCTACGCTTTGGTGAGAGCCTGCCGCATCTCTCGGTTCGCAACGGCAACCGTGCCGTGGTTCAGGGCATCGCCACCAGCCCGGGTGGTAGCGTCCGGCTTCGGCTACGACTGGAGGACGGTCGGGTGCTCGATGAGCCCTGGCAGCACTTGGCGCGAAAGCCCCTGTTCAAGCGCAAACCGAAACAACCTAAGATCGTTCATTCCTACGCGGGTACAGCTTACGCGGCGCAAGGACGGACCAGTGCTGCAGCCGTCCTCTACCTCGGGAGTGGCACCGATGCGCGCGAGATCTATGTTGGGCTCACCCGCCACCGCCATGAAGCAAGGGTGGTGGTCGAGCGCGAGCGCCTCGATGCGCAGTGCCGCCAGCGTCAAGCCGATCCCCGTCAACCTGCGACAGACACGGTGGTGCTGGAGCGCTTGTTCCGGGAGGCGCGCAGCTACTACGAGAAGGCCAACGTGGTCGATTACGCCGTCGACCGGGTTGGGTTCGTGCGTGACGGCTTGCTCATCCTGCGTGAGAGGACGGCGGGAGTCGTCGATGTCCGGCGGGCTGTCCGGGCCGCGCGGGCTTTACGTGACGCCCTGACTTGGCTCGGGCTCGATCGCCTGATCGTTCCGATTTGGCGGCTGGTGGATACTTACGGACACCGCCTCGCTCAACCAGCTTCAAGTCGAAAGTCGTCATTGACTGGTAAGCTTGCACATCATCTGAGTCGGCCATCCTTAAAGCCCAATCAGAAGCGCGATTACGGGATCGAACGATAGGGTGATTGTTCTTTTCGCTCCCAAGTGACACGTCGTTGTGTCAGTAAAACTTTTATTCCGTAAGCTACGGACATGACTGGCGTATTCCGTTTCCGCACGCTGCTTCCCGCAAAGTTTTTCTTGCCATTCCTCAGTTCAGACGCACCGTAGCTATCAGGGGTATGAACACCAATCTTGCTGTGGCCAACAGCTAATCTGACGTTGCCAACAGGAAGGAAACAAGTGTCGCCTTCAGTTAGTGTGTGATAGACGGATCTTATCTGAGCTGGGCTGTTTTAACGTATTAAATAAGATTTAAAGATTTAGGTTAAGAAAACTGTCAATAACTCAATTTTATCAATGACTTGCAGTTCGTCTCAGTGGGCAATAGACGGGATCTGGTGGGTAACCGACGGAACCGGGTGTGCATTCGACGGGGTCGGGTGGGTAATCGACGGAAGCGCGCACTCGCCCTTGGCATTTATCTACAGAAGAGGCCCTTGCACGTTGCTAAACGGCAACACCAGTTCTCGAATCACCTGCCTGCATCATCTGAACTCAATGGGTATCCGTCTATTACACACCCAACGCTCAGATCGGCTGGTTTCGCGTTTCGGTGCGTCATGACCAGCATCGGTCCTTCCTTCCCTCTCTCTTCTGCCAAGTCGTATTCCGGTAGGTCATTAGCGGTGAGGATGCCTTTCCGTAGGAGCCGGCAGAACTCCTTAAATGTTCCGGCGCTGCCGCTACGCTCATATAGCAGCCTAAAGGTCCATTTCGCTTGGCTACGGCCAGCAGCTCGACGTGCTAGTCGGTAGACGAACCGACCGATGCCCGGTTCAATCAGGAAGAAGTCTGGGTCGACAGTAAGCACATGGGGCCGCTTTGACTCGACAACTTCGTTGTACACCCACTCAGCAAGCTCGATTTCAACTAAAGCTACCTTTCCGTCATCAGCATAGCTAATGACCTTGCCCTTTCGAATAAGTCCTTCCGGAGTTTCGGCTTCGCGCATCATGCGTCCACTAGAGCTTTTCACGTTCCGCACTACTTTTATAGTGGTCGTGCTGAGACGGTCGAGGGCGGCCTCGATCTCCTCGTATTGCCGACCTCCATCTGACCGTCGGCAAAATTTCAGGATCTCACTCACATGTGGCCGGAACTTGCGGGTGGGCTTCTCACCGCGGCCGGCCCGGTATCGGTTCATAGCCTCAGTTATGTGACTGATGCCCATCAGCACCAAATCGTAGTCCCAGACCGATGCCATGCCCTTCGGCCCGCTGGAAACCTCCACGTACCCGTCAGGCATGTCGTAGCGGATGACCTCATTAGCCCGCTTGTCGCGTTTGGAAAGCCGGAACACAGCCACGTCCATAATGCTACGGCTGTCCTTCGATGCGATGTCGCGCACCCACGGTGTGAACATGTCTTGCTGTTCGTCGCCGGGGGGCAGGGCGCGGGTGACGGTTTTTTTCTGGAGGCCGGTGGTTGGTGCACGCCCTTGCTCACCTTCCGGTGCTTGCTTGCCGGCCCCATTCCTGGCCAGAGCATCACCGGAGCTCGCCAATGGCTTTGAATGTACCTCCGCGTTCCTCAGGACACCTTTCCCAAGCCCATCAAGGGCCTTGGCCAAATCTGGATCTAGGTCGCCGAGCAGGTCACCCAAAGGTAACGGTCTTTTATCTTCGGCCGCCATGTAGCCTCCATATAGCAGCAAGACGCCAGAAAGCCGGCAGCCAGAATCCGGTTAGCATGCAGCTACCCTACAGCGAGGCTGCTTTCCCGTTCGCGTTCGTAAGCGCTCAACGCCTTTTCAAGCAGCTCGCACAACATAAGGTTGTCTCTAAACGCTACCTCTCTGACACGCTCGTCGAATTCTGGGCTGACTTTAGTGCTGAACGGCAATGTGCGATTAGTGCGCCGAGCGGATCGCATATCGCGCCGTGGCTTGACTTGGTTAGGCCCGTCCACTGCGTTGCCCGTCGTTGAGGGCTTCAACAGGGGAGCGGGTGCTACCTCGGGAGCGGTGATGTTCTGGGACGCTTCTTCGGGGCTCGGAGGAGCACCAAGTTTGGACCTGGATTTGAGGCTGGAGAGGTCTGCCATGGCGGTCACGCTGCGATACGGTTGACGATGGATTGGATGAGTACGTCCGCCCTCTCGCGGAGCCTGGCGTGCTTAGCCTCAGTGACCGCGAACCCACCATTCTGGGCTTGACGGTACAAAGGGCGCTCAACGAGGCAACCAGCAAGGACGGCGTAGCCGGCCTGCCCCACGTAAGCACGGGCATCTGCCTCCTCGGCGTCGGTGGCGACGTGATTCAGTGCTATGGCCAGTCGCTCCAGCGGGATCCCAGCCTTCACCAGCTCGTGGAAGAGTTTCACCGCCGGCCGAAGGTCGTCGAGGGACGCGCCGCTCGGTTGAATGATGAGGTCGGATGCTTTGGCGATCTCCAAGGTTCCGGCACTGGCGCGCGCCGGACCGTCGATGACTAAGAGGTCGTACTGGTCGGCCACTGCGAGCGCCTTAGCCGCGGTGGAGAATGCTTCGACGCTGATGCTCGGTTCGATTCCGAATTGTAATCTGGTTCGACTCCAATCGAGGCTGGTGCCTTGCTGAAGGTCGAGGTCTGCGAGCTTCACCTTGAGGCCACTCGCGGCCCCCTCTCTTGCTAGTGCCCTCGCTAGAGTGCTTTTGCCAGGTCCTCCCTTCTGGCTCACGAATGCCACTACTGCCGCCATCGCTGTTTCCCTGTGCATGCTGAAAGGTTGCAGCATTCTTCAAACATGCTGACAGGTACCTAAATGGTTCCCGCAAGCTCGGCAGACGATACGCAGATTTGGCTAACAGGGCAATAAAGCCGGAGGCTTTTAGCTACATACTAGAAAGGCAACAGCAAGGTAGCAGAATGCTCTTAGTTTGAGGCTCGGGAGCGGAGAAATGTTTGACGGCTGGAATGATGCGATTGGCCAATCCAAAGTATCATGGCACGTAGTCAAGGAAAGATAGCAGCATGCTGCCACATGCCAGGCGCCTAGTTGCTATGTAGCAAGCAGGTAACTAGAAGCGATAGGCGTGACAGGTCACTGAAACGGGCTTAGGCGCTATCTCTAATTAGTGGTTGTGAGGCAAGCGTTGGAGATCGCACTGCTGATACCACTCTCGGCCGCAACTGCTTGGAACCAGAGCCGCGCCGGGCGAGCCCAAACGCTGGAGTGACCCAGACCGAGGCGATCCGATCCATCGAGGTAACCGAGGTCACGTATTACCGCTGGCGGTCTGAGTGCAGCTACCTCGGTGACCCAGATCACAGACGCGCCCGACACAACAGTGTATCATGCGAGTACCGAACAATAAGCTGCGCTTGGGTCGACACATGCGACGGTCCCACCAGCATCAATGGGAGTGAACCATGCGCCTCTTGCTCTGCGCCGTGCTGCTTGCGTTACTCGAGGCAGCCCCAGCCCACGCCGAGCAGGATCTGCTTCTCGGTGCTAATATGACTACGCCCGCGATGACCCAAGCCGAGATGAGCCGCGCGGATATTGAGGCGCTGATCGTCAAGGCTGATGGCAAACCGATCGATCTGTCCGACAAGGCCTTGTCCGGTCTCGACCTGTCCGGGCTGACCCTCAAGGGCGTGAACCTGCGCACAGCACGCCTCAACAAGACGAACCTGCGTGGAGCGGACCTCAGCGGGGCGAACCTTGAACAGGCATGGTTCATCAAAGCCGACCTCAGCGGCGCCAAGCTCGTGGACGCCAGAATGTTCGGTATTACCGCGCGCGAGGCGAATCTCAGCGGGGCAGACCTCAGCCGATCCATGCCAATTGGTGACTTTCGGGGGGCCAATATGAGCGGCGCCACACTGGTCGACCTGAGGGGCGGCGCCGACATCAAGAACCAGTCTATGGGCCTGATGCGTGCCGTGTTCGTCTCAGTGAACCTCAAGGGTGCCAATCTCAAGGGCGCAAACCTCGGCCGCTCGCGCTTAGAATACGCTGACCTCACAGACGCCGACCTCACCAATGTGGTGTTGATGGGGTCAGACCTATCGGGCGCGAACCTGACAGGCGCGACCGTCGCAGGTGCTGACTTCAAGAACGTCGAGGTCAGTGGTGCTCGTCTCCTGTCGCTCAAGGGTCAGGACAGTGCCAAGGACTGGTCCGCCCTGGTTAACGCCGATCGCGCTATCACCGACAAGACCAACTGAGTCGGCTCTAGGACCTCATTACTTTTACGGAGATCTCCCCATGACGACTCGTCGCATCCTCATCAGCCTGCTTGCCGCCGGCCCCCTGCTGTTCGGAACCGGCGCTCTTGCGACCGAATATACAGCGGCTGCATTCGAGAGCGCACAGAAGACCGGCAAGCCAATCCTGGTGCACATCACTGCCCCGTGGTGCACGACCTGCGCCGCCCAGAAGCCGATCCTGTCGAAGCTCAGAGCCGATCCGAAGTTCAAGGACCTGCAGGTGTTTGAGATCGATTTCGACAGCCGCAAGGACGTCGTGAAACAGTTCGGCGCGACCATGCAGAGCACGCTCATCACCTTCAAGGGCGCGAAGGAGACCGGACGCTCGGCCGGCGAGACCAACCCCGAGGCGATCTCGTCGCTCCTCAACAAGGCGATCTGAGGCAGCGTCCATGGCCACCAGTCTCGGCCTCGCCTTCCTTGCCGGCATCCTTTCCGTGCTGTCTCCCTGCGTGCTGCCGTTGCTGCCGCTGGTGCTGGGCGCGGCTGCCTCGGAGCATAGGTTTGGCCCAGCTGCGCTCGCCGCCGGATTGGCCTTCTCCTTTGTGGTCATCGGCCTGTTCGTGGCCACAGTGGGCTTCGCTATCGGCCTCGACGCCGGCGTCTTCCGGACCGGCGCAGCCATCATGCTGATCCTGATTGGGCTCGTGCTGATGGTGCCGGCGGCCCAGACCCGATTGGCTGTGGCAGCGGGTCCTATGAGCAACTGGACTGAGAGCCGCTTTGGCAATTTCTCGACTGTCGGTCTGACAGGTCAGTTCGGCGTGGGTCTCCTTCTTGGTGCTGTCTGGAGTCCCTGTGTCGGGCCGACTCTCGGCGCTGCCTCTCTTCTCGCGTCCCAGGGTAAAGAGCTCAGCGCCGTGGCCTTGACCATGTTCTTGTTTGGCATCGGCGCAGCCCTGCCCTTGTTGGTCCTGGGCACGCTGTCGCGTGAGGTTCTGATGCGTTGGCGCGACCGGATGATAGGCGTTGGCAGGGGATTGAAGGCGGCTCTCGGCTTGATCCTCCTCGTCACTGGTCTGACGATCTCTCTTGGCTACGACAAGATGCTGGGAACTATTCTGGTCGACGCCTCGCCAGCTTGGCTCACCGCACTAACGACCCGCCTTTGACACCTTCGTTCAGCGCTGCGGTGCCTTCGAGGAAGCTTTTTTGCGATTCCATAAGCTTCAGACTGTGACGAACCTTTTGCTTTCCGAGCAGCATTTTCTACTGTGTTTATGCGTCAGGCTTTCGGTTGTTTTGAGGATATGTCTGTCCTAATTTGAGCCTGTACGACTTGTGTGGAGGATGCGAGGGATGGATCGCGCTTCCTCGCACTGTACCGTGTAGTGAAGAGCTCCTGGACCGTCACGCCCTCTTCAGCGGACCGCGTCACCGTATCGGAACGTGCCGATCCCATCTCGGTCGAAGCTCAGCGTGCCAGTACCGGAGAAAGCGCTCAGGTCGAGAGAGGAACTCGTAACGCGCACGCCATCGGAGCAGGTCACGAAGAGCGAGGCTGGCCGGCCCAGGCCAGCCAAATGGAAAGAGCCGCTGCAGGTCTTCCGTCCGTCAGTAGCTTGGAACGCGCCGCTCAGCACACGGATCGCTGCGCCACCTTCCAGCCGCTCACCTGAAGGTAGCTTTACGGCGACCGGCAAGGATGCATAGCCGGGCACCTGCACGCATCCGGTGACCGCCACGACCGCCCCGATGGCGGTGAGCGTCACTCGTCCGGAATTCATCTCAACTCCTGGTGCGGCTGAGCGCTCCGCGGACTCATCGCGCTCCGAGTCTGATCCGTAGACAACGAGGCGCTTGGTGGGAAGTCTCCGCCGCTGCCTTGCGTCACGCGACTGGGTCCGCTAGGCCATTCCGGTGATCGGCTCGCGGAAGGAATGGCACGACTTCGCGTCTGGCGCTTGGCGCCGCGCGCTCGGCTGCCTGCTCGGCGTCAGCTTCGCGTTCGCCCTCATCGCTTCTGTCATGACGCCATCGTCGGGTGTAGCTGCCTCACACCAAGAGCCGGGCTTCACCCAACTCGATATCGGCAGAGCCGAGCCGACCGCGAGCGACCCGTCCGGCCGCGGACTTCCGGGGCAAATGCATTGCAACCCCACCTGCCCATGTCATGCAGCGATCCGGGCAGATGGCGCGATGGTCGGACTCGTGCGCATCGCAAGCCCCCTCGCCCCCGTCTTCCTCGACCAGGGTGGAACCTCTGTGGCGTCCGCTCCTCCAAGCGAGCCCCCTCGCACGTGAGGTGACGCCGCCGGCTCGCTGGCGCGTGCCGTCTGGCCGCCATCCGGCACCGGCTGACCTCCCCTACGTGAAACCACAGGACCGGCCGCGACCGCTGCGCACAAGCGGTTGAGTGCCGTCCCAATCGAGTTGGTCTCTAATGCGTGCCCTTCTGTCCGTAATCCTTGTGGCTATTGGAGTCGCCATCGGCGGCGCCGTTCCGCAAGTGTCCGAGCTTATGCATACGGCTTTGGCGTCGGTCGGAGTGCCGAAGGCTCAGTTGATGCCAGCGGCTGGCCCGCCTCTGACGAAGCCCTCGGCCCTAGCACTGGACAACAGCAAAGAGCCTGAGCATGGGAAGGAGCCCAAGGCCGGGGAGACCGAAGAGAGGCACGCGGATGAAGCGGGAGAGGGTCACGCGAACGAAGGTTCGATCAAGATGCAGCCTGGGCAGATCGCCGGGCAGGACATTACGCTCGCCACAGTAAGCGGCGGCACACTGTCCCGCCACCTGCTCGTGCCCGGCACGATTATGCCTGACGCCGACCGGATCGCCAGGGTGCCGGCCCGTGTGGTGGGGATTGTGGCCGAAATGCGCAAGCGTCTTGGTGAGGAGGTCGCGAAGGGCGAAGTTGTCGCCGTGCTCGACAGCCGCGAAGTTGCCGACGCCAAGAGCGAGTACCTCACCGCCTCGGTGAAAGTCGACCTAGAGAAGACGAACTTCGAGCGCCAGCAGTCGCTTTGGGACAAGCGCATCTCAGCCGAATCAGCCTTCCTCAATGCAAAGGCGGTTTATTCGGAAGCGCGCCTTCGCGTCGACCTCGCCCGACAGAAGCTGTCCGCCCTCGGCCTCAACGCTGGTCTGCCCCCGTTAGGTGGCCCGGTTCAAATCTAATGCATTGCAAGCTTGTCGACCAAGCTTGAGGTGGCCGGC
>NZ_JAIETD010000123.1 GCF_019745455.1 Methylobacterium sp.
CCCCAATCAAAAGGCAAGCCAACCCGCCAAACCCCAAAGATGAAAACAACGCCAAACCACAAACGTGGCCAGCGCCGATGTCGTTCTTGTAATCCCACCACGCCCGACGCGTCAACAGGAAAATGAGGAGGGGCGGACGATGCGTCATCCCTCCGGGTATCGTCGCCGTGGTGGTGGTGGCGTGCCTCATTCTCGACATCGTGCCCCCCGACATGCTTGAGCCTTCTGGCGCTCCACCCCTCTCGTTCGTCGCGCGAGCAGCGCTCTTCAAGAAGCTAAAGGCGCAAGGTGACGCGAGGCCGTCTCAAGATCGCGAGCAGGATTGCGAGTTCGAATGGCGCCGCCAGCGAGTTCGCGCCTCGTTCGACGCAAGGCAACGAGCCGCCGCTGGATCTGCTCGGTCCCGATGCGAACCGCGTCGACCGCCGCGACGTCAACCTGCGCTGGCTCTGCGCGAGCACCTTGACCGGCCTGACAGGAGCAGCCCTGATTGGCGGCGCGATCATCGTATCGCTTCAGGGCGAGGTTTCCTTCGCGGCGATCCCGGAGCGCGTCGCCGTAACCGTGCGCCCTTCGGCGGAGGCCGGCATCAACGTCTCGCGCAAGGGTGATCGCCAGGTCCGCAACCTGATGATCGCCTCGGCCAAGCAAAGCTTCCGCGCGCCCGTGACCGTGAGGCTGGGCGACCGGGAGATCATCAAGATCCGGCCCTTCGTCCGGATCTCGACCGCACTTTCGATGTCGACAGGCATCTTCGCCGCCGAGACGCCGCGCTTCGACCCGATGAAGTTCATCTCGGACGAACCGGCCGAACGCGCTGCCGAGCCGGCTGCCGCGGCTGAGGGGCCAAATGCGGAAGTCTCGGTGGTCAAGCGCGATCTCGTCTCCGTCATCGTCGTGCCCGGCACACCGGCGCTGAACGACGACGACGTCACGGCGCAGGTCGCCGAGGAGCGACGGCTCGCGGCTGAAGCGGGACGCCGCGCCGCGATCCCGCTGGCGCCGCAGATGATGCTCTCGCGTACCTTGCAGCAATCGCTCGCGGCACCGGATTTCGGCGGCAGTGCCTTGGCTCCCAGCGAGAAAAGCCCGTTCAAGTCGATCGACGTCCTCGTCGTGCCGGAGAACGTCACGCGGCTGGCAAAATCCGAGATCCGCAGCGGCGATCATCCCCTCGTCGACGAGCGCGACCTCGCGGTGAAGCGCGGCGAGACCCTCGAGGCGATTCTGAAAGGCACGGGCAGCGCCTCGGAGGCGCAAATCCGCGGAATCCTCTCGGCGCTGGGTGGGAAGGCGCGATCGGGCGATCTGCCCGAGGGACAGCAGTTCCGCATGCAGGTCGCACCGGGCCCGAAGCCCGGCGACCCGCGCCAGGTCACTCGGGTCATCCTTTACGGAGAGAGCGGCATCGAGGCGATCGCGGCGATGAACGACCGCGGCAGCTTCGTCTCCGTCGCACCGCCCGTGGAGGATGCCCCGGCCCGCAAGGGGCCGGCCGCCGTCGAAGCGGAGGGCGAGGAGGAAGAGGGCGGCTCGGGGCCGCGTCTGTACCAGAGCCTCTACGAAACCGCGGCCCGCCACGAACTGCCGCGCAGCGCCGTCGAGGACCTTGTGCGGATCTTCGGCTACGACGTCGATTTCCAGCGCCGTATCTCGTCGGGCGACAGCCTCGACGTGTTCTACGGCTACGACGAGGATGCCGGTGCCGCCGCGTCGGACAGGCCCGATCTCCTCTACGCCGCCCTGAGCCTCAACGGCGAGTCGCGCAAGGTCTACCGCTTCCAGTCACCCGATGACGGCTCGATCGACTACCTCGACGATCAGGGCCGTTCGCTGAAGAAGTTCCTCATCCGCAAGCCGATCGCCGACGGCATCATGCGGTCGGGCTACGGCTACCGCCGCCATCCGGTTCTCGGCTATGCCAAGATGCATACCGGCGTCGATTGGTCGAACCCGATCGGCACTCCGATCGTCGCCGCCGGCAACGGTACGGTGATCAAGGCAGAGTGGGATTCCGGCTACGGAAGGCGGGTCGAGATCCAGCATATCAACGGCTACGTCACGACCTATAACCACATGTCCCGCTTCGCACGGGGCGTGACATCCGGCGCCAAGGTCCGCCAGGGGCAGGTCATCGGTTATGTCGGCTCCACCGGCCTCTCAACCGGGGCGCACCTCCATTACGAAGTCATCATCAACGGCCATTTCGTCGATCCCATGAAGATCCGGGTACCGCGCGGACGCGAACTCGATGGCCGCCTGCTCGCCGAGTTCCGGCGCCAGCGCGAGCAGATCGATGGCGTGATGCAGAAGGGACGAAACGGAACGGCCCTCGCTCAGCGCGACACGATGCGCTGACATTTCACGGATATCCCAGCCGACTCCGGATCATCTCCGTGGTCCAGCCTGCCGCACGAAGATCAGCGAGCGATTGCGAGCCGCGCGACTTGGCGAGCTTGTCGCCCAGGTCGTCGCGGATCAGCGCATGATGGTGATAGCAGAGGCTGTCCAAGCCGAGGAGGGCCTGAAGCAGAACGTGGATGTCGGTGGCGGCTTTCAGGTCCATTCCACGCACGACGTGGGTAACGCCCTGGGCGGCGTCGTCAATGACCACCGCGAGGTGATAGCTCGCCGGAACGTCACGTCGACCGATCACCACGTCGCCCCAGCGCGCCGGATCCGCCACGGACAAGGTCGTTCCTTCACCCCAGCCGAACGCCTCGACGCGGTGCGGGCCAGGAGCGGCACGACAGGCTGCTTCCATATCGAGGCGCCAGGTATGCGGTAGGCCCGCAGCGATGCGGTCTTCGATCACGGAGGGTGCAAGCTCACGGCACGTGCCGGGATAGAGAGAAGCACCGTCGGGGTCCTTGGGCCAAGGCAACCCCGTGACTCGTTCAGATGCCAACGCATCGGCCGATACCGAGCTGCGCGAGCAGAAGCAGCGGTAGGCGAGCCCCCGTCCGGCCAGCCACTGGATCGCCCCGAGGTAGTGATCGATCCGCCGGGACTGTCTCAGGACAGGCGGATCGAACCGTAATCCGAGCCACGCCAGATCCGCGATCATCGCCTCGACGAGATCAGGTCGCGAGCGCACAGGATCGAGATCCTCGATCCGAAGGAGCAACCGCCCGTCCATCGCCCTGGCGAAAGCTGCGTTCAGGAAGGCTGAATAGGCATGGCCGAGATGCAGACGGCCATTCGGGCTCGGTGCGAACCGGAAGACGGGCCTCGTCAACGTCAGGCCGGGTTTGAGGACAGCTCGAATGCCAGAAGCTCAAGCCCCGCCGGCAACATTGCGGCAGGGCCTGAACCCTGTCGCTAGCGGTCGCCCACGCCCGAGAGCAGCTTCTCGATCTGGGACATGCCGTTCTCGCGAGCCTTCGCCTCGGTCGGCTGGCTGCGGTCGGAGCGCTGCACCAGCTTGCCGTTCTTGCGGATCAGCCATTGATAGACTCCCCCCGGATTGGCCGGCGGCGTGATCTCGAGGGAGTACGGGTGGATGTTGGTGATTGTATCGCTCATGCGCCCGATATGGCATGTGCAGCCGATTTTCGCCACCCACCGCGACGAAGAGAACCTGAAGACGTGATCGCATGCCGTCGGGGCTGAGAACAGGTCCTCGGTTCAGCCGCCGGCGCGGCGTTCGCAGGTCTGGGCGGATGGAGTGCAGGCGATGCCGGGGGTCGAGCAGGCGACCCCGTCCGGCAGCCGCTGGCAGGTGCGGCAACCGTCGCTCCATTCGGCACAGGTGACATCCGCCGCGGGTGCCGCCGGTTGCGGCCGATGGGCGGCGGGGACGAGGTGCGCGATCAGGACCGTCGCCAAGACGACCGACGCGATGGCGATGGCGACAAGGCCGTCACGTGGTCCTGTCGAGGCAGCGGAGGCGTATCCTGGAACCATGCGCCGTGTTCGCGCGGGCTCGCGCCCATGTCAACGCAGCGGCGATCATGCCGCCGCACGGTGGTCGAGGAGAGCCGGCAGGGCCTTGAGGTCGAGCGGCTTGGCGAGAAAACCGTCGAAGCCTGCCTTCAACGCAGCCTCCTCGTCGGCAGGGCCGGCATTGGCGGTGAGCGCGACGAGGTGGAGGCGCTGCAGGCCACGCTCGGCCTCACGGGCGCGGATGCGGCGGGCGGTCTCCAGGCCGTCGAGCCCCGGCATCCGGATGTCGATGAGGGCCAGCGCGAAGGCAGGCGCTTCGGCATTGGCCGGCAGATCGAGCTGGGCGAGCGCTTCGAGCCCGTCTCGAGCGAGCACCACGCGCGCGCCGAGCTTCTCCAGTGCCCGCGTCGCCAGCAGCGCATTGATGGCGTTGTCCTCCGCGAGAAGCACGCAGAGGCGTCGCGACGTGGTGGGGCGGGGCGCCGCCGTCTCCGTCTCCACGACATCGGCCTGGATTGGCGCAGGCGCGAGCAGGCGATCGAACAGCGACCGCGCGCGCACGGGCTTGACCAGATAGCTGTCGAACCCCGCCGCGCCCGGTGCCCCGAATTCGCGCCGGTCGAAAGGAGACAGCAGGATGAGGCTGCAGCGTACACCTCTGCGACGAGCCTCGACCGCCAGCGTTCGCACGGCGACGTCCCCGAGAGCCCTGTCGGCGATGAGGGAATCGAACGGGGACTCGGCAAGAGCCGCCATTGCTGCCTCCGTGCTCGGTACCAGCGTGACCAGGGCGCCCGAACGCGCCAATCGGCGGCCGAGGAATGGCGCCTCGAACGGCGAGGCCGCGACGATGAGCACCGATCGATCGTCGTACGCGACGGCCGGCGACGGTTCGCTCAAGCCCGCGAGTGGCAGGACGACGCGGAACAGGCTGCCCTCTCCGAGGGTCGACGTTGCATCGATCCGTCCGCCCATCAGCACCACGAGACGGCGGGTGATCGCGAGGCCGAGGCCGGTGCCCTCGTGACGGCGGCTCGCGCTGCTGTCCCCCTGCTCGAATTCCTCGAACAAGACAGGGATTCGGTCCTCCGGGATGCCCGGCCCGGTATCCTCGATCGACAGGGCGATCCCCTCGTCGCACCGGGCGATGGAGACGCCGACACCGCCCTGCGCGGTGAACTTCACCGCATTGCCGGCAAGATTGGTCAGGATCTGGCGGACGCGGTCGGCATCGCCGATGACGAGGGCGGGGATGTCGTCGGCGACGTCGAGGGCGATCTCGATACCTTTGTCCTGGGCACGCGGCGCGAGGAGTTCCACGACGCTCTCGGCAAGGTCGCACAGGTCGAAGGGGTCGGCGGCGAGGTCGAGGCGACCGGCTTCGATTCGCGAGAAGTCGAGGATGCCGTCGATGAGCGAGAGCAGGGCCTTGCCGGAGGTGCGCACCGCCTCGACGTAAGTGCGCTGTTCGGCGTCGAGTCCGGTCTCGAGGACAAGGTCGGCCATCCCCAGGATGCCGTTGAGCGGCGTGCGGAACTCGTGGCTGACGGTGGCCAGGAACCGGGATTTCGCCACGTTCGCGGTCTCGGCGCGATGCAGGGCTTCGTCGAGGGAGCGGGTCGCCTCGACGCGCGCGGTGATGTCGGACCCGGCTCGCAACAGCTGCGGGAGGCCCTGCGCGTCGGCCACCGGCATCTCGATGAACGAGAACCAGCGCGCTGTGCCATCCTTCGGCATGATCTGGAGCTCGATCCGGCGCACGCCGTCGGCCCGGTTCTCGACGGGTCCGTGGGCGAGGATGGAGAGGTCGGCGGTCGAGCCCAGGAGGTCGATCGGCTCCCGTCCCATCAGCCGGGCGAAGCCCGCATTGGTGAAAGTGATGCGGCCCTGGGCATCGCGCTGGACGATGACCTCGGTCGTAGCCTCGACGAGCGCCCGGTATCGCTCCTCGCTCTCAGACAGCCGCCATATCCTGCCGTGAAGATGCTCGATCTGGGCATGGTCGAGTCCGGATCCGGCCCTGCCGTGCAGAACCCCGATGATGATCGCGCAGGCGGCCAGGGCGATCACGATGCAGGCGAGGGTCTCGAACCCGGTCATCGATGTCCCTCCGGCCTCCGGCGGCCGACCGGACCATGTCTGACAAGCGTGAAGGACGCCTTAGGATGATCAGCGAGATCGCAGGCGTTCGCGGATCGCGGGACCGCTGCCGCTTCACGGGCGGGTCTCGATGGTGTAGCGCGGGCGAAACCCGACAAGACCGGACGCCATGACCTCACCGAGTTCCGTCACGACGCGCATCGACGCGGCCTTCGCCCGGTGCAAGGCCGAGGGACGCGCCGCCCTCGTCACCTACGTGATGGCCGGCGACCCCGATGCCGAGACATCCCTGAAGGTGCTGGAGGCGCTGCCTGCGGCGGGGGCCGACATCGTGGAGTTCGGCCTGCCCTTCACTGATCCTATGGCCGATGGCCCGGCGATCCAGGCGGCGGGCCTGCGCGCGCTGAAGGGAGGCCAGGGCGTCGTCGCGACCCTCGACCTCGTGCGCCGCTTCCGGACCGGGAACACCAGCACACCCGTGATCCTGATGGGGTATTACAACCCGATCCACACCTACGGCGTCGATCGCTTCATCGATGACGCGGTGGCAGCCGGTATCGACGGCCTGATCGTGGTCGACCTTCCGCCGGAGGAGGATGACGAGCTCTGCCTGCCAGCCCTCGCCAAGGGGCTCGCGTTCATTCGTCTCGCCACCCCCACGACCGACGAGCGCCGCCTTCCCGCCGTGCTCGCGAACACGGCAGGCTTCGTCTATTACGTCTCCATCACCGGAATCACCGGGACAGCGACGCCGGATTTCGGCCGTGTGGCCGAGGCCGTGTCGCGGATCCGCCGCCATACAGACCTGCCGATCGTCGTCGGGTTCGGCGTCAAGACCGGTGCCGACGCCGCGGCGATCGCCAGGGGCGCCGACGGGGTCGTCGTCGGCTCGGCCCTCGTCGACGCGCTTCACCGCTCCCTCGACGCGGAGGGGAAAGCCGGTCCGGGCACGGTCGAGGCCGTCACCCGGCTCGTTAACGAGCTCGCGGTAGGCGTCAGGGAGACGGCGCGGGCATCGGCGTGACGCGCCCTCCGGTCGATGCGGTAGCATCCGAGGCTTGCACGCCTTAACTCCTGATAGGCTCATCTCCGGATCGCGTGCGCCGCTTCGCTCGCAGGCACGGGGCCGCACGGGAACGGTACTGGATCATGGTAGAACCGATGAACTGGATCTCGGAGGTCGTCAGGCCCCGGATCAAGACCCTGTTCAAGCGCGAGACGCCGGAAAACCTCTGGGTCAAATGCCCCGATACCGGGCAGATGGTCTTCCACAAGGAGGTCGAGGGAAACCACTGGGTCATCCCGGGCTCCGAGCACCATCTCAAGATGAGCGCCCAGGCCCGTCTCAAGATGATGTTCGACGAGGGCACCTGGATCGACGTGCCGCTCCCCGAAGTAACGGCCGACCCGCTCAAGTTTCGCGACGAGAAGCGCTACGCGGACCGTCTCAAGGAGGCGCGGACCAAGACCGGCATGGTGGACGCGTTCAAGATCGGATTCGGCCGGGTCGGCAGCCTGCCGATGACCCTGGCCGTGCAGGATTTCGCCTTCATGGCCGGTTCGCTCGGCATGGCCGCCGGAGAGGCCTTCATTCGCGGCGCCGAGACGGCTTTGGACAAGCGAACCCCCTACGTCCTGTTCTCGGCGTCCGGAGGTGCACGCATGCAGGAGGGCATCCTCTCGCTGATGCAGATGCCGCGCACCACCGTCGCCATCCGGCGGCTCAATGCGGCCAAGCTTCCCTATATCGTCGTCCTGACGAACCCGACGACCGGCGGGGTCACCGCCTCCTTCGCGATGTTGGGCGACGTCCACCTCGCCGAACCCGGCGCGCTCATCTGCTTTGCCGGCCCGCGCGTCATCGAGCAGACGATCCGCGAGAAGCTGCCCGACGGCTTCCAGCGTTCGGAATACCTTCTGGCGCGAGGCATGATCGATCAGGTCGTCCATCGCCATGCCTTGAAGGAAACCATCGTGCGCCTGTGCGGCCTCCTCATGAACCAGGGATCGGGTATGATGCCGGCAACAGGAATACCCCATCCGCCTGGCCAAAGCCTGTCCGCAGCCAATCCGGCCTGATCAGGTCTCACGTCAGAATCGCCCCCGACCCAAGCGCCACCCAATGGATTCCTCCGCCATGGATTCCTCAGACGCGCTGATGGCGCGGTTCCTCGCATTGCATCCCCGGACGATCGACCTCTCTCTCGGCAGGATCGAGCGGCTCTTGGAACGGCTCGGGCATCCGGAGCGGCGATTGCCGCCGGTGATCCACGTGGCCGGGACGAACGGCAAGGGATCGACCATCGCCTTCATGCGCGCCATTCTGGAAGCCGGAGGTCTAGCGGTCCACGTTTACACCTCCCCTCACCTCGTACGATTTCACGAGCGCATCCGCATGGGTGCCATCGGCGGCGGACATTTCGTCCCCGAGGACCGCCTCGCGGAGGCGCTGGCGCGCTGCGAAGCGGTCAATGCCGGCGATCCGATCACCGTGTTCGAGATCACGACGGCAGCGGCACTGCTGCTGTTCTCCGAGGCCCCCGCCGACGTGCTGCTCCTCGAGGTCGGGCTCGGCGGAAGAGTCGACGCCACCAACGTGATCGACGAGGTCGCCGCGGCGGTGGTGACCCCCATCGGCCGCGACCACGCCGAGTATCTCGGCGACACGGTGGAGGCCGTGGCCACCGAGAAGGCGGGCATCTTCAAGCGCGGCTGCCCGGCCGTGATCGCCGCGCAGGATTATGCCGAGGCCGACGCAGTCCTGTGCCGCCAAGCCGAAGCGGTCGGCGCCAAGCCGGTGATGGTCGGCAACCAGGATTTCTCGGTTCACGAGGAGAACGGCCGGCTCGTCTACCAGGACGAGACCGACCTCTTCGACCTGCCGCCGCCTCGCCTGAGCGGCCGGCACCAGTTGACCAATGCCGGAACGGCGATCGCAGCTCTACGGGCTGCGGGGTTCGGCGACATCGGCATCGATGCGGTGGAAGCAGGGTTGCGCAACGTCGATTGGCCGGGCCGGCTCCAGCTCCTCAATCGCGGCCGGCTCGCCGATCTGGCGCCGCGGGGCGCGGAACTCTGGCTCGACGGCGGCCACAACATCGACGGCGGCCGAATCCTGGCTGCCGCCATGGCCGATCTCGGCGAACGCAGTGACGTACCGCTGGTGCTCGTCACCGGCCTGCTCGGAACGAAGGACGCCGAAGGATTCCTGCGTAACTTTGTCGGTCTCGCGCGAGGTCTCGTTGCGGTGCCTATCGCCGGTCAGATGGCCGCGCGGCCCGCGGAGGAGATCGCGGCCATCGCCGCAGAGGTCGGCCTCAACGCACAAGTTGCTTCGAGCGTCGAGGCGGCGATCGAAGGGCTGGCCGATACTATTTTCGAGCAGCCGCCGCGGATCCTGATCTGCGGATCGCTCTATCTCGTGGGCGCTGTGCTCACCGCAAACGGAACGCCGCCAACCTGAGAAGCCTCGAGTAACCCTTAGCTTTGCGGCTGTGTCCTCACGGTTACATCTCTGCAAGGGGAGATCGCGTAGTTTTACGCTTGATCGAACATCTACCTGGGGACAATCGATGAAGAAGCTTCTGACTTCGCTCGCCGCTTTCACGGCGCTCACCGCCACCGCTTCGGCTGCCGACCTTCCGCGGCGCGCCGCGCCGCCGGTCTTCGTTCCGGTCCCGGTCTTCACCTG
>NZ_JAIETD010000166.1 GCF_019745455.1 Methylobacterium sp.
GCCAGGACCTGGCGCGACCAGGGCGAGCGGCCGTGGCGCTACTCGAAGGCGGGAGTCATCACCACCGATCTGAAGCTCCTCGACGACAGTCCGCGGGCGCTGATCGGTCAGCTCGACCGCGAGCGCAGTGGACCGTTGATGGCGGCGATGGACGCCTGCAATGCCCGCTTCGGCCGAGGCGCCGTGGTGCCGGCGAGAGCCGGCCTGCAGCAGAAGCGGACATGGTCGACGAAGTTCGAGATGCGCTCCCCGCGCTACACGACTCAACTGGGCGAGCTGCCTGTGGTACATGCCTAGTAGCTGTAACATGAGCCATATTTTCAATAGATCTTGCCCATTCTTTGGAAAAATAATATACAAAAGAATCGATGAAATTTAGCAATGTTATATATTATTTGAAATAAAGTAAGTAAAATCCGTAGTATGTACACAGAAGGCGGTCTTGATGCTCAATCTCCGCACCCGTGATGATCTGGAGCGGCTCGTTCAAGAGCGACTGAACGAAAGCCTCACACTAGAATACAAGGGATCACCAGCACTAAATCGCACGAACGACGGACGATCAGAATTGGTAAAAGACGTAACCGCACTAGCTAATGCTGCGGGCGGGCAGATCATTTATGGCATTCGCGAACGCGAAGGAGTCCCTACCGGCATCGATGAAGGTATTGACAGAGCTCAGATCACACCTGAGTGGATCGAACAAGTTATAGGCACAAACTCCTCGCCGCGCTTGCAAAGCCTGAGCATCACGGAGATCGGCCTATCCTCAGAACCTAATAGGGTCGCGTACGTAATCAACGTTCCTCAGAGTGAGTCTTTTGCGCCTCATCAAAATTCAATTGATCATAAATACTACCGCCGCTTCGAGCGGCGCTCTGTCCCCATGGCGGATTACGAAATTCGCGACGCTATGCTTCGCAATCAGAAGCCTGTGCTCCAGGTCGAATTTAAGTTTCCGTCAGAAACAGGGCACATCGAACTAAACAACAGCGAACAATTATTTGCGATCCGGCCTTGGGTAATGAACCATTCGCCAGAGCCGGCGCTTTACTCGCTGTTTAAAATTTTAATAGATACAGCAGTCGATGTCATTGAATATCCGGAAGATGTAGAAAAACGAAGCGATACTATGAACTTATGGGGTCAAGAATATCAGGTGTATGAGAAGCGGTTTGCCGTTCCAAAAGATTTTCCTCTTATCAAGGGCTTATCAGCAAATTTTCATCGCCCCGATTTTCAATTGAGAATACCACGGCGCTCGTTCCGCGATGACGCTCGATTTATGCTCGCTTATCAAGCAGTAGCAGTGCCCGGCACAATTACGGAGGGATTTCAAATTTTATTGCTAAAAGATGAAAAACTATATTTAACAGCCAATACGATGGTAACAAAAGGTGGCGTCACCGTCATGTCAGTAGCTGATGAAGATGGGACCGAGGTCAATGATGCTTCGCTCGATTGAGAGTCGAAAGCTGGTTTTTAATGCCCTCGACAATAAGATCCTTGTCAGCTCCGCACTAAAGCGCGCCATCAAGCCAAGGCGAATGGGCTGGCCGACAAGGTCGCGGTGAGATGGATCGTATAACCCTCTCCCGTGAGGAAGGTCATTATATTTGGGGCGGCCATGAAGGCGTCCACCGCAGCAACGACGTCGGGCTCGCGGATCGCCTTCGCCTCAAACAATTCGCCTACGGTGCGGGTCTGAGCCATGACGGTGAGACAGGATAAGGCGCTCGGCCGACCACGGTGTCATCGCTTTGGCATGTTGCTCACTGCGAGGCGTCTCGATGACGAACAGAGCTAAGTGCCTGCACCGCCTGCACAATTGGCATCGGGTAAATAACGTTTGATATCAGTCGTTTAATGCTTGCGCTTCGTGTATCTTTCGAACATCGAATGTTCGGGCCAAGCGAGTTGGGAGGCGAACGATGAACGACGCATCCCTAACGCTGAGGGTGGAGGCGCTATGCCAGGCCTTGGGCTACCTTGGAAGCGCAACCTACTTCGACTCGTCTGAGGCTTTCGACCGCAGCGAGAATGTGCACGTCGTCCTGACGGCTTTCAGGGCGATCGGGATCCACTCCGTCTTCGGTCTGTCCGACGGCGCCGTGCCGGGATCGTTCAAGCCTGTCGTGTATGTGGGCGTCGCGGCTGACGCAGCCGGTGCCGACGACCTGCACAGGCGGACTTGGACGCAGGGCGTTGTCCCCCTGCTGATCCTCGTCACGCCGCGGGGCGTCGAGGTGAGGAACGCGTTCGGCCCCCCGATCGAGGGCCTGGCCAGGATTCCCCTGGACGAGATCGGCGAGGCTTTGCCTGCCATCCTCGAAGACGTCTCGGCCCGCTCCCTCACAACGTCCATTCACTGGAAAGATCGGAAGGTCTCGCGCGATGAGGCCATCGACACGCGCTTAGTGACGGCGATCGAGCGGATGAACCTACACGCCTGCGCGGAGTATCCTGAGCTCGATACGCGCGAGGGTCGCGCGCTCGTAAACGCGCTCGTCGGACGGCTGATCTACCTGTACGTCTTGGTCGACCGCGGCCTTGTCGGCGAGGCTTGGCTGCGCAACGCCATCGAGGACGCGGGTTGCGCTGGCAGCCTCTTCGCGGGCGCCGCCGTGCTCAAGGGGGTGCGCGTCGACCATCCTGATTTCTCCGCTGCAGAGGTTTGGGCGGCGCTCGACGGCATCGATGCGGCGATTAACGGCTGCGTATTTCCGATCGCACGAAAGGACCGGGCCCGGATCCCTGACGAGCTCGTGCGGTTCGTCCATAGCGTTGTGCGCTGGGGTGAAACGGTGGCTGGCCGCCAGCTCAGCTTCCTCGACGTCTCGTTTCAGGTTCTGCGCACCGAGACCATCTCCGCGATCTACGAACGATTCCTGCGCGTGGAGGACGGCGACGCCCAGCGGGCCGAAGGCGCTTTCTACACGCCCCCGTACTTGGCAGACTTCGTCGTCGCCCGCGCCGACGCCCAGAGGCCGATCGACGGCGGGTCACGGGTTGTCGATGCAGCGGCCGGGTCGGGCGTCTTTTTAGTATCAGCGTACCGCCGCATCATGGAGCGCTGCGCCCCAAATGGCGGATGGGGTCCCGACCACGCGAGCGCCGCGCGCAGCCTGCTGCAAGACTGCATCTTCGGGATCGAGAGGAACCCTCAGGCGGCCAACGTTTGCCGCTTCAGCCTCTACCTGACGATGCTTGACTATGTAGCGGGTGTGGACATCGGACGACTCGGTGCGATTGAGGACGGGGGCAAGCTGCTGCCATCCCTCGACAGCAACGTGGTGGTTGCAAGCGCCTTCACCCATCCGTTCGGCAAAGCTCGGTTCACCCACGTTGTCGGCAACCCACCATGGCTGAGGCTGAAGCGACGCGGCGCCAGGCGCAACGGCCCGGTCTCAATCCCGGCCGCCCCCGCTGCGACCGACGATTCCGCCCTCACCGCCTTTCTTGCGGAGCTGGGCGGGGAGACCCCGGTCGTGCATGGCCGGCTGTCGGATGCCTTCGTCTGGCTCGCCGTGGAATGCTTGGCGGCGGAAGATGCCGTGATCGGCCTCATCTTGCCGACGACTTCGCTGGTCGGCCGTCAGTCAGAGCGCTTCGCCTCCGCGTTGGCTACCCGGGTCTCGGTCCGCACCGTGGCGAACCTCTCCTACCTCCGGTACCGCCTCTTCGCCGGCGCGCGCGCGCCGGCGACCATCGTTGTGGCTGGGCGCCATCCATCCCGCCCCTCCGACCCGGTCACCGTCTACAGGCCTCGGCTTTCGTCCCTGCCGTTGGGTGCGTTCGGGGACGTCTGGGCCCTAATGGTTTCGCAGACAGACCTTCACACGGCCCACGTCCGGGACCTGCAGGGGGACGCCAACGGCTGGTTCGCCCCGTTGGTACTTGGAACCGTGGACAGGCGCACGCGCGACGCGCTCCGGACCCTGACTGGCCAACGGAAAGCCACCGTCGCAGGGTTTTTCGAACGGTCGCGCCTGCGCATCCTGCGCGGGGGCAACGCCGAGGAGACGGGCTTCGCGTTTCCGAAGCGGATCGACAGACAGGGGCGCGAGGTGACTCAAAACCTCGTTCGCCTCGCGAGCCGCCCAGGACCCGAGATTACCAACGCCTACCGAGCGCTTTTCTCGGGTAACGTGCTCCTGGTGCCGCGCACCTTCAAGAACCTGCGGGTGCTACAGGATCCACACGCGTTCAATTCGACCTTCTACGGGATCCTCTTCGACGATCTCACAACCAATTCTGACAGCACGACGAGGGACGACGCGTTCAGGCCGCTCACAAGTGCCGAGAAGTTGCGTGGCCTCCACAGCCTGCGCGCGTTCCTCGATTCGGGGGTCGTCAGGTACTTTGCCGCCTTGTACGGCGCCACGGTGCTGCTCGACGGGGCGCGCTTTGAGAAGGGTGACCTCCTCGCCCTTCCTTGCCCTTTCGGCAGTGTGGCCGACCCCGCCTTCCAGTTTTTGTTCGAAGCCCAGGACGTAGACGCCGCAATCCTGGACGCCCTTGGCGCTGGCCCCGACCTGAGGCAAGCCGTGGAAGAGTTCCTCTACTTTTCGCAGGGCTACGCTGACGCCCAGATACCGCCAGATGCGTTCAAGGAGGCCGGTGAGGCAGATATCCGGATCTACATGGAGCGACTACAGCGGGAGCTCGCCGCGAGCTTCACGGAACGGTTTCGACCGACTGCGACGGTCGTCGGGACCGGCGGAGGCCTCGTCTCAATCCGGATCTCTTTCGGACGTAAAGACGTCCACGAAGCCTATGACCGCACAGAACCAGACGGGACGTTTGTGGCATCGAGCGTGGTGTCGTTCGACCGCAAAGCCGGGATTGCGATGCTGAGGAAATCCTCGGCGCTCTTCGCCTGGATGTCCGACCAGGCTGTGGAGGATGCCGGTGAGCTCGTTAGGCAGGTCGCGTCGGGGGGCGCATGAGCAGAGGGCCTGCGGACGACCTATCGGAAGACGTTTGGCTTCGCTTCGTCGATGAGGCCGTCCGGGGCATCCGCGAGGCGGCTCGGAGGGTAAACGAGCCGGACAAACGCACTCATTTCGAAGCCAGGACCGGGTGGTTCGGGAAGGCTAACAAGGCCCGTAGGGGGAGCCGACTCCCTGACGAGACATCGATTAGCAAGGCGTTGATCGAGGTGATGGAGGAGATGCGAGCCGCGCAGTTCATCGCCGCGCCCGCTTTGGATCCTGACATGCCGGACCTGACGCGGATGGATTTCCACGTCGAGGTCGACAGGCGGTACGATCGGTCGATTGGCCCAAAGGCGCAACCGACGGACATACAGATCGCAATCCATCGGGATAGGATCGACCTGCGATTGGAGGCCAAGAAGCTGAAGGCGCCGCACGAGGTCGCTGCGGATTACCTCGGCTCAGAAGGGCTTAAACGGTTCGACAACGTGGATGCGCCCTACACCCTAGAACGTTTCGGCGGGATGATAGCGTACGTACTCGATCGGGATGCTGCGACTTGGACCGAACTCATCGCGGAGGGCCTCAAGGCGGCATTGCCCGCGGAATGCCTCAAGGAAACGTTTCTGTCCGGCGAAGCCGTGATGACCTCGATCCATGTCCGCGAGGTCGATCTCAAGCTGCACGGGGTGAAAGGCAGGTTCAGGACGGACGTTATCCACCTAGTGTTCGAGTTCGAGGCACAGCCCTCCCTCCGGCTTGCACCGACTCCGCAGCGCCGAAAAGTACGCGAAGGCTCCTGACTCCTCTGGCATTGCCATCTGCCTCGACGATCGCCTTCGCTTTGAACAGTTCGCCGAACGTTTGCTTGGTTGTCCCCAAGGTAAGGTCGGGTGGGACTAGTGCCCTGTCCGTCGAACCTATCGATCGCCGCCCATCCGCAGGGCTTCGGCGTCCTCGGCCCTCAAAGGCGGCTTGGTGAGACGTGCCTGCGCATCCAACGGCTCAAGCTCCAGCCCTGCGCGGACGCTTCGCCAAAACACCTCCGCGATTTCGCGCTTAAATTCGACCCGCTCTTGGAGCCCTGAAGGAATGCCGAGAACGGCGAACTGCGCGTCGGTCCCAATTGCAGTCGCTTGCGCCATCAGAGTGAAGAGGTCGGAATAGTACGGCAGCGGATCGGGGTCTTTGTCGACTAGGTTGTGTGCCAGCCGTCGTGTTCGAAGTTCACGGATACGATCGAGACATTCGAAATCTTCTCCGCTTTGCATCGAGTCCCATCGTTCGATCATGCGATCGATGGCAGCGCGACAGGCTTCCGCATCCGATTCCCGATCATCTTTCCATCCGGGAACCCATTGCCGAGCTCGCTGGATGAGCTCGGCCGCGACCTCTTCCTTGCGAAGGTGGTGCACGAGAATGGGAATTGACGCCTTGTCCTGTGTGTCCAATGCCCGTCCGAATGACACGTCGAAGATGCGAGCGAGATCCATGGCTAGCTTCAGCGCCAGCGAGTGCTGGACCACGTTGAAGGCCTCTATCCCCTCAATGTGTCGGTCTGAGAGGTGATGAGCTACGACGTCGTTAGCTGCCTCCATCGTCTCACAGACACCGATTGCGATTTTGATGTCAGGCAGGAGCAATGAGACGATCGCTTCGACTCGCTCGACGGCCTTCTCGGTCTGCATCGCGCTCACACGTTGGGGCAAAGTAGGGCAGCCCGAAATCATCCTCGGAGCACCCTAAGACGGTTTGAAAAACGGTTCCAAGCCATTGATCTTATTAGCCTGCATAATCGGATGGTTTGCAGGAAAGACCTTTATTTTCAGCAACCCGGCTAATCTGGGGGACTAGGGGTCGGAGGTTCGAATCCTCTCGCTCCGACCATGATTTTCCGTGTTTCGGAACGGGATGGTAGAGGCAGCCTTCGGGTTGCCTTTTTCGTTTCGGGTTCCGGTCGACGCGCTGACGGTACAAAAAGGGCGCGCCCTCGAGGAGCGCGCCCTGGATATTGACCTGCTGACCGGCCGAGCTGACTCGTACCGACCCGATCTCAGATCCGCTCGCGTATCAGCGGCCGGTGGATGAACCCGAGGTGCCGGACTTCATGTCCGTGGAGCCGGAATGCCCGGAGGTCGAACCGGTGGTATCCGACTTCTTCTCCTGGCCCGGAGCATAGCCGGACGCACCGGGGCTTCCCTTCAGGCTTCCCTTGTCCTGCATCTGCTGGCCTGGGGCGTTCGACTTGGCGCCCTGCTCGGCAGCAACAGCGCCGCCCATGATGGCGAAGGTAGTCAGGACGGCGATCGAAAGGCTTTTCATGAGAGTTTCCTCCTGAGTTCTTAACGACGCCAGGAACGACGATCCTTGCTGGACCGTTCCGAAATCGTCTCGCGACGTCAGCTCCGGGGCTGGTCTTCGCCCTCGCCGGGGCGGTAGCGTGCGCGAAGGTCGCCGGGCGACGGACGGGGCCGCATCGCAGGGAATTCGCAACCTGGCCGTCAGCGGAGACGTCACGTGCTGATCGCAGCGCTGGGTCTTGTCCTTCTCGGGATTTTAATCGTCCTCTTGGTAAGTCGCCGAAACTTCGGACGTCTCACCTCGTTCGCGACACTGGTCGCAACGGCGATGCTGCTGCTCTGGCTGATCGACGGCGGATTGCTGCCCGGCACAGAAGGGCCTTTCTCGTCCAAGCGTCCATCGACGCTCCTCGACCATCGCTAGCAGTTCAGGCATCCGCCAGCTCAGAAGAAGATCGGCCGTGCATGGGCGCTGTGCTCGGCCAGCACATCGTCGGTCGCCGGATCGACCTCCTTCAGCACCGCGTCGTAGCCCCAGAGGTCGGCGAGATGCTGCAGCACGCGCTTGGCGTCGTCCTTCTGCAGGGTGATGCGGTTGAGCGCCTTGTGGTGCAGGATCAGCTTCCGATCGCCTTCGAGGTCGACATCCACCACCTCGATATCCGGGTCGAGCCAGGCGACATCGTATTGCCGGGCGAAGGATCGGCGCATCTTGCGGTAGCCGCGCTCGTCGTGGATGGCGGCAACCCGCATCTCAGATTCGTCTGGATCGTCGACCACATGGAACAGGCGCATGTCGCGCATCAGCTTGGGGCTCAGGAACTGTGCGATGAAGCTCTCGTCGCGGTAGTTCGCCCAGATATCGCGCAAGGTCGCCATCGCGTCTCCGGTGCCGGCGATCTCGGGGAACCATTGCCGGTCCTCCTCGGTCGGCTGCTCCACGATGCGGGCGATGTCCTGCATCATGGCGAAGCCGATGGCGTAGGGATTGTGACCGCCATAGCCGCGCTCGTTGTAGTTCGGCTGACGGATGACGTTCGTGTGCGATTGCAGGAACTCCAGATAGGCCGCCTCTGTGATGAGGCCCTTCTCCGAGAGCGAGTTCATGATCCGGTAATGGCAGTAGGTGGCGCAGCCCTCGTTCATGACCTTGGTTTGGCGCTGGGGATAGAAATACTGCGCCACGAGGCGGACGATGCGCAGGATCTCGCGCTGCCAGGGCCGCAGGCGCGGAGCCGCCTTTTCGAGGAAGTAGAGGATGTTCTCCTGCGGCAGTTCGAGAAGGGCTTTGCGCCGCTCGATAGCCGCATCGGGCCGTGAACCGGCGGTCTTCTGCGGCAGGGTGCGCCAGAGGTCGTTGTAGATCTGCTCGCCGTGCTCGAGCCGCTCGCGCTCGCGCCGCTGCTCGGAGGCGAGATCGGGACGCTTCTTGCGCGGATAGCGATGGACGCCCTGGCTCATCAGGGCATGGGCGGCATCGAGCACCTGTTCGACTGCCTGATGACCGTAGCGCTCCTCGCAGCGGGAGATGAAGCCCTTGGCGAAATCGAGATAATCGAGGATGCCTTCCGCGTCGGTCCACTGCTTGAACAGATAGTTGTTCTTGAAGAAGTGGTTATGGCCGAAGGCGGCATGCGCGATGACGAGCGTCTGCATCGTCGCCGTGTTCTCCTCCATCACGTAGGAGATGCACGGGTCGGAGTTGATGACGATCTCGTAGGCGAGGCCCATCAACCCGCGGCGGTAGCCGGCCTCGTGCTGGGCGAAGTGCTTGCCGAAGGACCAGTGCTTGTAGAACAACGGCATGCCGATCGACGCGTAGGCGTCGAGCATCTGCTCGGCGGTGATGATCTCGATCTGGTTCGGGTACCATGACAGGCCGAGCGCGCCAGCCTCGACCTCGCAGGCATCGTGGATCCGCCGGATCGTGTCGAAATCCCAGTCGTTGCCGGTGAAGAGCGGCTGCGCCGCCGCGGCGATCTTCTGCGTTTTGAGACGGCTCATGCGTCCGCCTCCGCCCGTGCGTCCTTGCGCCCGAACAGTTCGCGGAAGACGGGATAGATCTCGCGGCGGTGGTTGACCTTGCGCATGGCGATCGGGGCGCCCGACTTCGCCAGGGCCTCGTAGGTCCGCCAGAGGGTGGTGCGGTGCTCGACGAATCCGGCGCGAGGGCCGTTCTCGTCGCCGACTTCCAGATAGGCGAAGTGCTGGCAGGCGGGCAGGATATGCGCCCGCAGCAACTCTGTCGCGGTCGGCGCGTCGCTGGAGACGTTGTCGCCGT
>NZ_JAIETD010000055.1 GCF_019745455.1 Methylobacterium sp.
GCCAAGAGCTCCTTCCTGGCCTCGATGAGCCACGAGATCCGCACGCCGCTCAACGCGGTGATCGGGTTCACCGGTATCATCCTCCACCGGGAGGATCTGGCGCCGGACCTCGCGCGCCAGATCCGGATGATCCAGAGCTCCGGCAATGCCTTGCTCACGGTGGTAAACGACGTGCTCGACTTCTCGAAGATCGAGTCGGGCGCCATCGAACTCGAGCCGCATCCATTCTCGATGCGAGGGCTCGCCGACAACGTCCGTACGATCGTCGCAGCGCTCGCCGAGGAGAAGGGGCTCACTCTCGCCCTGAAGATCGATCCGCGACTCTCGCCTTGTCACGTCGGCGACGAGGACCGACTGCGCCAGGTCCTGCTCAACTTGATCAACAATGCGGTGAAGTTCACCCGAGAAGGCTCGGTCACGCTCAGCCTTGCCGTCGTCGAGCGTACGGAGACAAGCGAGCGCATCGCCATCTCCGTCACGGATACCGGGATCGGGATTCCGGCAGAGAAGATCGACCGCCTGTTCAAGCGCTTCAGCCAGGTGGACGGCTCGATCCGCCGGGAGTTCGGCGGCACGGGGCTCGGCCTCGCGATCTCGCAGCGGCTCGTGGGGCTCATGGGTGGTGAGATCATCGTGTCGAGCGAGGCGCAGAAGGGCTCCACCTTCTCCTTCACCCTGTCGCTCGAGCTCGCCGATGCCGAAAGTCTCGCTGCCCCGGAGCCGGTCATGGGCGCCTCGATTCAGCCGCGTCGCCTTCTCCTGGCCGAGGACCTCCCGGCCAACCAGGAGATCGTCCGCATCATCCTCGAGAAGTCGGGCCACAGCGTCGACATCGTGGGCGACGGCGCCTCAGCGGTCAGGGCAGTGGAAACCGGCGACTACGATGCTGTCCTCATGGACGTCCAGATGCCGATCATGGACGGTCTGACCGCCACGGCCGAGATTCGCAAGCTGCCGGCTCCGCGCTCGAGCATCCCGATCATCGCGCTGACCGCGAACGTCCTCACGGACCAGGTCAAGGCGCTTCGTGCAGCCGGCATGGACGATCATGTCGGCAAGCCCTTCCGCCGCGCCGATCTTCTCGAGGCGATCGAGCGCGGCTGCCGCCTCGGCATCGCCAGCGGTTCGGCTCCCGCCGAGGCTGGGGCGGCCCTCTCCGTCGAAACGCCAGACCCGGCGATCCTGAACGAGTTGGTCGGCCTTGCCGGCCTTTCGCAGGTGCTGACCTGGCTCGCCGATGTCCGCGGCAGGATCTCCCATATCTATCCCGCGACAGGGACCATCGCCGCCACGGAGCATTTCCTCGCCGACAACCATACCCTGATCTCGCAGGCAGGGATGCTGGGTCTGACGACCCTGTCCGCGGCCTGCCAGGCGGTCGAGGCGCATCACCGGAGCGGCGACGATGTCGCGGAGCCGATCCGCCGTTGCCGCGACGAGGCCGACCGAGCGATCGCCGGCTGTCTCGCCTTCGCGGCCGCTCGCCCCGTCGAATTGGCGGAGGAGCCGCTTTTGATCGCGGTCTGATTTTCCGGGCGAACGACGTATCAAGGCAGGAAACCGGTCGAAAGGGATCGCCTGATCGGCCCTCCTCACATTGCTGCGGGCGGAGCCTCGCGCATGGGGCTGACTCCGACCCTGTCCCCGCCTTTCGCCCGAGCCTGGCGCATGGAGGCGATCGCGCGTGCCAGCGGATCGTCCGGAAGCGCTTCGTCGGCCCGGATCTGCGCCACACCGACGCCGACCGTGATGGCGTGACCGTTCAGGGTGATCTGTCGCCTGTCGAGTTCCCTCAGAATGCGATAGCCGGCGAGCTCGGCCGCATACAGGTCGGTCTCGGGAAGGACCACAGAAAATACCCCGCCTTCACCGACTCCGACGAAGTCGCTGGGCCGGAGCGTCTCCGAAAGCTCGGCATACACGTCCCTCAACGCCATGGAGGCGTCGGTTCCGGACGGAAGTTCCGTGGCGACGGTCATGACGGAGACGGGCCTGCGGTAGCGTCGCGCGCGCCGGATCTCCGCGACCGCGCGCTTGGCGAAGCTCTGCGCGGTGAGCGCTCCAGTCAGAGGGTCCGTGACGTCTATGGCGGCCGCCTCCTCGTCATGAATGCCGAGCCTGCGCCACATCGGCCATGCGATCACGAATCCCTGAGTCAGCAGAGCTAGCAGAACCAGGGCCCCTAGGGCGAGCCCGCTCCATCGAAGCACATCGACTTTGGCGCCGTTCGTGCGCAGGTAGGCTTTGACGATGGGATCGAGCCCATTCGGGAAGGTCTCGCCGGCGAACTGCGCGATCGCCCTAGACCCGTCGGCTCCTTGAACCTTCGGTCGCCCATCATCCTCTTCGAGGCGAATACGGTTCAGAAAGGCCTGTACGTCGGCCGCCAGGGAACGGTCACCGCCTGCATAGACGGCTTGAAACGCCCTGGCCGACCCCGTCGAAACACCCAGTCCCTCTTCGGCGAGACGCAGTTGCTCGTGCGTCCGCGCGAAGCGATTGGTGACCTGACCGCGCCGGAACTCCGAGGCGCGATCGCCTTCGGCGGCGCGGGCAAACAGATAGTTGATCCTCTGTGCCAGGGCCTGCTGCTCTCGCAGGAGATCGACGAGGATCGTGGCATCGCGTCGTGCGGAAAGCGCCGCCGCGGCGACGAAACACATGGCGATCGTCGCGGCGACTGCGACCACGACGGTGCCGAGGTAGAGAACCAATGTGCGGCGTTGCTGGAGGGGCCTTTGCGCGAAGAGCTTCGACATCGGGTCGTCCCGTCACGTTGCATCAAGGCCGATCCCGATCGCCGCTCTGGAGCGGCTCTGATGGTTCAGCGATATGGGAAAACCACGACCGGATGAGGCCGTCGCCAGGCAGGCAGAGGAGCAGTTCGGTGCGTACCAACCTGCGCCAGCTTAGCAGCCAGCCGGACGCCTGTCAGGCAACGTGCTGGTTGCAGAAGCAGAGGTATTCGCGCACGGTCGTCACCGGCATGCGGGCGCGGCAAGGCTTTTTCGTCAGGCTCCGCGGAAACCGACGCGGCTCATCACGCCCCAGCCCTGGGCCCCGCGCAGGTACTGCCACATGCCGCGCAGCCGCCACAGGTTGGAGATCTGGCGGTAGCCGAAGTTCTCGATGATCGCGATGCCCGTGAGGAGGACGAGATCGAGGACGCGGGGCACCCGCTGCAGTTCGATTTCCTCGAGAATGAGGGACGCGACGCTCACGAAGATCCCGAACACGAATGTGAGGGCGAGGAACGCCAGCAGATAGTCCACTGAGAGGAGCCCAAGCATCCACAGCATCGGGACGAGCAGGTAGCCGAGCACCTCGATCGGTGGCCCGAGGACGTCGACGACGAGGACGTGGCCGAAGCCGAGGAGCCCGATGCGGCCGTAGCGCGGCCGGAACAGCATGTCGCGATGTCGGAAGAAGGTCTCCAGGGCACCCCGCTGCCAGCGGCTGCGCTGGCGCCCCAGCACCCGCCAGGATTCCGGCGCTTCCGTCCAGCAGACAGGCTCGGGGACGAACACGATCTGGTAATCCTGGCGGCGGTCGCGCATGTGCCGGTGGATCTTGACGACGAGCTCCATGTCCTCGCCCACCGTCCGGTGGCTGTAGCCGCCGACCTCGATGACTGTCTGGCGCTTGAAGAGCCCGAAGGCGCCCGAGATGATGGTCAGGGTGCGCAGGCGGCTCCAAGCGAGGCGCGCCATCAGGAAGGCGCGCAGGTACTCGATCGTCTGGAACAGGGCGAGAAGGTTGCCGGGCAGGCCGAAGGACAGCATCCGTCCCCGCTCGATGCGGCAGCCATTAGCGATGCGGATCGTGCCTCCGACTGCCACCGTCCGCGTGGGATCGTCGATGAAGGGCTGCACCGCCCGCAGCAGGGCATCGCTCTCGAGGATCGAATCCGCATCGACGGCGCAGAAGATCGGAAACCGGGACAGATTGATGCCGGCATTGAGGGCATCGGATTTTCCGCCATTGCCCTTGTCGACGACGAGCAGCCGAGGATATTGCGGCGAGCCGTAGAGCCCGCGCACCGGCTCGTGCTGGACGACCTCCGTGTAATGTCGCAGGATCGGCTTCAGGTCGAAACCGTCGATCATCGCCTGCAGGGTGCCGTCCTTAGAGCCATCGTTGACGGCGATGACCTCGAAATCGGGATAGTTCAGCGCCAGCATGGAGCGCAGCGAATCGACAATCGAGAGCTCTTCGTTGAAGGCCGGGACCAGCAGCGAGATCGGCGGACTGATCTCGGCATAGCGCCGCCACAGCAGGCTGGCGCGTTTCTCCGGCCGCTGCGTCGCCAGTTCGCGCATGGCGAGGACGAGCTGCAGGACGTAGAGCCCGTTCTGGAGTAGGCCGGTGCCGATCACGATCAGCAGAACGATCTCGAGAGTCGATGTGACGATCGTCCCCATCGAGACGTCGAAGCCGAACAAGTCCATCACGCGCTCCTCCTGCGCTCGGCGAGAACGTGCTCGGCGGTCTGGCCGAGCGCCGTCTGTCCGGCGAGGGTCACCATTTCCTGCAAGGCGCTGATCCCGAGATCGCCGAGCTTGGCCATGGCCTCGCCGGCGCGATGGCGCACCCACCAATTGTCATCGAGGAGGAGGTCGCAGAGCTGCGGCCCGAGATCGATGAGGCCGAGCCGTCCGACCGCTTCGGCCGCTTTGCAGCGAACTTTCCAACGGTCGTCGGACAGGTAGCGCGCGATGGTGCCATGACCGTCGGGATGCCCGAGTATGCCGAGGTTGCGCGCGACGGCGACGCGCATGTCGGTGGACCGCGACTGCTCAAGCGACAGAATCAGCTCGAGCAGGCCTTCGATCCCGGTCTGGGTCAGGGCGTCGAGGCCGGCGGTCCGAAGCCGGTCGCTGCGGCCGGCATCGACGACGAGGTCGAGCAGGGCCTCTGGACGCGTCTGCGCAAACTGGGCGAGTACGAGTTCGATGCGCCTTGAACTGTTCACACGGGCGAGCCGAGCGATCAGCACCTCGTCGAAGATGAGGTCGCTGCCCAAAGTCGAGAGCGTCGTCGCGGCCGTGAAGCTGACGTCGTCATGCGCGTCGAGGACGGCCTTCTTCAGGGTGTCCACGGTCGCGGCCGACGGAAACCAGGCGAGGCCCTCCGCGGCGGCAAGGCGGCTGCGAAACGGCCCCTTCGCCAAGTCGCGGCGCAAGCGGTCTCCGATCCCGGCGCTTTCGGCCAGGGAAGCGAGGCGCTGCTGACTCTCCCCTCGTACGATTTCGAAGACCTCGATGATCAGGTCCGTGGCGAGTCTCGGATCCTGCAACAGCGCCTTCTTGATCGCGGAAGCCTGGCTGGCATAGCCGGTCTCGGTCCATTCCAGCATCTCGGCGAGCAACGCCTCCCGCCGTTCGGTCTCACCGCGAAGCCGGGAGACACTGCGCAGGCGCAGAGCGATGAGAATCGTCATCGTCGCCAATGATAGGGCGGCCAGGCCGAGCGAGATCTCCCAGATGAGGGTCAGGAACACGGCGTTGGCCCGGAATGGTCGTCGGTTCGACCTTGGCACGGATACCTTGCGCCTTCGTAAGGAGCCTCGTGCCTCGTCGTCTCGGGAGGCGCGAGGCATGCTGGAGTTCCCATCAGAACCGTGTCGTCAAGCCGACATTCACGCTGGTCCGGTCGTAGGATTTGACCCGCTGTTCGTGCGCTGCCGAGAGTTTCACGCTGATGGACTCGTTGAGGTCGTAGATGCCGCCGCCATAGACGGCCTGGGTCGGGATCACCCGGCCGTCGGAGGTGTCGGGCGCATCCGCCCAACCCACGAACAAGGTCAGGCGATCGGTGGGCATGCCGTCCACGCGCACGGAGTAGCCGCCGAACTTGCTGAGGCGGTCGCGCACGAAGGCGAAGCCGTCCGGCGCCCGCGTGGTGACCGTTGAATTGGCCAGCGTGCCGATGACCTTGCCCGAGATCCAGAGGCGACCGTCGAGGAGATATTGCTGCAGTCCCGGGCTCGCCGTCATGGCATCGGTGGCGTCGTACTTGGCGTAGCCCGAATCCAGGGTCAGCAGGGTCGCGCCGAAGAGGCCGTTTCCGTCCATCACGCGCAGCGTTCCGCCGGCCTCGCCAAACACGATCGGCCGGTACACTGCGTCCGGCGACCCGCCGATCCGCAGGTAGCTCGTCCACGCATCGGACCAGCGATGATCGAGGCGGGCATCGATGAGCGTGTTGACGATCCGGAATCGGTTTGTGACCTCGATCCCGCCCGTGATTACCGTCCGATCGTTCAAGATGTAGCTGAGGCGGGCACTGCCTTCCTGCCAATCGGAGCCCTTCTGGGACAGGATGCTGAGGGATCCGTCGAGGTCGAGCCGCCAGCGTGGACGGATGCCCTGCGCGATCCGCGCCGCGATCTCTGCCGAGTCCGGATCGACGATCGCGGCCTCGCGATAGATCAGGCGGGCCTCGTCGTCCTGCATCGTGCCGCGCAGGGAATCGCCGAGCCCCAGCAGGATGTCGGTATCCTTGGACTGGCGAGCACGGAGCTGACGAAAGATCGTCTCGGCTTCAGAAGGCTCTCCCCGCGCGAGGATCACCCGCGCCGAAAGAGCCTTTGCCTCGATGTTTTCCGGCCGGCGAGCCAGCACGCGGGCAATGCGCGGTTCGGCGTCCTCGAGCTTGCCCTCGTAGAGGTCGACTCTGGCGAGCCCCAGGATCGCGTCGTCGTAAGCCGGGTTGATCGCTCCGGCGGCTTCGAAGTCGCGGCGAGCATCGGCAAAGCGTGTCTTGCCCTGGAAGGCGGCCATCGATCCCGCCGAGACGAGGAGATCCGCGTCCTTTGGGCGTGACTGCAGGAGGCTCCGGTAGATCGCCTCCGCCGCCGTAAACTTGCCGGCCTTTCGCAGGGCCGTCGCTTCTTCAGTCCTGCGCCGCTCGGCCGCCTGGGCCTGCTGCTTGGCGAGTTCGATCCGGGCGGCCTCGAGGTCGCGCTTGGCCTTCTCGGCGGCCGCGTCGAGTTCGGCCGCGGCCCTGGCGATCTGGACTCGAAGCCGCAGCGCTTCGCGGTTCTTGGGCTCGCGGGCGAGGAGAAGCCCGACTTCGCGGGCCGCATCGGCGGTCCGCTTCTCGTAATAGGCGATGCGGGCGAGGCCGAGCCTGGCGTCGCCGTATTCCGGTGTTTTGGCCAGCGCCTTGGCGAAGGCCGCGCGCGCGTCGGCGAAGCGCTGGCGCGCGATCAGGACGCCACCGAGTTCCACTTGAGCGTCGACATCGTCGGGATCGAGGGCGACGACCTTGGAGAAGCGCGCGATCGCCTCGTCGAACCGGCCGGCCTTGCGGGCTGCCTGGCCCTCGACGAAGAGGCGCCGCGATGCAGTGCTCGTAGCCTCCGTTCCCGGGCTCTCATCCGAAGTCGAACGAAGCTGGGGTTCGAGCGGAGGAGCCGGCTTGCGAGCGGCCGAAAGCTGGCCTTCGAGAGTTATGACGTCCGGATCGTTCGGTGACCGACGCTTCAGGGTGGCAAGTTCCCGTTCCGCACCATCGAGATCCTTGGTGGCGAGCGCGACCCTGATAAGGCCGGCACGCGCTTCGTCGTAATCCGGCGCTGCACCCAGGATCTTGCGGAACTGGCTGCTAGCCTCGTCGAACCGACCCTTCGCGAACAACGCCAAGCCGAGCTGGAGCTGTGTATCGACATCCGCCGGCTTCAGCCTGGTGGCGCGGCCGAGTGCCGTTATCGCCTCGTCGAGACGGCCGTCCTGGCGCGCGGCCGCCCCCTCGCGGGACAGGCGTTCGGCAGTGACCTCGTCCGGCAACTGTGCCTGGGCTTGCGCGCTCCCGATGGCGCTAGGCAGGCAGGCGATGACCAGAAGCGCGAAGGGTCGCAGGGCGCCAAGGCGAGAAGGCAATGGCTGGCGACGCACGCGACGAACCCGCTAATACCCAGGTCCGCACCGTAACGAGCGGTGCCGGCCCTTGTGACTTCAAGGATAGACTGCCGAAGTGCGAAGCTTTGTCCTGTGTTGGTTAATCCGCAGTGAAGGGGGGCTTCGGTGCGTTGATTCAGGGCTCAGGCACTATCTTCCGACAAGCGCTAAGAACGCTGCCATCAGTCGATCACACCGTGCAGGGCGAAGCCCGCAAAGCTCGGCCAGGCTGAAAGTCGAGCCGAGGACTGAGCGACAGCCTCATCGAGTCGCTGGCGATCACCGAGGAAACTCACGCGCGAGCCCGGCACGACGCTCTCGCGATCGAGGGCATAGCGCTTCCCTTCAGTCCCCGGGCCGATGGGCGCGGCCAGAACGAGGACCAGGGCGCCGCCGTCGACCTGAGGCAGGAGCAGGACATCACCCGTCTGCGCAGGGCCATAGGTCCGCGTGGTCTCGTCGCCGACCGGACCGGCCTCGAGCGCGACGTGAAGCGGGAGCGAGGCTGAGGCGCTCCAGGCAAGCATCGGTTCGGCCACCGACAGGATCTCGTCCGCCGTCGTCCGGTACGCCATTACCGTCATCCGACCGGCAGAACGGCCGATCGACGGCATGACGAGATGGGCCGATCTGTGACCCGGCAACCAGAACGGCAAGACGAGGTCGAGGTCGAGGTTTGCCGCCGCCGACGAGAGGTCCTCGATCGTCGCGGCCCAGCCGCTCAGGATCCGGTCCGGGTCGGCCCCGAAACCCGGCAGGAGATAGGGCTCGATATCGTATTGCACGCCCGCAAGCCGCCGATCGCTGGCGGCACGGTGCTGATAGGCGACGAGCACGCCGAGCCGGCGGAGCGCGACCGCCCTGCCATCGTCGAGGGCCATGCCGGGATCGCCCTCCACCACAACGACCGCAATGCCCGAATGCCCTGCGAGCCAGACAAAATCCGAGAAACGGGCCTCATGGGCGATGGCGCCGTCCTCGATCTCGACGGTGACGAACAGGCGGTCGATCCCGAGTGTGCGGGCCTCCGCGACCAAGCCCTCGGGTGCATCGCCCCAGCGCTCGGGCCGCCAGGCCCAGGCCGACCTCGAAGGCCTCATCGCACGCGGTTCCGGGCTCGGCGAGGCCAGGCGAAGGTCGAGAAGGGTCGAGGTGCCGCCGGAGGCCGGGCAGGCCAGGACAAAACGCGGGGAGGTCCCCGCAGCTTCGTTCACTGGTGGCTGGTGTTCGAGTGTCCCGTTAGTCGGCAATACGAAGGCCGTTCCTTCGGTGTCCGGACCTGCCAACGCTGCGGAGAAGCCGGGATCTCCGGTCATCTGCCAGCGAACGGCAAAGCGAGACCCATCCGCGAGTCGCAACTTGCCGGGATCGAGGACGAGACCGGCCGGTTTCTCGCCTGGACGGCAATGCAAGGTCACGGTGTTGATTTCCGCTGAGAGTTGACCCGGCGTTTTCGTTGAGAAGTGACCCAGGTTCAGGGGTTGATGTTTATCA
>NZ_JAIETD010000035.1 GCF_019745455.1 Methylobacterium sp.
AGATCGTTCGCCCAAGGCCCGTGGCCTGCAAAGGCGATCGCTGCGTATATTGCGATCATAGAGGCACTTGAAGCTAGAGATGCTGAGGCGGCTGACCGCATGATACGCGCTCATGCAGATGCTTCTGTAGAGCACATTAATATATGCGGCGGCTACTTGGACTGAACGCCTCGCCCGCTACCAGCGAGCTCCAACAAAAATTCATTCGTCTGGATGCATTTGACGGCAGCGGGTTTGTGAGGCTTGGCTTTCTCATGTTCAGAGCGAATAGGGCGCACGTCGGAACGAAAGACCGCTGCTGTTCGATGTAGATTCACTCACGGCAGTCAGGGAAATGGTCGTAGGATCGGGGTCACTTAGGCCGGTTCGACCTCGTCCAGCGCCCGAGACAGGTCGCTCAGAAGATCTTCCTCCGCTTCGAGCCCAACCGACAGCCGGAGCAGACCGTCCGTGATGCCTGCTTTCATACGAGCCTCGGGATCCATGGCTGCATGGGTCATGGTCAGTGGGTGTGCGATCAGGCTCTCAACGCCGCCGAGCGACTCCGCCAACGTGAAGACCTGCAAAGCCGTGACGACGGTGCGTACCGCCTCGAGCCCTCCAGCAAGCTCGAAGCTCAGCATTGCGCCAAAGCCGCCCTGCTGAGCTTTGGCAAGCGCATGTCCAGGATGGGATGTCAGGCCCGGATAGTGAACGCGGCTAACCGCGGTGTGCGCCTCAAGGAAGGCAGCCAGCTTCGCTGCAGTCTGCTGCTGGCGCTCGACCCGCACGTAGAGCGTACGGACACCCCGAAGGGTGAGGTAGGCATCTAGGGGCGAGCCGGTGACGCCGATCGTGTTCGCCCAGGCGGCTAGCTCCTCGCCATGTGCCGCGTCGGCAGTAATGACTACCCCGCCGATCACGTCGGAGTGGCCGTTGAGGAACTTGGTTGTAGAGTGGATCTGCACTTCGAGGCAGCGGCGGAAGTCCATCTCGTCGGCCTCGACGATGCCGGCTTCCGGATTCTCCAGCGCCCAGACCATGCCGGCGAGCACCGCCGAGGTCACCTGCAGGCCCGTGGCGTTCTGGTAGGGGGCGATGCGACGGGTCTCCTCGATGGAGAGCTGCGAGCCATACCAGTAGGCGTTCTTGGCGTGGCCGTAGAGCAGCACGCCGAGTTCGTCGATGCCGTCGACGATCTCGGTCTCGTCGAGGATGTGGTGCCGCTCCTGCACCTTGCCGCTGCCGAACATTTCGACGAGCGAGAGCACCGCGTCGTTGGCGGGGTGGTAGGCGTAGTGGCAGGTCGGCCGGTAGGCGGCGCGCTCGCCCTCCAGCACCGTGTAGTAGTCGGAGATCGAGATGGCCTCGCTGTGAGTCACGAGGAAGGCGTATTGCGACTGGGCCGTCGGCGTCCAGGAGCGCACGCGGGTGTCGGCGCCGGGCTGGAGCAGGTAGATCGCGCAGCGCGAGCCCCTCTCCTGCTCGCGGCCGTTCTCCGGCATCCAGGTCTCGTGGGTGCCCCAGCCGAGTTCGGCCGGCTGGTTGCCCTCGGAGACGAAGCCTTCCACCGACCAGGTGTTCACGAACACGCCCTGCGGCTTCGGGGTCTTGGCCCGCTGGGTGTCGCGCTCGGCGATGTGGATGCCCTTGACGCCGATCTCGCGCATGAGGGCCGCCCACCCGGCGCGGTCCTTCGGCTCGGGAGTCGTCAAGCCGACGTCCTTTGCCACGTTGAGCAGCGCCTGCTTGACGAACCACGACACCATGCCGGGATTGGCGCCGCAGCACGACACGGCGGTGGTGCCGCCGGGGCTCGCGGTACGGGCGTCGAGGATCTCCTGGCGCAGGGCGTAGTTGGTGCGGGCGCCCTGGCTCTTGTTCTTGTCGAAGTAGAAGCCCGGCCAGGGCTCCGCGACGGTGTCGATGTAGAAGGCGCCGAGTTCGCGGCAGAGCTCCATGATCGCCCGCGACGAGGTGTCGACCGAGAGGTTCACGCAGAAGCCCTGGCCGCCGCCCTCGGTGAGCAGCGGCGTCAGCACCTCGCGATAGTTTTCCTTGGTCAGAGCGACCTGCTCGAAGCGCAGACCGTGCTGATCGGCCAGGGACTTGTGCGCGTCGGAGGGCTCGACGACCGTGAAGCGCGCCTTGTCGTATTCGAAGTGGCGCTCGATCAGCGGGAGCGTGCCGCGCCCGATGGAGCCGAAGCCGATCATTACGATGGGGCCTGTGATGCGACCATGGATGGGCCATATGGGTTCGGTCATCGTTCGTGTTCCTGTGCGTGGATAAGGTTGAGCGGCGCTTCGGAGGCGGCCGCGATGTCGTCCGCTCGGCGGACGGGAAGGTTTCAGGATCGAAGGGAAAGACGGGATCGGATCAGGCGCCCGGTTCACCCCCGGTCCATCACGGATCGAGGATGGATGTCTTGCCGACCCGTTGAGGCATCGCGCCCCCCGATGCCACGGAAATCGGACGTCGCTCGGTAGCCATTCGTGAGGTTGGGCAACGAGATAGGCAGGCGTTGGGACACCTCGGCCAAGTGCTCCCGCCCATCGACAAACGGGCCAAGCTGGGTGGCTGCAATCAGCGGGGACGACGGGCCTATCACCTACCCGGGGATCTCGTCGCTACGCCGCGCAAAATCGCACGCTTGCGCCGATTAGGTCCGGAAACGGCCTGCGAGGACGAACGGAACGCTCTGAGGATTTATCCCTGACACGGGTCACACTTAGAAAGGCAGACCGGGCGCCAGGGCTTAGGAGCCTGCTTGCAGGCTGCCCGCACGCCCAAGGAGGCGAATGCTGCGTAGAAGGTTCGACATGATGGCGTCGAGCATAGGCTAAGCCGTATGGGTGTCAATGAACGACCGTATCCAGGGTTTCCCGCGCCGAGGCGTTTCGCAATACGAAAATTGACAAGCGGGAGAACTTCCCGGAGTTATGGGGATCATGCGCAATCCTTGGCCTCCCCATCGTGGCCTGCTCCGAGCAGGTAAACTCATCGCGGGCGAGTAGCCCCGAGCCAGAAGTGCATGCGTGCACCGGTCGCTCGGGGAGTGCGTGACGGCTTCGGCCAGGACCAACCAACATCATCGTGTGTTCACCGACGGGTGGGAGCCCGTGCGGCTCGCCCGACGGCTAACCTGCGTCGCGTCCTTGCCGTCGAAGCGGCAAGCGGCACGCCATTGCGGAGTTCAAGTCATGGAAACCTCTAAGTCCGGGCCGACGGCGCGCCCTGCATCCGGAACCCCCGACGTCACAGATGGAGCGAGCGTCGCGGCACCCGCGCAGAACGTGATTCCGCTGACACGCACCGTGATCCTGTTCGCGCGCACGAATTACCCGCGTCCAATCTCCGGACCGGGAAGCGGTCGGACTGACGCCGCCCCGACGGGGGAGGACGACGACCCGGGACCACGTGTCGCCTGATCGTTCCGGATTGAAAACAGCTGCAAGGATTCGACGATCATGTCTCAGAAGATTATGAAGCCGTCCATCAAGATGACGGCGGACGACCATGAACGCCTCTCGCGGCTGGCCTCGTTCGCCGCGGATCGCACGCCTGAAGTGGCTTCCTTCCTCGCCGACGAGGTGGATCGTGCGCGGATCGTCGGGCACAGGGCGTGCGTCACCGGCCTCGTGCAGATGGGCTGTGCGGTCGAGTTCAGGGACGACGCGACGGGCAAGGTCCAGACCGTGACGCTGGTCTACCCGGGCGAGGCAGACATCGGGCAGGGACGCGTGTCCGTCATGACCCCCATCGGGGCGGCCCTGATCGGGTTGAGTATCGGCCAGTCAATGGACTGGCAAACCCGGACAGGAACCGTCAAGCGACTGACGGTCCTCAACGTGAAGGTGCCCGAGGTCGCCTAGGAGCGCCGCATCCGGCTCGGCGAACGCCACGCCGACGATGCCGACCTTTCGCATCGGTCCCTTGCCCATCGTCGCATTCGGAGAATGGAGGTCACTTTCGCGATGGATCACCTCGTCCTCGAAGGCATGCCTTCCTTGCTCATCCCGTACGTGGATTACGACACCCTGCACCGGGTCGCGTCGTGCGTGCGCGAACAGGGCCCCAGGTCCGCCCCTGCGGCCTTCCTCGCCGCCGAGTTGGATCGCGCCGACGTCGTCATGTCGGAGGTGCTGCCGCGGAACGTCGTGACGATGCATGCGCGCGTCGAGTATCGGAACGACGTGACGGACCAGGTTGGACGCCTGACCCTGGTCTATCCCGACGAGGATCGGTGGAACGAGGGATGCGTCTCAGTCCTGTCGCCGCTCGGTGCCGCAGTCCTCGGCCTATCCGAGGGGCAGTCGATCCGATGGCGCACCCCTTCGGGCGGCGCACGCGGGGTCACGGTGTTGCGTGTCCTGTTCCAGCCCCATCCGGTCAGCCCGGGCCGGTCCGGGGGTGTTTGACACGATTGTCTGATCCGGTCGGGGCGGGCGAACGCCACAAAAGTGAGATGGATCTCGGCTACGCGACTTGTACCAGTAGACGGCTGTGCTCAAGGATGATCTATGATCATCTATGTGGAATGCAAAATGCCAGTTTGAGATCTAGTGCGCCGCAGCAAAGCCAGCTGCGCCGCAATAGAAGATCTGATTATTTTTGCAAAAAATGAAGCACAGGAGACGTCACCGATGGGCGCTGCGGGAGAAATCGGCCATAGGCGGTTCATCGCTTCCCGCCGGGACGTCCTTCTCACCTCTGCAGCTGCCCTTGGAAGTGCTGCGTGGGCCAAGGGGCTTCACGCCGAAGAGCGGTCCGCCCAGAGTGGTTTAGCGCGTTCCAAGCAAGGTATGGTGACGAGTCCTCACGACCTCGCTAGCCAAGCTGGGCTTGAAGTCCTTCAGGCAGGTGGAAACGCCATCGAGGCGGCTATCGCGATTGGCGCTACCCTAAGTGTCACCTACCCACACTTCAGCGGCGTGGGTGGCGATGCCTTCATGATTATCAGTGACCGCAATGGCAAAGGCATCGCGCTTTCCGGTATCGGTCAGGCTGCAGCGAAGCCACTGAACTACAGCGGCACGATCCCAGTGCGTGGGCCTGGCTCAGCGCTGACAACCGCCGCTGCCGTCGACACGTGGGATCAGGCCTTCGAGTTCAGCCGGAGATCCTGGGGCGGTCGTCAGTCCTGGAAGGACCTGTTCAAGCGCCCGATCCAGTACGCGGCAGACGGCTTTCCCCTGACGCCATCGCAGCACTTCTGGTCCAACTTCCGCGCCAAGGAGATTGGGAACTGGCCTGACGTGGTGCGCATGTTCACGTTCGATGGCCGTATCCCAGACGTGGGAGAGACGTTCCGCCAGCCTGACCTCGCTCGCACGCTTAGCGCGGTGGCAGTGAATGGAGCGCGCGAGTTCTACGAGGGCGATCTCGCCGCCCGCATTGCACGGGGCCTGCAACAAGCGGGATCGCCGCTGACAGCCGACGACCTCGCTCGGTGCCGGGCGCGCAATGAAACCCCGCTGCGTGTCGCCTATCGGGGCGGGGAGCTCGTGAGCCTGCGTCCACCGACTCAGGGCATCACCACGTTGGAAATTATGGGAACCCTCGACCGCTTCGATCTCACCGCCATTCCGGAGGGCAGCGCCGACTATTACCATCTGCTCGTTGAAGCGGTGAAGACCGCCTTCATCGACCGGAACAGATACGTCGCCGATCCTGACTTCGTTGATGTTCCTGTCAACCGTCTCCTGTCCAAGGCCAACCTCGACGGTCATGCCAAGCGCATCGACATGGCGAAGGCAGCCCCCTGGCCATACATGTTTAAGCCAGGCGACACGGTCTTCATCGGAGCGACAGACAAAGACGGCAATTGCGTGAGCATGCTGCAGACGGTCTACTTCGACTGGGGCAGCGGGGTTGTAGCGGGAGACACGGGCATTCTGTGGCATAACCGAGGTGCATCTTTCAGCCTCGACCCACAACACATCAATGTCCTTCAACCAGGCAAGCGTCCGTTCCACACCCTCAATCCAGGCATGTACCTCACGGATGGGCGGCCCAGGCTGCTTTATGGCACCCAGGGTGCAGACGGGCAGCCCCAAACCCTTGCGGCCGTGCTAACGCGCCTGATCGACTATCAGATGGACCCGCTCACCGCACTCACCCGTCCGAGGTTCCTCCTCGGCAAGACCTTCTCGGATTCGCGGGACAGCCTGAAGCTTGAACTCGACGCAGGCAAGGACGTCTTCGCGGAACTCACAGCACGAGGTCACGAGATCAGCCCGATTCCTGCGCAAAGTCAGCTCGCGGGCCATCCGGGCGCAATCCGCATCGACCGTGATGGCACCATGGTCGGGGCTCACGACCCGCGCAGCGACGGCTTGGCCATGGGGTTCTGACGAGAGATTTTTGAGCTCTTCGGCCTTGAAAACAGCAACTTGAGCGAGAATGGGGGATCCACGATGTTGAGGGTACGTTGTGCCTGCGGGTGCTCGGGCTTGAACCGACGCTCCTTCATCAGGGGTGTCGCTTCAATCGGAACAGTGGCAACCGCGAGCGGCCTTGGCGCTTTTGGTTCAGCCATTCTTTCAAGCCCTGCACTAGCGCAAGCCGAGGCGCCGCCGCTTGGCAACGTTGAGCTTTTAATCCGCAACGTCCGCGTCGCCGACACTAAACCGCTGGTGGACTTAGCTATCAGTGACGGACGCTTCGTTGCCATTCAGCCGAACCTGGCAACGGCAGCGCAACGCACAATCGAGGCTGAGGGCAAGGCCGCGATTCCAGGCTTGCTGGAGCCGCACATCCACCTGGAAAAGGCGCTCCTTGAGCAGAGGATGCCAAACCAGTCCGGCACCTTAGCTGAGGCAATCCGAATCACGGGCATGCTGAAGGCGCGTCAAGAGCGTGACGACGTCCTCGCTCGTTCTCGGCAGGTGCTCGATATGGCCGTGGCGAACGGTGTCATCGCCGTTCGCGCCCATCCTGACGTTGACCCAATCCAGGGACTGATTGGAGTAGAAACAGGACTCACGCTGGCTCAAGAGTACAAGAGCCTACTCGACCTTGAAATCGTCGCCTTTCCCCAGGAGGGCATCATTAAAGCTCCAGGAACCCTGGGAATGATGGAGGAGGCGCTCAAGATGGGCGCCACTGTTGTCGGCGGATGTCCCTACAACGAGCGAAGCTGGGAGGACACGCAAAGCCACGTCGATCAGTGCTTTAAGCTGGCTCAGAAATACGGGCGTCCCCTCGACCTACACACCGACTTCGCAGACGACACCTCCGATCACCGGTTCGCAGCAGCGGCATATATTGCCCAGAAGACGATCGACACCGGATACCAAGGCCGCGTTACGCTGGGGCACATGACCAGTCTCGGTGCCCTGCTGCCGGACCAAGCCAAGCCAGTTATCGAGCTTCTAAAACGAGCCGATATTAGCATTGTGACATTGCCGGCAACAGACACTTACCTGGGTGGCAGAAAGGATCAGAGTAGTCCTAGGCGCGGCCTGACACCCGTCCGTGCTTTGCGGGATGCGGGCGTCAACGTTGCTTATGCCTCGAACAACATACGCAATGCCTTCACGCCCTTCGGGAAGGTCGACCCATTACAGATTGGCAATATGCTCGCCCACATCGCCCAGTTCGGGGCGCCGGCTGATCAGGCATACGTCCTGCAAATGGCCACCAGAAACGCAGCTCGGGCTATGGGCATAGCTGATCGGTACGGAATTGAGGTTGGCAAGCAAGCCAACCTGGTGATCTTGGACACACCGTCTGTGGCAAATGCCATCCTAGATCTCCCCCCACGCTCGTGGGTTGTAAAAGGAGGAAGGGTGACTGTGGAAACACAGCATAAATCCATCATTTATAGATAAAAATGCCGCCCGTAGATTGACGGTGAATTTGCATGCCATGCGCCGCTCCGGCGAGCGGTTCAACCGAACAGCAGGAGTTGCGGCTTGATCGTACGCGTCCGGTGATGGCCGCGGTCGACGGCATCGCGCACTTGGCTGAAGCCTGACCTTAATGCTGGCGTTAAGGTCAGCGGGTTGGAGCGATGCGGGTCGAGGTACTGGAAGGGGCCGAACGACGGCGGCGCTGGTCGTTCGAGGACAAGGTGCGGATCGTCGAAGCTTCGTACGAGGCGGGAGTGTCGGTGTGTTCGGTGGCGCGCCGGCACGGAATCGCCCAGGGCCTGCTGTTCACGTGGCGACGCCAGGCTCGGGAAGGCCGTTTGGGCGGGGACGAGCAGGCCCCGGTCTTCGTGCCCGTCGCGATCACCCCGGAGCCAGCGCCGGCGGTTCCAGTTCTGCGGTCGGATGATCTTGATTTTGCGGCCCAGCCCCGTCGAGCGCGGCGCAAGACCGGGATCATGGAGATCGATCTCGGTGGTGGTCGGCGTCTCAAGGTCGACCGGGACGTCGATGCCGCGGCACTGCGTCGGGTGCTCGATGCCCTGGAGGGGCGATGATCCCGCTGCCGGCCAACGTTCGGGTCTGGCTGGCGACCGGCCACACAGAGGTGGCTCGAGGAATCTGCACAGTGGGGCTGAGTGGAGTTTCTGCCTGACGGCGGCCAGGATGGCTGCGGATCAGGAGCGATGATGAGCAAGCGACAGCGCCGGAACCACCTCCCGGCCTTCAAGGCGAAGGTGGCTTTGGCTGCCCTGCGGGGCGAGAAGACGCTGGCCGAATTGGCTCAGCAGGTCGATGTCCACCCCAACCAGATCACGACCTGGAAGGCCCAGCTTCTCGACGGGGCTGCCGGGGTGTTCGGGGCCGCGCCCCGGTCGGAAGCGGCACCGGCCATCGACGTGAAGACGCTGCATGCCAAGATCGGCGAGTTGACGCTGACCAATGATTTTTTGTCCGGCGCGCTTGGGCCAAGGCCGGTCTTCTGAGCGCAAAGCGATGATCGATCGAGGTCACAATCTCCCCATCGCCGCCCAGGCCAAGGCGCTTGGGATCAGCCGAGGCAGTGTCTACTACCTGCCGCGCCCAGTCCCAGCCGCTGATCTCGCCGTGATGCGGCGGATGGACGAGTTGCATCTCGAACTCCCCTTCGCCGGGAGCCGGATGCTGCGGGACCTTCTGAACAAAGAGGGCCTTGTGATCGGCCGCCGCCATGTCGCGACGCTGATGAAGCGCTCGGCGCATCGAGGCCCTCTATCGCAAGCCGAACACCTCGAAGCCGGCACCTGGGCACAAGATCTATCCATACCTCCTGCGCGGGATGACGATCGATCGGCCCAATCAGGTTTGGGCCATGGACATGACCTACGTGCCCATGGCGCGCGGGTTCGTCTACCTCGCCGCCGTCATCGATTGGTTCAGCCGCCGGGTGCTGTCCTGGCGGCTATCGATCACGATGGAGGCCGACTGCGGATTCCGACGGAAGCCGGCCACCCATTCCGACGCGAAGCCGGCCAGCGTTCCGATTTGATGTCGGCCACC
>NZ_JAIETD010000084.1 GCF_019745455.1 Methylobacterium sp.
TCAGGCGGTTAACAGAGCCTAAAAACGAGACAGATCTAGCCTCTGCTGCGGCCTACGGCACGGCTTGCGACAGGCCCAGCGCGCCTGCCCCCAGATCTGGTTGGGTGATGACTACGGCCAGCATCCCGAGCCCGACGCGGTGCTGGCAGTGGCACGCCAGCACATACCCACTCTTCCCGAGGAGCTCGCCGAGGACCTACGCCTGGATCGGCTCGGTGTCCCGCCGCGCCCCCTCCCCGCCGATCATGAGGAGACGGCGCAGCTCATGAACGAACTGCTGGAAAGTGCTAGGCGCAACCGGACAATGCACTGACACGGCAGCGCTCAGGCTGATTGAGATTCCGGTGTCGTGGGCCCCCTCCCCGTCCGACCTCAATCAACGTGCTAGCGTGCACGCATGACTCAGAACCCGACGACCGGCGAACTCTATAAAGCCAAAGCCATCCTGGAGGCGGATGTGGTGGCTGCGGTCGAGGCCTTCATGACCGACCAGAACACCACGGCGTTCCTCTTCGGCGACGGCTACCAGATCGACCTTGCGGAAGCCGTACGCTCGCACGCGTGGGCCTCCGTGACCCTTGGTACGAAGGATGCCACGGAGCATTTGAAGCGCGTTGCGGTTCGAACCGCCATCCTGCTGGCGCGTCCGGAGAAGACTTGACGGATACGCGACTGACCGCTGGATCAGCGCCCGATCAGTCAGTGGTGATCGTAATTCTCGCCCATCGCGGGATTGGCTTTCAGCGTCAGAGCGTATGTATCGATTGAAGAAATGGGCTGCGCAATCGAGGCCGGCGGCGTCATCAGCATTGTGATGCCAAATGCGGTCGCGGCAATCGTGAGAGCGGCCGCCAAAGTAGCAATTTTTCTCATATTCAATACTCCGATTGAGCGCTGAAGCAATTGACTTTCAGGCGTTCGACTCAGCCGTATATTGATTCCATGATCATCGAAAGCGCTAAATATTTGCATACATTGTGCAATAGGTAATCGCGCAAAACGAATTGTCTTCTCGCCTGCCTTTGAGATTGGCATTGAGCAAGCGAAGATGAGCAGCCCTCCCCTCTCCGCTTGGCCGATCCGGCTGGCAAAGGTCGCGTGCCTCGGCCGTCAGGCGTTGCCCACGGCCGGCTTGGCAATGAAGTCGGCGAGGCGGATGCCCTCCCCGATGTTCCGACTGAGACGGTCGACGGCGTCCTCCGAGCTTAGATCAACATCCCAGGTGTAGGTCTCGCGCTCGGCGCCGTACTGGCGGCCGATCTCGCGCGGCCAGCGGCCGAGGGTGATCCAGGGCCAGCCGGGGCTGGGCGGCTCGTAGAGCGCCATCACGGTGTCGCCGCTGCCCGGTTGGCTGACGGCGGCATCCGGTCCTGATCGGAAGTCGAGGGCGCCGTCACGGCGCGGCACGGGCCGCGCAAGGGCGGCGAGCAGCGCAGCGCGTTCCGCATCGGTCTCGACCACCCAGAGCTTCCAGGGTGTCACGGTCGTGATACCGGGCGGCCAGCGGCCGAGGCAGAGGTCGGGGAGATCGGTCCGGAAGCGGTTGTACCAGACGATCGGGAGCCAGGAACGGATCTCTGCGTCCGGATCGATCACGATGCGCTCCTACGGGGCTTGGGGGGTGTAGCCACCCTGCGCGAGAGCAAGTTCAAGGATCTCGTCGATCTCCACGGGGACGTGCCGGGCGTTCTGCATCAACAGGGTACGAGCCTGGTCGAGGAGCGTGTAGCGTGGGTCCGGCTCGTGAAGATTGAAAGGCATGTACTCGGCCCCGAGTGCGTGGGCGAGCTCTCCAGCAAGGCTGGCAATCAGGTCGAGGGTGATGCCAGTATCTGGCGCGGCTAAGGTCGTGCACATACGCTTGTTTCATACCACAACGCACGACTGCCTTGTATAGCTATTGTCGATGGTGACCCTTGAAATACAGAGCCCCGCTGACCTGAGGTACAGAGGGGTGATGCGGTGTCCCCACGGCGGTTGAACCAAGACGTGCTCAGCCCATCGGTAGTTTAAGCTCCGAAGGTTACGCTCACACGACTGGCCTTCGACCTTGAAAAGGTTGAAGCGATTGGTGCTACGGCCTGGCTCGACCGGCTGTCCTCGATCGGGATGACGTCGCGCAGCTCGATGAACACGACCTTCTCCGATCGCTCGGCCCCGATGAGGTCAAGGTTGACGTAGACGTGGTCAGCGAACGTGGTGCTGCACTGGCGCCAGATTACGCCGGTACGGCCGACGCGGCGCTCGTCACTGCCGTCGAAGGTCAGGGGTGCGCTGGTGATCCGCACAGGCTGGCCGACGCGCAGCCAGTTGGCGGCACTGGCGACGAGGGTTGCGACTTCCTCCGGGTTGAGCTTTGCTCGCGTGGTCCTGGCGAACGGAGTCTGTGGGTCGTCCGCGAGGCGGCGGGCCAGCTCGTCGGGTGCCAGCTCGTCGATGCGCTCGATCTGGTAGTCGGGCTGCCAGGGCGCCGCAGCCGGCCCCTTAGGCGAGGCGCGGAACACCTCGACGGCGGGACCGCCGAGGAGGTCGGTCTGTATACCGATCAGGGCGCGCTCGTACTGCGCTTGGCGGTACTCGGACCGCCAGCGGGCATCGCTATCGGCGGGCAGCCGGGTGACGTCCTGGCGGACGTGGTGGGACTTCCGGGAACGGTAGGGCATGGCTACAGCCTCGCGGACGGCCCGGATCGCAGCCTCTCTCCGATCCTGTCTACCGTCGCGTCGATGCGCTTCTCTCGGCCTCTATAGTTGGCGCGGCAGCGACGAAGCCGAACCGTGATTGGAACGGCAGAACATAAGAGTGGTACGCTAGGACAACAGAATTGCTTTTGCCGGTGGGCGCCCTGCCCTAGCCCTGGCCCATGGTGTCGATGCCTGCCTTATCCGATCGCCAGCGCGTCGAGCTGGCTCTACCCGCCTACCTGTTTCTCGCCCTGACGACGGCGCAGCGGGTGTTCATTCCGACTGATCCTGCCCTGGAGGAGAAGGCCAAGGCTGATCTGACCACCTTGCGGGATCACCTGCGCACGGCCTGCCTGGAGCCATTCGACGATCTCTCTGCCCGGAAACGCGAAGCCATGACCAGACGGGTCGAGCGAGCCGGCAAAAGCACCATCACCGGCTGGACCGATCGCCCGGCGATCCTCGTGATGATGACGCTGTACCGCTTCCTGGAGGACCTGATCGACCGCGAGGTGCTGATCCTCTGGGAGGGCTCGGCGATGGCGGAAGCCATGCGCTGGCTCGTGCCCATGTTCGAGCAAAGGCTTGAGAACGCGGAGCAGGACGCGGCGGCTCGGATCGAGGCGGGTGCCCTGCTGACGCGGCTTCAACGCGAGGGGCTGTATACCTGAAGCGTGGCTATTGTGCACCGCAACATGACATGCGATAGGACCGTCGTGCAACTGCGACGGCGTCGCGGTTGTGCAGCCCTTCTTGGGCGTTTCCTCCCTAGACTTCGGGCCGCTCTTCACCGGGCGGCCTTATTTTTTGGCCGGACCTCGTCCCCTCTGCCTCTGGTGCTATCTTGCGCTGTCCCCTGCCCTATCCCGGGCACCAATGCGCGGCGCGCTGCTGGTAGGCCTCCAGGCCCGGCTTGTAGGGAATGGCGAGTCCTTCCCGGATCAGGATGTCAGCCACGTTGCCTTCAAGGCTTACGAGGGACGCGAGGGTTCGGCGATAGCGGTCGGTCCGGCCGGAGCGTTCGATTCGAACCGCCCCTTTGAGGAGCTGGCGCAGGCGGCCCGAAGCGAGGAGACCCTTGGCGAGTTCGGTATTGCAGCGGGGCTTCGAGATTTCCGGGGCGTCCGGTTCGATGAGACGGATGCGTTCACCCGCCAACTCGACCGTGTCGCCGTCGATGACGCGGATCAGGGCGCCGTCGACCGTCTCGGCGATCGCAGGAGTGCAGGCCATGGCAAGAAGGCCTGCGAGAACGAGGTGTTTCATACGCACCGCCTTAAGCAACCCCTCCCTTACTCGGGGGCTGCGCGAGGTTGATCGTTACCCGAAGGGCCGAAACCGCGTAAGCGGGTTCGGGGAGCCGCCGCAGGCGGTGAGTAGAGCCCGGTCCCGAAGGGACGCGCCACTCCAACAAAGCCAATGATATAGACTGATCTTGGCATTGCATTCAGGCCACAGCGCCGGAGAAAACCGGGGCCAAGTCGCATTTAATGTACATTTGTACAAAAGTGCAAAATATCATTATGACAGAAAGTCTTTTGAGTCCAAGGACATAAGATCGAACTGACCAAAAACTGCTTACAACTACCCGAGTGAGGCATCAGACCATACATCCGATGAGGCTCAAACACAGCCAACGTTCCCCCGTTGCGCTTTCCGTGGAGTCGCGAAACTGATCAGAAGCCTTTCTGAACAAACGGGCTTCTGAACAGAAGCTCAGATGTTATACCGACGGCAAGCCAAAGCACATTTAAGCCAAATGTTATTTTGTAAATCCGCCTTGATGATATTAAGAACACTTTATCAAGAGACCACAAAGGCAGAACGGCTTCCTTACAAAAGCCCATTCCGGCAGGCGGTTTTAAGAACATCTGTACATTCTTACAGATTACACTTAAGACCAAATGTGTTAACGCCTAAGCGTGAATCCGCCCAACGGATCTTTTTCACATAAGCACAGATAGGCACGCGCCTTTGCGACGTTAAGCCCATGCGTACAGATGAGACTTTGTAAAAATATGCATTACGCCCAGGCGTGAATCCGCCCAATCGTACATTTGCACAATTAGGCGCATTGGCGTACGCCTCGATGCCCAAGCGCCTTTTGGGGCGGGCGCCTTCATGGTTTATTGATCTTTCGCCGTTAGATTCATAAAGGCGGGTAGGCGTGTTTACATATGCCTTTCCGCCCAAGTCGTCTTGCGCCTAGAACGGCGTGCGCCCGTCCGTGAAGGAGCCAACATGCCTGTCGTCAGCCTGTGCTCGACCAAGGGAGGCGTCGGCAAGACGACGCTGGCGATCTGTCTCGCCTCGGCGGCTGCGCAGCGCGGTGCCCGCGTCGTCATCCTCGATGCCGATCCGAATGGTCACGTGCGTGCCTGGCGCGAGGCCGCTGACCGCGAGGGCAGGGGTGGGGGCGTCGACGTGATCGCTGGCGTCAAGGAGGACACCATGCAGGACCGGATCGCAGAGAGCCTTGAGCGCTATGACCTCGTCTTGGTCGATTTGGAAGGTGCGGCCTCGAAGGCCGTTACCTACGCGATTGCCTTAAGCGACATGGTCGTGATCCCGTCCGGCATCTCCGGCATGGACCTGCAAGAGGTGTTTCGCACGCAAGTTGAGGTCAGGCGGGCGGAAAAGTTTGTGAAGCACCACATACCGGCGCGTGTGATATTCACCGGCATGGCGACGATCGCGAGCCGGGTCGCCAAGCACGCCCGGCAGGAAGTCATCGACGCAGGTATTCCGGTATTCGAGACCGAAACGATCAGGCGCCCGAACGCCTACCAGGCGATGCATTTCAACGGCCTGACGCCGCTAGAGCCAGGCGGTGATCCGAAGGCGGCGGCCGAAATAAACCGCGCGCTCGACGAGATCCTCGCCGTCATCACCCCCGCTGACGAGGTCGCTGCCTGATGACTACGCCCGTGAAGCCTTTCCCCGTCGGCCTCGGCCCCGCTCCGCGCCCCCGGCCGAACGCGGATGACCTGGCGCAGCTCGTCGCCGGAGGAGCGGAGGCGGGTTTCGCTCGCTCGCTCGCACCGGCGCCTGAGCATGCGGCGGACCCGGCCCCCGCTGCCAGCCCGGCCGCGCCAGCCGCCTCCGCGATATATGACGGCCCGGTCAGCCCGCTGCGGCTTGAGGTGCCTGATGCCATTTGGCTGGCCCTCAAGATGGCGTCGGCGAAGCGCAAGGTGTCGGTGAAGTACCTTGTGATCGAGGCACTCGCGTCGAGGGGTTACGCCGAAGGCTTCGATCTTTCCCTGGTGCCTGAGGACGGCCGGCGTAGCGCGAAGCGCTGATTTCGCCCGACCCAAAGCCCGCTTTCGCTTCCGCGCATCGATCCCTCCCGGGACGGTGCGCAATGACGTCAGCGGGTGCCGTTGAGCGGTCGGTAAGGCAGGGTTTATCCCCTGAATTCACACGCCTCCGCACATCTTTCCGCTTGACGCGTCACGACACTCGACCTTGGGCGCAACCCATGTGCTTGTTATTCGTTACGGATTTCAAGAGGGAAGGTCGGGCTGATGCGCCAGAGCAAGGGGACGTCCTGGGGTGGCCCTCGCGAAGGGGCGGGGAGGCCGACCGGCGAGCCGACCAAGGTGGTCCGGCTCCCGGTGGACATTGCGGAGGCGGCCCGTAGGGCCGCCGCAGCGCGGGGTGGGTCCGGTAGCGGGATCGGCGAGTTCCTACAGGCGGAAGCGCGCAGCAACGCCACGGCGCCGCTGGTGACGGCCTCGGTGGCGTGCGGGTTCCCGTCGCCGGCCGAGGACAGCCTGGAGCGCCCGCTCGATCTCAACGAGCTGCACGGGATCGGCGCGCCGTCCGTATTTCTGGTGCGGGTCGCCGGTGAGAGCATGACCGGGCGAGGGCTGTTTCCCGGCGACATCGCGGTGGTCGATAAGGCGCGCCAGCCGCGCTCGGGCTGCATCATCGTTGCCTGCCTGAACGGCGACTTCACGATGAAGACGTACCTGAAACGCGCCGACGGGGTGATCCTAAAGGCGGAGAACCCGGCGTATCCGGACATCACGGTGCCGGAGGAGGCGGAGTTTCAGGTGTGGGGCGTGGTCACCGGCTCGTCACGCGTCTTTTGAGAGGCGTGGCCGTCCATGCCCGGCCTCGTCGCCCTGGTCGACTGCAACAATTTCTACGCCTCCTGTGAGCGGCTGTTCCAGCCCGAGCTTGCAGCCAAGGCGATTGTAGTTCTGTCCAACAACGATGGCTTCTGTAATCGGGCCCTCTCCGTCAAGCCTTGTTTTGTGCCTCTCCGCTTCGTGAAAGTGGGCGCCGAGTTCAATTTTTTACCTATCTGACGGCCCATACAAAGACATAGTAAAGCTGTTGTACCGAATGCGTTTCCCCGGCTGATGATACGCCCTCTTTGCATAGAGCGGAGTTCTAGGATCTCCTCCATCGCGGACCACGAAAAAGTCGATCATTATCAATCGCCGGGAGCCTTTCCGCTTCCACCGTCGTAGGACTAGCTTGCGATACGCTCCACTGCGTGGACGTTTTATCTTTTCTACCTGGCTCCTCCGAAACTGGTGTTTTGTCAGTCTCATCCTATTCGTCTCACGGGGCTCTTGGCTTCTGTCCGTGGTCGGTACGGTGACCGCCACATGATCGCGTTCCGATGAGAGGCGAGCCTATATGCGACAGCGGACTTGGCCAAAGGCCAGCACACCCGTCATTCCGGCTTCACCTCCCGCCCGTCCCCGTGAGGACGACCTTTCGAGGCCAGGCGCGCCCGGCCTCAATCCTTCATGGCGATAGGTTGCTCATGCCGCGGCAGCAGCGGATGGCTCCGTCGCGCTGAAGCGGAACGTGGTGCCATCGACCCACATCCTGTGCATCACCACCGCCATTTTGCGGGCCAGCGCCACCGTGGCGCGCTTGTTGCCCTGGCGCTGTGCCACCTTCGTGGCCCACACCTTAAGCCCGGACCACTTCTTGACCCGGTGCAGCATCACGTGCGCCGCCTCGAACAGCGCGGCGCGCGCCTCGGTATCACCGGTCTTAGAGCCCGTCCGATAAGGGGCTGAGGCAGGGTTGAGTGGCCGGGATGGCAGTGATTCCAAGAGGGTGCTGAAACCTGACCTGGATCTGCCATGTGGACCCCGACCACCCGGCGGCAGCATAGCCGTGCGGGCCTGCGCTATGAAACCGACCTGACAGATGCCGAGTGGGCGGTGATCGCACCTCTGATGCCGGAGCCGGCGCCATGTGGCCGCCCGCCAGTCTGGACGACGCGGGAGGTCCTGAACGCCATCTTCTACGTGCTGCGAGGCGGTATCGCCTGGCGGCTGATCCCGAAGGACCTGCCTCCACGCAGCACGACGTTCGGCTACTTCGCGCGCTGGCGCGACGACGGGTTGTTCGGCCGGATCAACCACACGCTCGTCATGGCCGACCGCGAGCGGGCTGGTCGGCATGCCTCACCCACCGCCGCGGTACTCGACAGCCAGAGCGTGAAGACCACCGAGAGCGGTGGCCCCCGGGGCTACGACGCCGGAAAGAAGATCAAAGGCCGCAAGCGTCAGGCCCTGGTCGACACGGACGGGCGCGCGCTCGTGCTCGATCCGCAGGCCGCCGACGTACAGGATCGCGATGGGGCCGGACCGGTGCTGCGCCTGTCGCGGCGGACCTTCCCGTTCATCGCCAAGGCCTTCGCCGATGCAGGCTATGCGGGCGACAGGCCCGCGACTGCAACGATCATCACCGTCCACATCGTGCGCAAACCCAAGGATCAAGTCGGCTTTGCCGTGCACCCGCGCAGATGGGTGGTCGAACGCTTCTTTGGCTGGATCAGCCGCAACCGCCGCCTTTGGAAAGACCCGGAGGCGACCCTCGCCTCGGCCCAAGCCTTCCTCTACGCCGCTGCCGTCATGATCCTCGTTCGACGGCTGGGACGCGCCTCATGACTTATCGGACGGACTCTTAGTGATCTTCCCGTTCCGGTCGATCTCGCCGGATTGATGCTTGCGCGGCACCAAACCGAGAATCGCCCCGACCGAGCGCGACTTGGCGAACCGAGCGGGATCCTCGATGGCGGCGATGAAAGTTAAGCCGACCACGGCTCCGACGCCCGGCACCGTCATCAGCCTCCGGCAGACCGCATGCTCGCGGGCGATCTCCAGCACCATGCGGTTGAGTCGGTCGAGCGAGAACAGCATCGCCGCGTGCGCCTGCAACAGCACGTCGAGGATGGCGGCGACGCGCGGCAGGTCCGCAGTCAGCTCGCGCACCCGTTCCGAGAAAGTCCGGCGTTTGGCGGTGCCGAGCTTGATCCCGAACAGGCAGAGCGAGCCGCGGATTTGGTTCTCGACGTCGCCAATCTTCAACACCAACGTCTTGCGGCTGGTCAGCAGCGTGCGCAGCTCCATTGAACCGCGCCGGGTTTCCCGGAGGCCATTTGGTTTGGGTCAGGCTGCCAAGGCTTGCGCCTCGGTTTGTGCATAGTAGCGCGCTTCCGCTTCGGCGGGAGGCACGTTGCCGATCGGTTCGAGCAGCCGACGGTGATTGAACCAATCTACCCATTCGAGGGTGCGGGACTTGGAACGCAAGCGGTGTTGACTCGTCTCAGACGACACGCCGCCCTATCTCGCGCCGATGCCCGCGCCAT
>NZ_JAIETD010000109.1 GCF_019745455.1 Methylobacterium sp.
CTAGCCAACGATGGCCCGACCCCACCGTGCCGGAACCCGAGTTTCTCATCCTGACGCAATTCTTGTTCGATGCCGTGGACGAAGCCACCTACGGCTGTTTCATTGAGCCGGACGGCGTATGTCTGCACGGCCACCCTTCATGGCTCCGCCGTCTCGGCTAAATTTGACCCAAAGCAGGCAATGGGAAAGTCCGTTCTCGGGTGGCTTTGTCTAAATCTACGACGAGCTTCAACACGGGCTCAGCCGCAGATGTCTGACACTTTGTTCTGCAATCTCGGCTTCGGGCCGGGGATACCGGATCCATGCGTGTCGCAGACCTCTTGCCAAAAGCCCTACGCGTATTACGAACGGAGCGTGACCGAAATATGCGGCAACATGTAGAAATTGAACGTGGAACAGCAAGCGCGGCCGTCAAATCGGCCACATGCCCCAGGTCGCCGCTTCGACGAAGCTGCGATCTGGGTACTCCCACTTCGATTGTGAATTCTGGACAGTAACAGCTTGGGGCGAAAACGTTGATACGGGACGACGAAAAGCTGTTCGTACACCTTTCCGACATCCACTTCAGATCCAAGGAGATCATCCGCCGTGACGACCCGAATGCGGGGCTGCGCGACGATCTGGTTGCGGATGTCGCGCTGATGAGACGGGAGATCGGCCGTCCAGCTGACGGGATCCTGATCTCCGGCGACATCGCCTTCGCGGGAGCAGCGGACGAATACACGTTCGCCTACGAGTGGTTAAAATCAACACTCTGCCCAGCTGCGGGATGTAGGATTGAGGACGTCTTTGTTATCCCGGGCAATCACGACGTCGATCGGAGGCAGGCAGCGACGCCTGCACATAAGGACGTCCGCAGGAAGCTGAGGGATTATCCTGCCGATCAGAGCGACGACATTCTACGCAGCTATCTCTCGGACCCGTTCTCATCCCAGATGCTCTTCGGGCCCATCGAGAACTACAACCGGTTCGCCGCGGAATTCGTCTGCAATCTCGCAGCCGAGGATCCGAAGAAGCCTGATCGGAAGCCGTTCGCCGTTCGAGATTGGAAACTAAAGGGCGGCTCGACGCTTCGGATATGGGGCTTCAATTCGGTGCTGGTTTGCGACGAACACGACGCCCCCGGGAACATGTTCGTCGATCCGGCGGCGGCTCAGATCACGAGAGACGGTCCGAACGTCACGCATGTCGTGATGTGTCACCATCCCTATGGCTGGCTTAAGAACGGCGGCCCGTTCAGGGAGCGCATCGAGAACGTGGCGAAGCTCCACCTGTTCGGTCACGAGCACACGCGACGGGTCGAGGAAGGCAGGCGTTTCACCACGATTCGCGCGGGCGCTGTGCATCCAGATCGCAATGAGCCCGGCTGGGATCCAGGCTATAACTGGATCAACCTGTCGTTCGAACACGATGGCGGGAAGAGGCATCTCGATGTCGAGATCTGGGTCCGCAAGAGGGAAGGAGCACGGTTCATCGCCGTGCCGGATCCGGAGAACGCCAACCCGTGGAGCGTGCGCCATGCTTTGCCGGACTGGTTTCCTCCAGCTGCTCCGCAAACGGCCGATGCGACGGGACCACCCGCCGGCGTGCCTACCGAAATGAAGGCGTCCGACGAGTCGCCACGCGTCACGATGCGCACCGTCGTCAGCAAGATGTTTCGCCTGCCCGAGCATCTCCAGCGGCAGTTGATCGTCGCGCTTTCGCTCGACGAAGACGGCGATCAGGCCCTCAAGGACTACGAATTCGTTCTCGCTGCCGTCCGCCGCGCGAAGGAACGCAATCAACTCGTTGATTTGAACGACAGGGCGGATGAGGCTTTGGGGAGCGGCGACGCGGTATGAGCGAGAACGACAAGTTTGCGTTTGCAGAGGCCTACCGGAAGCTCCAGCCCGGCGCGGACCGCAGCATCGTCGGCTTCCGGGAAGCCGCGCACAGGAAAGTGCGCAAGGATCTGCCCAAAAGCGAGGATAAGATCGTAGATCTCGCGCGTCTCGCCTTCGACATCCCGGTGTCCAGTGGCCAGAAACCTGTCTGGCTAGAAGACATCTTGAAGGAGAAGGACGGTCATTTCTCTCTCGAACACGATGGCAACGAAGCTCGGATCGTCGCCACGATCCTGCTCGCCGACATGATAGCGTCTGGTTTCGCCGGTACGCCTGCGCTCGTGCTGACTGGTAGCTTCGCCGGCCGTAGGCAAACCGTCGACCAGGAAGCGATTGTGATGGCGGCGCGGTCCGGGCTTGCGGACATGGGGCGCACGCGACGTCTGGGGTTCCGCACCCAGATCGCAGCAGCACGATGGCAGGACATCGGCAAGACGGTGCTCGCGGCTAAAACGGGAGATGCAGCGACGATCCATACGGCGCTCGAGGCCATCGTTACCGAGGCCAAGGCCTCCGAAGCGCGCATGGTTGAAAAGTTCAACGGCGCCCTTTCCGCGCTGACGAACGAGAACCGCCGGCTAGCCGAGGAAGTCGATCTGCTGTGGTGGCGCATGGGGCGATGGAGCTATCTCCTCGACCGCCCGCTTTCCGAGATACACGGACAGGCGCTCCCGTTCGTGATCGGGACCGACGTCGCCGCGATGATCCACGTCCTCCCGGGTCCCCATGGTGCGCTCGGTATCATCCGCGACGCGCTTGGCGGGGAAGCCAACACGCGCCAGACGATCAAAGACACGTTCGAAGCGGTTCCGACAGCAGATCGGGCCGCCTTGCTCCAAGATACAAAGACGCAGCCCGATCCGATCGCCTTGTTGAATGCGGGGTTGCGCCTCTACGACGACGCCGCGATCACCGCCTCGATACCAGCCCTGTTCGCGAAGTATGGCGGCCTCTCGATCGACACGGAGCTTACCCGGTTCGAGATCGCTGTCCAAGCGTTCTACGAGCGCATGCTGATCAAGTCCGGTTGGATCTGATGCCGAGCAGCCCGTTCTGCCGCCGGCCAGATTGCGATGTCGCGCAGTCCGGCGTCTGCGCTCTGCGCAACGACCCGATCGAGTCCTGCTCCGAGTACGAGCCCGAGGAGGCCGCGCTCGACCATGGCGAGGACGAGGGCGAGCTGGAAGCACCCCCACGTCCGGTCGAACCGAAGTTGACGCTGCATCGCAGCGATATGCTCAACCGGAGCGAACTCTGGTCGATGCGGAAGGCGGCGGCAACCACGACGGTGTCGCTGGTCGGCGATGTCAAAGCCGGAAAGACGACGCTGATCGCGGCCCTCTACGGTGCGTTCTGCAAGGGTCCCTTCGCGGGTTACACTTTCCGATCCAGCCGAACGCTGACGGCTTTCGCTCGCCGACACCACAAAGCCCTCGAACGATCGGATCTGCCGTTGCCGGCCACGGACAGGACGAGCCGCCAGGACGGGGTCGGATTCTTTCACCTGAACGTGGTCCGCGGAACCGGCCAGCACCACCTCCTCATCGCGGACCGGTCCGGCGAGGATTTCCGTGCAGCACGCCGCGATACGAGCCTGATCCCGGCGCTGTGGGAACTCGCGATGGCGGACCGCATCTGCTTCATGCTCGATGCCGGCAAGCTCGCTAGGCCGGAGACGCGTTCCGGCTACAAGCGGAAGTTCAAGCAGCAGATCTGGGCTCTTCTTAACAACGGCGCGATTCCCGACGATGCGGTGCTTGAGATCGTCTCGACCAAGCTCGACAAGCTAGCGACGAAGCCGAGTCTCGTTCCGGTCCTCGATGAGCTGTTGGATTTCGAGAACGTGATCGCCGAGGAGTTCCGAACTGCCGGCCATACTATCGGCATGCGCCGGATCTGCGCCATGCCGCGGTCGAATTTCGGCGTCGGCATGATCGGCCTGGAGGAGCTGTTCCAGGGATGGCTGACACCGCGCCCGCTTAAGGATGTGGCACCGTTGCCCGCCAACGCCCCGGCCCGCTGGGTCGACAGAATGTTGACGAGCTAGGGGAGCGGTTAGCTTGGCCAGCCATAGACACGTTGTGATCGGGTTCCAGGGATCGGGGAAGACGACCTACGCCGCCGCCCTTTGGTACCTTGTCGATGCGCGAGCGAGGGAGACACCGACCGTGCTCTCAAAGGGAACGCATCGTGGCGATTACTCCTATCTCGAGAAGATCGCGGGCGCCTGGGAGAGCGGCTACCAAGTTGCGCGCACCGGCGTCGGAACGTGGCGGTCCATAGCTATCAATCTGAGATCCGAATTCGTGGAAGGCGACATCGAACTCTCGTTCGTCGACATGTCGGGTGAGACCTTCGAGCAGGTCTTCGCCTCCCGTGAGTACGACGCTCGCATTGAGACGATGGCTCGCGGATGCGAGGGCCTGCTCTTGTTCGTCAGCGCTGCCCGTAAAATCGACGACGTGACGCTCGTCGACGTCGGAATGGCGCTCCCAGAGGACATGCCGGAAGAAAACGACGACGAAGAAGACGACGATGAACTCGCGGACGAACCAGGCTACGGCGGCGACGGGTCTCCCGACGCCGCGATGGCGTCCCAAAGCGGGGCCGGCGGGGACAAAGGCGAGCCGGAGGTCGCGCAGCCGGCCGGCGGAGCCGTGCGGCCGAGCGACTTCACGCCGGCGCTCACGCCTCGTCAGGTCCAGATCGTCGACCTTCTCGACGCCCTCGCCGACGTTCCCGTGGACCTGCGGCCTGCGAGGGTCGCCGTTATCGTCTCAGCCTGGGATCTGGTGGCCTCGGGTACCGCCCCCGAGGAATGGTTAGCGCGAAGCATGCCGCTGCTCCATCAATATCTACACAGCCGCGCAAACGAATTTGAAACACGGATCTACGGCGTCTCTGCGCAGGGCGGCCGACTTCCGAAACGGGAAAAACCGGACGAGGAGAGCGACAGAAAAAAGCTTCTCGAGGAGTCCGTCGCCGGCCGCCGCATACGTGTTGTCGGCCACGGCGCGGGCGCGCATGATCTAACGCATCCGATCGCCTGGCTCAGCGGTCTCGTTAGATGACGCAACAATCGCTGACCATGACGGTCGAGCAGGCTCTGTACGGCTACTCCGACGGTCATCGCCAGCTCGCGGCATCCGTGCAGCTGTCGTCCGTCGACGCCTACGAACTGGCGACCCGATCCGATCTCGCCTCGAACGCCCGGCTCGGTCCGGGAATGAGCTACGTCTGTGGTTTTGCCCTGAAGGACAGCGGAGCGTTTGCCTTCATCAAGACCTGGCCTGCTCCAGAGATGCCCCGACCCGGATGCGTCTGGAGCCATGTCCTCGTCCTCCCGCGCAAGTTCCTGACCGGGCAGGTCAATCTCGGCGTTCTGAAAACGCTCTTCCTAAAGCCGGGTTCGAGGGCGGCCCACGATGAATACAGCCGGAAGATCGAGGTCCCGCGCCTGCTGAAAAGCGGTGTCGCGGACCGTTTCGAGGTCCAAAGGATTATCTCGGCCTACTACGAGGGCCGAACTCTGCATTACGCGGAACTTCCCGGAGAGAAATTCGAGGAGGCTCTGCTTGCCGCTTGGTCGCAGCAGTGGCCGAAGCTGCGGGCGGCGTTCCAGTTCAGGACGGTCTTCGGATCGGCGGCGGTCGACGACGATCGCGGCCTGATCGTCCGAATTGGGCCTTCCAACCCGTCCAGGAGCACCAATACGGCTCCGGAGAAATGGTTGTCGGCCGCCACCGCTGACGCCACCTCAGCGACAATCACACCGCTGCGCCGGTTCCTCTGGAGGTACGGCAAGGACACCGCCCGGCCGCGGACCGCATTCAGACCGCTCGTCGAGCTTCATCTGGCCGATGCAAGAGGTTCAAGGCGATCGCCTGCCGAGATCCTCGAATCGTTTCCTAAACCGCTCGACGCCGCCACCTTGAAGCGTGACGCCCTGGGCGTCACGCCCTCCGCCCTTTCCTTGACCAGGCGTCTCGACGGCGAGGAATTCGTGATGCTCGCCATAAGCGGGCAGGCCCTATCGAGCGGACTGATTAGCCGCGAGGAGCTCGAGACGACGGTCGGAACGCTGGACCAGCGCGATCTCAAGCGCGCCGCGATCGCTCTGGGATCGGTCCAGGATTCAAAAATCGGGGACGCCGCGGCGCTCTCGGAAGCAGTCTCGCGCGTCATCGAACCTGACGCGCTTTCAGACGAAGCCATGCCGATATCCTTCGTCACAGGCGTGCTGGCCATGCGGCCGGAGCTCATCAAGGCTTTCGACGCTGCGCGTCTGGACGAAGCCGGTATCCTCGGCCTGTTTGACGTAGCGGAAGGCAGGGCGGCGGAAGACCGCCTAATCGCGGCCATTATGAGCCGTCTACCTTCGAACCAGTCCCTCGCCACCCTGGGGCGCCGCGCCTCCGAAGCCTTTGTGGTGGCCGTCGGGCTTTCGACGGAGGGCGGGCTGCACGAGAGGTGGAGACCATTCTTCCCCTCCCGCGCCCGGGAGGTGGTTGCACGAGGGCTTGCCGAGCTGAAGGGGTCGAAGCAGGTCGGCCACGCGGTCGCGCTGATCGACTTCTCGACCGAGCACGACGTGAAACCGTCCGCGTTCGTCGAAGCCGCCGGCCGAGCCGGTCCGAGCGCGACCGAGGCGGAGCGGACAGATCTAGACGTCTATTTGCTGGTCTTGTGTCGATGGAATCCCGCGAGGTCGATTGATATCATCGCGGACATCCTTCCACGCCTGCGCAAAGTCGCGCTCGCCAATGGGTTTTCGGTTCGCGGGCGGGCGTTGCTCGACCGCCATCTCCCCTACGTGTCGGAAAGCTGGGATCTCAACAAGCGCCTGCTCAAACTGCTCCGCAACGTCCGCCGCGACGGTGTAAACATTGATCGTATAGTCGAGCGCATGCCTCTTTCCAAAGACGAGTTGCTCTACGTATTTGACGAAGATGGCGACGGGCTCAACTCCCTGGTATTGCGTTTGTTCTGGCCATTCAATCTCGGCTAACATTTGTATCTCGAACGGCCGCGCTTCCTGGGCCAACCGAATGCTCGTAATTAAGCGCCGCGGACAGTTGTTCGGAAACTGGCACAGGTTTCCGACATTTTCTAGAGTGACGCCATCTATCCCGAGCCGAACGTCCGGCTTCTGACGTGGGACCCGGTTCTGCTTCTGGCGCGTAGGGGAAGCTACGCCTTCGGCTCGTCGTTTGCAGTTCGTCAATCAGCCGCGACGTCGACCGCCCCGCATGGGTTGCGGCGGTGCTTCACCTTCCGCCGGCTGTAGGAACAGCTCTGCCAGCGGGACCTGCAATGTGACCGCTACTCGGTCGAGTAGGTCCACCGTCGGGTTCTCGGTCTGCCGTTCCAGACCACCGAGATATGCCCGGTCCACGCCAGCGTCCGCAGCCAGCCGCTCCTGACTGACGCCTGCGGCGACACGCACCCGGCGCAGGTTCCACGCCAACAAGGCTCGTCCCGTCATCACGAGGCACAACGAGCCCTTATGTGGGCCATAAAACCACTGGCTATAGCCACATGGAAAAGCTATGTCGGCCGCAACTTCGGGTAGGCCGCAATGAACCTCCGCCTGCCACACAGGAGGAAGCGCATGCCCGACGCCAAGGACACTCAATCTGGCCTAGTCGCCCGAACGAGGGCGCGCTACGCGGAACAGGCAGCGAACCCAGATGTGCAGAAGGGCCGGCGGTACGCTGTGATCGTCGTGTCCGTCGGCGTCATCCTCGTTGGGGGATATCGCATCCTTCAGCGCCATATCCGCGCCGAGGACACCTCCTTCACGAACGGTGTCATGCCAGCTTGCGCCAGTCCGGTCGTAAAGCGCCTTCTCAAGGATGCCATCGAAGAAAGCCCGAACGTGAAGCAGGCGAGTGCCCTGCTGCACCGGACCGTTACCGTGCAGGAGACGGGATACGTGCCCGTTGGAGCCAAGGGCTACGAGGTTCGCCTGTGTGAAGCTGATATCCTCTTCAACATCGGCCGCCACGATGTGCCGTTCACGCTCACCTGGGTCTCGCCGGCCAAGGATGAACTCTGGATCGAAGTGCAGCTGCCGTTCTGAGGCGCGCGCTGATCAGAGCCTTCCCTCGACCAGATGTTCACCATTCACGCTTCCGGTGCTGCGATGCTCACGTCTCATTCTGCCTACACCATTCGGCTTTTCATGCTGGCCGGCATCGCGTTGTTGATCGTCGGCATAGGGGGAACAACCGGCGCCCTGGCCACACCGGAGGGCACAGCGGCCCTCGACGGCTACACCTGCGCTCAGGTCGATCCGGAGCTGTTCCCCCGCCAGAACTGGTCGGAGCGTGGTGACCCCTACGGCATTGCATTCATCGAATGGGACCGGACCACCTTCGAGGCGCTTAAGCGGCGCATGACGGAATGCGCCACCGATGCCAACCGCCGCCGTACGCTGATGATGCTCAGGTATATCGACGATCAGCCCTACGGCCGTCAGGCCCAAGTTACGGGACAGGTCGAGGCTTTACGAGCGAAGCAAGCCGTCGCTGTCGATCGCGAGGCCGAACTTCGTGAGGCCGTGCGAGCAGCTGAGGCCGACCCCGACCTGTCGAGCCGCCGGAATCGTGTCGCTGCCATCGATCAGCGTCTTGCCCGTGGTGGTATCCCTTCCGCCCTCGACCTCGATCTGCGTACCCGTCTCGCCCCCCTGCGCGCGGCCATCGCTGAGCAGGACGAGAAGAATGCAGCCGCTACCGCGGCTGCTCAGGTTCGGCAGCAAGCCGATGAGGCGAAACGCGCCGAGGAACAGAGGCAAGTAGCACAGCAGCAGGAGGTCGAGCGTCAGGCCGACGCGCAACGCCGTCAAGCTGCCGTGGTGCGCCAGCAGGCTAAACTCGATGTCCGCGCCGAGGCCGAACGCGGGGCTGCCGACCGGATCTACGCTCAAAAAGCACCGGGTCTCCCAACGCCGGTGCGATCCTTTCTCGAGAAGAACCCACAGTTCAAAGCACCCGCCGCCCGCGAGGACCTACTTCAGGTACTCACTGTGATGGACGCGGTCGCCTACGATCTCGAGACCTGCCGCAGCGCCCTTGAAGGCTACCAGTCCGACTGGACGGAGGCGCAACGCCGCTACGGGCTCGTGCAGCAAGTCCTGCTCGGCTATTACGGGGTGACCGCGGCCGACCTTGCAGCTGGTGCCAAGATGCGTCGGCAGACGTGGACGAACAATGGTGCAGCCGACACCATGCGGGCCAATATCA
>NZ_JAIETD010000154.1 GCF_019745455.1 Methylobacterium sp.
AAGAGGACCACGGTATGGCTTGCTGTCTATGCTCCGCGCACATATAGATGTGGCAATGGATGGACCTCGAGATCGAAACATTTTCGGGGCGTTCGCACTCATGATCAGCGACGACATCGTTCGCGCTAGTTCATCGCGGGCGCCGGAAGCTGGACCCGCCGCCTCAGCGCTGGCGTTGCTCGCGCACAAGCCCGGGCTCTCGATCCGTATGCTTGCGATCGGGGTGGGCCTTTCACATGCTGGAACTGTTCGCCTGGTGGATAGATTGGTAAGCGAGGGATTGATCGAGCGTAGGGAGCATTCGACAGACGGGCGCGCACGATCCCTCTATCTTACTCCAACTGGCAAGGTCGCGAGCGACGAGGTCCTGGCCTCGCGCGATCAAGTGATTGCCGAAGGGCTATCGATCCTTAATCCAGACGAACTGAAAACCTTATCGGACATCGCTGAACGCGTTCTCCGAAATCGCTTGGAAAACCTCGAGCAGTCATACCGCATCTGCCGCTTGTGCTGCTACGAGGGCTGCACGAACTGCCCCGTCGATGCCGAATTGCATCAGCGAGGTGTGGACCGCGAGAAGAACGACGACGCGTAGGAGACTCGCAATTGCGACAGCTCAACGCTGCTCAGATGGCGGGGCTTCATAATGTCAGCGAGCCTACCATCAGCCGCATTCTTTTGGCTACGCGTCAAGCCGGCCGATCGGGCATGGCGGTCTCATTCTAATATGTCGGTGATCGCCCCACTTTTAGCCGCTCAATTGATCGGAACGCGGTTTCGGAAGCGGCCGTTCAAACCACTCGCTGCATTCCCATTTCTCTATGTCCGATAGGTAGTTTCGGAGTAACCGTCCGGCCTGACCGCTCTGCCTCGGGCTGAGAGAGGCGGATAGTGTCCACCATCGATAGTGGACACTATGGTGATGGGTTTGGCGCGTCGGACGAAGCGGCTTTGGACGGATGATGAGAAGCGGTCGATCTGTTTTCAGACGACGGCGCCGGGCGTTTCGGTTGCCCAGGTTGCGCGGCGCTACGCGGTGAATGCCAATCTGATCTTCAAGTGGCTTCGCGATCCCCGCTATGCGCCGGACCCCGCCTCGGCTCCGTCCCCGTCAGAGGAGGCGCGCTTTCTGCCTGTAGAGATCGTCGCGGAGACCAGGTCGGCCCCGGCCGCACCTGCCGCCGAGAACCACATCGAGATCGAACTGGCTGGCGGCCACCGAATGCGGATCAACGGCAGCTACGATCCCGAGGCGCTGGCGCGGCTGATCCGGGGTCTGACGGTTTGATCCCGGTTCCGGCCAATACGCGGGTCTGGCTTGCGGCGGGCGTCACCGACATGCGCAAGGGCTTTGCGGCGCTCGCTGCCCAAGCCGAGGCGGTGCTGAAGCAGGATCCGTTCGCCGGGCATCTGTTCGTGTTCCGTGGTCGCCGGGGCGATCTGGTCAAGGTCATCTGGTGGGACGGTCAGGGGGCTTGCATGTTCATGAAGCGGCTGGAGAAGGGCCGGTTCGTCTGGCCCTCGGCCAAGGAGGGCAAGGTGGCGCTGACGCCCGCACAGTTGTCCATGCTGCTGGAGGGGATCGACTGGCGGGCCCCGGAACGGACTTGGCGCCCTCTGGCGGCGGGATAATACGCGGGGTTGATGATCACTGGATTCCCACAAGGAATCTCGTAGGATAGACTTCCTGCATGCTCAGTCAGACCCTGACCCTGCCGGAAGACCCCGAGGAGCTGCGCAGCTTCACCGCGCGGCTTCTGGCCGAGGTGAAGGCGCAGGCGATCCTGATCGAGAAGCTGCGGCACCAGCTGGCCGGGCATCGGGCGCACCGGTTCGGGGCCTCGTCCGAGACGGCCGAGCAACTTCAACTGGCCCTCGAGACCAGCGAGATTGCCGCCGCTGCGATGACCGCACGGATGAAGCTGCCGGACATCGAGGAGAAGGGCAAACCGAAGCGCCGTCCGATCCCCGACCACATCCCGCGGATGGAAGTGGAACTGACGCCCGGTGTCGATGCCTGCGCTGAGTGTGGCGGGCACCTGCGCCGGATCGGCGAGGATGTCACGGAAGAGCTGGAATACGTGCCTGGCCGCTTCATCGTGAACCGCATCGTCCGGCCCCGGCTGACATGCGCCTGCTGCGAACGGTTCGTCCAGGCCCCGCTGCCGTCGCGCCCGATCGAACGCGGCCGTCCCGGCCCCGGCCTGCTCGCCCATGTGCTGGTCAGCAAGTATGCCGACCATCTGCCCCTCTATCGTCAGAGCCAGATCTTCGAGCGCGAAGGGCTCGATCTCGACCGATCCACACTGGCCGACTGGGTCGGCAAGACCACCGCTCTGCTGGAACCTCTGGCCGAAGCCATCGGCCGACATGTCCTGTCCGCCGAGGCCATCTTCGCCGACGATACGCCTGTCCAGATGCTGGCGCCCGGCACCGGCAAGACCCAGACCGCCCGGCTCTGGACCTATGCCCGTGACGAACGACCCTGGGGCAGTGCTGCCCCACCCGCCGCCTGGTATCGCTTCTCCGGCGACCGAAAGGGTCAGCATCCCAAGGATCACCTCGCCCGCTTCCGCGGCTGGATGCATGCCGATGGCTATGCCGGGTTCGAGGATCTCTACCGCTCGGGTGCCATTCGCGAGGTCGCCTGCATGGCCCATGTCAGGCGCAAGTTCGTGGACATCCACCGGTCGCAGGGCTCGCCCATCGCCGAAGAGGCCATCGGACGGATCGCCCAGCTCTATGCCATCGAGAAGGAAGCTCGAGGGACGCCACCTGATCGCCGTGTCGAACTGCGACGTGCCCATGCCGCCCCTGTCTTCGATGACTTGGAGCGATGGCTGGCCATGCAACTCACCACAATCTCAGGAAAATCCCCCCTCGCGGCCGCCATCCGCTACGCGCTGACGCGAATGGAACGCCTGCGCTCCTATCTCGACCACGGTATCCTGGAACTGGACAACAACGCGGCCGAAAGGTGCATGCGTGCCATCGCCCTCGGGCGGAAGAACTACCTCTTCGTCGGCTCCGAGGCGGGCGGCAAGGCCGCCGCCATCGCCTACACCCTGATCGAAACCGCAAAGCTCAACGCGGTCGATCCCAATGCCTGGCTCGCCGACACCTTGGCACGCATCCCAGACTACAAGATCAACAAGGTCGACGATCTGCTCCCCTGGCACTGGGACGGATAGCGGTCAGGCCAGACGGTTACGTTTCGGGGAAAAGCAGTCGGGAACAGGTTTCGGGAACGCATGCTCCGGCAGGAGCGCAGCGCGCGTCCCAAGCGCGTTTTCCCGGTAGAGCTTCCCAATCGGCAAAGTGCGGGCCACCTCAGACTGCGAACGCGAAAAACCGCCTGGCTGGTCACTCAAGGCAGGGTAACGACGATTTTCGCTGCGGATACACCCGCCTTCAGGGCTTCCAAGGCAGCCTGGAGCATTTCAAGGCCCTGGCCCACGATCTTCGCAGGAGGGGCGGGGACGAACGTGCGCGCCGCGAGAGCCTGCGGCAGGAATTCGCGGTAGATCATTGGACCAACCTCGTAATCCTTGAGGCTCGTCCCGGAGATGTGCGTCGCCTCGACTCCAAATGGACGCTCGTCGGGCGGGGCCAGCGTCGCTGCCACCCGGCGCGAGCCCTCGCATCTCGCAACTATGGCAAAACAGTCTTTCATGTGACCGGTCGCGTGAAGCGTTCCAGCGAGACTGCGCCCGCGCATTGCCTCAATCACGTCTTCCACGATGGCTGGACTCGAGTGGTCAAGAACCTCGCTTGCACCCAGCTCCTTCAACAGGCCGGCGTTGCGCGCCGAAGCGGTGGCGACGCACCTGTAGCCCGACGCCACCGCGAGCTGGATGGCGTTGCAGCCAACGCTCGACGATCCACCCCAGACCAGAACGACCTCTGGACGCGCGGTCGGCGAGTGTAACGGTGGCGCGAGAGCCAACTGTGTCCGTCCGTAGAGCCCGCTTGCGGCGGTGCCAAGGCCAAGCGGGAGGACTGCCGCATCAGCGAAGGCCATGTTGTTGGGGATCGGCGCCGCCATGTGGTCCAGCACGATCGTGTGGTGCTGGAACGCACCCTGCGCAGGTTGATTTACGGTTGTCCCGACCGCCTGTCCGATGACTCGATCGCCGACCTTGAACCGCTCGACCGCGCCACCGATCGCCGCGACCTCACCGGAGACGTCGCTGCCGAGAATCGCGGGATAGTCGAGCCATGGCAAAAGCGCGACGTCCTGCAGAATCCAGTCGAGTGGGTTGATCGCGATGGCCGCGTTGCGGATCAATATCTCGTTCGCCGCCAGATGCGGCAGAGCGGTGACACCGATCCTCAGTGGCTGCCCCGGCGCTTTCTGCCAGGCGGCCTGATTAGTCACGGTTTCGGTCATCATCAACTCTTTCTGTCAAGTATACAGCTGGGCGTTCGTCTGAGCGGTCCAACCGCCAGGTCGGGCGCACGAAGTGGCAGCTATAGCCCCCAGGATAGCGCACCAGGTATTCTTGGTGCTCTGGCTCCGCCTCCCAAAAGGGTTCTTCTGGGTTGATCTCCGACACGACCGGGCCAGGCCAGCTTCCTGATGCCTCGATTTCCGCGATGGTTGTGAGGGCGACTTCCTTCTGCACTTCGGTGGTGTAGAAAATCGCCGATCGATAGCTCGGACCGACATCGCTGCCTTGTTGCTCGTAGGTCGTGGGGTCATGGATCTGGAAGAAGAGTTCCAAGAGCGAGCGATAGGCGAGAACGGAAGGGTCGAAGGTCACTTCCACTGCTTCCGCATGGCCGTAATGTCTCGCGTAGGTCGGATCAGGCATTTCTCCGCCTGTGTAACCGACACGCGTCGAAATGACTCCCCTGGCTCGGCGCAGCAAATCCTCCATGCCCCAGAAGCAGCCGCCTGCGAGAATTGCTCGCTCTGTCGCGGCCGCCCTATTGCCGGTAGGCGATTGGCTCACAGTCCGTTCGCCCTCCTCCGTGTGCGCCACGGTCAAGCCAGCCTCGCGGGATCCGCAGCCTGACTGGCGCTCAAGAGCTCGGTCTGCACGTCCGAACCCCGGATGAGACTCAGATCGACGGGACACCGATCAGCGATCGCGAGGATCCGAGCGCGCTGATCATCACTCAGCGGCCCATCGAGGACAATGGTGCGGGTGAACCGGTCGGGTGGCATCATGTCCGGCACCTTCTCGTGCTGCACGGTCGTGCTCGCCCGTTCGAGCGGAAAGCCCTTGCGGTTCGCATAGAGACGCATCGTCATCACCGTGCAGGCTGCGAGGCCGGCAGATACGAGTTCGTAGGGAGATAGTCCGGTCCCGAGGCCACCGACCGATGCTGGCTCGTCGGCGAACAGAGTGTGCTCGCCGCTGCGGACCTTGAGCTGGAACGTCCCTGCAAGAGTTTCGGTGGCGACGACGCCCTCCGCAACCTCGATCTGCGGAAGATCCGCGCTGAGTGGTGGGAGAAAGCGGCTCGCCCAAACCGCCACCATGGCCGCGGCGTAGTTCGCGTCCGCGACGTCGGTGAGAAGGTGATCCGCGTTGTCGAGCGAGATGAAGCTTTTAGGGTGCCTGGACGCGACGAAGATGCGCGACGCGTGGTCGATGCCGACCACCTGATCCAGCGGAGAGTGCATGACCAGCACCGGCCGTCGCAGGGAGGCAATGGCCTTCTCGACGTCGATCCCCTCAACCGCCTCAAGGAACCCTCGGCGAATGAGGAAGGGCCTACCGGCAATCTCCACCGAGGCCTCGCCCTCGCTCGCGATGGTGTCCAGATCATTCGGTCCGAAGAGGCGCAAGATATGCTGAAGGTCGGCCGGCGCACCAATCGTCGCTACCGCCGCAATATCAGGCATGTCGGCGGCGGCTACGATCGCAGCGGTGCCACCCAGGCTGTGCCCGACGAGGAGGGACGGTGACATGCCCGCCGCCGCCATCGCATTTGCGGCGGCCCGAAGGTCCTCGACGTCCGACGCGAAGTTCACAGGTTCTCCCGTCCCACCGCCGATCCCGGTCCCGGCGAAATCGAACCTCAAGACCCCGATGCCCGCACGCGACAGCGCGCGCGAGATGTGAACAGCGGCGCGACTGTCTTTCCCGCACGTGAAGCAGTGGGCGAAGATCGCCCAGCCCCGCGGCGTCCCTTCCGGCGGTTCGAGGTGCCCGGACAGCGGAGAGCCAGCCCCACTGACAAACGTAAATGATCTTCCTGCCATGTCCATCAAACCTCCAGCACGCGGCTTGGCGGTTGCGCTCTCAGAACCTTCGACGGAGCTGAGCGGAGCGCACCGCCAACCGGTAATCGTCATCTCAGGCTATCATTTATATGTCTGGCGCATATAGACAAGCCCCTATACCATGATTATATGCGCCAAGCATACTTCTGCGACCTGCTTTCCAAAGGCGGTCTCACGGAAGAGGTATCAGTCAGGCGCGTGGGCCAAAGGACTATGGAACTCAATCAAGTCAGCTATTTCATCAACTTGGCCGAGACGCTGAATTTCACAGCGGCCGCTCGCTTGAGCGGTGTGTCACAGCCAAGTCTGACCCGCGCGATCCGCCGCTTGGAAGATGAGCTTGGCGGGCCGCTGATCTATCGCGACGGGAAGAACAGCCGCCTGACTGGCCTTGGCCATGACGTCGAGGCAGAATTCCGGCGCATGGTGGTCGCGATGAAGAGCGTTCGCAATCACTCGGAGCACTGGGCGATGGGGGGGCACCGCGTGCTGGATGTCGCCGTCGCGCCCACCGTCGGACCAAAGGAATTTACGGCATTCTTCGAGAGCGCATTGGCGGAGATGCCATCCATCGAAATCAAGCTGCACTCGCTCCAGTCGAACGAGGACACATCGGAGGTGCTTTCAGGAAAATACCACGCGTGCATCATGCCGCGTGAAACAAGACCGGAACGCAAGCTGGATGTGCATCCTCTATTTCGGGAGCGCTTCGTGCTCGGCTGTTCTGCAAACCATCCCTTGGCTGCCAACGAGATCGTGCGCGGCGAAGACCTGCTCGAGTTTCCTTTCGTCGATCGCCTGAAATGCGAGTTTCGCGATCGGATCCTCGATCACTTCGCGCGACGGGACTTGCTCATGCGACCTCGCTTTCGATCAGATCGCGAGGACTGGGTGCAACGGGTCGTCGCTGACGGCCACGCCATATGCATTCTTCCGGAACGATCGCCGACCGTGCAAGGCCTCGTCACTCGGCCGATCGACGGATTTGTCTTGGAGCGCGAAGTCGTGATCGCGACAGTATCCGGCTCCACGGCAACGGTCGAGATACGGAACATCGCGCAGCTGGCAGCCCGGTATGAGTGGAACTGAATCACGACGTGAAGAGCTTCGGCGCTATGGAAACTATACGCGCAGCGTATTGGATAAATCTGGGGCGCACTGCGATAGTCGGCGCAATGACTGCAAAGATAAATGACAGTGTGTCGAGCTCTCTAGATTAATTATTGGAGACTATCATGAAGTTTGAGAAGTCACAGGCAGCAGTTGACCGCCTGACCCCCGAGCAACGCCGGATTACCCAGGATTCGGGGACCGAAAGGCCCTTCACGGGTGAGCACAACGACAACAAGGAGCCTGGCATCTACGTCGACATAGTGTCGGGAGAGCCGCTGTTCGCTTCAACGGACAAGTTCGATTCGGGTACTGGCTGGCCCAGCTTCACCAAGCCGATCGTTCCGGCAAACGTGAACGAGGTGCGGGACAGTGCACACGGCATGGTCCGGACGGAGGTCAGGTCGGTACACGCCGACAGCCATCTGGGCCACGTGTTCCCGGACGGTCCTTCCGACCGCGGCGGTCTGCGCTACTGCATCAACTCTGCGTCCCTTCGCTTCATCCCGCGCGACGAGATGGAGTCCGAGGGATACGGTGAATATCTCGATCAAGTAGAGGAGGCTTAACATGCATCAGCGCGCTGTTCTCGCAGGAGGATGTTTCTGGGGCATGCAGGATCTGATCCGCAAGCGGCCCGGCATCATCTCGACCCGTGTGGGTTACACGGGCGGCGATATTCCGAACGCCACGTATCGTAATCACGGCACGCATGCCGAGGGGATCGAGATTGTCTTCGACCCGACAGTGACGAGCTACCGGCACATCCTGGAATTCTTCTTCCAGATCCACGATCCGACGACGCTGAACCGCCAGGGCAATGATCGTGGGCTCTCCTACCGGTCGGGCATCTATTATGTCGACGAGGAGCAGAAGCGCGTCGCCGAGGATACGATCGCCGATGTGGATGCCTCGGGGCTGTGGGATGGCAAAGTGGTGACCGAGGTCCAGCCGGTCGGCGAGTTCTGGGAGGCCGAGCCCGATCACCAGGATTATCTGGAGAAGCGGCCGGGCGGCTACACCTGCCACTTCGTCCGTCCCGACTGGGTTCTTCCAAAGCGGCATGAGGCCGGCGATGTGAGCCCTGCGGCCGGGGCTGCAGCGGAATAGGCTTCGCTGCCGTTAGTGCCGCGCCGATCCGGTTCGCAACCTCCGACGACCGCGTCAATCGACGCGGTCGTCGAACCCGGCCTTGAAGCAGATCATTCCATTCAGCCGCCGTCGCAGTGCCAGGATCCAGATATGACAGACCTCTCCTCCTTTCCCATCACGCAGCGCTGGCCAGCATCTTATCCGGATCGCTTGCAACTATACGCGGCCCCCACGCCCAACGGCGTCAAGGTCTCGATGATGCTGGAGGAGACTGGCCTGCCGTATGAGCCCCACTTCGTCGACATCTCGAACAACGAGTCGAAGGATCCTGCGTTCGTGTCGTTGAATCCCAACGGCCGCATACCCGCGATCATCGATCCGGCTGGCCCTGACGGCCAGCCCATTGGCATATGGGAAACCGGTGCGATCCTCATCTATCTGGCCGACAAGACGGGGCAGCTCATCTCAACAACACCCGCCCAGCGGTACGAGACTCTGGCCTGGGTGTTCTTTCAGGTGTCGGGCGTTGGGCCGACCTTCGGACAGCTAGGCTTTTTCCTGCGATTTGCCGGCAAGGACTATGAGGACAAGCGACCTCGGCAG
>NZ_JAIETD010000101.1 GCF_019745455.1 Methylobacterium sp.
CTAGGCAGCCTGACGGAACAAACGCGTATGACCGGGAGGCGCGCTTTACTGCCAGTCCGCTTTCGGGAGGCCAAATCATGGAAGCGGACGTTGGCGTTCACCAATGCAACCCCTTTGAGGTTTTTCACGGCACGCGAGAGGAATGTCCAGGCAAGAGCGTTTCCAGATATTTGAAAACCTGTCAGGGTTTGCAGGCGCAAACGACCTTGGGCAGGCTCAGCGCACGAGACCTTGCCGACCTGTCAGGTTTGCGGTCGTTTCCCAAGCATGCTGCGCTGCAGCCCTTGAAACGTGCTACTAGGGCAAACCCTATTGGGATACTCGGCAGCGCATGTCCTGAAGTGCGCTAACCGTGCGCGTTTATGGATGTGGCGCATGAAACCGGCTTTTCGCACGTCTCTGCGCAAGAAAATGTGCAATCGGACGCAGCCAAATTGTTGATACCGATTTGTCTAGGCGCTTCCTAGGTTCGGCAGCTGCGTCTGAGACAAAGCGCTTCCTTATAACGGCAACCGGCTTATACATTATCTCAGCGGAGGTTCCACATGCCTCAATATCGGAACTTGCTCCCGCAACTGGATGGCCGCGCCTTTTTAACTGACGGTGGGCTTGAGACTACGCTCGTCTTCCACGAGGGCCTTGAACTGCCCTGCTTTGCGGCCTTCCCGTTGGTATGTACGGAAGAGGGCAGAACTACACTAACACAGTACTTCCAGCCTTATCTGGGTCTCGCGCGGAAGTACGGGTTGGGGCTCATCTTGGATACACCGACATGGCGGGCTAATCCCGACTGGGGTAGACAGCTCGGCTTCGATGCCCAGGCTCTTGCAAACGTCGATCGCGCCGCCATCGATTATCTCAAGGAACTCCGACGTCAGCACTCCCATGGCGGACTGCCTCTTGTCCTCAATGGCGTCATAGGGCCTCGTGGCGACGGGTACAGGATCGAGACCACCATGACAGCGGCGGAGGCAGCCATGTACCACGCGCCGCAAGTTCAAGCGTTCCGGGACAGTGAAGCTGACATGGTCAGTGCGGTCACCATGACCTCGGCGGAGGAAACGATTGGTATTGCTCATGCGGCGAAGGCTGCCGATATGCCGATCGTAGTATCCTTCACGGTGGAGACCGATGGCCAACTGCCCTCCGGCCAAGCTCTCGGCTCTGCCATTGAGGAAGCTGATGCGGTCACGGGGGCTTACCCCGCCTACTATATGATCAACTGCGCCCACCCGACACATTTCGAGCATGTGCTCGTCGGGGACGCCGGGTGGCTCGGCCGCATTCGTGGCCTACGGGCGAACGCCTCTCGGAAGAGCCACGCCGAACTCGATGCGGCCTCTGAGCTCGACATCGGCGAGCCGCAAGAGCTCGGCCAGGATTACGCTAGACTATGCGCTCGGCTACCAAACCTGCGTGTCTTCGGTGGTTGCTGCGGGACGGACCACCGGCATCTGACCGCAATCTGTGATGCGTGCCTGTGACAAAGGTCTTTTGTCAGCGATGAAACAGCCATCAGGTGCGGCCACCCTCGGCAGGAGAAACAGATGGGCTTCTACGAGCGGCACATCGGTCCCCGTTTTGTGCGTTGCCTATGCGCAATGGCCGACATCAGCGCCGAGCGCGAAAAGATCGTACCACGTGCAACGGGCACGGTGCTGGAGATTGGGTTCGGCCCCGGCCTGAACCTGCCGTTTTACGATCCAGCCCAGGTCTCGCGCGTAATCGGCGTCGATCCAAACGAGACGTTTCTGAAGCTCGGCGAAGCGCAACAACGGGTGGCCAAGGTTCCGGTTGAGATCCGGCGCGCATCGGCGGAGAGCCTACCGCTGGACGACGCCTCCGTCGACACGACAGTGATTACCTACACGCTCTGTTCCGTGCATGATCCGATGAGGTGCCTATCGGAGGTGCGCCGCGTTCTTCGTCCTGGTGGCCAAGCGCTGTTCTTGGAACACGGGCTGTCGAACGATGCGAAGGTCGCCGTTTGGCAGTACAGGCTGAACCCGCTCTGGCGGACTTTGGCGGTCGGCTGCAATCTTATCCGTCCGGTAGCTGGCTCGTTCCGAGCCGCCGGCTTCGCGCTTGCCGAGTTGGAGGAATATTACCTGCCTCGTACGCCGAAATCAGTGGGCTTTCTCAGCCGCGGGATCGCTGTCGTCAGCTAGATGGTGCCTGCATCGGGCGCGGGGACCTCGAGTTGGTCGGAGCATGACCCGAACGGAGCAGTGCAAGGCATCATAATTTCCAAACTGCGAGCGTCCGCTTCCGAGGACGGTAATGACCGCCTGTACAGCGTAGTTGGGCCAGAAGCGGAACGTCCGTTCCGGGACAAACGGTCAAGGTCCAGTTTCTACCCGACGGCGACACTATGCAGAGCGGTCTGGGCACCGAGGAAGTATCTCGAACAAGCACGGACTTCGATGAAGGCACCGGCATCGCCTGAGGTGGAACGATGATCCTCGTCCACAATGCCCGCTCGTCGAGCCTTCTGTGCGCCCTTTTTCATCCGGAGGAGGACGCGCCGACTTGGCGAGCTCATGTCTCGGAGGTCGGGGTCGACCCACGGCTCTCGGTAAACGGCGGAACCGTAAGCACCGACCGCCCGCCAGCGGGCGACCACGCGGCGGTCGCCCGCTGGCTGCTCGCGCGGCTTCCTTTCCCTCCGACCGCGGTCGGACACCGCGTCGTCCACGTGGCGTTCACCGACATAGTCCTCGACGAGGCCGCGAATGCACGGGGCGAGACGAGCATCGGCGCCAAGGCGTCGACCTTAAGCGTTCGCATCGTTCCCGCGAGCGAGGAGCGGGAGATTGCGAGGTCGGTCGGGGAGCTGATGGTTGAGGCGACGAGGTCGCCCGGTCCGTGGTCCTAGGCCAAGTCGCATGCCTCTGTCCGCTTGGATGCCACTGCTCAACGTTCGATTACACGTTAATTATTCAGCTAAGATCTAGCGCCTGACTTGAGGCAGTCTGTTGTTAAGACCACGGAATGATGTCCGACAAGAAATCGCCCCCGTTCGAAACCTCAGGCGGTACGGGGGAAGCAGACTCTGCGACCGGGAGACCCGAACCTACTTCTCGGCACACGACTTGGAGCGCCTCGTGCGAAAGGGGGTGAGGATCAGCATTCGCGAGGTCGAGACGGATCGGGACGTGACCGACGAGATCATCCGTCCGAACCTTCAATGAGGGTCCCCTGGAACGCGGTTCGGGCCGTCGTTCGTCTTCAGACGACGGGACCCTCGGAGCCATCGCAGCCGAGGCTCAAGGCGATGGCCTCGCTCGCCGTCTGCGGCCCGTCGCCAGCGTGTGGACCGGCAGTGTCGATCAACTCGATCCATCGGAACAGAAGCCGGTCGATCTCGCCGGCCCAGGCGAGCGGGAGGTCCAGCCAGACCGTGCGCCAGAGGGTCAGCCATGCGGACTGGGCAAGGTCGAACTCTGACCTTCCATTGCCGGAAGGAAGCGGCGACGTCGACATCAGCTGCGCCCTCCCATGCCGATGTCGCCGAGCCGGGCAACCTTGAACGCTTGGTAGGTCTCGTCTCCGGCCTCGCGGATGGAGACATACTCGCCCTCGACGAAAGCATGGGTACCCAGCCGATAGCCCGGCTCGTCGTCCTCGTTCGTCCAGTCCTCGTAGTCGATCAACCACGTTGCACCGCCTTCGCCTCCGGCCCGATGAATCAGCCGGCCATGGCGGTCGCGCTCGCCGGGCCAGAAGCGGCGGACGCGGCATTGATTACGGGCCTCATGCCAGAGGGCCGCGTCGAGGCGTCCATCCGGCCCGAGAGGTGCGACGATCTCGTAGCCACGTCGCGCGCTGCCTTCGGGATGCTCCGGGCCGCGCGCCAGCGTCAGCGTCACCCGTTGAAGCCTAGCGGCGGAGCCGGACCGGGAAGCATGGGAAGTCGCGTGCATCTCGTGAGGCATGGCGTCCGTCCTCAGATCAAGGCCACGATGCGATCCTCGACGAACCGTACGCCGGGAACCGACCATGCCGCTCGCTCGGCGGCCTCGCGCTCGGCCCATGCCGCCACGGCGCCATCCAAGGTGACCTTGTCGCCCTCTACGCTCACCTTGATACCGTCGGCCTCGAACACCGCACCCCGCTTGAAAGCCTCCAGGATCTTTTCCTTGACGGCCGCCGGTTGAACCTCCGGTCGGATCGCGATGACATTCGAGACCCCGACCACGCCGGATAGCTTGCGGACCGCCGCCTCGGCGCCCATCGCCTGGTATTGCCACGGCACTTTGCCGGTCAGCGTGACCCAGCCCTGCGCAACCTTGACCTGTATGTCTCCCTTCGGAAGGTGCACGGACCAGTCGATGATCGCCAGGGCCCGCGCGGCGATCTGGTCGTCCTCGATCTTCTTGGCATCGGGGCGGCGGACCCGGATCTCCTGGGCAATGGCCCGCACGCCCTTCACCCGGCGGACGGCGCGCTCGGCCTCGACCTTCTCCGCATAGCTGCCGACATGGCCCGTCAGGGTCACGACGCCGTCCGCCACGGCGACGCCGATGTCGGCGGCATCAAGGCTGGGATCGAAGTCGAGTTCGTCGAGAACGTCCCTGCGAAGGTCCTTGTCCGTCATGGCATCTCTCCTGTTCGCGCTGGTGCGTGGGGTGGGGCGACTATGCGCGCCTCAGACGGACGAGCCTTGATCCAGCGCAAGGCCGACACGCTGCTCGGCGCGGGCGAGGGCGGCGCAGCGTTCCATCTCCTTGCACAGGGCCGGGAGCGGCGCCTCGATACCGTGAGCTCGCAGGTCTGCCAGGAGGCGTGCCAGCACGGAGGCGTCGGTGGCCGCGACGGAACTCTCTGTGAAGGAGGCAACGTAGCCGGAGGCCGTCTCTCCGGTTAGCTCCATTCGCTCGCCCGCCCAGGCTGCAAGAAGGCGATTGCGGCGCGAGCGCGCCCTGAAACGCAACTCCTCCTCGCGGGCGAAGCGGGTTTCGAAAGCCCGCTCACGTTCGTCGAATATCGTGACCATGGGAGACCTCCCCTGGGCGTTGATGTAGGATCCGCCCGCAACAGGACGCTCATTCTCAGATCGTCGCCAGCAGCGGACCTTGAGGCAGATCAATGTCCAGCAGGCGGACTTGCCGGCCGCCATTCCCCGATCGGGGAACCCGTTCCCGGGCGCCTGAGGGAAGTCATCAGTTGGGCGTCACACAAGGGCTCAACGCGGGTATCCTCGACGATGCCGGCCTGCAGGGATCCGGCGATTTCATCCGGGCGGCCGGGCAGCCCAGCACCATCGCCCCGCCATTCGGTGCCGCTCGCCTGCGCGATCACGAGATCGGGCCCGATGCCGTTCCCCTGCACCCTCCGACCCGCCGGCGTGACGACCGCACCCTCCGCCTGAACGGCCGTGACATGCGCCCGTATGGTGGCGCGGACCGCCATCAGGAACGGCAGCAGGCCGAGGCCGCCGGTTTCGTCGGTTTCATCGAGGTAGCGGTTGAAAAGGAGGTTGGCGAGATCGGGCCGCCCCAGATGCCAGAGATCCATGAGCACGAAGGCGAGGTCTTGCAACACATCGATGCACGCCAGCGCCTCGTCGAACTCGATGCAGTCGGACGGGGTCGGAACGCCGTCGACGTGACAGATGTTGCGCAGCGTAAGGTCACCGTGGCAGCGGCGGACCTTGCCGGCGTTGCATGAAGCGTCGGGCAGCGCACCATGCCGCTTCAAGGCGCGGCGGAAGCGACCCGCGAGTGCCTGGGCTTTGCTATCGGTGGCCAGTGCGGGTGTCGGCCTGACCTTGTCGTTCATGTCGATGAGCGCGGCCATTGCTGCCTCGCCGCCACGCCAGTGAGTGACCTCCGCCTCGGCATGGAAGGCGGCACTGCGCTGGGCGATACCGGCGATGAGCTCCGGCGCGAGACGGCCGGTTCGCGTTATCTCGTCGAGAGATTTTCCTGCGGGAACCCGTGCATTTCGACGGCGGAATCGACAAGCGACCCGGCTCCGTCGAAGGCAAGGTATCCGTCCGGCTCCCGCGTGATCGCCGAGATAAAGCGAAGGCGCCGTTCGGCGATTGAGTTCGAACTCGGCTCGGCACATCGCGAGCCGTCGTTCAGGTGACGAAAAGTCCAAGTACGGGAAGCGCACCGCGCGCTTCAGCTTGAGAGCACGACCAGGTCCGAGGAACACCTCGGAGATGTGCGTCCGTATGACGTCCACCGCATCCGGCCGTTCAGAAAGCGATCACGTCAGGAGTTCGCCCAATTCGGCTTGGCTTACGCTCCCATGTCCGGTCCCCTCCCGGTTCCTAGCGGTATCCATAATCGCCGGTTCAGTCCTCGATCAGGCGACGAAGACGGGCGCGGCGCAGGCTGACCTGGCGTCCGCCGGCACGGAGCAGGGCGTTGTTCTCTTCGAGGAGCGATAGGGTGCGCGACACCGTCTCGATGGTGAGGCCGAGATAGTCGGCGATGTCGCGCCGGGTCATCGGCAAGGTGAAGGTGCCGGTGCCGCCGAGACGCTCGTCGACGTCCATGAGGAAGGTCGCGACCCGCTCCATGGCCGAGCGTCGGCCGAGCAGCAACATGTGGTCCTGTGCATGGCGCAAGCCGCTGGCGGCCATGTCCCAGAGGTGGCAGGCCACGTCGGCGCTGCGGGCCGCTGCGCGCTCGATGCCGCGCCGTCGGAAGATCAGGACCTTCGTGTCGGAGAGCGCCTCGGCCGTGTGCCGGTGTGTCTCGCCCTGCTCGAGACCGAACAGGTCCCCGGGGAGGTGGAAGCCGGTGATCTGGCGACGGCCGTCGCTGAGGACCTTGTGGGTCCGGACCGCGCCCTGGACCACCTTGTAGACGAATTCGGCGTCCTCCCCCTCGCCGTACACTTCTTCCTCGCGGGAGTAGGCCGAAGGTGTCCCGATGAGTTCCGGGCAGCCCGCGAACAGGACGCCGCCATTCGAGGCGGGAGCGGGCATGATCCCGGTCATGTGCGACAGGGCGGGTAAGGTGATCTCGGTGGCCATCGCTTGGCTCCTCGTCCGGTTCGGATGGACGGGAAGTTGGCCGGACCGCCACAGGAATGAAATTCCGGCCTGTCGCTTAAGGAGGGCCGCGTAAGGGCAAGTACGTAGGCGCCAGGTTGAACTTCAGTCCCCGCCGGCCGCCATGTGCATCCACATGCCCGTATGATCGGGAGCCATCACCAAACCGAAGCGGGCGGCAAGCAAGGAGACGACGGCGGCGCCGAGCGCCCAAGCCATGAAGGCAAGAACGAACGTCACCGTGTCGGCGTGATGGCGCAGGGCGTGGAGGGAGGCGCAGCCGGAGGTGAACGCTGCCGCGAGGATGAGCGTCAGGGGATCGAGAGGCATGGCGATGCTTCGCAGGGAGAGGGGGCGTTCTCGATGGACGTCGCGCCAGCAAGAATCGCGCGGCGCGACCATCCTCTCGGACGAGCGGCTGGATCAGACGGAATGCGCTTCCGGCGACCGGTAGAGCCGCCAGAGCTCGAACCCCGAAAGAGCGACCACGGTAATGCCGATAACCACGTGGGTGGCCATGGCATACTGAGCATCCGCGAAGCCGAGTGCCCACGGTGCCACGACCACCCAAAGGCCCACGGCGAGGTTGAGGTACTCCTCCCAGTCGTAGGATTTGCTGAGGGCGAGCATCGCGATGATGACGATCGCTATGCCGCTGAAGAAGGCATTGCGTGCGGCTGCGGTCTCGCTGTTCAGCTCAAGGTACCAAGGGGCCAGGAACAGAGCGATGCCCAACATCACGTTGAGGCCGTTCAGGACCGCGTCCTCGGTTCGGTTTTCGATGGTGCGCATCGACTTCTCCTCGTGAGGGAGGAGTCCCGACGGCGGGGCCGACGGGGACCCAGGCGACAGACAGCCTGCCGCCTCCATTCGATAAATCAAGCCCAACTAAGTTGCGTCAGCCTTGATCCAAGTCAAAGCCAATGATGTCCGCGGACTTATTTCACGCCAAAAAATAACAGGTTATAATTAGAGCGTTGCAGTAATAATGATTATACTTAACAGACATTGATCTGAATCAATGATTTTATATTTTGGGATTGCATCCTGGCCTTCCTCGTAAACCAAGGAGACCGACATGGATGTCACGCGAGACCCGCACGCACAATTCTCCGGCAGCCCGGCCGAACTCTGCGCCGCCGGTTTGAACGCTTGGCATACTGTCATGCTGGATTTTCCGCTGCGCCTTGCCGCGGAGACGATGCGCTTCACGAGCCGGCGCCTAAAGGCCCAGGCGGACCACCTCGCGGCGCTGGTGCAGTGTCGCTCATTCAAGGATGCAGTCGGACTTCAGACGACGTTCGTGGTCGAGGGGGCGTCCGACTACAGGGCAGAGGCGTTCGCCGTGACGCTTGATCTTGCCGAGACGACGTTCGCCAAGGCGGCTTGACACGCTCTCGCCGCGGAGTGTCGTCCGCGGTCTCGGCAGCTTCTGTCCAGCGGATCTCGACGGGTCTTGAGGATGGATCCCATGCCTTTCGGACAGCTTCAGCCGACATACTACCGCGTGTTTCAGCACCGTCGCCAACCCGGCTTGTGCTGCGCCGTGCGCGCGACGATGCTAGTCCCGTACTTTGTCCGCGCGAGCGAGTGGGATTTCGGGATGAACCTGCGAGAGGACGGCATCCTCCCTCTAG
>NZ_JAIETD010000175.1 GCF_019745455.1 Methylobacterium sp.
CGGCGGCTCCTCGGCCAGCACGGACGCGTAGAAGTCTCGCATCTCCGCGCCCAGGTGCTCGCGGACCGTCGGTGGCAGCTCGGCCTCGGCAGGTACCGCTTCGAGGGAGGCGAGGATCTCTACCGGCAGCGGCGCAGTCGCGGAGCAGTTGTCGTCGGCTTCCATGCGTCTCTCCTGCCACCTCCCGCGTCAGCCACCTCCGGGATGATTCGGCAATCTGCGCGGGTCGTTCTGGCAGATGCGTGATGAACGCCGACTAACGAACGCTTGCGCCGTTCTGTGAAACAGCATGTCCAACACAGGAAGTGAGGTCGTTTTGCTCACTGATGGCCTAGCAGGGCGACCGCTCGTCACCATATGCTAACTGGATAGAAAGCAGTTCTACCAGCCAAAGCAGAGCCGCAGCAAATGGCGTCCTGCTTTGCATAAATATCCAGGTCCCCAAAGGCATGACGCTGTAGAAGTGTCACAACAGGCTGGTGGCATACCTATTTGTTTGCGACCCGACCAGATTTAAAGAGTGTGCATCAGTAGAACTTTTGGTTGCCGAGATTGCCCTTGCGTCAAGCCCCTAAACAACCAGCGGCATCGAGTGGACTGTCAGGCTACGATCAGCAAGGCAATGGCTGCGAGGCCGGTGTTCCGTGATTGACGCCACCCCGGTGCCCTTCCGCGGCCGTCACCTTGAAGCCCTACGAGCCTGCGCCGTAAGTCCGCGAGGTCTTCACCGCAATGCCTATCCATCGGTCATGCCGCTGCTAGCGGCTCGTGGACTGGTCAAGGAACTGCCGGCAATGGGAGAGTTGCGACGCCGAGGTGAGACAGCTTGGTTTCTGACGGTTGCCGGGCGAGCTCTGGTGCGGAAAACTGGGTGATTAAAACGAAAAAAGCCGGCACGCCAATCAGACGGCTGGGTTCAAGTTTGCGGCCCGGTTTGGGACGGACCGGAGCGATTCAGCAGCCAAGTCTGCGACAAGGACAAGGTGAAAAAGCCCCGCGCGGCGGGTGCCGGCGGGGCTGAAGGGTTGGGGCTTCAGGAGCTTGTTTAGCGGGCCATGCCGCCACTGCTTGTGCCGCCACCGCTGCTATGACCGCCGGTCGGAGCCGCAGTGCCTGTTCCGGCACCAGAGGCTGCGCCCGGCATTGTTGCGGTCGAACTACCTGCACCACCCGTGGCCGATCCCGTCGACCGCTCCATAGCTTTTTCGCTGTTGCTCTTCACGCTGCCGGGATTGTTCAAGTTGCCTTCGGCGCTGCCTCCGCCAGCCGGAGTTTGCGCCATGGCAGCGCTCGACAGCGGCAGTATGAGCAATGCTGCGACGGAGAGAATTTTGGTATTCATGGTGTGTACTCCTGGAGATCAAGGTAACTAGCCAACTCCCGGAATGTTCTTTCGTTCACTTAGGACTGTTTTTTAGATTAGGAGGCACAGGGAGGCGACGACGTAGCGTTCGGAGAACCATGAAGCAGTTTAGCATTCATTCGCTAGATCGCCACCGCAAGCCGAGCGGTCCCTGCAACATTGGAGAAACCCCGCCGCGGCGAACCGGGCGGGGCTGAATGCAAAGGTAATGAAGCGGTTTGCAGCTACCAGGGCGTGTTCGGGCGTCCAGTCAGAAAAAACCTACATCGCGCTAGGGCTGACACAGCGCGATGTATGTCTTGAACAAGTCGATGAGCGTGATCGCGCGGCTCATCGCACCAGCCCGGCCCTGGCGATGTGCTAGCGGATCGAGAAGCGCACCACGCCCCAGATCTCGCCTTCGGCCATGTCCTCGACGGCAAAGGCCGGCATGCCTGGGTTGTCGAAGGACAAGCGCGCGACGTTGCCGTCGACGACGAGCCGCTTGATCGACATCTCGCCATCGACCGCCGCGACGACCACGCTTCCGTGCCCGGCTTTCAGGCTGCGATCAACGACCGCAATGTCGCGATCGAAGATGCGAGCCCCACGCATCGAATCGCCTGCGATGTTCCAGGCGAAGGTGGCGGGCGGGTTTGGCGCCAGCCAACGCGGCAGTTCGAGCGCGCCTTCGAGGAAGTCGTCGGCTGGCGATGGGAAGCCCGCGCAGAGCGCCGGTCCCCTGATCGGGACGCGGACGAGGCCTCACCCGTCCACCGCCAAATCGCTGATCCGATAGACGTCCACGGCTCTCCCCGTTATGAGAACGGACAGAGAACAGATAGGAAGAGGCACCCAGGTGCAATCCCTCTGGCGAGCCTATCTTGCGCGCCTGTGCATGGGTGTGGATGACGGATGAGAAAACCAATGGCGGCCGCGCGTTACCACTTCCACTGCACCGATGGACAAGATGCCGTGTTCGATCGGACTGGACGTTGGGTGCGCAACCCGGAGCTGGTTTGGAGCCATGCCGAGCGCACCGCGCGCGAGATCATGGCTGGCTGCAACTGGCGCCTCGACTGGTCGAAGTGGATCGTCGACATCCACGACGGCAGCGGCCGGCATGTCGGCATCCTGAGTTTTACGGATGTGCGCGAGCAGCGCCAGGCCGCTTAACGGAGGATCGGACAATGACGATCAAGACGACGTTCCTCGTCCAGGCCTTCACGATCAAGCGCAAGCGCCTGGTGCCGGGGGATCGCGAGGTGTCACCGACGGAGAGCGGCGCCCTCAAGAAGGCCGAGGCCATGGCAAGCCGCATGCCGGGTACGGCGGCGCTCCGCATAATGGCGGACGATGAGACCGGAGAGTTTGAAGGCGTCACGATCCTCGGCCAGTTCGGCGAGGTGCCGGAGGGCTTCGCCGAGAGCCTGCAGGGCGACTGAAACGCCTGACGGTTTAAGCCTGAGCTGGGCCGAACCGCTCGATCAAGTGATTTCCGTCCCAAAGCTCCACGGCGCGTCCATCGAGCATGTCGCGCGCCATATCCGAAGCCTCTTCGTCATCGAACCCGGCGATAATCCTGACGCGAAGGATCTTGCCGCCGAGGTCAAGCAGCAGAGCCCGGTAGTGATGGTTTACGGGCAGTGCCGAGAGAAACGGGAAATCGGGCATCGTTTTGCCTTCGGTCGAAGGCGGGAGCATGCGAGGCTCTCTGCCGTTGGCGCCTGGTACTGTCTGCCAACGATTCGATACCCTTTGGCGCTATCTTAAGGATGTCCTAACGCGATCAGGTGTCCGTGATTGGCACCGCATCTAGCCCACAGGCTGCACGGCAAGTCACGGCGAGCTAAGAAGTTCGGCGCAGGCGAACCGGACAGTCTGGCAAGCGGCACAGAACTCTGCCCGTCACCATGCTAAAGGGCTGGCATGCGCACCCTGCCCCTCCTCGCCCTCCTGTTCCTCGCCACGCCCGCACTCGCCGAGCCGATCGTCGGCCGCGCCACCGTAATCGACGGCGACACGCTCGAGGTCCGCGGCACTCGCATCCGTCTCCACGGGGTCGACGCTCCAGAGAGCGGCCAGACCTGCCAGGACGCGGCCGGCAAGGACTACCGCTGCGGACAAACGGCGGCGCTCGCCATGGCCGACCACATCGGCAAGCGCATCCTGACGTGCGAACCGCGAGAGACCGACCAGTACGGCCGCGTCGTCGCGGTCTGCAGGAAGGGACGCGACGATCTGAACGCCTGGATGGTGCGCTCAGGCTATGCCGTCGCGTACCGGCGCTATGCGGAGGACTACGTCAACCCGGAGTCGACGGCTAAGGCTTTGCGGCAGGGCATCTGGGCCGGCACCTTTCAGGACCCGTCCGAGTGGCGCCGCGCCCGGCGCGCAAGCGGCGAGAACACAAGGCCCGAGACTGTCACGCCGCCGACCATGGCGAGCGGCTGCAACATCAAGGGCAACATCTCGGCCGGCGGCCAGCGGATTTACCACCTGCCGGGCTCGCGCGATTACGAGCGCACCCGCGTCGACGACCGGGCCGGCGAGCGCCTGTTTTGCAGTGAGGATGAGGCGAAGGCGGCAGGATGGCGCCCTGCGGGCGGTCAGCGGCCTTGATAACGAAAAGCCCGGCGATCGTCGCTCGCCGAGGCGATGGTGGCGAGGCCGGTGGCACGAAGTGAGTGATCACGGCAAGGCTTCGCCCGTCCGCGGCCGCCACCTTGAAGCCCTACGAGCCTGCGCCGTAAGTCCGCGAGGTCTTCGCCGCGGTGCCTATCCATCCGTCATGCCGCTGTTGGTGGCTCGCGGACTGGTCAAGGAACTGCCGGCAATGGGGGAGTTGCGACACCGAGGCGAGACAGCTTGGTTTTTGACCGATGCCGGGCGAGCTCTGGTTCGGAAAACGGGGTGATTGAAACGAAAAAACCCGGCACGCCAATCAGGCGGCCGGGCTCGAGTTTGCGGTCCGGTTAGGGACGGACCGGAGCGGTTCATCAGCCAAGTTTGCGGCAGCGACAAGGTGCAAAAAGCCCCGCGCGGCGAGTGCCGGCGGGGCTGGTATTAGATCGGACTGGTAGTACTGCCTCGCTTCTACGAGCCACCCGCGCTGCCGCCGCCACCGCCGGCGCTGCCGGTGCTTGCACCTCCGCGTGATGGTTGAGCTGCGTTACCGCCCGCGGCTGAGCTGCCTCTGACCGGACGGCCTCCGGTGTTGTTCTGGTTACTCGAAATGCCCATGCCTCGCTTCTTATAGCGCGAGCGCGCATCGGCCTCGGTGCTCATCTGAACCAGAAAGAACGAGGATAGCGCCAAAGCGCAGGTCGAGAGCATCAGCGTTTTCATCGTCACTCCTGTGTTTAGCCGATAACAACGAGCAGCACGGTCAATGTTTCCGGTCTCCTTGATTGCAGCGAGATTTGAAATGAAAAAGCCCCGCTGCGGCGGGCCCCTCGCCATTCTGCTCAGTGAAGCGTTGAGCCAGCCCGTTATGTCGGGAAGCGTTTGGCGAACCACTCCTTGAGGACTGCACGCTCGTAATAAAGTCCGCCCGTGGAGAGTCGCGAGTTGAAGTTGAGCAGGAAGTTGATGTCCGAGATGCTCTCCTCGCCCTGGCTGACGATGCGCCCGCGCCGCCGCAGTGCATAGGCGAGTCGGATCCGAGGTGGCGTCACATCGTTCACGATGCGCAAACCCTGTAAAGAGCTCGCGGCCGATCGCTCGAAACCAGCGAGATCAATGTCAAGCACGGTGAGCTCGAGACTTTCTCCGGGACGAAGGTGAGCCTGCCCGAGTTGCTCTAGGATACGGGTCATTTCGGAGAGCGTTGCACGTAGAGTGAGACCCGAGCCCCTGCGGTTCTCGGCATCCGTGAAGTGCTCAGGAGCGACGTACCGTACTTGGACCTGTGCCGTGGCCGCGGTGGCTGTCAGCAGCACCGCGCCGACGATCGAGGCGCGGATGGAGCTTGAGACTCCGTTCATTGCATTCCTCTTGAGCAGATGCATGTGAAGGTGGTGTAGCTGCACCTTACGACGACGACGTGGTGTTCAGGGCTGTCTCGCCTCCAGCATTCTGTCCACGCCACGGCTTGATGCCAACGCAACCCTTGCAGCTGCAGCGTCTAGCGGCGTGGCAATTTAGAACAGCTCGGCCGACGCCTCCAATCTTCCATCGTGCCAAGCGCCTCGCAAACGCACCTCCAGCGCTCTGATGCGTTGGCTGCCTGGCTGTAAAGCCACGACGGAGCAGCACGGAGATCATCATGACGGACTCCCCGTACCCTACGACGGCCCCGCCTGCGCCTGAGCTCCTGCCATCCGGGCCAAAGCCCCGTCCGGCTGAGCAAGAAGCGGATCTCGGACCTACAGGGCCAAAGTCACCTTATCCTCAAGAAGATGGTCCGAAGGCTCAGGCCGAAGAATAACCAAGCTGACCACTCGCCGCGCGCTTCGACACTTCAAAGAAATAAGCCCCGCCGCGGCGAACTTGGCGGGGCTAAATTCAACACGACATACTGTCGCTGAGTGAAGAAGACTCAGCGCCGAGGTGGATCCTGCCACACAGTTGGAATGGCGCGCATTTGCTGCCGTGCGTCGGGGCTATCGGATGCTTCAGTCAGACGGCGATATGCTGCGCCGGTGTCATCTTTCCAAGCACCCCTGCTGACTTGAGGCTGAGCCATAGTATCCATGGCTATACTGCTCGATTTGCCAGAGTTGCTCTCAGTACCTTCGATAAAAATCAACGTCGCGGCACCGATAGTGACAATCGACAAAAAGAAAGTCACAGCAATCAAGCGAATTTTCGACATGGCAGCGCTCCGAGTTGAGTGCGGTTTTTACTCGGATCCACTTAACAATCGGTAGAATGTAGTGACCCGGGATGATGGCGATGCCGCCGCGACGTAAAACGAAAAGCCCCGCGAGCCAGGTGACAGGATCCACATGATCACCGATCAACGCAATGGACCTCAGGCTCTGGTCGGCGGCCTGCAGACGGGCAGCTGAAGCCGGCGCGCTCACCACGTCGTGGCTCGCCCGCAACGCGCGTTAACGGGATTGGTTCACGGCTGTCAGCGCGCCACGATCTCGAACTCTAGTGGTCCCTGCACCTCAGTGATCGGCCATCCGAGCGCCCGCTGCAGCACGTTGCAGTCCCATGCGAATGACGTCACGAGTCGACCACGGCCGGACACCGCATCGAGCGGGACCGTAGGTCCCGTGATGCCCGTCTCCGGCTTGTCCAAACCTATAGCGGCCATTTTAATAGAACCCATGAAAGGGTCGAGCCCTTGTCATGCAAGACCGATCAACCGTTCGACACGTTGGCGACAGTACGAAAGCTCTCGCTTCACGGCGAAGACCGCTGCATGCAGCCCAGCTCGTGCCGGTGAGATTACGAACGCATAGCTCACGCTGACTCTGGCGTGGAGGCAGGACCGCAAGGAGTGACGATTCGTCTACGACCTCACGCTACCCGACCTCGCGCCAATGTCCGAGACGCCGAGCAACCTGTTTGAGGTCACCCTTCTCTGCGATGCGATACAGGCCGTCAGAGTTTCAGGCTGTGCCGTAATCGAGGCTGGCGAACGCGCCGGCCTCTACCGAGTCAACGATGGCCCGGCTCTCCAGTCCGCGCAGAATGTTGCTTACGCGCTGGATCTCGCGCGCTGGATCTCGGCCTGATGTCGCTGCCCGCGTAGACATCCTAGGTAGCCTAAGCTCCAGCCGAAGGTGAAAGCTGGAACCTCAGAGCAATCCTCCAAGCGCCTCTTGAAGCTGCAATGGACCCTTCAGCGAGATGCTGATCCCTAGGAATCTTTTTGCCGATTGAGACTTTCAGATTCGCTAGTTACAACGTCGCTGTACGCCGCCGCTGAGCGGAGGCGGGAGAATGATGCGCACAGCCGATGCGCACTGACAAAGGGAAACGCAAGCATGGCAAAACCCAACCACGGCTCCTCGGTTGCCGCCGCAGCCAAAGCTGCTCAGGCGGAGCGCGACGAAGATGGGCCGCAGGGTATCGGCCCGCAGGTCAGTGAAGTTGCCCGGAACAAAGCTCAACCTGAGCCTGAGAATGACTTTACCGACGGTGTCATCACTGTCGTGAAGGACGAGGGTGGAACTCAGACGTTCGATAGTTTTGCTGAAGCTCTCGTCTACTCCAATGATGGCGACACTCTTCAAGTTGGCAAGGGTACATACACCGAAACCTTTGCACTCGACGAGCGCGTCACGATCGTTGGCGAGCAAGGAGCTATCCTTGACGGGTCTAAAGTTGCAAACGGCTCCTTAGCGACAATTGACCTCTTGGATGGATCCTCTGGCAGCACCATTTCCGGATTAGAAATTATCGCTGTTGAGGGCCAATTCGGCAGCGCTCTAACTAGCAATGTGAATAACGACGTCAATAATGTTAAGCTAACGAACAATACGTTCAATGCTGGCGTCAACACTTCTGGGTCTCTTGTTTATTTGAACCCAGGATCGGATGGCTTCGTCATTGATGGCAATACCTTTCAGGGAGCGGCACTGACGGGATCTCCCCTTCTGGGTATCGAAGGTGACGACATCATTGTGACCAACAATGATTTTGGTGATGTCGCAGGGACCTACCCGAAAGTCGAGGTCTTCGAGGGCGCGAATGGAACAACCGATGATGTAAAGCTTGTCGGAAATACCGGAATTGACAATTTGTCAGCGGGGGCAAACGGAGCCGAATTTTACTCCTAAGTTAGTTCTTCCCCAGGTTAATTGATTTTTTCAGAGGCGGTTCCTTTTCGAAGGAACCGCCTTTTGTCTGTTCTGCGTCACTGATAAACAGCCGGGGCGCCAGAGCCAACAATTATTATCGCCATACGCATTACAATTGTGCCAAGAAGGTTCATGAAGGCACGAGCAATTCGGTAAAAGAGCCAACGTCCACTGCCTACTCCCGATTCATCCTGTGATGTGCGTCTCCGGTTTGTCCACGACTATAGCGGGCATGTTGATAGATCTCGTGAAAGGGTCAAGCGCTGATCATGCAAGACTGGCCTGCCCCCTGAAAAGTGGTCCTCCCTGAAGTAGGCTTTCGAGCCTTTGGAGGATGCCAGGAATGCCGAGGAAG
>NZ_JAIETD010000100.1 GCF_019745455.1 Methylobacterium sp.
TTCCACCTCAGGCCGCCTGACCGATGGCCGCTCCAACTCCACCCCGAATTTCCACCTCATTGACGGACACGACCTGAAGGAGATGCCGACCGACGATCCGCTGTTTGGCAAGGGCAGCATCCGCGTCGACGGACGCAAGATCCACGACATGTACCTGTTCGAGGTCAAGACCCCGTCCGAGGCGAAGGATGAGTGGGACCTCTACAAGACGGTCTCGACCATTCCCGGAAACGAGGTGTTTCGTCCCTTAAACGAGGGCGGTTGTCCCCTGGTGAAGGACTGAGCGAGGTCGACCAACCTCAGCGGCCTCGGGCGTCTGAGTGCCTGCCCGGTTCGGCAGGGTTCCACCAGGCCTTGCCCCAGTAGAACGTTCCAATTCTCGCTGCGCCAAATGTACGGTAAACGACCAGTCCCGTGTTTCCTGCAAACGTTCGTTTTCTAGATAAAGCGGTTGAGGCAGATGGATGACCGCTTGGTGTGGATTTCTGCCTGTCCGCTTTGCGCCAAAATTCGAGGTAAGCTGCCAAGCGAACCGTTCGGAAAGATCATGAAGACCGACTGGAATTTGATCCGTGAAATGATGAGTGCAGCCATTGATAAATGCGAACGGATCGAGGCTCGCGGCTACTCCGAAAATGATAGAGACGCAAGCGCCCTTCTGGCCAGGCAAGATGTGAGTGTCCATGAATACTCGTCAGCGTGTGGACTTATCCGGAAGACATTCGGTATCAGATAATCCGCGAACGCCATGACAATGAAAGTAATCTACCATATGTGCCGGAAGCAACATGCATTATAATTGCGATGTCGCAAGCCAGTACCGAGTTGATTGATGCAAATGTATCTGGCAAGCCAGAAGTTGAGGTTCGCAGAATGATCGAATGGTTTCGAGAAAAATCTGCACCAAAATTTGAGGAGGCGATTTTCAATAAGCAGGTGATTTGACGCTTCGATGTCCGCTTCAGAGTATTTTGTGGGCGGTAGAGTTCGCCTGCCATGGGTCGATAGTTGGAGGGCTGCTCGGGGTGGAGGCTGTGTAAAAACGTCCTGTTGTGCTACCTTTCCAAGAGCGTTGGAGGGCTCGAATGGGCCGTTTCATCGAAGGTTGCCAGCGGCTCTAAGCGCTTCTTTTGGCAGACTGCGTCGATGACTATGTCGGCGAAGAAAATTCGGTTCGGGTAATCGACGTCTTCGTCGATAAATTGGACCGTGCCACACTCGGTTTCGAAGGCGCGGCTGCAACAGGGCGGCCCGGCTATCATCCGGCGACGCTTCTGAAGCTCTACCTCTACGGTTACATGAACCAGGTGCAGTCGAGCCGTCCTTTGGTCCGCACGGTCCGATGCCGCACTGTAGCGAACACCCTCTCGATCGGGTTCGAGCTGCGCAGGTGGTCCCAGTGCTCGGCCGGGAAGCCGTAGAACACCAGCAGCGCCTCTCGACCCTTAGTCAGGCAGGCGGCGGCGCGGGGGTACTTGGCCCCGTATTTCTCGACGAAGACGGTCAGTGCCACCTCCGCTGCCGCCCAGGCCGCGGTCAGCCGGGCGATGACGGCTGGCGACAGGTTTGAAGCGTCACGGCCCAGCAGGGCTGCCAGCGCGTCCTAGAAGTCGCTGGTTGAGACACCGCGTAGGTACAGAACCGGCAGCAGCGCATCCAGGCTGCGGGCGCGCCGCGCCCCCGCGGGCAGGATGCTCGAGGTGAACCGGACCCGGTCCTCAGACCCGATCGCAACGCGATCCCGGACACGGACCCACGCGACCGGCACCGGGCCGATGCCGGTCTGGATCGCCCGCTCCGGCCCGTAACCGTGCCGCACCAGCCGGGCCCATCCATCCTGCAGCCGCAGGTCCTGCATCGCACTCAGGAACGCGTCCGCCTCCATCTCGACAGCTTGGGCGAGCAGGCGGCGGGCGCCGCTGCACAGCACTTCGGTCAGGGGATCGTCGAGGTCTTCGAAATGGCGAAGTCGGACGACGTTGGTAGGCGTCCCCATGGCGTATCGCTCTCGCTGAGAGGTTCTGGCAGGCTCGACACCCGCCTCGATACGCCGCCTTCAACTCACCGTCGTCACCCAATCTCCCGCATAGCTCGTCACCAACCTCGCCTCAATCAAAGCGTCGAGGCGTTCCGACATTAAGCGCCTTGAGAGCGAAAGCTCGGTTCAAAGTGATGACATTTAAAACTGCGCGCCAGAAGAGGCCGCTTCGTCGTCGCCGCGTTCCGGATCAGCTAGGCGACCGTGCGGGTGAACTGCCCTCAACGTATCCCGAATTCCAGTTGGATGCCGATTAACGACGGCCGTGGCATGCCAGGCATCAAAGTCAAGTTCTTGTAGTGCAACTATCAGACCTATCTGCATCGTTCCGACTGAGCCGATCTGAATGCGAAGCGCCATCTGATGTTGCTGCGCCCGCAGGTGCCGCTCGAAGCGCTCGCTCGGGCGCGAGGATACGGCAGCCTTCAGCTGATTCTACGCCCGGCGATCGAGGCCGCGATCTCGCTGGCGGTGCGCAATTCGGTCCATGCCGAGCGCCCTATGTCGTCTTGGTCAAGGTCCAACTTCAGCACTGCGCAACGACCGCCGCACTCAACCTCATCCGCATCGCCCCTGGATCGCGGGCGAAGTGATCACCGTCACGCGCCACGGCCAATTCGGCCATCGCCGCTAACCCGGCGCCGTCGTATGACTTCGCTAACGCTATCAAACTTGATGGAAAGCTAATCACAAGGGGCGATCACCTCGGCTCATCATGCCACGCTAATCCCGACTCCAGTGTAGGAGAAGCCGTGCCGCTCGGCAAAACTCCGGCTGTAGATGTTACGCAGATCGATGAGGACAGAGGCTGTCATGATCCGACGCAGGCGCTCGAAGTCCAACGCGCGGAAGGCGTTCCATTCCGTCACGATCACCAGGGCGTCTGCACCCTCGGCGCAGGCATAGGCGTCTTCGGCGTAGCCGATTCCGTCGAGCAGGGGCTGCGCCTGTTCCATGCCCTCTGGATCGTATGCGCGCACAGTCGCGCCCGCGTCGCGAAGGCCGGCTACGATGGCGAGCGAGGGCGCGTCGCGCATGTCGTCGGTGTTGGGCTTGAAGGTGAGGCCGAGCAGCGCGATAGTCTTGCCGCGCACCGAGCCGCCGCAGGCCTGGATCACCTTGCGCGCCATCGCGCGCTTTCTCTGGTCGTTGACCGCCACCACGGTCTCGACGATGCGCACTGGGCTCCCATGATCCTGGGCGGTCTTGACAAGCGCCAACGTGTCCTTGGGAAAGCACGAGCCGCCGTAGCCCGGCCCGGCGTGCAGGAACTTGCGGCCGATACGGTTGTCTAGCCCGATGCCGCGGGCAACCTCCTGTACGTTGGCCCCGACCTGCTCACACAGGTCGGCAATCTCGTTGATGAAGGTGATCTTGGTAGCCAAAAACGCGTTAGCCGCGTACTTGGTGAGTTCGGCCGTGCGCCGACCCATCACGTAGACCGGCGCGGCGTTGAGCGACAATGGGCGGTAGACCTCTCGCATCACCGCCTCCGCGCGGGCGTCCTCGGTCCCGATCACGATGCGGTCGGGCCGCTTAAAGTCCTCAATCGCAGCACCCTCGCGCAGGAACTCTGGGTTCGAGACGACGCCGATCTCGGCCTGCGGCGCCCGCTCGCGGATGATGCGCTCGACCTCGTCGCCGGTTCCCACCGGCACGGTCGACTTAGTCACGACCACGGTGTAGCCAGTCAGCGCGTCGGCGATCTCACGCGCGGCGGCATGAACGTAGCTGAGGTCAGCGAAACCGTCGCCGCGCCGCGAGGGCGTGCCCACCGCGATGAACACCGCGTCGGCCTTGGCGACTGCCGGCGCAAGTTCAGTCGTGAAGGTCAGCTGCTTGCGGCGGACGTTGTCGGCAACTAGCGCGTCGAGCCCCGGCTCGTAAATCGGCATGCGCCCCTCGTGCAGGGCCGCGATCTTGGCCTGGTTTTGATCGATGCAGACGACCTCGTGTCCGAAATCAGCGAAGCAGGTTCCAGAAACGAGCCCGACATAGCCCGCTCCGACCATGGCAATTTTCATGATGACCGTCCGGCTGGAGCGCTCGCCGCCAACAGGGATGCCGGTCTGGCGAGCAGAGAGAGTGACATGTTCAAGGCCTTAAGTCGAACCAATGTGGCGAGGTCACGGCCATAAAGCTCGTTGAGCCGATACCGATGTCTGGATGCGAGACATCCTGGGCATCAGCGACGATGCCGAGGGCACGCTTGATGACGCTGGTACTGGGCGGTTTGTAGGTCGGATTGGCCAGCGCAGGATCAGCGTCGAGGCACTAGCGTAGGCCCATCTCGGGCGAGATACCGTCCAGCGCACACTGCTGAAGACTGTTGTAGGCCAGTTTAAAGCTGCGCAACATGATTTTCAAGCCGGCGTGACTGTAGAGCGCCATACCTAGCACCTCGTGCTGCACGCCGGCTGCTGGAAGTTGGCCCAGAGGGCGTCGCCAGTGAAGCGGGAGCCGCGGGTTATTCAGCACGTGCGTGACTAACGTGAGCTGCTGATCTGCTCCAGTTATGGCTAGAGGCCGGCGTGGTGGTTGTCCTCGATGTGGATGTTGCGCGCGAGCATGCCCCCCTCACGGGCGTCAGGCCGCCCAAGGCACCGTGCGAGCGCATGCGGTTGTATTCGTCCCGCCAAGCCGCTACCGTGGTCTGGGCGTATGCATGGCTTTGGAACAGCGTTTCACTCAAGCATTCGTCCCGTATGGGCGGCCCGAGGCGATGGACTAGTGCGAGGACAACGGTGTCAGCTACATTGTTGGCCTGAGTGGCACGAGGGCTCGCCCAGCTAAAGTTGAACCGACTTCCGACCAAGTCCGGATCAAGCGAGCCATTGGCGATAAGGATGCGGCGCTTAGCTGTTGGCAACGAGCATCCATTGTCGGGTGAGAGGCAGCCGTCGTGACAGCTCCAGGACGCGCCGGCTTCGCGAGGCTCTGCGTTGCCTCCCTTGGGGTCGGCTCCTTCCTTCAGATCGGTCCCCGCGACGCAGCGGACCTGCTTACCTTCGCGATGCTCGGGATGCCCGCATACGGCCTGCACTTGCCCAGCGAGCAGCTGTCCGCAACTGGGGCAATGGCGCCGATTGTCGCCGGATCGCCGACCGCTCTGCCGTTCCCCGACAGCGCTTTCGACCACGTGGTGAGCGAGTTCGGCCTCGACGCGCTCGACTCGGACGCCCTGCGAGCGGCCTTGGCGGAGGTGCGGCGCGTCGCCAAGTACGGCGCCCTCCTTGTCTTCGACGCGACGCGCGCGCTGGACCGCCGGGCGCTCGAAGCGATCGCCATCGCGTGTGGCCTGCGACGGCACCCTGGCCTGCTGCGGCTCGTCCCCTACGAGGCCCTCCAGGCTGAGCGGGCGCGCGTTGCGCTTCTCCTTGAGGTCTTGCCGGAGGCGGCTTGGCGTCGCTGGCCACCCGCCGCGCTCGAGCGCGAGCGGGACCTGCACATGGATATGCTACGCGAGAGCGGATCGCGCTCCGACGCCCATCTCGCCCGCTACCAGAAGGCGGCCGATCTCGTGCGGCCCGGCGATGTGATCCTTGATGCCGCCTGCGGCCTTGGCTACGGAAGCTGGATCCTGTCCGCGACCGGGGCCGCCCGCGTTGTCGGCGTCGACCGCTCGTCCTGGGCGATTGACTACGCACGCGACGCCTTCCGCGCCGGGAAACTCGGCTTCGAGGTCGGCGAGCTTCCGGCCTGCCTGGAGGCGTGGCCGCCGCACTCGGTCGACCTGATCGCCTCCTTCGAGACGCTCGAGCACGTCTCCGACCCCGGCCGCCTCCTCGAGGCCTTCGCCCGGCTTCTGACGCCCGCCGGCCGGCTCGTCGTCAGCGTCCCGCACGACTGGTCCGACGAGACCGGTACCGACCCGAACCCACACCATTTCGACGTCTACGACTGGCCGAAGCTTAAGGCGCTTGTCGAGTCGCGGCTGCTGCTGGAGGGCGCCGCCGCCCAGACCGCGGATCGTGCCAAGGTTGCGGGAGAATGGTCCGTGCAGCCGCGCCGCTGGACTGCCTTCGATCCAGATCTTGCCACCCCGCCGGTGCCGGCCGAGTGGCTTGTCGCCATTGGGATGAAAGCTTTCTGCCACCCCGACCTCCCCCCCTGGTCACGCGAGTGGCGCGCCGCTGGGCATCCGGTGACACCGGCGCCGGTCGACTATGCGCGGATGCTCCAAAATCCCTGGCTGTCTCGCGCACTCCTCGATCAAGGCGGACGCCTCGCGAACCCGAGGCTCATGCTCGAGGCATGCCAGAATCTCCTCGGCTCGGCGGAGCCGTTCGACCGGGCGGCGGCACTCGTCGTGCTCTGCTACCGCGACCTGAGGAGCGATGACGACGCCGAGACGCAGGGGCTCCTCGACGCGATCACCCGCTGGCGGGCGGACGTACCTCTCTCGGCGGAGCCGCATGCTGTCCGCTGGCACGTCTCGCTCACCTTCGTCGCCGCTCGGCTGAGCCAAAAGCGGGCCGCCCTGGACGAGGCCGCAGCCTGGTTCGAGGTCTGCGTCGATATTGATGCCGGCCTCTTCGGGCCACTTCTCCTGACGAAGACGGTGGAGGCCTGCTGCCGGCTCGGCGTGCTGCGTGCCGCAGCCGGCCGGCGAGACGCGGCCGAGGCGGCTTGGCGTCACGGTGTCGAACAGGCCGAACGCGTGCTCGCGATGCCGGCCGACGTCCATTTCGGCCCGGACGGCACGCGCCTGCCTTTTGTCTTCCGAGAGATTGGCCAGGTCTGCGAGTGGGGGCAGGCCTGCGCTGACGCGCTCGAAGCGCTCGTCGTCCACCACGGCGATCTCGGAGGCCTGAGCCCGTCACGGCTTCTCCGCCCGGAGCCCGACGAAGTACTGCACGATCCACCGCCCGCGTCGCAGGGCTGGAGGGTGGTACGCTTCGAGCAGGCGAACCCCTGGTGTCGGCAAGTCAACGCGCGCGAAATTCTGATGCATCCGGTGGGACTGCGCTTCGAGGAGCAACCCTCCCTCGTCGTCGAGATCGACGCGCCGCCCGGGACGCGCGCGATCCTCTTCATGGCGGAGGCCTGCAACGACGACCCACGCAATGGCGGCGCGATCCTCCTCGTCGGCTGGGGCGGGTGCCCGGATGAGGAGTTGCGGCCTTGGATTCTGCTACCGCGGCAGCCCGTGCTCGTCAGCCACCCGGCTGCGGCGGAGTTCGCGGGCGTCTGCCGCGCGCGGATCGTAGTCATGCCCCAGCCGACCGCGCGCTCGTCTGACTATCTCGGCGTACGCTTGACCTGGATCGGCACCGCTTGAGGCACGCCATCCCCCTTGCGACCCGACCCGGTATGGCGCTAATCGGCCCTCTGGCCGTATCGCCCTACCCGGAGCAGGCCCTCGCCGACCGGCTCGCGAGCGGCCACCCCCATTCGGGACAGGAGGCGACGGTGCGTACGGCGCGCGTTCGGTTCAGCGGGTACCTGCGATAGGAGGAAACGAGTGTGAGCGATCAGAGTGTCAGCGTCGAGCAGTGGGGCCGGATGAAGGCTGTAATGTCCGTGGCCTTGGACACGGACATGGGGAACGTTGATATGACGACGCCCACGAGCCTCGTGCCTGGCTGGAACTCCGTCTCGATCACCGTGCTCGTCCTTGCGCTCGAGGAAGAATTCGGAATCGAGATGCCACTTGAGGATGTGTTCAAGGTCGCGACCGTCGGCGACCTCGCGCGTCAGGTCGCTGACTGTGTGGATGCGCGCTAATGCCGGGCTACGCGGACGGTGCCTACGATGCGATCGTCTCGCTCGGATACAATTGCGAGGTCGAGTTCCAACTTGAGCGCATCGGTCTGCGCGAGCGGCAGCCCGTCTTCGCCTGGATGTTCGTGCTCCTGCCGTCGCTCACCCGGATCGTCGCCGATGGGCTCGCCGGGCTCGGGGAACCAGCACACATGGTTTTCCGTCCGGACGAGGCGACCATGATCTACGACGACTTCTACGATTGCGCCTATCACAGGCCCAAAGAGCTGACGCCGGACCATCCCCGCGCGGCGCGCCTGATGCAGATCTTCCAGCAGAGCGTGCGATCTGCCGCCGATGGCTTTAACAAAAACGCTTGCTCTCGCAACCGGACGCTCTACCTTCTTAAACTAG
>NZ_JAIETD010000178.1 GCF_019745455.1 Methylobacterium sp.
GCTGTCGCAGCGCAGGCCGCGCCCGACCCGGGCGCTGCGGTCGCGCAGATGCCGACCGCCGCGGTGCGCGAGATGCAAGGCCGGCTGCGCGCCATGGGATTCAATCCCGGCCCGGTCGACGGCATCGTCGGCCCGCTCACCGAGAACGCCGCCCAGCAGTACCGGCGGGCGCGCGGGTTGGAAGCGACGGGCGCCATCGACGGCAGCCTGCTCGCGCAGCTGCGCCAGGAGACTCCGCCGCCGCAGCGCTATTCCGGCAACAGGTATGCAAGCAACACCGCGGCGGCCCCTCGGCGCCCGCGCAACGATTTCGAAGAATTCTTCGACAACCTCGGCAGGCTGTTTCGGCGCTGATTGGCGCGACGACGACAAGAATGAACGTCACCGCGCCCACGGGGTCTCGTACTAGCCTATTACGTGTCGGCACTTCGCCTTGAGCCGAGCGAACGGCCGCCGGGAGCGGTGGCCTTGCTGTCATTATGTTCGACTTGAGGGCGACGCCCGTCCTGTGTCTCGCGTCAATCTGCGTATCGGCTTCGAAAACCTTCAGAACCCGGTCGGCGACAACGACTTCCAGAATGTAGTGGTCACAGTCCACACCAACGCCACTTGGCTTTTCATCCTCTAGCTTGGCCAGGAGACGGAGCCGCAGTTGTTGCCGGCTGCCTGCCAACGATCGGGATGGCTTCGTGTTGATAGCCCAGCCGCGTCGGCGCTGGGGGATTGTCGATGACCAAGCCCGAAGTGTCGGGCGGGACCACTGGCCAAACAGCGCTCGACCGCCGACTGCAGGTTGTGAAGGCACATTTTGATGTGGCATTGTTGCCGTTGGGGCCAATACCGGGGATGGAACTTGGATTCCGTACACAATCCAGACCAGTTTATGTCGGACCTGCGGCAAATCCTTTCACAAGGAAGAAAACGTATCGGATTGCTGGTAGGCGCGGGTGCTCCGCTTGCCATTCGTGTCGATAAGAGCGGATGCATTAGTAGTTCCGGGAAGCCGCTAATACCAGGAGTCGATGACCTTACGAACGAGGTCGTGGCAGACCTCCAAGGCGCCGAACATGCCGCCGCCAGGAAAATCCGAGACGAGCTCGGGATAAATGCAAACATAGAAAAAATTCTGTCACTCGTACGACTGCGGGAAGCTGCACTTGGGTCTACCACCATCGATGGCCTCGATAGCAGCGGCTACGGTGGGCTTGGTAAGTCCATTTCCGAGAAGATCGGCAAGAAAGTTAGCGCCACTCTTCCCAAGGAACGCAACGCCTACGACGAACTCATTTCATGGGTCAGCAGCACAACCCGAACGCACGCGGTCGAAATCTTTACGACCAACTACGACCTTCTATTCGAAGAGGCTTTCGAGCAGGCGAGGGCACCCTACTTCGATGGGTTCTCAGGTGGAAATGCACCATTCTTTGATCCTGTCACCGTTGCTGGAGACGACCTCCCGGCTCGCTGGTCTAGACTCTGGAAGCTACATGGCTCGCTTGGATGGGCGCTTGAGAACGGCGCCGTCGTTCGCGGCCGGGGCAAAGATGCGACACAGCTCATTTATCCCGATCATTTGAAGTACGACCTCACTCAAAAGCAACCCTATGCCGCGCTATTCGAGCGACTGAAGCGTTTTCTATTAACGCCCGATGCGCTGTTGCTCACGACAGGATTCTCATTTCGAGATGCCCATGTTTGTGCCGTCCTGGATGAAGCACTTGCGATGAATGCGAACTCCGCTGTCTTTGCCTTCCAGTACCAATCGTTGGCTAAGGAAGAGCCTGTCCTCAAGATGGCAAGCAATCATCCAAATCTGAGCGTATATGCGGCGGATGGTGCAGTTATTAGCGGTATATCAGGGATATGGCGACCAGGAGAGCTCGCGAAAAACTGGGAGGAAATTCGAGCTAGCTTCTGGGGGCTTAGAGGTACTGATACTGCTCCAACATTTCTTCTAGGAGATTTCTCCCGCTTCACTCGCTTCTGTGCGTTAGCGCAGGCAACGGAATTGCAACGACCTAGACCTGCCGACCTAACCACGAATTCCGCACCACCTTTGCCCGTCTATGGCGGCTCCTCGTGAACGGATCGGATCCTACATTTCTTGGATCGGTGGTCGAAGTCTCCGGTGCGTCGGTCACGATTACACTGACCGAATCCCTAGCATCTGGCCTTGCGATCATCAGTGGCCATACCTATCGGGTAGGCCAAGTCGGGAGTTTTGTGCGAATCCCACAAGGCTACCAAGACCTATACGGCATCGTGTCGGCGATCGGAGCCACACCGACACCAGAGCATGACCTTGAGGCAGCAAACTCCGGGCGATGGATGCGAGTTGAACTTGTAGGCGAAGCAATCGGCACTCGTTTTGAGCGCGGAATTAGCCAGCATCCAAGCATTGATGACGCGGTGCATATTGTGACGGAAACAGACCTGCATCGCATCTACGGCTATGGAGGGGATGATCAGGTACCTGTTGGTACCCTATCAAGTGCCGAAAACATCGTGGTTCGGCTCTCATTGGACAATTTGGTTACTAGGCACTCTGCCATTCTTGGGTCTACGGGCGCAGGGAAATCAACCACTGTTGCAAGCCTCTTACGCTCGATCGTCCGGCCGACTAGCGGTGGGAATGGATCGCCAGCAGCTCGAATACTACTGCTCGATATTCATGGAGAATACACTTCCGCATTGTCCGACATTGCTCAAGTCTTCAGCGCTACACCTAGCCTCGGACAGCACCCGCTGTTTGTCCCATATTGGGCGCTCGAAGCGGGGGAACTCCTGGCCTTTGTTGCTGGCGATCTCAATGAAACTCAGGAAACGGCCTTTGCGGATAAGCTGCAAGATATGAAAGCGCAGCGAATCGCTCTTAGCCCTCTTGCAGGATTGGATCCCGAGTCCCTGACCATAGATAGTCCGGTCCCATTTAGCTTAAAGAAGCTTTGGTTCGATCTTATCGACTTTGAAACAGCAACATTTGTCGGAGCCCAACGAGATCAACCGGCGTTGGACAGTGCTGGCAATGCGGAGACGTTAACTCCGCCTCGCTATCGACCTCATGCGATGGGCGCATCCGGTCCATTTCTCAATCCAGCAGCAAGAGGAATTCGCCGGCACTTAAACCTTCTGCGTTCCCGACTTCTAGACCGACGCTACGACTTCATTTTGCACCCTGGCCCTTGGGAGCCAAATCTTTCCGGCGAAGTCGACAAAGATTTGGACAGCCTCCTCCAAGGGTGGTTGGGGCACGATCGGCAGATCACGATTCTCGATCTTTCAGGAATACCAAGCTCCGTTCTCGTTCGTTTGATCGGTTCAATACTCCGCATCATTTACGAGGCACTCTTTTGGAGTCGGGAAAAGACAGAAGGTGGAGTTCTGCGCCCCCTTCTTGTTGTAATGGAGGAAGCTCACCGATACTTGGCCACCGACAGCAACAATGTCGCAGCCGATATCGTGAAGCGAATCGCGAAGGAAGGGCGCAAGTATGGCGTAGGCGCGATGCTTGTATCTCAAAGACCCGCCGAGGTGGACGAAACCGTGTTGTCACAATGTGGGACAGTAGTTGCGCTTCGACTTAGCAATCCGGCCGACCGCGCAAGAGTTATCCCACACGCAAACGCAAAAAAGGAGTTCATCCAAGGTAAATTTTTCAATCAGGAACACAATATTCGGCTGCGTAAGATCGGCACGACCCCTTGGCAGCCACTTTCATATCCATCTCATGGCCTCTTCACGGTAGTATCAGACACTTTCTATTCGTGCAGAATCGTCCCCGATAGAGACCGGATGAACTGGCAAATCGATCAAGTTATTAGGAATCGCGCAGACACCATTTCCGAGGTCCTGGGGCCCGCTGTTGATGCAAGCGTGTATGTCTTCCGCGCGGAACGTCGGGTTCCCGCAAACGCGCAAATGCAGGAATCGTTAGAACTCAGCACAGACGGATCAAATCTTCCCTCGGTCTTGCACTATCTGTACACATCGAACCACGCACAGTTTCAGCGCTATCTAAAACTTGTGCAGCGCGTCTTACCGGAGGTCGAAGCAATCACGCTGCCTCCAGCAAAAGGCGAGGCAATTATCAAGATTTGGAGTAGCGGCTACGCTCAAGAACGAAGTGATCTGGCAATTCCGCTGGACCAGTGCGGTACCGGCATAGGTCAAGTGCTGGCCATTCTGTTTGTTTTAGTAACGGCTAAAAGTAGCCGAATCATCGTTATCGATGAACCAAATAGCTTTCTGCACCCAGGCGCATCGCGAGTGCTAATGCAAGTACTGCGAAGCTTCGAGATGCATCAGTTTATAATTACCACTCATAGTCCGGCGGTAATTGGTGCGACCGAGGCGGACACGATGATTGTCGTACGATGGGAAGAAGGTGCGAGTAAAACAACAACATATGCGGGCGATACTCTTAATGGCATTCGTGCCGCGTTTGATGAGCTAGGTGTGCACATCTCGGATGTGTTTGGCTATGACGCAATTATATGGGTTGAAGGAAAAACTGAAGAAAGGTGTTTTCCACTTTTGCTAAAGGCAGCAGGCAAGGAGTTGCCAGCTCGAACTGCTTTCGTCTCCGTCGTAAATACCGGAGATCTAGATCGCAAGAATGCAGAATTGGTCTGGAAAATCTATAGACGACTGTCTACTCAAAGTGCATTTGCGCCGCCAGCGATAGCGATCAGCCTAGATACGGAGTTGCGAAGCGCGGAGTTTCGGGCCGAACTCATAAAACAATCGAATTGCCTAGTTAAGTTCCTACCTCGCCGGACCTTTGAAAACTACTTACTGCATGCCGAAGCAATTGCCGCTGTACTTGGAGCGGAGGCCAAAACTCCGACGGTATCGACCGCGGATGTCCAGAAGTGGATATCGGACCACCGGAGTGACGCGAAGTATTATCGTGGTGTCTCGCAGACCGACGCTGATGATTGGAAAATTAATGTTGATGCACCGAAATTACTTCACGACCTAGTCAAGGAATTGACGAACGCCACCCACGACTATTCCAGTCGCAAAGCACATTTTTCGTTCGCCCTTACCTCCTGGCTAGTCGCGAATGACGCCGCATTTCTCGCCGAGGCTGTAGACTATGTAGTCGGCCTGTTGAGGGCGGAGGTCGCGGGGTAATTCGGGCTCACGAATATCCAACTCCGATGCTGAAGCTCCACAATGTCGCTGATGTTCCGCATCCTTTCTGAGTTTCCAGTAAAAGCTAGCGGTCATTTCCTCGCTCTTGGCTCTGCCAATCCTCGTGGTTGCGTTTGGACGACACTTGAACGGCAACATCGGATACAAGTCGTATCCATCCGAGGAAGGCCGCCTGGTGAGAGAGAAGAGTTGGTGAGAATGTAGGTGTCCATTTGAGGCAGATGGACACTTGCGATGGCAGAGGTATCGGGGTCGGAAGTCGGCAAGGTTCGGCGTCGCCGGAGGTCTGAGGAAGAGCGGCGCCGGATCGTTGCGGAGAGCTTCGAGCCTGGAGCGTCGGTGTCGGTGGTGGCAAGACGACACGACGTCAATGCGAACCTGCTGTTCACGTGGCGACGCCGGTACGGGACCGAGGTCCAGGGGGCTGGCGGGTCGGCGATGTTCGTGCCGGCGGTGATAGCGAACGATGGGATGGCGCAAGCCGCCGCGCCCGCGCCGGCCGTTGCGGTAACGATTGCGGGCCGGATGGAGATCGAGCTGCCCGGTGGCTGTCGGTTGATCGCCGGCCATGACGTGGACACGGCCGTGCTGGGGCGCGTGATCAGGGTGCTGCTGCATCGATGATCCCGTTACCGTCTGGCGTTCGAGTGTGGCTGGCGACGGGCTACACGGATATGCGCAAGGGCTTTCCGTCGCTGGCGCTGCAGGTGCAGGAGGTGCTGCGGGGCGATCCCCTGAGCGGTCACCTGTTCTGCTTCCGAGGGCGGCGAGGAGGTCTGTTGAAGGTGATCTGGCACGACGGGCAAGGCGCCTGCCTGTTCACGAAGCGGCTGGAGCGAGGGCGCTTTCTATGGCCGAGCGCAGCCGACGGTGTGGTGACGATCTCGCCTGCACAGCTAGGTTACCTTCTGTCCGGTATCGACTGGCGTCATCCCCAAGAGACATGGCGGCCGAGTTCGGTGGGATGAGGTTTTGTCTTTGAGGCGACGAGAGGATGTGATTCTGTTGTCGCGTGAGCGCGGCGTCCGAAGCACTTCCCTCCGACCTTGCGACGGCCCAGGCGATGCTGGTGGCGGAGCGCGCCGCCCGTCAGCGGGCTGAGGCAGCGGCCGCGCAAGCCCAAGCCGAGGCGGCCAACGCCGTGGCAGATCGTTCCAGTAATGAAGCGCTGATCGCTCATCTGAAGCTGGAGATCGAGAAGTTGCGGCGCCAGCTTTACGGCCAGCGCTCGGAGCGCAAGGAGCGGCTGCTCGATCAACTTGAGCTGCAGTTGGAGGAGGCGGAAGCGTCGGCGACCGAGGACGAGCTGGCGGCCGAGGAAGCGGCCAAGAAGACGCAGACGGTTCGGTCCTTCACGCGCCGGCGGATGGTCCGCCAGCCGTTCCCCGAGGATATCGAACGCGAGCGGGTCGTCATTGCCGCGCCGACGAGCTGCCCCTGTTGCGGATCAGCCAAGTTGTCGAAGCTGGGCGAGGATGTGACCAAGACCTTGGAGATCGTGCCGCGGCGGTGGAAGCTGATCGAGACGGTGCGCGAGAAGTTCTCGTGCCGTGCCTGCCAGACCATCACCCAGCCGCCGGCGCCCTTCCATGCCACGCCACGCGGCTTCATCGGGCCCAGGCTGCTGGCGACGATCCTGTTCGACAAGTTCGGACAGCATATCCCATTGAATCGGCAGAGCGAGCGCTTCAGGTGCGAGGGTATCGATCTCAGCCTCTCAACGCTTGCCGACCAGGTGGGCGTCGGGGTCTTCGCCGGCTTACCGCTGTATCACCTGATCGAGGCGCATGTTCTGGCGGCCGAGCGCTTGCATGGCGACGACACGACAGTGCCGATCCTGGCCAAAGGCAAGACGGTCACGGGCCACATCTGGGGCTACGTCCGAGACGATCGGCCGTTTGCAGGACCCGCCCCGCCGGCAGCCGTTTACTATGCCTCACGGGACCGACGCGGCGAGCATCCGGTGCGCCACTTGGCAAGCTTCACCGGTATCCTTCAGGCCGATGCCTATAGCGGCTTCAATGGCCTGTACGAGGTGGCGCGCAAGCCCGCTCCCATCACACCGGCTCTCTGTTGGGCGCACGCCAGGCGGCAGTTCTTCGAGCTGGCCGATATCGCCAAGAACGCCCGACGAGGACGATCGGCGACGGCGATCTCGCCGATCGCGCTGGCGGCTGTCCAACGCATCGACGCGCTGTTCGACATCGAGCGCACGATCAATGGGCTGAGCGCCGACGAGCGTCGGCGCATTCGCCAGGAGAAGAGTGCGCCACTCGTGGCCGAACTCGAGGCATGGCTGCATGATCAACGATCCAGACTGTCGCGCTCGGCGCCCGTGATCAAGCCGATCGACTATATGCTCAAACGCTGGAGCCAGTTCAGCCGGTTCATCGACGACGGTCGGATCTGTCTGACGAACAACGCGGCGGAACGTGCTCTGCGAGGCCTGGCCCTGGGCAGAAAGGCATGGCTGTTCGCGGGTTCCGATCGCGGCGCCGATCGCGCGGCCGTCATGTTCACGCTGATCATGACGGCAAAGCTCAACGATGTTGATCCGCAAGCTTGGCTGGCTGACGTCTTTACCCGCATCGCCTCGCTGCCGCAGAGCCGCTTGCACGAGTTGCTCCCCTGGGAATGGAAAAAGCGCGCTCTGCAGGCGGCTGCCGCCTGAGCCATGGCCGCCATCACTCGCGTGTTTACGATCCGGCGTGCCGCTGAGATTCTAGGCCGCGACGAAGACCTGCTGTGGGATATATCTGACCAACTCGATCCCGAAGACGGCAAGCTGTGGATCTACGACGTCGACGGCATCGAGACCATGGCCTTCACCGACTTCGGTCTGGAAAACCTGCGCGAGATCATTAGCGATCAGATCGATCGCACCCCACCATAACCGCTCAAGGCCAACCTGCCGGCGGTCTCCCTCGGATGCTTACTACAAGTCCGAGATGGCGAGAGATACTTTGACGCGATTCTAGT
>NZ_JAIETD010000130.1 GCF_019745455.1 Methylobacterium sp.
GCTTCGCCAGATGCGCGCCGTCGAAGGCACGGCAAAACCTTAGCGTATATCTGGGTCCGTTCTGTGTACCGACCCCAGATTGTCCGGCTGTCCGGGGTATCGCGATCGAGGTCGAGGCAGGGAATGCCCCGCAGCTCCAACACCGTCCGGTGCAGCACGACATTGAACCGCTGGCGGATCATCGCCGGGTCGGCCGCCCGGAGCTGCAAGGGGGTCGTGATCCCAAGATCGGCGAGCTTCGGCACCAGTCGACTGCCGATGCCCCACACGTCTCCAAGATCGAGCTGCCCGAGCGCGGCCGTCTGCGCCGCCTCGGTGTCGAGCAGGCACACCCCGCCATGCCTAGGATCTCTCTTGGCGATCCGGTTGCCGATCTTGGCGAGGGTCTTGGTCGGCCCGATGCCGACACACACGGGAATGCCGAGGCGGCCCACCGCGAGCCGCAGGGCTCGCGCGTGGGCCTCCGGGTCAGGGAAGCCCACGAGGCCAAGGAAAGCCTCATCGATGCTGTAGACTTCCAGATCGGGCGTGAAACCGGAGAGTACGCGCATCACGCGGGAAGAGATGTCACCATACAATGTATAATTGGAGGAGAACACGACTACGCCCCATCGCGCAAACTCTTGTTTGCGCAAATGGTAGGCGTCGCCCATTTTGATCCCGAGTGCTTTGGCCTCCTCGCTGCGCGCGATGCAACAACCATCATTGTTCGACAGCACCACGACTGGCCTGCCATTGAGCTTCGGCTGAAACAACCTTTCGCAGCTCGCATAAAAATTGTTGCAGTCCACCAGGGCGATGAGACTGTTCATAGTCGGGCCAGCGCTAAAAAACGCGGGAGCTGCCGGTCACGACGCCCCACACCTGGAAGTCGGCGGCCTCGGGCACTTCGATGTCAGGGAAAGCGGGGTTCTCGGCCTGGAGGACAACTCGGCCGCCCCGGTGCAGGTAGGTTTTGAGGGTGAATTCCCCGTTCAAGCACGCGACAACGATGCAGCCGGATTTCGGCTCGCGCGCCTTGTCCACCACAGCGATATCGCCAGGAAACAGGCCCCTTCCGATCATGCTCTCGCCGGCGACCCTGACCAAAAACACGGATGGCGCACCGATCCCGTGCAGCTCGTTGAGGTCCAGAGGGCTCTCAAGGCTGTCTTCTGCGGGGGACGGGAAGCCACAGGCGACGGCTTCCGTCACCAGGGGAGCGGTGGCGTTCGAACGAGCCTCGCCCCGGAGGAATGCACCGATCCCGCTGCCTGAGCCCCCCCTGGCCTCGGCGACGCGCCTCGCAGCGGCAGCAAGGTCGACCGGCAACCGCACGACAGTCGTGGGTTCAGCATGGCGCAAGCCGGGCTTACGCCCGGCTCCGGGTCGGCGTCCGCCGTGATTGTTGGTGGCGGTCATGGCCGAGTCCCGCTTGATTGAGTGTTACAAACAATCAAGCGCCGAGTCGGACTCGCCGTCCAGGCGGTTCCTGTGTCAACCCTCATCGATCATGTATGAGTGTGTTTTATGGGGATAACTCTCCCTAACCGCAGGGAAGGTCATGGCTTATCGGAGGACGTTAAGCGCCTTGGGGTACAGCCCCTCTTTCTGAAATCTAGCAAGCATCTGATCTGCTTGGACATGACCAGCCGCGATTATCTGCGGGTCATCGAAGCCGTGACGGCTCATCAATGAGAGTTGCCGCACTGCCCAATCCATTGGAGTTCCTTCCCATAGGATTAGCATCTGCTGACCGACCAAGATTTCTAGAAATAAAACAAGCTTGATCATAATGATAAGAGCATTTTCATCCTTCCAGTAGACAAATTCACCTTTTGCAACACGCTCCAAACGGCGCAAAAGCGCGTTCCGCTTCTTCGGCGTTAGGTCGGCGAATGGTTCGAGGCTCACATCATGCAACTTCTTGCGGAGTTTGGAAATGTCAGCCTCGGCACGCTCCGCTAAGCTTGGATCATTGGGCGCAAAAACCCCTGGCACAGAACTGATTCCAAACATAAGATAGGCAGGGATCGCGAGTTCGATCCTTTGACGGTCGGACAGGATTTCTGTCATTTTAGAATCAATCAAATAAAAATACAGCAGAACAATTATTAAGTTCCTCAACATTATTTGTAAGCAATGAAGATATAGATTTGTCCGAGATTGTCTGCGCAAAATCAGATCCTATGGCCATTGGATAGTATCTATGACCGTTAATAGCGTGCGGGTCACGTCCGTGAGTGAATTGTCCAGCACAGCTCTTAAATTGCGGATCCATCTCAGAAAGTGTTGTGAAAAATGTTAAATCTATGATTTCGCAGGTTTGCAATGTAATCCAAGCATGAAGATTGAACCCCCGACGATTTTCGAAATCATCTCTTTGAATACCTTTTGCTATCCATCTTTTCAAATCATTCCAACTTGGGCCATAAACGATTTCTTCTCTATTCCAGATTTGACCAATAGTTACCCAAGCTCCACAACCTAATTTTTTTGCAACCCGCGGAGCATAGAAATGAGACCATTTGAGACACTGCCTGGCAGCCCCGTCAAACGATGCTAGTTTAGAGTCACGCAGCGAATCTTCTATGTCTGTGCTATCCGCAGTTATAAATGTTTTATCGATCCAATTAACCGCATCAATATCGAAACTGCATGATCTAGTAAAATAAATTGCCTGCTTAAATGCGGCTTTATATTCAGGAATTTCATTATACGATTTTGGCATTAAATACTTTGTTTGTTTCAATGCATGTAGATACTGAACCCTTCTCCTAATCTTGCTCATGAATCTCATTTTCATTGGCTCCACTGACCGTCCATATATATTTAAACTGCCACCATGAAAGGTTGGCTATCTGGGATATTATCAGGGAAGGTCTGTGAACAGATCCAGTTGTTTTGGCCTGCATTGGAGCCGCGACGACCGTTTTTGACGCGGTTGAGACGGTTGCCGGCTGGGAGTTGGGACAGCGACAGGGTTGGGTGTGGGCAGCCCGCTGGGCAGCGGTACATTCGCCTTGCCATGCAAAACTGCCCCTACAAAATTGCCTTTTACGGACAGAAACACGGTGCAGGTGTGGGTTGGGGATTTGAGATAATGCCGCGTTAGCGGCTCCCCGGTTGGAAGGGCGTGAAGCGCCCGCAGCAAGCAAGACAGGCCAGCGGCTTCAACACCGAGGATTGGAAACTCGAACGCCTGTCCGGTCCATATATGCCGCGCCGCTCCGGCGGTCGTCATGGGAAATCCGTTCGGCGCGAACGCCGTCGCACCATCGAGCAGGAAAGCCGCGATCCGCTCACGGTCGGGTCCCGTCACCAGGGCGGCAAGTCGGGCCTGATCGATCCCCTGTGTCATAGCTGGACACTAGCCCTGCGAGCGACAGACGGCGACAGCGTATTTCGGATTCCAATCTGGGAGAGCTGGGTGAGGCGCGCGCGGTTGAGGGCCTGCAGAACGGGGCCGAGGGAGTAGGTGCCGGCGCGCTTACGCTCCGTGAGAGTGCGCAGATAGCCGCCAGGGCTGATGATCTGCTCGTGTCGCTCCAGAATGGCCGCAATGGTGACGGCGGCGGCATCGTCGCCCATGGCCTCGCGCGCTGCCTTCCAGGCGCTCGGGCTGATGCCAAGCATGGATCGTGCCTTCTCGGCTGCGTCGGTTAGCTCGCGCCAGGATCGGATTCCACCAAGCACAAGCTCCTGAATCTGCGGGCAGGCGTCGAGCACCGTCGCAAGCGGATAGGTCGAGCGAATCTCAACACCCGCCCTCGCTGGTTCTGGCGCGGCCGATTCCTTCTGCACCTTTTCGAAGGCCGGTTCAGAAACAGAACCATCCCCATTTGAATTCTGTATGTGGCGCTCATTCTGAGCGGCACTGCCGCTTATTTTTTTGGATTCTTGGCAGGACGCGAGGGCTTCACTCACAGCCAGGGCAAGGCCCTCAAGCTCGTCTCCCAAGGCCGCGATCTGGGCTGGTGTCGGCCGGCGTGGGCAGGCGGCCACTGCGGCGCTGTAGCGGGCACGGAAAGCCTCGGCCTCCCCCCCGAAGCGGTTGGCATCCGCCTCACGGTCGATCGCATCGAGGAGCTTGGCGCAGTCGCGCCGGAGGAGGGTCGCCTTCTCCCGTGCGAGCTTCTGGGCCAGGATCTCGGCGCGAGCGGCCTCGGCCAAGCCGCCGAACTCGTCGGCACGGACCGCGAGCGGCGCGAGGTCGAACCCATAGGCGTGGGTGAGCTGCCCCCCTTCACCGCGCCGCGCGAAGCGTTTCCCGTTGGGGCTGTCGCGCCGGATCACAAGCCCGGCCTCGATCAGCGCGGCCAGATGCCGGCGCAGGGAGGCATCCGACAAGCCATTCGCCCTTGCGCTCAAGCTCCGGTTCGACGGCCACACGACAAGATCGGTCTCCGCCTCCGGAGCCAGGACGGTTTCGGGGAGGAAGCTCACCAGCGCTTCGAGCACGGCAAGCGCCTGAGCCGACACCCCGAGTTGCGCGCGCGCGGCGGTGATGTCGCGGACCACCGCCCATTTGTGGGCCACCCGCCCCCCGGCCGGCGCCTCGTGCGCTGCGATCTGGGCCGCGATCTGGGCAGCCGTGAGCCCCCGCCCCCCGAAGGGCGCAGTGAGTCGCCTTCCGGCCGCCCCTCGGCGGCCGACTGTATCGTGCATTGACCCGATCCCTTTCGGTCGGGCCGCGACGGTCGTTCTGATCCGCCCTCAAGAGGGCGGGTCACCTACAAGCAACGCTTCGCCGTTGCGAGAAACTGCGTTTCTCACTTGACCCCGAGGGGCATTCTGTGGCTTGTGAGGAGTGCATAGTTTTCCTCGACAAGCGTGCTTCTTGCACCGGCTCGGCCCCTTCTCTGCCAGGAGAGGGGGCCGTTGTCGTTTGAAGGGGTCGGACTGCTGCGGCGGTCGGTTGATCTCCTAACGGTCTCGGGACTCGCACACACGAGTTCGAGCGTTACAGTGCATGTCGGCCGAGCCCGGCTCCGGAGTCAATCTCGGAATCCGCGCCATCGTCCATACTTTTTAGCGTCGCGACCCTTGCTAAGCCAAGCTTGCGATAGTGCTCCGCGTAATCGTCCAGATGGTCCGCGCCCTCGGACAACCCTGGCGGCGGTCGGATCTCGACGGAAAGTCGTGGATGGGCGGCGCGTGTAGCCTCGGCTGCGCGCAAGCCGGGCGCGTCGGGATCGGCGAAGATCACGAGACGGCGCACGACGGGCGGAAGCCGTACCAGGGCCATGCGCTCTGCGCCGAGACAGCACCAGGTCGGAAGACCGTGCAGCATCATGGCGGCATGGCCGTTCTCGTACCCCTCGGCCATCCCAAGGATCTCGGCCGGCGCGGCAAGCCGCAGGGCGGCGCCGCGAGCCGGGCCGATGATCCGGCGCGGACGCTTCACGCCCGCCTTCTCCGGCCGAGAGGGGAGCAGGAAGGTGAGCTGCACGGCGACAAGCTGGCGCTCGACGTCCTGCATTCCAGCCACGAGGGCAGGCATCAGGCGGCGGCTCGAGTACGGCGCATCCGGCAGGAACCGCAACGACGGGGGCGGGGGCGGCAGACCCCGCGCTGCGACGTAGCGGGCGGCAAGCGTGCCATCGACGGGAAGGGCCTCACGCCACAGGGCCGCCGCGTCCGCCGTCGTGGTCTTGGGCGGCGGGGGCTCCCTTCGCGGCGGCGCGGCCTCCTCGGTCAGGTTGCGGCTGCGCAGGGCCGCGGCGATGTCCTGCCAGGAACACCCGGCAAAGCAGGTCAGCACAAGGCGGCGCTCGCCGTCTGAGACGAACAGCGACGGGTTGCGGTCGCCCCGGCCCTGCCCATGCGAGGGGACAGGACAGCGGCAGAGGTATCCCCGTGCCGTGCGGAAGCCGCCAAGCGCGCGAAAGACGGTTTCAGCGGCGAGATCAGGGGGACGCTGCTGCCTCATCCGTGCGGAGACTCTGTCTTTTGAATTCACGCCGGCTGCCAACCGGCATCTCCCGGCCGGGACTTGCGGACGCTGACGGGGTCCGGTGAGAGGATGGTCAAAATCGTACGCTAAGCCCGGCTATCGTCCCGATTGGGATCGAATTCTGGGAAAACGTCAGGCCGGCAGCCTCAGGGCTCGCCGTCGCTCGATACGTGCCGCTACCAGCAGTTCGCGGACGGTCGGATCGGCAAGCTGTTCTAATTGCATCAGCGGCAGATGGCGCATAGCCTTGCCTGTACCTTGGAGAAGGCGGGTTAAATCGCCTAGATTTGCACCTTGGTAGAATGCGAGATTTACATGATCCTTATAGGGTAGCGCACAAGCATAAGCCTCGCTCATCTTCTTCGGCCCCCAACCCCAGCTCACCGCCCGATCACCCGGCCGTGCAACCTCCACAAGGCCGGGATGCAGTTCTAGGGCCAGCGCCCTCAACGCGCGAAGAAGCACACCATGCTGGGGCTCTAGGTGTATGGTCCCGGGATGAGGTGTGACGGGTCGATCCTGAAGCGATTGGGCTCTTTCGTCCAGGCGTTCAGGATGAACTCGGTGGGTGTCAGGCCCCGCAGGGTCTTGAGCCGACGAGCGTGATTGTAGGCATCGACGAACAGGTGCAGATGCGTTCGAAGCTGGTCGTGGCTATCGTAGTGGTAGCGTTTGACCGTCGCGTCCTTGATCGTGCGGTTCATCCGCTCGACTTGGCCGTTATCCGGCATGATGGCCCTCGGTGCCCTCGCGTTCCGCTGATCTTCGGATCGGCGCTATGGTGAGCCCATCCGGGACACGGGGCACCGGGAGCACGTGAGTGCGGGCAGGCCGACCCTTAGACGATGGGCTGCGAGCCCGAGCCGTTATCTGGCCGCCCCTGCGGCTCGCCCGGATGCGCTGCGAGCGCGGATCCGTAGTTGCCGTGTTGCCCGCCAGCTCCCGTAATCGAGACGAGGAGACAGGCTCATGCGGGTTGTGGGATTGGACATCCACCGCGTTTTCGCCGAGGCGGTGATGCTGGAGAACGGCGCGGTCCGGCGTCTTGGTCGGATCGGCATGACGCGCGATCACCTGACGGCGTTCGCCAAGACGCTGACGCACGACGACCATGTCGTCGTGGAGGCGACCGGCAACGCCAGCGCGGTCGCGGAGGTGATCCGGCCGCATGTCGGTCGGGTGGTGATCGCCAACCCGCGCCAGGTGCGGCTGATCGCCGAGGCGCGGATCAAGACCGACGTCATCGACGCGACCGTGCTGGCGCGGCTCTATGCCAGTGGCTTTCTGCCAGAGGTCTGGATCCCGGACGAGGCAACGCTTGCGCTCCGGCGCCAGGTCACACGCCGCACCCAGATCGTCCGGCAGCGGACGCGGCTGAAGACGATGGTGCAGTCGATCCTGCATGCGCATCTCGTGCCGCCCTGTCCCCACGCCGATCTGTTCGGGCCGCGGGGACGGACCTGGCTGCTGGCACAGCCGCTGCCCGGCGACGAGAGCGATGCCGTCGCCCGGCACCTGCGTGAGTACGACCGGCTGAGTGAGGACTTGAAGGTCGTCGAGCGTGAACTGGCGCGCGAGGCCCGCGCCGACGCGAACGTCACGCGGCTGATGACGATCCCAGGCATCGACCTGGTGGTCGCCGTCGGGCTGATCGCCGCCATCGGACCCGTGGCGCGGTTCGCCGGCCCGGATCGGCTTGTGGCCTATCTTGGGCTGAACCCGAGCGTGCATCAGTCCGGATCCGGCAAGCCACGGCATGGACGCATCACGAGCTATGCGGGAGATTGGGTGACGACGGTGAGTTGAAGGCGGCGTATCG
>NZ_JAIETD010000031.1 GCF_019745455.1 Methylobacterium sp.
CTATGCACAAACCGAGGCGCAAGCCTTGGCAGCCTGACCCAAACCAAATGGCCTCCGGGAAACCCGGCGCGGTTCAACCCGCTTTTGCGGAGCTTCCTTGGCGCTCGCTCGTTGGTCGACATCCCAAGCTGTTCGCAGCTGTCGTGCAGGGAAGCGAAATGCCAGCTATTCCTCCTCCAGATCAGCCCTATCCCGAGCCAACTCCGGCAGATCCAAACCCGTCGCCTGGGCACCCTCCGCAGCCTGAAGAAATGCCGCCTTCAGAGCCTGCTGGTGTTCCACCGACGCCTCCAAGCGATGTTCCAACGCCGGATGAGCCTCTCGGCATCCCTCCAACCACGCCGACCGAAATTCCAATCGTTTGATACGCGATCTAACTGTGAGCTGATCCGATCAGAGCTAGCTGAGACGCGAGGCCAGCTTCCGAGGTTCGACGACAGGCGCTGACGGTTCGACCGAATGCTAGGATATGGAGCATAGGGTTTTACAGCGTTACCTACGCGAAGAGGCATCATGCTCGACGCTTCGACGCATCGGAGATCCAAACCTCGGTTCATGCAGTTCCTCTATCAATCCTGCACCTCTGTGGGCAGGCAGATTGGAGGAAGACGATGAACAACGATGCACTGAAAACGCTCGTAGCTCAGGGCCTTGCCGCCATGAAGGCAGGTGGCAAAGTCGCTGCGATGGCCACTGACGAGATCCAAAAGGATGCCCACCATTCGGACCTCAAGGCCGCACTGGAGAAGGGCAATCAGACGTCACAGCAGTGGACCCAGCGTATCGACCGGGCGCTTCAGGAAGCAGGTGGGAGCGGGGAGCAGAAGAACCCGGTGCTGGAAGGTCTCTACGAGGTCAGTCGCCAGATCCGCCAACAGGCCCCTGATGACACCTCACGCGATCTCGGCATCATCGCCAACGGCCAGCTTGCGCTACACTACTGGATTGCCGCGTTCGGCACGATCCGCACCTACGCGAGTCAGCTTGGCATGAGCGAGACAGCCGAGGCGATGCAGACCTCGCTGGATGAGGCCAAGCAGGGCGACGAACAGCATACCGAAATCGCCAAGCGCATCATGGGCTCATAGCGCAATCGGTCGTATTGCTGTTCTTGCACGAAAAAACAGAACAGCTCCTCGCTTGGACCCGTTAAAAAATGAACTCTTGGCATGTCGGGCCAGGATTTCACCGAGCTATCGTCCCTGCAACAAAGCTAGGAGAGTTTTATGAGCACGAAGGTTTTACGCTCGTCTGTTATCGTAGCAACTCTGCTGCTTGGCAGTATCAGCTTCGCCCTTGCTCAAAGCGGAAGCTCGGGAGGAGCAAGCGGTGGGTCTGGAGGAGCGGCTGGTGGTGCAGCTGGCGGTTCCGGCATGGGCAGCAGCAGCGGGTCCAACGGGACCGGGAACACCTCCGGCACTGGGATGGGTAGCGGCGCCGGCACCGGCATGGGCACTGGTACAGGACCAGGTACAGGCGGCAACATGGGAACGGGAAGTTCTGGATCGGTGGGCGGTGCGGCCGGCAGCTCCACAGGCACGATGGGGACAGGCGCTGGTGCAGCGCCGGGTGGAACAGGCCGCTAGTCTGAGCAAGCTCCGCCGTCCGATCCGATTACCGGCCGGCGGGGCGTGCCTATCTCTACAACAGAGACGGTAAGCTGTAGGTCTGGGTCTTTACCAGCTAAGTCCTAGGATCACCTCTTGAAGGAAAACCATCGTCAACCCGGCAACAGCGGTGCCAAGGGCAACGATTGGGCTATGACGGTGAGTGATAAGGCGCGCGAGCATGGCGCCGCTACCTAGATTTAAGCCAGTCCCAAGCGGAACTACGCCAAACGACGCTGAAGGATTGTGCCACTCTCCGCTTGAGCCTAGGCAGCCTCGCCCCGATCGACGGACCTCCCAAGCCCAATGGATTTCGCAAGATCTGAACGCTGCTTTGCGTATTCCGCTGCAACCATCGGGTACTCGGCAGGAAGGCCGTAACGCTGACGATAGCTGTATGGGTCAAGACCATGCGTTTTTAGGTGACGCTTGAGGGTCTTGTACGGCTTACCGTCGATGAAGCTGATAATGCCTTCCGGCATCACCGACTTGCGGATCTGCGCCGCCGTCGGCTTCTCGATCTCGGCTTCCGGTGATGCCGCAGCAGCTCCGGTGGCGAGCGCCTGAAGCGCCGTGTGAACTTGCCGGATCAAATCCGGTAGATCGGCAGGTCGGACAGGGTTGTTCGACACATACGCTGAGACGATATCGCCTGCGAGTTCGACGAAGTTGGTGGTTTGGTCGCCTGTGTTCTCTGACATGCTTCTACGCGGTTCTCGTGCCCCACGGCTAGGCCATGGTACATCTCAAACCTCTTATCAAGCGGTGTGGTTTCAAATCGTCTTTTGCGAAGCCAAGAGCGGCATCATAGAGCACGTCCGAAGCAAACGGTCGATACACTTGGACAAAGTGCCATGTGCCGACGCCATACAAGGGTCGCCAACCAGTCCTACGGCGCCGCAATGCACGCGCCAATGACCCTGGACCTTTTGAACAGCCTAGAGATCGTGGATGACGACGTGATGGCTGTAGTGAACGTCTACCTGGCCAACCCAGGATGTGGCCCTGTCTCATTCGGTGAAGGGTATCAGATTGATCCAGCTGCCGCTGTCGCTGAGCATCCGTTCGCCAGCACACTGATGCGTCAGCCCTGGGCGAACCATGAACTACGGCAGGCAGCGGTACGAGCTGCCATCATGCTGGCCCAGCCCCAGCGAGCTTAGTCGCCTTCCATCTCTTCGCTGCCCTGCAGCTGACGCAGGCGGTCCTCCAGGTCTGTGGCGGCATCGCTGTACAGCTCGAAGCGCCTACGATGGAAAGCACGCATCTCTTCGCCCTTGGTATCCTTGACCTTATCAGCGGCACGCTTGGCTTTCTCTCGAAACTTGCCGGCGAGCTTCTCGTAGGAGGCTGCGATTTCGGCCGAGATGTCCGCCGTCTCCTGTTTCAGGTCGATCGGCTTCGGTTTCTTTGCCATCAGGTCCTTGCCTCATAGGCTTTCCAGCAGGTGGGTCGAACGGGTTCGCGGGGGGAGCGATTTGTCCGTTCGACCACACCCGTTGCAGCCATCCTTGGGAAGGATCATGCGGCGCAACGCATTCGTTATACCATCGACCACTCGGTCATGTGTGACAGCGGAGCAAAGGCATGCCACCGGTCGAACGATGCCGGCATACCCTGGATTTCCTGGCGGCCGTCAGAGACACCTCGGTGGCCGATCGAGTTTCTACTGCCCTCAACGAACTGGAGGCCGCCTACCCTAATCACGAGCGCCGGACTGCTGCTCTGTCCCTGCTTCTAGAGCAGGTGCGTTCCGAAAGTCCGTCCCGGCCGCTGACCCCTTTTCGACGCTTCCTCATCGCGTTGATTGAGCGGCGGCAGGCAACGTGATGTGATCATCGTACTGGGTTGGCGGAGATGATCTTCGGTGAGGCCGGACACAGGGGTCGGCAGCTGTAGTAAGCCGGACGGGATAGGTGAGCGGCTTTGCTGGCGCCATAGGCAAAGTGCGCTCTACTCACGATCTCGTGAATTTAACTTATATAATATGCTATTGGCTGAGTGGTTGCTTTCTGAGCGCCCATGACGCGCCTTGAACTTGCCCTTGCCTGCACGCTCCTCGTTTGCGCAGCGGCAATCATTATGAGGCTGGCGTGACGCTATGGGTTGCAGTCCCGGAGCAACTGTTGGGTTACCAGCAGGCATCAACATGGCAGTGAGGCGTTAAAAGGCGGCCGAGGAGACCCCATGAAGGGCTCGGCCGCCGCCGCCTCGAAGGCGTTGGGGGCATTCATCGAAGCAGCGCAGGCGCCTTAGCACAAGCGAATATAACTGCGACAGCAGCTTATCTCGTTCCCCGCCAGTCAGCGCTGCGACCGTAATGGGTGGATTTGAGACGGTCAAGTATTGGAGGTGAGGCTGGAATAGCAGACGTTCCTGGATGGCAGGATCAGGTCAGCAAATGACTGGCTGCGGTGTCGTATCTAGAGCATGGTGCCTACGTTACCAGCCACCCGTCTCGGCCCGATCTAGACCTGAAAGGCGACAGGCTTCACAAACCAGCATCGGTTTGAAGTAGGCCCTCCTCCGCTGGGAGGAGGCCTTCGAAGGGAAACGCTGGCTTGCCTGGACGTGATTTAGCAGCCCTCTCGCGGGAGGAGCTGGAAGCCGAGGTGCGGCGACTGCGGGAGAGGGTCCGCAGCGGCAGCATGGATGCCGCCCGCCAGAACGCGGTGTTCGAGAGCGCTCTCGATTTCGCGATCATCGTGACGGATCGCGACGGTACCATCACCGGCTGGAACAGCGGCTCCGAGCACGTCATGGGCTGGACCGCCGACGAGATGCGCAGCCAGAATGCCGGACGCTTCTTCACACCTGAGGACCGCGCGAACGGCCGGGTGGCCTACGAGATGACGACGGCTTTGCGCGACGGGCGTGCCCAGGACGAACGCTGGCACCTGAAGAAGGGTGAGGAGCGGTTCTGGGCGTCGGGTGAGATGATGGCGCTGCGCGACGAAGACGACGCGCATATCGGCTTCGTCAAAATCATGCGCGACCGCACAGCCGAGCACCTGACCGGGGTGGCGTTGCGGGACGGCGAGGTGCGGCGCAAGGCGTTGCTGGACCTCAGTGACCAACTCGCCGAGCACGATGATGACACCGCCAGCTTGAGCGACGTGGCTAGCCGCATCCTCGGGCAGGTCCTCGGCGTGCAACTCGTCGGCTACGGGCTGGTAGACCCGGACGCCGAAACCATCACTGTCGAACGGGACTGGACCAGCGGTGGGGCCGTCTCCATCGCTGGGACGCTCCAGTTCCGGTCCTTCGGCAGCTACATCGACGATCTTAAGCGCGGGGAGATGGTCGTCATCGACGACGCCCGCAACGACCCGCGCACGGCGGCTCAGGCCGCGGCGCTGGAAGCCGTCAACGCGCGGGCGCTGGTCAACACCCCGGTATTCGAACACGGACGCTTCGTGGCTCTGCTGTTCGTGTGCAGCGCCACCCCGCGAACGTGGACCGAGGATGAACTGGGGTTCATCCGCGAGGTCGCCGCCCGCACCCGTACCGCCACCGCACGGCGGATGGCGGAGAGTGGCCTGCGCACCAGCGAAACCCAACTTCGACTGGTCACCGATGCACTGCCGTTCCTAGTCTCGTTCGTGGACCGCACGTTGACCTACCAGTTCGCCAACGCGGCTTACCGGGACTGGTTTGGCAAAGCGCCGGAAGAGGTCGTTGGGCGAACCATCCCTGAGATCGCCGGGGCGGATGGCTATGCAGTGCGCCGCGCTCAGATCGAGCGAGCCCTGGCGGGCGAGCCCGTGCAGATGGACCTGGATTGGCCTCGACGGGATGGGGGGCGGCGGATCGCTGATATCCGCTATCTGCCCCGGTATGACGCCAGCGGTGCAGTCGATGGGTTCTACGTGTTCGTCCAGGACGTGACCGCTCTACGCGACGCCTCGACCGTTCTAACTCAGCGCGCCGACACGCTGGCGCAAGAGGTCGCCAAGCGGACCGCGGAGCGGGACGAGGTCTGGCGCCTCGCCACAGACCTGTTGTCCGTACTGCACATCGACGGTCGCATGGTCACCTGCAACCCAGCCTGGACGACGGCGCTGGGATGGTCCGAGGCCGAACTAGTTGGTCGCTCGGTCTTCGACTTGATCCACCCCGACGACCAGGAGCACTCCACCGTCGGACTCGCTGGGCTGGCGCGGGGAGAGACGGTCACCGGGTTCGAGAACCGCTACCAGCACAAGGATGGCAGCTATCGCTGGCTCTCCTGGAACGCCGTGCCAACTGGTGATCGGATCTTCTCCACGACGCGTGATGTGACGGCGGCCAAGGAGCAAGCGCTTGCCTTGGAAGCTACGGCCGAGGCCCTGCGCCAGTCGCAAAAGATGGAGGCGGTGGGCCAGCTCACCGGTGGTGTAGCGCACGACTTCAACAACCTGCTCACCATCATCCGCTCGTCCGTGGACTTCCTACGCCGTCCAGACCTGCCGGAAGAACGGCGCAAGCGGTACATGGATGCCGTGTCGGACACGGTGGAACGCGCCGCCAAGCTGACCGGCCAGCTCTTAGCCTTTGCACGACGCCAGGCGTTGACGCCGGAGGTACTCAACGTCGGCGATCGGCTGCGGGCTGTAGCCGACATGCTCGACACAGTCACCGGTGCCCGGGTCAGAGTTATCACCCAGCTGGCGGATCACGCCTGTTTCATCAAAGCCGACCTGAGCCAGTTTGAGACCGCCTTGGTCAACATGGCGGTCAACGCCCGCGACGCGATGGATGGGGAGGGGACACTGACCCTAAGGTTGGGCTGTGGCGCAGCGATGCCAGTGATCCGGAACCACGCGGGCGCGGATGGCCCCTTCGCCAAGATCGAACTCAGCGATACGGGCAGCGGCATCGCCGAGGCCGACATGGGGCGGATTTTCGAGCCGTTCTTCACGACCAAGGAGGTCGGCAAGGGCACAGGCCTAGGCCTGTCCCAGGTGTTCGGCTTCGCCAAGCAGTCCGGCGGCGATGTCGAGGTGCAGAGTGTGGTCGGCGCGGGCACCACGTTCACGCTGTACCTGCCGGAGGTCGCGGAGGAGGCCGAGCCCGAAACTCCTGACGAGGAAAGCGGCCCAGCTCCCGGGGGTACTGGCCAGAAAGTGCTCGTGGTCGAGGACAACATCGAGGTCGGTACGTTCGCAACCCAGATCCTCGAAGACCTGGGCTACCGGACGGAGTGGGCGGCCAACGCTGAAAGCGCGCTGATCCGTCTTGGTACAGACGGCGACGGGTTTGAGGTGGTGTTCTCGGACGTCGTAATGCCTGGCATGGGCGGGATTGCCCTGGCCGAGGAGTTGCGCCGCCGCCTACCTCGACTGCCGGTGGTGCTGGCCTCCGGCTACAGCCATGTGCTGGTCGAGAACGGTGAACACGGGTTCGAGCTGCTGCACAAACCCTACTCGGCAGATCAGCTATCCCGTGTTCTGCGCCGGATCACGACTGGTAAGCGCCGCTATCGCTAGCACTCATCACGTAGGTTGTGGCGCAGAGGTGCCGGACGGTCACCGAATGACCGCTTTCGGGATGCGCCGGCGACGGTCTGAACGGCCGCCATGGGTCGGAGGCGGAATGTCCGCTTCGAAGCAAGGGTATGAGCCCACTCTTCGTCCCCATCAAATCCGCACCGCAGCCAGGCGCAAACGCCGCCTTCAAACGCCCTGCCACACCCGTCTGTATGTGCCTCGGACAACAGGCTTCGGCTCAGTGCCGGCATCAACTATCATCGTCATTTCGAGGTGATCGCCGTTCCGATGAAAGCGGGCTGTAAACGACTTTCCAGAGACCCAGGAGTGCCCGCGGTTAGCCCAGCAACCTGCACCGACAATATCGCGCCCGGTTGGATCACTAAGGGACGCGGACCAACCGTTGTTGGCGGTGACAGACAGGCCCGAGCCCTCACTCCGAAACTCAATGGTACAGGTTCGGCAGGTCGTGTCCGTCAATGAGGTGGAAATTCGGGGTGGAGTTGGAGCGGCCATCGGTCAGGCGGCCTGAGGTGGAAT
>NZ_JAIETD010000083.1 GCF_019745455.1 Methylobacterium sp.
ATTCCACCTCAGGCCGCCTGACCGATGGCCGCTCCAACTCCACCCCGAATTTCCACCTCATTGACGGACACGACCTCTGTAGAAGTGCGTTCCTTGGCCGAGCTTCGGCTCAGCAACACCCAGATGGATTGGATACCACCATGTTGATGCGTCTTGCCGCTACCGCCGGCCTGCTCACGCTAGGCACCAGCCTCGCGTTGGCCCAGACAACAGCTCCCGGCACCACCGCTCCGGCTCCTGCGCCAGGCTTGCCTTCAGCTGCTGGAGGGGCAACCAGCGCGTCGACCACGCGGACTGGCGGTGACGCGAAGGAGTGGCAAGCCGCAAAGATCGCCAAGATCAGCCTGTCGCAGGCGCTGAGCACGGCCGAGAGCAAGGGCGAGGAAAAGGGCGGTCGCGCCATCGACGCCGACTTCGAGAACATCGAGGGGAAGGACCCAGCGCATTATGAGATCAAGGTAGTCTATCCGAGCGGCAAGCTCGTCGAGCACTACATTAACGCCGATACGGGCGAACTCTACAAGACAGAGAACCAGCCGATCGAGCGGTACTTCACCCGGCTCAAAGCCGCCGATTTCCAGAATGCCAAAACGCCGCTCAAGGACGCATTGGCGATGGCCGAGCAGAAGGTGTCTGGCGGCAAAGCCTTCGAGGCTGAGGTGTCCAAGGACGGTTCGGCGGTACAGTACGAGATCAAGGTGGCAGGCGCCGACAGAGAGCAGACCGTCAAGGTTGGCGCCGACGGTAAGGTGGTTGACTGATCCTGTAATCTGATCTCCGGGGCGGGATATGTCGTGGCAGAGCACGACAGAAACGACGCACGTCTTGGCTTCTATCCACTGTGCTCAGTCGCTCGTCACGGCCCACCCCGGTATTTACCCTAGCATCAGCGCGCTCCTTGAAAGTCGATTGAGCCCCCTCCCCCCAATGAGGAAAGTCACTGACCTGACCGTTATTTTGTACCGAGCCAATTGGAAGGCTGCTGCATGGTGGCGGCCCTGGGTTGGCGGAAGGCCAGATCCGGGAACGTAACGGGCGCGGGCGGGAGGTCACCCAACGACGAGTGCGGCCGAACGCGGTTATAAGTGTTCTTCCACATCCCGATCACGATCTGCGCCTCCTTAAGCGAGCAGAAGATCTTTTGGCGTAGTCACTCGTCTTTAAGCTTGCCGTTGAAGCTCTCGCAGTACCCGTTCTCCCAAGGTGATGCGGACGCAATGTACTGGATCCGCGAAACAGTCTTGGCGACTTACTTGCGTAGTGATTTCGAGATCATTTCCGGGCCGTTGTCGCAGCGAATGTGCTCCGGGATGCCATGGAGGCACATCGCATCCGCCAGCGCCTCGATGACGCCGAGGCTGTTGATGCGTCGCGCCACCTTCAGCGCCAAGCAAGCGCGGCTGTGCTCATCAATCAGCGTCAGGATGCGCAAGCTCCGACCATCACGGGTCTAGCCTTGGACGAAGTCGAAGCTCCAAACGTGATTGCGATGCTGCGGCCGCAGCCGCACGCAAGAGCCGTCGTTCAGCCACAGCGGACTGCGTGGCTTATGCTTCCATGTCCAGCTCCTTCGGTCCTGGCTGATCCTCTCAATCAGCCCGGTTCAAAACCAGCCGGTCAGGTCACAGGCATCTCTGATTTGCGTGGGCCAAGTGATCTTCTGAAGTATGGCTCGCCTCAACACCGCCGCAGCCCCGCTGTGACTCCCGATCAAACAGTCATGAGAACTGGTGTCAGCGCAGGCCTTGCCTTAACCTTAGCACTGTTCTTCGGTTTCTGCCTGCAGGTGCCGCTCGACCTTGGTCACGACCGAGCAAGGATCGTAGCCTCGCTGCTTTGCGAGTAGGAGAAGATCCGTCATCAGATCGACGATATCGCAGGCGGGCACACCGCCTCTCCAGAGGCGATTGGCGCCCTCAGCATGAAGATAAGCGTCAAGGGCGATTTGAGCGAGTTCGGCGCGGCGTTTGACCGTGGCCATGAGCTGCCTCCACGCAGAGAGCTTGGCCAAGGTCATGGTGGCCAGTACGGCCGTATGGGGAGAGAGAACCCACGGAAGGACGTACGGTTTCCTCACGTCGCAGCTCTGTCCGTTACTGGACACTTTCGCGGTCGCATCGCCGCTGTTCGAAGCTTAAGGTGCCTGCGCCTTGCCCCGGATACGCGGCCACATTGTTGACCGTCGTGGTAGAGGCGCGTGGCTGTATCCAGCCTAGGGTACCACCCGTCCACGCTCAGACGTTCAGGCCACGAACGCAACGCCCAGCATATGAGCGGTCCGTCGGATCACGCGACACGGCACATCCAACCCACTGCTGGAAATGGTCAGCCGGAACGTCTCAGGTACGATATCCGTATGTCCGACTTCGATGAGCGCGCCACCGTTTGACGTGTCACGAACCAGGCAATCGACTGGATATGAATAGCCTTCGATATGGATCTCTCCGATCCGAAAAAGCCTCTTCCTGGTCACGGAACGTTGGTCAACAGGCACTCGACTTCCTCACCGCACGCGCTTGGCTGACGCTGACGCGTGCACCTTAACGAGCTGAGAACGCGACAAGGACTGTGATCAACATGCTTTCCGTTAAGTGAGCGCCGCTGGCGCACTGTGAGTTCTCTCAGGCACCCCTTCTTCGAGAGCAAGCGCGACGCAGGCTTTCCGCAGATGCATGGAAATGAAACCAGGCAACACGTAACGGGTGCGGCAGATCTGATGGTCAACGAAAACACAAATAAGCTAGGAAATGAAGGCTAGCGCCCAGACCGAGCTTGCCCGAGCGCGCTTGAAGCGGGACACACGTCAGAGACCCCATGCCACCATAAGCTCCCGCCTCACCATGCCGGACACGCCGACTTCGTGCCCTCCAAATACAGCAGAGGCCGCCCCCTTACTCCGGAGCATAAGGCTTAGCGCCTCAAGATCTTGAAGTGAGTAGGCCGCGCTCTCTTACGTCATTGCAGCCTAGGGCTCGGGCCTTCCGATCCGCAACTTCAAGACAACTGCATCCGGCAGCTGTCGCTTCGGTGACTACCGAAACCAGAAGCGCGATTCATTAGGCCAGTACGCCGGCCTGAAGACCAGGGGAGACGGCGCCAATTCCGTCATTTGGAACGCGCCTCGAACCTTCCAGCAATCCTTCAGGCGCAAAGATGGCGAGTCCGTTGGCGCCCTCCACAGATCCCGGGCTCGACGAAAGCTGTTCGGTCCGAGCCTCCCGAGGGAGCCGCCCGTTGGCTAGTCTTTTGCCACCTGGGATGCCGGAGCCAACACCATCCTCGACAGCATGATGGACCGGACCGAAAGGTTGATGGAGCGACCCGTCATACCTCATCCCGGGACCATACACCTAGCCCACTCTGAATGCTCCAATAGTCCAAATCTGACGTCTGGCACCTTCACCGAAGGTCTGAGGTGGGTGCAAAACGAAAATGGACGTGGCTCCTAGAAACCAACATTCTGCCCAGAACGGCTTGCGGCCGGATCAGGACCTGCATCTCGCCAGCGAGGCTTCGATGCTCTACCCAGCGCCAAACTCGCAACCGCAAGGCCCCTCGTCTTCCATAATTTCCAGAGCACACCAGTCATGAGAAGACCGAAAGTGATCCCAAGCATCCGGCCCCGTGAAATCCCTCCCGACTAATCTATGTCAAGTAATGGGACATGGTTGTCCGCCGGGAAGGATGATTTCATCAAATCCATTGTATTTTGTCCCTCGCCGAACAGGCCAGTAGACCTGTTTCATGAAAGTGTAACTGTTGAGGATGGGAAAGATATTGAAAATCGGCACATACCTCGCCGTCAACTCCGACATGACGTATCTGGCTCGGTCTCGTTCCTCTGCAGGAGGAATGGGCGAGATCGTCGAATTCAGGCTACGGGCAGTCCCGTTGTGTTGCACGCTAGAACATACGCGGGCGACGAAGGCGTTTCCCTGGGCATACACGCCAACTGCCGTAAGCACGATAGAAGCCCCAGTCGTGTCAAAGGGAGCTGCTACCGCCTTACCGGCTTCGTAGACCTCGTCCACGGAAGGTAGGGTCCCTCGGGCAATGATATCGGCCATAGCTCTATTCGCTCGTGCCAAGTTCTGGTGCGTTGAAATGAACCGTGGCAGCTCGATCGATGCCATGAATACGACGATCAGGATGGGAGCGATCATCGCGAATTCGAGCGCCGAGACTCCGTCGGGCTCACGTGCAAAGCGTGCCAAGAGCGAGGTCACTGGCAACGTCCTGGTCCGAAAGGCTCCGAGCGGAAAACCGCAGTCGCCAAGATAAGCTGCTTGTCGGTGCCGATCTTGCTTCCCGTAAAATCGACCATGGGCAAGTACGCCGACACGGTGGTTGCCGCTCTGATCGAAACGATCTCGTCCCCATTCGGGCAGTCAAACCTGTTCCCGAATCCTTCTGCCATAGCTTTTTTATCCGCATCGTATGGATTTGTAGCAGACGGGGTCCTATAAGTCGGCGATGTAGTCACCTCCACCTTGAGATCAGCGCAGCTGAACATTACAAAGCCCTCGCAGATGGATTTTCGCAATCTAACCGCTGGATCCGTTCCATCCGATTTTTCTTGAAAATTTCCAGTCAGAACCTGCCGTGCGCCACGGTCGACTGCATTATTGAAGGTCAGCTGAGCCGTCAGCAGCAGCGATGCTTCCAGGATGACAAGGAGCAACAGCACGAAAGGCAACCCAACGAGACCGAACTCGATGGCCGTGGCGCCGCCTTTGTGGGACCAGAAGCCCCAGCATGGCTGGCGCTGATTGGGAGGCCGTGAAATCAGGGTCATGGTCGGATCAGTTGGCGATACGAAGGTCACTAATTTGTTCGGCGATGGCCTTGAAGACTGCGGGCAGACCTGAGGAATCTTTTACATCGAAGAACATACTGGCTTTAGATGCACAAGCTTTGAGCACCTCATTTGTGCCCTCGGTTACCTCAACGCGTATCGTGAACACCTGGACGTTCGAATTCTTGACGTTGGCACAGAGCGCGCTCAGTCGATCATCCATGGCTTTGCTGCGCGTTGCCATGTCGTTAGAGATGGTACCGATGCGGTTCTGCCAGATGTAACCAATTCCAGAGTAATAGGACCGGTTTTCAGAGTTATTGTATGTCGACTGGTTTTGCCCGTCGGTCATAAGGACTATGAACTTTTTTGTCTTGAGATCGTCGTAGGCAACACCATCCCTGAAGGGGGCGAACGGCGATAGAAGGTGCCAACCCCACGCAAGGCCAATTGGCACGTTGGTATCTCCGCTAACGGACATCGCCGTGATGGCATTCAGTACCGTGGATTTGCTGGTTGTCAGCCGAGTGAGGGGTTGGATTTCGCAGCCCGCGTTCGGCCCGTAGAGATAGCCTGTAGAACCCTGCCGATCGCTGGCGCCGATTTTAAAAGTGTTTTTGCTATACTTTTCAGTAAGTCCCTGTCGTTCACGATTGGTCAGCGAATTGTCTCTCTTACCGTTTGGCAGATCATCCATGTAGCTGTTGACCGCCAGGGTATCGTTGTCGGACTCATCAGGTGCAAAGAAGGGCACGAACAAGGTATCGGGATACAGGGACGACGGAGGTGTGCCGTCAACGTCGTAGGGTGTTGGTCGGCTCTCCACGCAGCCAGCCCAAGTCCGCTTCATCGCCGTGAACAGCGTGAAACGGTTCGCACCACTTTCTCCAGGCTTGAAGATCATTTTATGGATCGAGGAGTTGGCACCAAGATCGAGATAATCGCTGCCTGCGGCAGTTGGGCCTAAATTCACCGTCATCGAAAAGGGCACTATTCCGATCTTCAGGGCGTTTGGTTTGGCTGGATCCGTCTGCTTGAACAGGTTGTCTACGAGATCAGTCGCCGCAGCTTTGAGATTGGTTAGCTTCGGGCCCTTCATTGAGCCGGTGTTGTCCAGAACCAAAGCAAGCTCCAGATTCGTCGTCGAGCGCTTGGCGGTGCTCGTAACGTTGAGTGCAAGTTGTGTGTGGCCCAAGAGTTGGGTCAAAGACGTTGGAGTGTTACCGGTGATGCCGACGCGGATGTAATCTCCATCACGCACTGTCGTCACGACCAAACCGCCAATCCCAGACTTCGACAGTGCCAATTTAACTTGCGCATCACCCTTGGCTTTGAGTTCCGTCTCCGAAGTATCGAGCGGAAGCTTCGCCAGCGACAAGGCCGCCGCGTCTACCGCGTTCTGCACCTCTTGGCGCGCATTGGAATTGACAGAGTAGTCGATGGCCATGCCCGCTGCCATCAAGAGCGGAATGGACGCCAGGGCGAAGATAATGGCGACGCCGCCACCATCATGACGGCGGAAACTATGCAAGAAAGTCGAGCGGCTGGGCGAGTGACGGCGATTCATCCCCGAAGCAAGACACGGTCGGGTTTCAGGCACCTTAAGAGGATTGCCAGTTTGCTGGCGGAGCCAGCTAGGCATCGTCTGACATAGGTTACGATACGTTAAAACAAGCCATGAGAACATACATCGTTTCGCATATTGAATTAACGTACGGTCAATAGATAACTCTCTGTATCACCTATTATATGGATTAAACTGTATTACAATCTTTACTAGCGGTTTATACTATAATTAATGAATTCTATTCGATTAAAAATCACTTTTTAAAGCTCGACATGTTTCATTAGTGATTGATGATAGTTACCAAACAAAGTTCCAAAACCGAAGCCAAACGCAGGAATTGAAGCAAGTGGAGATCTCGGAGGGGCAGGCCAGTTCAGCTTCAGAACACGATGTTGCAACTTTCAGGAGGTAGATTTTGTACTGACGGAGGGTCGAGAGCGGACCGCACCAACCGTCAGATCGGGACCACTCGCAACCGCGGAAGTCGCGGGTCCTTCCGAGCGGGAGCGCTCCTACCGCACGGCGGCGCAGTCCGGGTTTTCAGCCTCTAGGGTTTTGAGTTGCAAGGAGTCGATAGCAATTTCGACGGCTGAGGGCATCAGCCTGAGCGAGTGGGGTCGGCAGCTGGGCCGTGGGAAGGACGGGCTGCACAAGCTCGCTGCTAAAGGCTCGATCAAAAGGCGCGATGACGGCAAGTTCAAAGTTGAGGCGGTACGCGCCGCCAGCTCGGCCAATACCGAACCCAGCCGACAGGCAAAGCCGTTCACTGCCGTTCACTGTTCGGGAAACGGCGAACGGACGGTTCATCTCGGCGATGCTGCCCAAGCCGTTGTGACCCTGGCCACTGTCGAAGCACATCTCGCCGCCACTCGGGTTCGAGAGATCCTTGTCGCCCGGGGGCATCGACGTCGGCGACCAGCCGCTCAGCTTCGACGACGCACGGACAGCCGAGACGATCGTCAAGGTGCGGCAACAGGATCAGCTTCACGTCGAGGCCAAGCGCCGATTGATCGATGCGGAGGAGGCCGGCCGGCGCTGAGCAGACGAGATCGTGAAGCTTCGCGCGCGCCTCCTCACCATCGCAGGAGACTGCGCTCTCGAGCTCAGCCACCTCACACAGCACGAGATCTCGCTCATTGCGGATTCCGACGGAAGCCGGCCACCCATTCCGACGCGAAGCCGGCCAGCGTTCCGATTTGATGTCGGCCACCAT
>NZ_JAIETD010000015.1 GCF_019745455.1 Methylobacterium sp.
CCAAGCATTTATAGAGTTAACAACGGCTTAGCGATTGGGGTCGGACAATCCCTCCGTGGCCGCCATTTATATCTAGCAAGTCTTTGATTGCGTTTGGAATCTTGTGATCGGCGGGGTTTTGGCCCCACGATTTACCCCAACAAGTCGCCGAGACCGCCTTGGACGTGAGTGGACGTCCGTCTGCGAGTCGGTCGTTGGCAGCTCACACATAGCTGGAAGATCGTGGACCGGTCCGTCGTGCCGAGGAAGCCTGCGGAACTGACGCGATTTTGCTGCTAGCCCATCTCCTTGGCCTGAACCTGTCTCGCGGCGTCCGAACGCGACTTCCTGGTTCTGGCTCTCGCAGCGAAATTAGCCAACTGCGCATTGTGCGCGCCGAGGCGCAGGGCCAGTAGTGCGTCGAGCCGGCTGTGGATGCGGTGTTCTGGATGCCGAGATGAACGACCTGCGACCGCAGGTCGCCGACGAACGGGGCTGTTGAAGCGTTGCCGTCCAAGCCTTCCCAGCTTTGCACTCCTGAAAGCCTGCCATGAGCCCCACCCGCATTATGATCATTCGTCACGCGGAAGAGCACGAGGTGTTCGGCATTACGAGCGAAGGCCAAGTCGATCCGCAAAGCCTTACCGTGCGCGGCTGGCAGCGCGCCGGGGCCCTCGTACCGTTCTTCTGCTCCGAGGCGCGACGTCTCCCCACTCCTAATGCGATCTTTGCCTCCGGCGTTGCGTCCAAGAGCGAAAGCAAGCGTCCTCAGCAGACTGTCGCACCGCTGCACGCGGCTCTGCGACAAAGGGGGCCTGTCGATTACAGCGAAGCCTTCGCGAAGCCGGACACAAGCGCATTGATGGCAGAGGTGATGACCTGTTCCGGGATCGTGCTGATCGCCTGGAACCACTCGCGGATCCCCGACTGCGTTTCCTCGCTGCCGAACCCACCGCGGGCACCCAAGGACTGGCCAGGGAATCGCTACGATCTCGTTTGGGTGCTGGACCGTACGGACGATGGTTGGACCTTCAGCGAGATCTCGCAGCGGCTATTGGCAGGTGATGCGAGCTGAAGCGCTTGCCGTCCTGGGTATGTGGGCCGGGCTGGAGAGACCAACCGCACTCGGCGGCTGCTCCCTCCGGTGATGTGAATTCAGATGATCCCCTTCTCAGGGTCTGATGGCTTTAGAGCCGTGTCCTGGCTCACGGCCGGGCCTGCGCCGGTGTTCTCGGCGTCAATCTCCTGCGCGGCCTCTGTCAGATGATCGTTCTCGCGGCCCTTCTGTGAGCCTTCCCGCTGCCAAATTTCACGGGCACGCGCTCTGATCCTCTCATCTCGGTCATCACTCATCATGAAGGCTCCTGCCGGCGGAATTTCGTGTCGCAAAGGAATTGCCAGGCGGCCGATCAACTCCGGACGGTTCCCGTGAGTTGCTGTCCATCTGCTTGCTCCGGCTCCTCGGGCGGCGTTCGCGCAAGCACGCCGCCTGCTGGAGCAGGAGAGGTCCATCGGCCGCCCGAGGTGCCGCCGGAGACGACGAGGACCTCGCCATCGTGTTCGGTCCAGTTGCAGGGCCGCCATCGCAGCATGTCGCCTAAACCCCGCTTGGTGCCGATCCGGGCTGGCGGTTCGTCCGAGTACTGGTGAGGAGAAGGTTCAGGCTCCCGAGCTTGCAGCGCAGTAACGAGATCTCAGCCTATGCTGATCCGGTACCGAGCGTGGCCCCAATCAGACAGGCCACTACAACGCGCATCAGGCGATATCCTCCGCGGCCTGCCTCATCGTTCTGATCCAGGCATTGAGTTGACGTCGCTCTGCAATGGCTCCGGCTGTGGGGTACCCGTGCTTGAACATGCCGTTCGCCTTGCCGCCGGGCGCGCGGCGCGATGCAACACCGTGCATGCGGCGGCAATTGTTCGTCATTGCCGATCCTTGCGCAACCTTCACAAGGGTCCGGCGTAGTACTCGCTCAGCTCCTCCCAATCTCGCCGTGATAAGAGCGCTTTATCGCCCCGCGAGAACTCAGGCGCGTTTCGCAGCTGCTCCTCCGTGATATTTGTACGAAAGCCGTGTAGCGTCGTGTCGTAGTGCAGTTGTTCCCACGGGATCGTGTGAACCTCGGAGCCCATGCCGAAGAGGCCTCCAAAGCTTGTGACCGCGTAGATGACTTGACCGCTAACCTTTTCAATGACGAGTCGCTTGATGGTTCCGATGGGCCTCTGATCTGCATTGTAGACAGCGGTTCCCTCGACGCGATCACTCTCGACGAGCGGATGGGCAGGGACCGAAGACGCATCTGTCTGTGACATGGCTCGTTTCCTCCACGATTTTTTTCCACCCTCGGAGAGAACAGCATCCGTGATCTGAGGCTCCAAAGAGCCAAGACTATAATATAAGACTTGCTTGATGTCTCGGTTCCGTCCTGGCCAGCTAGGCAGTAAATTTCTACTGCAGCGATCATAAGGGTTCCCAGTTGGTGGTTTACGGATCAGTAAGTCTCCACAGATGTGAAGAATATTGGTCCGATGAGTTCCCGAAAAGGGAGGCGTGACGATGCCTTGGTGGCGTCGACGCGCGCCACACCATGCATAGTGCTCGCGAGTATTTGGGCGTAGCATCCTAGATCGGTAGGGCGGTCCGGAGCTTCGACTGCTCGTCAAAGGAGATGGAGATCGCACATGTCCAAGATTTTCGAGGAACGAGAACGAGCTGCTGAGATGCTCTTCGTTCGCGCCGAGGAAGCACGGTTCATGATGCATTGCCAAGGTGTGCGCTCGCTTGCGGCTTATGCGGCATGGAAGCTTAGAATCGATGAGCAGGGCGCGACGGCTTACGCCCGCGAATTGCTGAGCGCTGCGATGGAGGGGGCGAAGGATGAGGATCTGGTTGAGCGGGTGCGCGCGGATCTGGCGGCAGGTGGAGTTATCGTTGATCCTGCCAGCCTTCGTCGCGAGTTGAACCGACCGACGACACAAGGTGTCTTCGCGGTCGGCCCGGCTGAGCCCCGCCAAGGAGCAGAGTCACGGGTCTAACCCTTGCCTCGTCCAAAGAACGTCATCGCCCTGGAATTGTGATCGTCGTTGAGCAGGGCGCCGATGCCGGCCCCTTCATGCTCCGCACCACGCGGAGCAGGTCGAGAAGGAGCGACGGCTCATCTCTGCTCGCACAAATGGGGCTCTGCAGGCGGCCAAGGCACGAGGGAAGCGTCCAGGCGGAATGGGGCAGAACAACCTGCGCCGGACCGCAAGGTCGAGGCCGTCGAGGGTGCGGAGGCCCGTGTATCGCTGTTTGAGGGGCTGCAGGCAGCCGGTCTCTCAGCCCGACATATCGCCTACGAACTGACCGAGCGAGAAGTGGCGACTCCAGCAAATGGCCGTTGTCACGCGCAGACCGTCATTCGGATCCTTCAGCGGCTTGATCCCTGTTTCGCAACCCAGGATGTGTCCTTACTGACACACCGTAGGCAGATCGCATCCTCCCCACTCATTTTCGTTCCGCTGAGTGAACCATCGGGCACGAACGCGACGTACCCGCAACGCCACGGCTCCCGCCGGGGAATGGTTCAACCTTAACTCAGGCACAGCCAATGTTCAGAAAGCTCATTTTTGCCAGCGCGGTCATCACGACGTCAGGCGCGGCGCTTGCCGCTGACCTTCCGCGTCGTGCCGCGCCCCCGGTCTTCGTCCAGGTCCCGGTCTTCACCTGGACGGGCGCGTATTTCGGTATCAATGCTGGCTACGTCTTCTCCGGCGAGACGCGCTTCGACCGCACCGTGGGCGATCTACCCAACAACAATGCGGCGCTCGCTGCCGGCCTGCGCCCCTTCGCGGCCCGTGTCAGGAACGAAGGCTTCACCGGGGGTGGCCAGGTTGGCTACAACTATCAGTTCACGCCGGGCAGCGGCGTCGTCGTCGGTTTTGAGGCGGATGCCGCCTACACCGACTTGGACCGCGTCTCGACCTTCAGCAACACCACGAATTTGGGACCGCTGGTGACGCCCGGCGCGCCCCTCACCACGCGCATCAACCAATATCGCGGTGGCCTCGACTATCTCGGCACAGTGCGCGGCCGCGTCGGCTACGCCTTCGACCGCTTCATGATCTACGGCACAGGCGGCTTCGCCTACGGCGGCGTCAACAACAGGGTGACTTTCGCTATCCCGGGTGGCACGACGCCGTTCTTCGAGGGGCGCCAGAATGACATGCAGACCGGTTACGCTTACGGTGGCGGCATCGAATACGCTCTTGCGACCGATAGCTTCCTGAACGTCTTCAAGTCGAGCGCCGTCACGATGAAGGTCGAGTACCTTCATTATGAGCTTGGGGGCGACCGCATCGCCATACCGGGCGTCAACGGCGGCCCTGGCAATTACAGTGCCCGCGTTCGCAATGAGGGGGACTTGGTTCGGGCTGGCTTGAACTACAAGTTCGGCACCTTCTAGTCCCCGATCAATCACAAGGGATGGACGCAGGCGGCGAGCCTCGCGTGATCCTTGCCCGGGGCCCCGTCGCCGCAGCGGCGGGGCCGCTTTCGTTGGGCCGGTCGCAGCAGTGGCGATAGCTGCAGGATCAGCGGCGGCTTGCGAAGGTCTCGGTGCCCTTGAGCCTCCACTCCTCGATCAGCGTCGCTTCTCCGCCGGGACCGGCAGCTTAGCAAGAACCTCCTCGCACATGCTGCCGAGGCTGCTGCGCATCACACGTCTCGCCCACTCGCGACGCCCGTCTTCCATCAGCTTGAGTGCTGTCTCCTGCGGCGTCTCCCTGGCGCAGGACCGCATGACCTTCATCAGCGGGTACTCGGCATCCCGCCCGCAAGCCTTCTTCGCTTGGAGGAACAAGCCGTATTCTTGAAACCGCTCCGGGCAGTCTTCTGCGCCTAGGACTGGAGCGGTAGAAAGGGTGCCGGTCACGACAGCAAGGCTGAGGCGAACGGACAGAGCTAATCGTAGAAGCATCGTGGCCTTGGCATTTTTTGGTGGCGTTATCGGCGCGAGGAACGTCGACATGAGCTGAACGGTTCAGCCTCATCGGTCACCTATTCCAACGGGTTCGTCGGCTAGAAGACGGAGTCTTCGCACCGCACCTAGCGCGAGCTTCGAGGAAGCGCCTCGGGCGGGTGACGCGGCGCTTTAAGCCAAGCACGGCCTGGGACCCCTTGCCGCCCGGTTCCTGAACTTGAGACTGCCCGCCTTCAAGCACCCTGACGAAACAACATGAACGGGTTGGATCGGTAACACCGGCTGCTCCACGCCGAGTGCGAACCACACCCATTTTCGAGGATCAGGTTCATCTGCGGCTCACGTTCTCAATGGCAGTGAGGCGCTGCCGCGCTCGACTGAAGCAGGCCGATTCGTTCGCCAGACGACCCATCGATGGCAACTCGCTTGGGCGCTGGATATCGCGGGGGGCAGCTGATTTGCCAGCCACCTGCGGGATGCGGAGGGTGACAGCAAATGGCCGACCGACCAACGACGAGAGAGCTTGTCGAGGCCGAGGATGTGACGGCTCAGTGTATCCGCGATGCGGTCGAAACCGTGCTCGCATATGGCGGCTCGCCGGTGTTTCCCATCGCAGACGGCTATCATCTCGATCTGCCCGCGGCCGTAAAAGGTTGCGATGGGACCGCGGAGGTGTTGGCCGATGCAAGGGTCGATGAGTCGGTGAAGCGCGTCGTCGCCTGCTGTGCGATCTTAGATGCGCACCCGGTGAAAGTAGTCACCGAAGTCGCTTCGGCGCCGATACCCTTCAGACGGTTTGACCTCGCCAGTCCTCAAGCTGTCGGCAAGGCGAACGGCTGACACAATTTATTGAATGAGCAAGGTATCCGCTGAACTCGGACCGATACCTTCCGGCACGGGTGCGGACGTTCGTTCCTAAGCGACGATAGCCAATGTTGAGGAGGCTCAAATTTCAGGAAGGCTGCCCGGCCAGGATGGGCCTCGGCGACGGTCGTCAAGATGCCGGCATGCTGGGCCGGCAGCGGCGGATTGGTCCGGCTGGCTCTGTTAACAGGGTCGAAACACCAAGGGTGTGATGGGGACGGGATGATCACATCCGCGCTTCTGTTTGCCGCTGGGGTCGCACTTGGGTGGCGCTATGGCCACGCGACGATCCTGTTGCTCGCCTCAGGGTGCCTCGTTGCTGCTTATGCTGCGGTCTGCCTCATCCGAGGAGAGTTCGGCGCGCTGGAGGTCCTGATCATTCTCGCCTATCTGACCGCTCTGCAAGGCGGGTTCCTTGTCGGTCAATATGTCCGGCGTGGAGACGAGACGCGCTGACGGTGAGGCAAGGGCGTCAGAACCAGACTACATCGCCGCTGACCAGGGAGATGGCGATCCAGAGCAGGACAGGCAGGAGACACATGGCGACAACCAGGGCCAGGCGTGGGCGGCGCGGCGGGGTCCCTAGTGGATCTGTGAGAGACATTGAGTGCCGATATCTGACAGGTCTGTGGCGACCGCTGCGACCACCGCATAAGCTGAGCCTTTGGACCGTCACGCTCTTACATTACAGAACTTGAAAAAGTTTCACTCAAAACCCACAACCCCGTCAGCCTGTATGACGAGCTCAGGTGGTATCCCAGCCTCCCCATCTGACGCGAACGCGCAGGAACGGCGAAGGCCTAACGACCGTTCCAGAATGGGATCGCGGAGCGGGCCCCGCGGGATCTCCACATGTATTGGGCAAGGCGCGATGACCGGTGCATCGACGCGCCCCATGGAGGAACCAGAGAATCCGAAGGCCCTGGATCACGGCGCCGCTGCCCAGCCATTGAGGACCAGCCAGAGGGGCTGTGCGGATATGCTATCCGCTCTGCCAGCGCGATTTTATCAAGCTGGTTCGAGGCTTAGTCGAGGCGAATTTCGACCTGCGCACGATCGGACCCACGATCTGGGGTTCGGACGTGGTCAGCAACCTCAGCCCAAAACACTTTTGGCTGGCAGCCGGCAGGACGCTGGCGTGTCGATCGCGCAGCTTGGAGGCCCCTCTCGGTAGATCCGAACAAGCGGCATCTCCTCGCCGTGGTCGATCGCGTACTGACGCTCCTCGTCCGCGTAGGCCCAGCTCCACTCGTCGGTGTGCTCGCCCTCAAGAAACACCCCCGCCCTGCAGCCCCAGCCATGAGCCCGCGCGACCTGCGCCTGCTCGTAGCTCACGGTGAAGTAGCCGAACTCGTGCAGGTCACCGTCTCGGCATAGAAGCTTGCCGTCGGGGGTGATGATGTCTCCGGGCTTGGCGCCGGCCGGGATGTCGATCGTCATGGGCTCGCTCCAGTCGCAGGATCTTTTGTCCCTTCGATCGCAGCTTGAATGAGATCGCTCAGCAGATCCATGGCTAGTTCTGGATCGTCCTGAGGATGCCGGGAGCCTTGCGGCGCTCATCATCGGCGAAGACGGAATTGAAGGCTCGAACAGAATGCGCTGATCGAAAGGCACGGCACGGTGTGGAGATCTTCGCACAGCACTTGCGTGCCTGAGGGGAAGGTCGTGTCCGTCAATGAGGTGGAAATTCGGGGTGGAGTTGGAGCGGCCATCGGTCAGGCGGCCTGAGGTGGAATT
>NZ_JAIETD010000164.1 GCF_019745455.1 Methylobacterium sp.
CGCTATCGCCCGATGTGTCCCTGAAGCTCGTTCTGTACTGCCTGGGACGCGCCGGTTGCCGCCTGAGTCTGGCCTAGGATGCCTGCGCCTAACTCAGCCGAGGCGAAGAGACGAGGCTGGGAGTGTCGAGCGATGCGGGATGGAGCGCCGGCGCGTTGAGCCGTTTGCACTTGGACATGCCCGATGGTCATGGCAACCCGTTGCGATGAGCAAAATCGACCCTTGGATCCAACGTGTTTTGACACTCAACAAATTACACCGGATGGTCCGATTAAGACTTATTTTCTACGAATTCTATGGCCTATCATTACGAGAGGACGATCATATGGGTGATTACCTGTATATTCGCCAGAACCAATCATTTCTAATGTCGGGAACAACTTTCCATTGAGCGCATCATCAACTTCTGAACGCCCCTTATATACAGACATAACCCGCTCAAACGAGTTCTTTGCCGAAAGACTGTTAAAGAAATGCACCTCTTCATCGTCTAATTCACGATGGACAATGGTAGGAGGCTTCGCCTTTAACAAATCTGCAGCAGTGACTTTTGCGTTCTTCGCTTTGTCCGCTATCGTTACGAACCTCGTGGAGACGCCGCTCAAATATGCTATCGCGCGAGTTGGGCTGATAGGCAAAAAGACGTCGGAGTTTGTGCAGTAAGATAATTCGCCGCCCAGTAACTTAGCGGACATTTCCCTCATAATTTCGATGCCCGGTACAGCTGGAGCTATACTTGTTAGATATGGGACCAGCATGAAATCGATTGGTCCTCTATCCGAAACGATGAATTTTCTTGTTGAGCCGGCTCGTATGTTTAACGTCATTATAGATCGGCAATTGTGTGCTGGATCCACGATCCTAGAAATTCCTCGTACTGACTTCGAAAGAGTAGAAGTCATTAGGAGCATGGCGTCCCGCTCTGTTCGAAATTTGCTTGTTAACGGATGTGTATATTTCTGCATGATCGCAAGGAATTCGGCGTGGGCTTTCGATGGTCCACGACCCAAGTTTCGCCCACGTCCTGCGAGTGAGATGATGAAGTCTTCGACTTTAGCGGAACTAGACGTGCCGTTTCGATGGTAATCACCAGCAACCAACCTAGCAAAGTAGGGGGCCATGATTGCTTCTTCTCTGCTGTAGTCCATTTCTAATTCATTTGAACCATCTGAAAGGGTGTTTCCATTTTGCTCGCCGCCAAACGTACTGGTCGATTTTCCACAAAGATTCACACGACCATCAGTCACTTCGAATATAGACACTTGACCGTTAGGCGCCCGGAAGTTCTTTAATATGAAATGCGAGATGTTGTGATGAAAGGGGGAGATCCCTTCACTTTCGTTAGGCGCATCAGTTCTAACGTCTCGTTCCATATATTGCCCTCCTCAACATCATCAACTATGTGCTGGAGATAATCGAGTAGTATTTGGATTTTCAATTCGTACGCTGAGTTCAGGCATGCATATTGCCGGCGCCTCAAGCCGGTCGCACTCGGACAGGTCTGGGTGGTCCCATTTCCCGACGAGGCGCTCTATGATCTCGACCGGCACCGGATGCTCCCGTTCCCGGTTCCTGCGGGACAGGTCGCGGTGGGGCGCCTCAAGCGCGACGATCCGGATGGCGAACCCGTAATCGAAGGCGAGGCCGATCATCTTCTCGCGCAGATCCCGCGTCACTCCCGTCGAGTCCCAGACGAAGGAGGTCTTCGACCTGAGATGCGCCTTGGCGGCCTCCTTGCCGGCCTCGAGGACCGGTCCCTGGGGCTTCTCCGGCCCGATGCGCATGGCGCGCCGGATCTCGTCCAGGGAGACCACGGGACGGCCCTCCGCGTTGCGGAGGATCCAGCTTGTCTTGCCCGCCCCCGGCAGCGCCGACATGAGGATCAGCTCGGGACGGTCGGCCGGCGCTCCGATGGGGAAGCGGGGGTCGAGGTCGCCGCGACGCGACAGGTAGAGGAACCGCTCGCGCTCGCCGGCGAACGGGAAGGGGTCGTCCAGGCAGTCGTGCTCGGCGGCGATCGCGCGGTATTCCTCGACGGCCAGCTCCATCATGTCCCGGTCGTCGCAGATCCGACCTCGCGCATCGGCGCGCGCCAGGATCGCGAGCAGACGGTTGCCCGAAGTCAGGCTCTGACCGGCGACGATGCGGCGCGCGTCCTCGTACTGGCGCTCATGGAGCCAGAACGGCGACTGGTGACGTGAAATTAAGGCGCAGACGATCTCCCGGAGTCGGGGTTCGAAGTCCTGCCGCCAGAGGATGCCGCGGGCCATGACGGCGCCGGCCCGCGAGTGGCCGTGATGGTGCACCCGCTCGATGCCGTCGACGATCTCCGTCGAGGCCGTGGCGGGCTTGGCGACGTCGTGCAGCAGCGCCGCGGCGAAGGCGGCAAGACGGAGGTCGTCGGGAAGGCATCGCCATTCCGGATCGGCGACGAGCTCCTCCGTCACCATGCGCACGTGGATCCAGACGTCGCCCTCCCGGTGGTGCACCGGGTCGTGGGCCGCGCCCCGCAGCGCCTGGATCCAGGGATAGGCCGCGTCGATGCCTTCCCAGTCGAGCGACCAGGACGGCTCCGTCGGCATGAAGGTGGATATCGGCGTCACGGCCGGCGGGCTCCTCGTATGGACCGGGGCGGATCTAGCAGGCCGGCCCGGGACTATGGCTCCGGAACGGGTAGAGGCCCTCCCGCTCGGCGAACGCCTTCAGGGCGGGAAGGGTGTCGATCGCGAGTTCCCAGCCTCTGGAATCCGCGATCCGATCCGCCTCGACGGCTTCGATCATCGCCCGCTCGTGGGCGGCTTGCTCCAGGGCCGCCAGCTCGTCGGACATCGCGTAGCTGACGCTACCGACGTCGACGTGCGGCCCGTGCAGATCCCGACAGTCGCTCTCGGACTTCTGCATCGCCCCGGCCAGCGTATAGGCCATGCCGGAATGCGATCCCCTGACCGAGTAGGAATAGGTCTCCCCGTCGGTCTCGAGGACGAGCTCCCGATCCGGGCCGCGCCAGTAGCTGTTGCCGACGCGCCGGGAGATCGAGATCTCGTGCCGGCCGATCTTGCCGACCCAGCTGCCCTCCTCGACTTCGAAGAAGGGTAGGATCCTCAAAGCCATGGCCGTCTCCTGCTTGCGATGCGCGTTGGGTGGTAGGGACCGGATCGCCGGGGGTTCGACCCGACGATCGGCATCAGGGCTTCGGACCGGCCGGCTCGGCGCCGTCTTCCAGCCAGTGGAGGGTCGGTGCATAGATGTCGGCACCGGGCACGAGCACGTTCGGCACGATGGGGCGGCTGTGCCAATGCTGGTCGGCCGCCTGGATTTTCTGGATGAAGTCGGGCCTCACGAGCTTGAACCGCTCGACGACCCGGCCGTCCTCCTCGATCTTGATGTACAGGCCCTCGGCTGCCCGGGTCGGCTCGAAGTGATGGACGTTCCGCTCGGGCTCCAGTCCTTCGCGGCGGATCGATGCCTCCAAGGCCTCGCGCCAGTCCTCGCTCTTGTAGAGCGACGCCTCGGTCCATCTGAGGTCGCGCCCATGGACCGGATCCTCGCGGACCGAGACCAGGGACATCAGGTGATCGAGGGAGACCACCGGGCCGTCGTAGATCACGGGGACCGAGACGACCGGCAGGCCATGAAGCAATGCATGACGCTCGTCGGTGCCGAGGAAGTCGTTCATCGAACGGTCGAAGATGTCGAATTCGAACCACCAGTGGGGTAGCCGGTCGTAGAATGACGTGTGCCCCGCGAAGCACCATTCCCCGAACGGTCTGTACCGATCTCCCATGACGCCGAGGAGGGTGTCGTTGTGGATCGTGAGCCAGTCCTTGAAGCGGTTCCACTGGCGCTCGCGGTGGAGGTCGCGGCGGGTGAGATCGATCAGGTGGCCGCGCGAACCGGCGAACGCGTTCCAGGAGGCGTCCCAACCGAAGCGGGTGTTGCTTCCGTCGACCTTCTCCTCGACCACCATGCGGCGGCCCTTGAAGCGGCCGATGTCGACGACCTCGAGGTCCTCGTCGCCCTTCTGGAGCCCGCTGCCCTTGATGTGCCGCGTCCTGGGATATTTCAGATATTCGTCCATGGCGCGGCCTCCTGCCTCGAGACGAACGAATGTTCTCCAGGGCGTCGCGGGAAGAGGGCGTTTAACGCGTCCTCCTCGAGAAATCCATTCCTTCAGGGTGGTGCCTTCCGGGATGGTTGATGCTTCGTTCAGGGGCGGGGCCCTTCGTACGGGACCGCCTCGACCGGCGGCGCGCGCAGCATCTCGACCGCGTTGTCCAACGCCTCGCCCGAATGGCCGGCGGCCGTGGCCTCGTCGATCAGGGCCTGCAGCGCGACCCGCAGTTCGTCGTCGGAGATCGGGCCGGCCTGGCAGCGCACGATCTCGATCTCGGCCATCGCATCGAGGAGATCGTCGAGATCGGCCGGGTCCGCGCCCTGGTTCAGAGCCATCGTCCACCGGGCCTGGAACTCTGCCTCGGCCTGGGTGACGCCCCGGGTGAGATCGGCGTAGTCGTTTCCGTTGTCGTAGCGGCCGAGCACGCCGTAGCTCGCGGTCTCGCCCACGAGAGACACGCCGACGACGATCGTCTCGCCGGCGAAGCGGTCGATCTGATCCAGGTAGGCGCTGTCGCCGGAGAAGGAACCGTAGTCGACGATGTGCGTGCCGACCGCCTGCTTGCGGGCGCTGCCGGCCTCCTCTCTCACGATTTCCAGAAGATCGTCGATCGAGGCGGTCTCCGCACCTTCGGCGTCGATCGCGACCTCGATCGTGTTGGCGTCCTTCTCGTCCGGGAAGCGGTCGTGCTTGAGGAGGAACTTGAGCTGCTGGGTCACGGGTCTCTCCGGCGTTCTCATGCCGGAGAGTGTCAGGAAGCGTCGCAAGACCCAAAGGCGCCGCGATCTCAGGCGGCCGCGCGCGCCAGAAACTCCGCGCGCATGTGCTCCTGGCGTACGCCCGAAGTCACCGAGACCGACACCTTCTCGAACAGGTCCGCGTACGCCATGCGTCGTTCGATCGGATCGTCGGAGTGGTCCTCGACCGGGCGGTCGATCAGGCTAGCAACAAGAGCCGTCGTGCCGGCGTGCCGGGTCGGGGTACGCCATCCGGCATCGGGGTCGATCCGGTCCAGCAGCTGGCGCGCCAGATCGGCGAAGACGGTGCGGTAGTCCTCGATCTCGGACGTCGCGCCGTGCAGCCGGGACACGATGCCCTCCACGAGCTGCTGGCGTACGTATTCCGGGCTTTCGTCGTCCATGGCGGTACTCCTTCGCGGGCGGACGGTACCCGGCGCGACGCGGCGCGTGAAGGCCGGCCTGTCGCCGAAGCTAGTGGAAGCGGGCGGCGGATATCGAGCGGCGGAGGTCGGGCATGGCGCCGGAGGCACCGGCCGCCTGCAGGATCGCCGCGTCCGACAGGAGGCCCGCGTCGGGGATGCGCTGTCGTCCGCCGCGCGTGGACGTCACCAGGAGGTCGCCGCCGGGCAGGCGCAGCAGATCGACGAGGCCGCTGCCCGCCCAGGCGGACACCACGGCGATGTTCTGGACGACGGAGCGCCGGCGGGCGATCTCCAAGGCCGAACCCAGGAGCTCCGGGATGCCCACGTCGCACCGGTCCCCCGCCCAGCGCAGGCGCGCGTCGGCGGACCACGCCAGGGCGTCGGCATCCGGTATGGTGTCCAGGAGTATGTTGGAACCGGGACCGTAGTGGTCGCGGTCCCGCTCCGTCGTCGCGGCGCAGACCACGAAGTTCGGATCCCAGGCGCGCTTCGGCTTGCGCCTGACCCTGGGCAGGGCCTTGAGCGCCGCCTCCGGACCGCGCTCGGCGCACAGACGGGATAGCGCCATGCGCTCCTTCGTTCCGCGCGGTACGCCGTCGAGACCCCGGAACGATCGATCCACGGCGATGGAGAGCAGGCCGCCGCCCCAGCTGTCTGCGACCTGCTCGACGACCGACCGGGGATCGAAGGGACCGGGACGGTTGTAGACCGTCACCACGAAGATCGCCGCCATGCCGCCGCCGGCAAGCGGCGCGCTGTCGATGCGGCGGGAGAGCAGATTGCGGATGGAGTGCTCGCCGTCGCCGGGATTGGCCGCCCTCAGCCGATCGATGTCCGAGAAGTCGTCGGCCTCGATCAAGGCGTCGATGAAGGAGATCGCCTTCGCCGCCTGATCCGTCTGGAACATGGTCCCGATCTCGACTGCGAGATCCCTACCGGCCCGTGCGCTCATGACGTTCCTTGAATGGTGTGTCCGAGTTCATTCCTTCGCAGCCGGGTGTGAAGGGATGGTTACCGGCCTACAATTTATGCGCCCGGCACGACTTTTCCTCACGCCGCGCCTGCGCTCGGGGTTGCCATGAAGGAATGGAGGCGGTCTTATCGGCCGGAGATTGACGGAGCGGTCACCATGTTTTCGAAGCGGGGTTCCTTCGGGGGGAGCTTGGGACTGTCGGTCCTCGCAGGCATCGCGGCCAACATGCTGGTCTCCGGCGTGGCTTCGGCCCACGTGAAGTGGTTCTGCGCATACGACATGACCGGCAGCCCGCGCGATCTCGATCAGGTGCTCTGCGCCGATTTCGAGAAGCTGGTGGCCCTCTCGCTCGGCGGGCTCGTCCTCGGCTGCTTCGCCGAGTGGTCCGCCATGGGCGAGCCCCTCACCCGCGCGCTGGACCGCGTCACGGCATGGCTGCGCGCCAACATCGACGTGCTGTTCCGCGGCACGGCGGCGTTCTTCCTGATCTCGGTCTGGAACGCCGGCGGCATCATCCTGACCCCCGAGCTGAAGACGGACCTCGGTTTCATCTCGTGGATCCAGTTGGCCATGGCCGCCTGCCTCATGTGGCGCATCACCATGCCCCTGACGTCGATCGGCATCGTCGGGCTGTTCATCTACGCGATCTCGAAGTACGGCGCGTTCCACCTCGCCGACTACCCGGTCTTCCTGGGCGTCGCGGCCTACCTCGCGCTCACCGGCCTCGGCCGCGACTTCCGGGGCATCCGCCCGCTCGACATCCTGCGCTGGACGGCCGCCGTCACGCTGATGTGGGCCTCGATCGAGAAGTGGGCCTATCCGGAGTGGTCGTTCCCGCTGCTGGACCAGAAGCCCTCGATGTCGTTCGGCTTCGGCTCGGAGACGTTCATGGTCGCGGCCGGCGCCGTCGAGTTCGTGCTCGCGTTCGCGCTGGTCTGGACGCCCCTGGTGCGCCGCGCCGCGGCCGCGGTCCTGATCGGCATCTTCGTCTCCGCCGTCTTCGAGTTCGGCAAGATCGATGCGATCGGACACGCCCTCATCGTGGTCGCCCTGCTCGCCATCCTGGCCGACGATGCGAAGGCGGAGGTCCGGGCGCGGGACATGGCGATGGCGCCGTTCGCCTACGCCTCGGCGCTCGTGTTCTTCCTCTTCCTGTTGATTTCCGCTGAGAGTTGACCCGGCGTTTTCGTTGAGAAGTGACCCAGGTTCAGGGGTTGATGTTTAT
>NZ_JAIETD010000162.1 GCF_019745455.1 Methylobacterium sp.
GTGGCCTCCGGGACTGGAGGCACCATGCGGGCTGCATGGTCAACGCGGGGTAAACGCTGCGGGTTTGCGACAGGCCCCCTCGAACTCGTGTCGGCTCATCGCGACGGACTTCCTTTGCTACCCGAGGGCCGGCGCTGGCCGGGGAAGCCTCAGTGCGAGAAAGCGTTGCACAAAGAATATGTGACCCAACTTGCCGCCAAACGGCCATCGTTACAAAGGACGGCGATCGTCTGTCTTTTGTAACGATGCCCTATTCACTGAATTTTGTATGCACTGCCGGCGCCATGCCTCGGTCGTTCATGTTCCAGGCTTAGGGCGGAACCTTGACCGGCAATATAGTGATGCAGCCTCCTGGTCCGTCTTTCGCGTTCGACGAGAAGATTGGTCTGATCGAAGACAATCAAATAGAGTCGTCAGGTTTTGTCACCGATCAGCCCTCGGCTGCCCGCAGCGAACCGACTATCGAGCTCGTCATGCCTCCGCTGGAGCGGGCTCGCCCGCCTCACAAGGTCAACCCGATGGCGGCGGTCGTCTTGCTCGATGTCGCGGCGGAGCATTTAGCCCGTAAGGGCCCGCACAGGCTCACCGTGAGCGCCGTGGCGGCGGGATCAGGCATGACGCACGCAAACGTCTATCGGTATTACCCCTCCAAGGAAGGCCTCATCGACGCCGTAGTGGGGCGCTGGCTGCGGACGATCGAGCTTGAGCTCGTCCGGATCGTCGAGGGCCCCGATCCCGCCGAGGACAAGATCGAGCACATGCTCGTCGCCCTCGCGCGCCGGCAGCGCGACGCGCAGCGCCACGATCCCCACGTCTTTGCCGTGCACCTCGACGCGGTGTTGAAGGATCGGGCCATGGCTCGGCGTCACCGAACGCGGCTGCGCAGTCTCATCGAGCGTGTGATCGAGGAGGGGATTGCCTCCTCCGCCTTTGCCGCCCGCAACCGGGAACGCGCCATCGCCTACATCTTCGACGCGAGCTACCGCTTCACCCATCCCTTGGGCATCCAACTCGATGCCGACCTACCGTGGGATCTGGCCGATGCCCGCCTCGGCGGGATCACGCTATCGATCCAGCAGGTCTTGCGCACAGGCACCCTATAGGTGGCCTGCATCAGCCCGCGCATGCTTTCTCCCGTCCCATGATGGACGCAGACCGCCGGTCCAGTTTATATTGATAAAATCATATCTAGCGATGGCGGAATTTAAGATTGAGCGCTCAAGACTCGCAGAAGATCGATCATATGGATCTAACGACACAAGTCGTTGCCGCATATGTTCGTCGTAACCCTGTCCCTCCACAGGATGTCGAACGCTTGATTGAAAGCATCGCTCATACGTTTGACTGCCTGAAATCAGGGACTAATCTGCCGAACGATCAATCTTCTACCACGACGAGCCCAACGCGCGAGGAGATCAAGGCCTCGATCCGTCCATATGGCCTGGTCAGCTTCGAGAATGGCCAATCCTACCAAATCTTGAAGCGACACCTGACGTCCCTAGGGCTGACGCCGGACATGTACCGCGCCAAGTGGGGCCTCCCGCCCGACTATCCAATGGTCTCACCGAACTACTCCGAGCGGCAAAAGGATATTGGCTTGGGCCTGCGCGACAAACGGAAAGGCTAAGGCCTACAACGGGATGACCCGCTTCGCCGTAGAGGCAGACCCTGACAAGGGCATCCTGCGGGCGGTTGGATACGAGGAGGCACCGGGCGACGCCGATACCGCGGAACCGGCAACCCGACCGCTTGTGTGGACCACCGGGCCTTAAACCGCCTTGCGTACAAGAACAGCTAGATCGGTCGAATGAGCATCGACCACTGTCACAGGGGATGGTTCTGGAAGCCCCGCATGAACGAGGCGAAGCCCAGGCCATCAGCCAGAAGACCCGCGACCGTGAACATCGCGACCTGAGGTGATGCTGAAAACGAGGCGTTCATCGTTGCGATGAGCTGGGCTCCCAGGGTGTATCCACCCGCGCCCATCAGGACGATGCCACCGGCTGCGAGAGCAATATTCATGGGCGGCCTCGAACTTTGCGTCATAGTTCGATAGCGGCAATATTGGAACTATTCGCATCGCAGATCGATAAAATTCGATCCTTCGAGACAACACGCAGGGAGCCAGGCCGACGATCAGCAGGGCAGCTAGCCGTTGGGGCAAGCTATCGCCCCTGGATCACTATGGATGCTGCCAACGGCTCTTAATTACTAATGGTCAGTCGCGTCTTAGGCTTTGTTACACAATCCTTGGGAAGCTCTGCATCCTGGTACGATGGCCAATTCGATGCTTTATGATCCGGCATCGCAATTGGAGGGGAAAAGACCGATGCAGACTGGGGGCTGCCATTGCGGGGCGATCCGCTACACCATGCATGGAAAGCCGGTGCACAACGCGCTCTGCCACTGCTCCGACTGTCGACGGCACGCGGGCGCGCCGATGGTCGGCTGGGCGATGGTGCCGGCAGGGCAGGTGACGATCCAGGGCGAGCCCACGGCCTACGCCTCATCCGAGCATGGGCGGCGCCATTTCTGCGGACGTTGCGGCACCGGCCTGTTCTACGTCAACGAGCGGATGTTGCCGGGAATGATCGACGTGCAGACCGGCACTCTCGACGATCCCGCGGCTTTGCCGCCCCAAGCTCATATTCAGGTCGCCGAGCGCATCGCTTGGATGGAGCACGCCCACGACCTGCCGCGCTTCGAGCGGTTTCCAGACTGATACTCGTCAGAGCCGCGCGATCCTTCGGCGGACTTGGTTGATGAAGCGCTTCCGCGTGGCCTGCGTGACGCCGTCCATTCCGGTGAATGCGATCCTGCCGCTCTCGTGGATCGTGGCGGAATGCGAGGCCATGGTGGCGCCCTCCCGGTCAGCGGATCAGTTCGACCGACAAGCCCGGGATCTCCAAGCTCGCCCAGGCGCGATCCGTCGTCATCACCGGCACGCCGAGCTTGATCGCCAGAGCCATGCAGGTCCTGTCACCCAGCCCAGTGCCATGCTGGCGCGTGGCCTCGGTCAGAAAGGCGGCGGCAAAGGCCGCGTCGCGGTCGTGGGTGTGTAGGTCGAGGCGCAGCTCCTGCACCATCTCCTCGATCACAGGCCGCGTCAGGCCACGCAGGAGCAGCGCCTTCACCAGCTCCTGAAGATTGACGGTCGACATGGCTGCATGGCCGACCCTGCCAGCTACCGCGTCCGCCCCAGGCTCACCACGCAGCAGTGCGACCACCGCTGAGGTGTCGAAGACGACACTGCTCATGCCTTGGCGTCCTGGCCATCGGCGTCATCGGCGCGGCGCTCTTCAAGGAAGGCGTCTGAATCTGAGTCCTGCGTGGCATACTCGCGGTAGAGTGCTTGCAGCTTCGAGACCACATTCTTGATCGGGGAAAGTCGCACTTCGGTGCCATCGACGGTGACGATGATGCGCGTCTCCCCCGTGATACCCATGGCATCACGGACAGCCTGAGGAAGAAGCATGCGGCCATTGGCTGCCAGCTTCACGTCGGTAACAAGGGTCATAGGACGCCAGTGACGCTCCGTTGCAAGGAGAGCAGCGTACCTGCATCCACGGGTGATGTCATTTCGAAAGGAATGACATTTTAGGGCTCAGAGGATGTTTGAAGCTGGTGTCATTCAACCGTGGATGATCGAACTAACCGCTTCAAAGCGGTATACCGTTCTAGGGCAGGTTCGTGGTACACCGCCCACGCGTACTAAAACGGCCGTTTTTGGTTATTGTTACGTACCCTCGTTCAAAGCCACCCTTTTGGTACGTTTTGAGGTCCAGAATGGCCCGTTTCGGCTACGCCCGCGTCTCCTCCACAGATCAGGACCTCACCATCCAGCTCGAGAAGCTCAAGGCCGCCGGCTGCACCGTGATCCGCTCGGAGAAGATGTCGGGCAAATCCGCCGACGACCGGCCAGAACTCGCCACCGTGATGCAGTTCCTGCGCGAGGGCGACGAGCTGGTGGTGGTCCGCCTCGACCGGCTCGGCCGCTCCACCCGCGACGTGCTCAACCTCGTCCATGACCTCGACCAGAAGGGCGCCTCCCTGCGCATCCTCGACCCCGAGATGACCACAGGCGGCGACATCGGCCGGATCGTCGTCACCGTCCTCGGCATGGTGGCGGAGATGGAGCGCAAGTTCATCCTCGAGCGCCAGCGCGCCGGCATCGAGGCGGCCAAGGCGGCAGGCGTGTACGCTGGCAAGGGCCGGCCGAAATCCATGCCCGTGGACGAAATCCGGCGCCGGGATGCGGCAGGGGAGGGTCCCGCCTCCATCGCTCGGGCGCTCGGCATCTCCCGCACCAGCGTCTACCGCATCCTCGACGGGCAGACCGAGAGGCCATCCTAATGGCCCCGTAGGTCAGCAATCTTTTCGGACGAACGACCGTATGCGCTCTAATGAGGACCGACTTTTGTGGTCCAAGATATCGATCAATATCAGCCAGGAACGCAGGCAACCTCTTTCGTCATACCCCGCTGCATCGTTGGTACAGATTTGTACACCGCGGCTGGTTGGTGTTTCAGGAAACGTTGAACAGGAGAAATTGGCCAATCGGAGTTGCTTTTGTAGTTTTGTCTTTGGGCCTTTTGAGACGTATTTTATTCCTGTGCCAACAGGATAAAGATCTGATAGGGTGTCGGTTTCGGTGGTATAGCTTCGACTGGGAATAGAAACGGCGGAGAGCCGTTCTGCAATCTCACCCTCTGGAGGAAACAGATAAGCTCGTGTGGTCCTGCTCGTAGACGCGGAATAGGCTACGCTTGTGAAAGTAAGGGTCGCGAGCGCCGTCCATATAAAGGCCGATCGTACAGATCGACGCGATGCGCGGTCAGACTTGTCCAGCGACGCAAGCATGCGCGCACCTCTCATCGTTCGCCTCCCCGATATCTGACGCCAAAACGGCTACCGCGTTGTCAGCTACGGAAGTGCAGGCTGAGGCGGAACATCAACCGGCTGTGGTGACTTCAAGGATTATAGTTTCGGCTTTGGGGTATCCGCCCTAGTTGAGTTATTGGATAGTTCGTCAAGTATTGCCTTGTCGAATGCCTTTCTGAAACCATATGTCCTTTTCGTGTCAACCAACTCAAAATTAACGTCATTTAATCCAGCAGGCGGGCCGTTGAGGTTAACTCTGAACATGCCGGAACACTTATCATCTACAATTCTGATTTTGTCGTTGAAGTCATATTCGAGGTGATTGACCCCGCCAAATACAAATCCCGCACACGGTATTTTAGCGGTTATGGTTCGCCCATCTGACACCCAAGTATCAGAATACTCGCTGTATTCTGTAGTGGGCGAGTTTCCCCCGTGTACTCCAGATTGCATGGTAGGAGCGTAGTCGCCTTGCGAAAGTAGCTTTCCATTCGAGTAGACGTAGATGAGCTGTTCGGCGCTGCCCGAGTATCCACGTTTCACAGACGTCGGCTTACCGTATTTCTCTTCAACCTGAAGTCTCATGGCATCAGCACTTATAAGCTGGCCTGGGCCGAATGAAATACGACGACGAATACCCAATACTCTATTATCGTAGATCGAAGATGCTACATAAACAGTAATTTTATCTACGGACTTCCCTTGATCGTACATGGGATTTAAGCCGCTATCACTTTTCAGTTTGATTTCGCTGATGAAATTGATGGCGACCTGCGCGCCTTTGTTGTTTGATACATTGGCGCTATATTTTACGTCGCGAGTTTCCTTATTCATCGTACTTTTGATCTTGTTGCGTGCATCATCAAGCGTGTCGCCCGGCTTTATGCCCAAAATATCAAATGTTGTTGCTGGATCGAAGCCAAATCCCGGCGGGTCCGTATTGACGGGGGCAAAGTCTTTTGCCGATGCACTGAAAGCATATACAGTTGCAACAATGGCGCAGCCGGCAAAAAGTCGGGTTTTAGATTTCATTGCTTGATACCTTTCTGGGTGGGCGCGTCCCTTCGGGACCGCGTCCTACTCGCTTCGCTCCCCGAACCCCGTACCGGGTTTCGGCCCTGCGGGTGACGACCGCATCGCGCGGCCCGCGTCTCTGGAGGCGGCCGTTCGCTGACCCATCTGGCGAACCCATGATGTTGAGCAACGACAAGCCACCCCGATCACGGGTGTGGAACAGTCAATAGCGTCTCAGGATTGGTGACGCATTCATTGGCTTGCTTGAGAATGGGAGCGAAATACGCGTAGTCACGGTGTAATTGGTTGGACGCTTCCGGTCTTTTTTCTGTAATATGATGCACAGTCAGTACAGCTAGGGCTAATGTGCCTAATACCATAACTGCGGTAAAGAAAACGGCTACGAAACCAACGGCCAGTAATTTGCACATAAATCCGAGTTTATTTAGGCTCGCTTTTGCCAGTTTCTGCATCTGCTTTCCATGCCTGCATATTTATAAAATTGATCGTACGGGGGTTTGATCCAATTTTTGCTTGGGGTTTGCGGCACAATCCTCGGACTTGTTTTCATATCAGGATGATTTTCTGGTCATCAATTTTGGTGCATTGCGGCACAATGTCAATCTTTTTGTTGAGATTAAACGTATGCTCTAACTATAGAGTCGTCCCTTTGTAATTTGAGCATCATAATGTTCTTCATGAGTCTCCGGTTTAGTCCAAACAGGTTGCTTCGATAATTGTCCGAGATTGGCGCGTCCCTTCGGGACCGCGTCCTACTCGCTGCGCTCCCCGAACCCCGTGCCGGGTTTCGGCCCTGCGGGTGACGACCGCATCGCGCGGCCCTCGTGGAGGGGCATGTGAGAACGGCCCTCGTTCTGGCGCCCCTCAAGTCCCGATCCGGGCTTTGCGCCGATCGGCCGGTTGATCCTCCGCTAACCTCGAAGCCCCATTCTCCTCGCGAGCCAAGTTGCATACCGGCTCATGCGTGAGATGGACGACCCTCCCCGCCGGCCCGTGAGCAGATCGGGCGGCGGGGTAGTCCCCCCGGTCCTCGCCAACGAAGAGGTGTTGATCCGGCATGCCCCAGGATGCGCAACAACCGGACGACGCAGGCCAAGCCGCCTTTCCAGGCCGCGCTCAACGCAACAAGACGGACTGGATCGGCATCATCCGCACCCCGGACGGTTCGGAAATCCCTTGCACCGTGAAGGACGTCTCGAAGACCGGCGCCAAGATCGCCGTGCCTGCGTCCTACACCCTGCCGGACAGCTTCATGCTCAAGGTGGTGGGCAAGGACTACGTCTGCCGGGTCAAGCTGGCTTGGCGCCGGGGGCACTTCGCCGGGCTCATCATCGAGCAGTTCGCCAAGATCGCGCCCAAGGCCGTGCGGCCGCTCGCTCAGACATCAAGCGATCCACGTGACACGGTCGATCCTAACTACCAGGCCGTCGGCACCCGGCGCAGCAAGGTGTCCGCGTTCTAAAGCGGAGCACCCTTCTAGCCTGTCTTATTCACGAGGGCAGTGGATCTGTGGTGGCGAGCGTAGCGTAAGGCATTGATAGGGCTTAGGGAT
>NZ_JAIETD010000170.1 GCF_019745455.1 Methylobacterium sp.
CGCCGGCCGGTCTACGCCATCGATCTGCCCGGCTTCGGCTTCTCGGAGCGCAGTCCCCGCACCTACACGCCGCGCCTGATGACCGATGCGATCCATGCGATCGTGACGGAGATCCGCGCGCGGCATGGCGGCGGGCCCGTCGATGCCGTCGGATTGTCCCTCTCGGCCGAGTACCTCGCCCGCGCGGCCATCGAGCGGCCCGAGGATTATCGCAGCCTCGGCCTGATCAGCCCGACCGGGTTCGATGCGCGGCTCTCGGGCTCCGGTCCGGCGCAATCCCACCGCGGCAGCGACACGGCGCGGTCGATCGTCTCCCAGCCGCTTTGGGGCCGGCCCCTGTTCGACCTCCTCGTCAGCCGCCCGAGCATGCGTTTTTTCCTGGAGAAGACCTGGGGCTCCAAGGATATCGACGAGGGCCTGTTCGAGTACGACCAGGCTTCCGCCCACCAGCCCGGCGCCGAGCACGCCCCCTTCTCGTTCATCTCCGGGCATCTGTTTCCGGCCGATATCAGCCGGGTCTATGCTGTGCTCGAACGGCCGGTCTGGATGGTCCACGGCACGCGCGGCGACTTCGTCGATTACCGCCATGTCGACGAGGTCAGGGGCAAGCCGAACTGGACCGTCGACGTCCTGCCAACCGGGGCCTTCCCGCATTTCGAGCGGCTCGGCGACGTGACGGCCCGCTACGACGCCTTCCTGGCGGCCACGGGCTCTTGAGGCTAGTCCCGCCGGGAGCCGCGCGCTATCCATGCGACAGCCCGGTCGCTGGAGCCGGCGCGCCCCGGAGTCACGATGTCGGACCTCACCCTCGCCGCCGCTCAGACCATCGTCGCCACGGCCCTCGCGACGGCGCGGGAGCACGCCCTGAAACCCCTCGGCGTCGTGGTCTACGACGCCCGCGGCGCCCTCAAGGCCGTGGCTGTCGAGGATGGCTCCTCCCTTCGCCGGGCCGAGGTCGCGATGGGCAAGGCCAATGGCTGTCTGGCGCTAGGGGTCGGCGGGCGGGTCCTGCATAAGCGGGCCGAGGAGCAGGCCTATTTCGTCGCCGCCGCGAGCCATCTCGTCGGACCGGCCGCCATGGTGCCGGTGCCGGGCGGCGTGCTGATCCGCGACGGCGACAGGATCATCGGTGCCATCGGCATCTCGGGCGACACCTCCGATAACGACGAGCTCTGCGCCGTCGCCGGTATCGAGGCGGCCGGGTTCATCGCACAGACCGGCGCCTGATAAGGGCCGGTGAAGCCTCACCGCCGCCACTGCCTCGCCGGAGGCGGAGCGTTTCTCGCGACGGCCTTGGCCGGCGGTGTTGAGGCGGCCTCGCCGGTCTATCGGCGCGGCAACGACGCCGACCCAGAGACTCTCGATCCGCACCGATCCTCGACCGTGGCCGAGGCGCATATCCTGCGCGACCTCTACGAGGGACTGCTCACCTACGACGCCTCCGGCGCCATCGTACCGGGCGCCGCGACGCATTGGACGGTCTCGCCCGACGCCCTCACCTACACCTTCACATTGAGGGAGGACGGGCGCTGGTCGAACGGTGATACCGTGGTCGCCGCGGATTTCGTCTTCGCCTTGCGGCGGATCATGAATCCGATGACCGCCGCCAAATATGCCGAGATCCTGGCGCCGATCCGAAATGCCCGTGCGGTGAACCAGGGCTCTGCCCCGGCGGAGGCCCTCGGCGTCGCGGCATCCGACCCGCGAACGCTGGTCCTCACCCTCGACCAGCCGACGCCGTACGTCCTCGAACTCCTGACCCACCAGACCGCCCTGCCGGTTCATCCCCCGAGCATCGAGCGCTTCGGCGATGCCTTCACCAAACCCGGAAACCTCGTCTCGAACGGGCCGTACCGCTTGGCCGATATCGTGCCGAACGACCGCATCACCCTGGTGCGCAACCCGCACCACTACGCGGCGCGCGAGGTTCGGATCGAGACCGTCGCCTTCCTGCCGACACCCGATCTGTCGAGCGCCGTGCGCCGCTACGCCGCCGGCGAGATCGATTCCCTCGCCGACCTTCCCGGCGACCAGATCCCCTCCCTGGAGAAGCGCTTCGGCGATCAGGTCAAGCTCGGCCCGGCACTCGGCCTCGCCGCCCTGGCGATCAACCTGCGAAAAGCACCCTTCAACGATATCCGGGTCCGCCGCGCCCTGTCCCTCGTCATCGACCGCGAGTTCCTCAGCGAGGTGGTCTGGGGCCGCACCATGGCGCCGGCCTATTCGTTCTGCCCGCCGGGCCTCGACAATGCCCTGCCGCCGCCGGAACTCGCCGGACGCGAGGCCATGCCGATCGACCGCGAGGAGGAGGCTCGCGCGCTGCTCTCCTCCGCCGGGTTCGGGCCGGCGCGTCCGCTCCACGTCGAGTATCGGTTCAACACCAGCGACAACAACCGCAACACCGCTATCGCCATCGCGGACATGTGGCGGGCGATCGGGGTCGAGACCCGCTTCGTCTACACCGACGCCAAGACCCATTTCGCGCACCTGCGCGATGGCGGCGATTTCGACGTGGCGCGCTATTCCTGGATCGCCGATTATTCCGACCCGCAGAATTTCCTGTTCCTGCTGGAAACCGACAATGTCGGTTTCAATTGCGGCCGCTACGCGAGCCCGGCCTTCGATGAGCTGATGCGGCAGGCTGCGGCCGAACGCGATCTCCGAAGCCGGGCAGCAATCCTGTTCCAGGCCGAACGCATCCTCCTCGCCGACCTGCCCTGGATCCCGCTGATGCATACCCGCTCGAAGGCGCTGATCTCGCCGCGCCTTTCCGGCTATCGCCAGAACCTGCGCAACGTCTCGCCGACGCGGTTCCTGACGCTGGGTTCCTGACGGCCGGGCATCGACCGTCTGGGTGCCGATCAGATTCAGGCCGATGACGGACAACCATCGATCAGCGTTTCATCAGCCCGCCGAGCACGTTGCGCAGGATCGCGTTACCCACCTGGGTTCCTACTGTCCGCGCCATCGATCGCGCTGCGTTGCCGATGACCTGCTCGGCGATGCTCTGCGGGGGACGGCGGCCCTTTCCCGTGGCTGGCTTCGAGCCGAAAATCCCGCCGACGAGGCCGCCGAGCATCCCGCCGAAGCCCCCTTCCGATTGCGCCCCCTCGGCGGGCGCCGCTTCGAGGTTCTTGCGCTTGGCCAGCATCTCGTAAGCACTGTCGTTGTCGACCGTCTGATCGTACTTGCCCCGCAGCGGGCTCTTGGCGATCAGCTCGGCGCGCTCGGATTCCGTGAGCGGGCCCACCCGTCCCTGCGGCGGCGCGACCAGCGCGCGCTCCACCACGGAGGGTGTGCCCTTCGCTTCCAGGAAGCTCACCAGCGCCTCGCCGACGGCGAGCTCGGTAATGGCCTGCGCCACGTCGAAGCCGGGGTTCTGGCGGAAGGTCTCGGCCGCAGCCTTGACGGCGCGCTGGTCGCGCGGCGTGAAGGCGCGCAGGGCATGCTGGACGCGGTTGCCGAGCTGGCCGAGCACCGTCTCGGGAACGTCGAGGGGGTTCTGCGTCACGAAATAGACGCCGACGCCCTTGGAGCGGATGAGGCGCACGACCTGCTCGACGGCATCGAGCAACGCTTTCGGCGCATCGTTGAACAACAGGTGCGCTTCGTCGAAGAAGAAGACGAGCTTGGGCTTGTCGAGATCGCCGACCTCGGGGAGCTGCTCGAAAAGCTCGGAGAGCATCCACAGGAGGAACGAGGCGTAGAGCCGCGGGCGCTGCATCAACTTGTCGGCGGCAAGGATATTGACGATGCCGCGGCCCTCGCGATCGACCTTCATGAAATCGTTGAGGTCGAGGGCGGGTTCGCCGAAGAACTGGTCGGCGCCCTGGTTTTCCAGCATCAGAAGCTGACGCTGGATCGCGCCGACCGAGGCGGCCGAGACGTTGCCGTATGTGCCGGAGATCTCCTTCAGGTTCTCGGTGAGGTAGAGCAGCAGGGCCCTTAGATCCTTGAGGTCGAGGACCGGCCACTGGTTGTCGTCGGCGACGCGGAAGGCGATGTTGAGGACGCCTTCCTGGGTGTCGTTGAGCTCGAGGAGACGCGCCAGGAGCAGCGGCCCCATCTCGATGACCGTGGCGCGGATCGGGTGTCCCTGCGTGCCGAACAGGTCCCAGAACACCGTCGGGAACCGGTCCGGCTCATAGGCGATCCCGATCTCCTCGGCGCGCTTGAGGAAGACCGGCTTCGATTCCCCGTTGGCGGCGAGGCCCGACAGATCGCCCTTGATGTCGGCGGCGAAGACCGGGACGCCGGCATTGGAGAAGCCTTCCGCCATTACCTGCAGGGTCACCGTCTTGCCGGTACCCGTGGCGCCGGCGACGAGACCGTGGCGGTTCGCGAGCCGCAGGGTGAGGGCCTCCGGCTTCGTTCCGCTCTTGCCGACGAGGATCTTGCCCTCGAGTATCTTGCCCTCGAGTGTCTTGCCGTCGCCCTGCATGACCGCTCGCTCCAACATTTTTCGCCGCGCTCCGGGCGGTCGACCTGTCGATTATGACCGTGGCCGTTCGGATTTTCCAGGCTTCTCCCGAATGGCTACGCTCCGAAGCCGCGTCGCTATTCGGAGATGAGAATACCTTTTTAGGCAAACGGACCCAAGGTCGTCGCCTAAACCACTCTTTTCTGCGTTGGTGTCTGCGAGATCGACCGGGTCCGGTTCGGAGCCCAAGAATCTCCTGGAGGAAATCCCTTGAAGACAGCGATCACCCTGGCCACCGGCATGTTCGCCGCCGCTCTCTATTTCGCGCCGGCACCGGCCTCTGCGGCTCCCCTGCCCGTTCCGAGCGCGACCGAGGCGGCTCCGGCGGCCGAGACCGTGCAGTACGGCTACCGCCGTCGCGGGTATGGCTACGGCTACGGCCGTCGCGGCTACGGCGGCTATGGGAACCGCGGCTACGGCGGGCGTGGATATTACGGTCGCCGCGGCTACGGTCCGGGCAGCTACGGCCGCACAGGCATCGGACCCGGCAACCTGCTGGGCGGCGGCCCGGGCTATGTCGGCCCGCGCTTCTGATCCCCACGGCGGGCGCTCCGCAAGGTTGCGGAGTGTCCACCCCTTTCTGGGCGAAGCAACCCACGAGCTCTTGAGCCGCGCGGTCGAGTGCGGAGGATGTCGGCTTTGCATCCTTCGGCGAGGACATCCCCTTGATTTCGGGGCGAGGAGGCTCGAAGGACTAGCGGCACACAACCCTGGAGCGTTTTGAAATGGACGAACTGATTGCCCGCGTCACCAGCGTGACCGGCCTAGACGCGGCGACGGCGCAGACCGCCATCGGCCACATCCTGGCCTTCCTCCAGAAGGAAGGGCCGGCCACCGAGGTGAGCCAGCTTCTCGCCGCGATGCCGGGTTCGGAAGCACTCGTCGCGGAGTCGAAAGCCGCGGAAGGTGGCGGCGGCCTGATGGGGATGCTCGGCGGCATGATGGGCGGCGGCGTGATGGCGCTTGGCCAGAAGCTCATGTCGGCCGGCGTGCCGATGGGCCAGATGCAGCCCCTCGGCCGCGAACTCTTCGCTTTTGGCCGCGAGAAGGCCGGTGAGGACGTCATGGGTCCGATCGTCGGCTCCGTCCCGGGCCTCAATCAGTTCGTTTGAGCCCAGATGATCGGAGCTTCGGCGGCTACCCAATGCCGGGCCGCCGAAGAACGTCTAGTCCGTCATATCAAGCCACTCAACAAAAACGCCTTTCTCTGTCATAAAAGCGTTCTCGCTTCATGGTCATGTGCCGGGATCGAGACGAGAGGATTGCGGCTCCGAGGGAGCTGCCCTCGGGGCTTGGCAGGGCGTACCGATGGTCCCGAACTTCGCGAAGGACGCCTCCGCGGCGTGGCTCAACGGATGGGAGGCGCATGTGAACGCGCCGTTCGCCCGGTTCAAGCAAAAGCGGGCGGATGCCGGCCTGGCAGCCTTTCCCGGCCTCGGCTTCCTCCCCCAGGGCGGTGCGCCGATCAAATTCAAGCCCCGGCTCAAGAAGCCGCTCGCGGCTCCCGGGCTCGATCCCAGTCTCGGCCGCTTGGGCAATCTCGAAGTGCGGCTGGCGACTTCGGTGTCGGAGATCCGTCGGGCTCAGCGCCTGCGCTACCGGGTATTCTACGAAGAGATGTCGGCGATCCCGAGCGGCATCAACCTGCTCGCCCGCCGCGACATCGACGATTACGACACCGTCTGCGACCACCTCCTCGTCATCGACCATGCGGCGACCGAGGCGAAGCCCTTTCGCAAGCCGCGGCCGAAGGTCGTCGGGACCTACCGTCTGCTCCGCCAGGACGCCGCCGACCGTCATTTCGGATTCTACACCGCAGGAGAGTACGACATTGCGCCGCTACTCGCCGCCAATCCCGGCAAGCGATTCCTCGAGCTCGGCCGTTCCTGCGTGCTGAAGCCCTACCGGACCAAGCGGACTGTCGAGCTGCTCTGGGCCGGCATCTGGGCCTATGTCCAGCATCACCGCATCGACGCCATGCTCGGCTGCGCCAGCCTTGAAGGCACCGACCCGGATCGCCTCGCCCTTCAGCTCAGCTTTCTCCATCACCACGCCAGAGCGCCCGAGGCATGGTGCGCGCGCGCTCTGGCGAAGCGCTACGTCGCCATGGACCGCCTCGGCCGCGAGGCCGTCGATCCGAAAGCCGCCCTCCAGGCGCTTCCGCCGCTGATCAAAGGGTATCTGCGGGTCGGTGCCACGTTCGGCGACGGCGCTGTGGTCGACCATCAGTTCGGCACGACCGACGTGTTCGTGGTGCTGCCGGTCTCGGCGATCGCGTCGCGCTACATCGACCATTTCGGGCCGGCCGCGAACCGCAGGGCGGCCTGACGGTATCGGAGGGGTTGATCCTCCCACCGAACCCGGCCTAAGCCGCTGGATGACGGCGCTCCAGTACTCCGCCTCGATAGGAGGAGATCGGGGCGGCCCAGGGCGATGTCGTCCTCGTCGAGGGAGGATGCGGGCCGCGATGCGGGGCTATCGATACGAGGCGCTCGACGGCGTGCGCGGGATCGCGGCCCAGGCCGTGCTCGTCAGCCACGCCCTCGGCATGGCCTATCCGCATCTCGAAGCGCCGGTCGCCGGGGTCGTCGAGTGGGTCGGCCGACTATCGGTCATGGTATTCTTCTCTCTCAGCGGCTTCGTCATCGCCACGAGCCTGTCGCGGCTGATCGCCGAGGACCGCGGGCGGTTTCTGGTGCCTTACGCGGTCCATCGAATCGCCCGGATCTGGCCGCCGCTGATTCTCGCCATCGTCGTCACGTTCGCGGTGGGTGCCATCGGACATGCCGGACTGCCGCTGCTGACGCGCACGGGCGATCACTACCGTCTCGACCTCATTGCCTTCCTGCGCGGCATCACCCTCACCTTCGGTCCGGGAGACGCGACCTTCGTCATCGACCGGGCGCTGTGGTCTCTGCGCCAGGAGGTCTACCTCTAT
>NZ_JAIETD010000011.1 GCF_019745455.1 Methylobacterium sp.
CGCTTCGCCAGATGCGCGCCGTCGAAGGCACGGCAAAACCTTAGCGTATATCTGGGTCCGTTCTGTGTACCGACCCCTTATAGTCGAAGGCGAAGGTCACCCAGTTCCGCTGCTCGATGTTGTCACGTCGGAATAGCTGAGCAAAGCGAGGAACCGGGCGCCTGAACCGGACTCCGTCGCCGCCGCCATCCTGCGCAATGAGATCGATCCCTGCCTCCAGAAAAGCCTTGGAAAGCGAATCCTCGGTTGCCTCCAGCAGGCGCCCGCGCGCACCGCGCTCAAAATCCGCAATCGTCTTTTTAGCGACCTTCGAACGGGTCTCCAGCTGATCCTGAGACCAGTTCAGGAGGGCTCGTGCAGCTCTGCATTGTGCTGGCGATATTATACTCATGCCATCTGCGCTCCCTATTCCGGAATGATCTGTCCTACGTGGCCGAGTCTGCGTGCACTGGAGTTTGCCATGGTTGAGAATGAGACGCCCTTGAGGGTTGACCCTTACCCCTTCCGGCAGCCTTTCCAGGTATGGCAAAGCCGCTAACGGAACTCAGTGTAGCATTACCGTTGTTGTTGCCGCGGGATGGTAGTGGCCTTGGATGAGCGACGATGGTGAGGGCAATTAGAGATGCTCTGCGAGAGCGATCAATGCCGCTGGAACCGACGGGTTCGAAGCTCCCGCTTTTGGCGTTTCAGCTGCCGTTCGGAGCAGCCTCAAGACCTTCTGACGGTCCATTGACTGGCGATCGGACAAGCAGTTGACGACCACCTGCAAGGTATACTCGATTGCCACGATCCGAGCCTCCAGCTCCTGCTGCTTGGCGTCCATTTCTGTCTCCATCGTTCCTATTCTGCCAAGAATGATAGCTGCGACGGGAGCCTGTAGAACCCTCGGTATCGCCATATCTGATCTGATGGGTTGGCATCACTTCAAAGAGCTTGCTGACGAGCCAACGCAGCCCTGCGCTGCTGAACGAAAGGGCAAACTTTCTGCTCAAGCTCCCGTCGCTGCGACAGGCGCGGGGCGCATATCCTGGCACGCGTCGAAAATTCGACCGTATTTCTGACGTAAAAACCCGTCAGGAAAGGCTGCTCGGAATTCAAGATCGCTGATCTGAAAGCGACACGGCCCGGCTTATGCCGAGCCGTTTACTGACTGAGTGCTATGGGAACGCGGATCAATTTCGAGAAACAGGCCCCGGCTTTCAAACGAATGCCGAGACCTGTCAAATCGATAGGACCGCAGTTAGCTGAACAAGATCAGCGTCTTCGCCAACGTGGTCCAGATGCCCCAGAGGATCGGGATCCCAACAGCTAGCCAGGCAAGACCTGCGAGCGGGCTGAAGCCGCCGCGCCCAATCCCGTAAGACCCGGAACGCAGGGGCGCCGAGGCCGCACTGCCCTTGGCTTCCGCTGCAGCGACCTCTGCGTCGCTCATGAACCAGCGTGCCGCCAGCGGGCGCACCAAAAGGTTGGCGACGAAGCCTGCCGCCAGGAAGCCCGCCAGGATGTACATCGTGCGGGTATAGAGTTCCGCACCCTGGATGCCGGCATCCACCTGCGCCTGCCGGATCGCGGTGATCACGAAGGGGCCGACGACGCCTGCGGTCGACCAGGCAGTGAGGAGCCGCCCGTGGATGGCACCGACGAACTGTGTGCCGAAGACGTCGGCGAGGTAGGCCGGGATCGTCGAGAAGCCGCCGCCGTACATCGACAGGATCACGCAGAAGAACAGCACGAACAGCGCCTTCGAGCCGATGCCCGCGGCCCAGGGTGCCGCCGCGTAGAGCAGGCAGCCAAGGGCGAAGAAGGTCGCGTAGGTCACCTTGCGGCCGATTTTGTCCGACATCGAGGCCCAAAAGAAGCGCCCGAGGATATTGAACAGGGAGAGTAGGCCGACGAACCCGGCCGCCACCGCCGCGATCTGGGCCTTCTGCCCGGTATCGAGCTGCGCGAAGCCGAGACCCGGCTGGCCGATCAGCGCACCACCGAAGATCTCCTGCAGCATCGGCGAGGCCAGCGCGAGAACGCCGATGCCCGCTGAGACGTTGAGCGCGAGCGCGATCCAGAGCAGCCAGAACTGCGGGGTCTTGTGGGCCTTATCGAGATGGACGTGGCCGGAGGTGATCATCGCGCTCTTCGAGGCCGGTGCGCTCCAGCCCTCGGGCTGCCAGCCGGCGGGCGGTACCCGGTAGCCGAAGGCGCCGCAGGTCATCGCGACAAGGTACAGGCCGCCCATCACCGCCAAGGTCTGCCAGACGCCAGCGGAAGTGGGAGTCTTGAAGGTGTTGATCAGGATGTTGGCCAGCGGCGAGCCAATCATGGCGCCGCCGCCGAAGCCCATGATGGCCATGCCGGTGGCCATGCCGCGGCGGTCGGGGAACCACTTCACCAGGGTCGATACGGGAGAGATGTAGCCGAGCCCGAGGCCGATGCCGCCGATCACACCCATGCCGAGCCAAATCAGCCAGAGCTGGTGCAGGTAGACACCCAAGGCGCCGATCAGGAAGCCACCGCCCCAGCAGAGCGTTGCAGCCAAACCGGCTTTACGGGGACCGGCACGTTCGAGCCAGCCGCCGAAGACCGCTGCGGCGAGACCGAGCATGACGATGCCGATGGAGAAGACCGTCACAAGATCACTGACGCGCCAATCGCAGGTCGTCGTGAACAGGGCCGTGGCGATGCTCATGTCCGGACAGGCCGCCGGCGTCGGCTGGCCGACGCTCAGCGCCCGCGACAGGGGCAGCCAGAACACCGACAGGCCGTAGGACATTCCGATGCAGAGGTGGATTGCCAGGGCAGCCGGCGGTACCAGCCAGCGGTTGAAGCCCGGCTTTGCGATTGTATTCTCTCGGGACAGCCAGCCATAAGTACGTGCGTCCGCTACGGACGCGTCAGCGACGCGAACATTCATTTCGAGCTTCTCTCCCTGATTGGCCTCGTAGGGCCTTGTTATTCAAGGGATTAAAGCACGACGCTGATCGTGAAGCTATGCAGTGGAGCTACGCACCTCCTCAGCGCAGCATCTAAGCCTGCGGCTTGCCAGGAAAACGATCGTTTTCCTGACAAAAGTGCTGAGCTAGGATCGAACAGCCGCAAATGCCCCTGTTTCTGTCGGGAAAATATGACTGGTTTTCTGTTGCCCAATAAACCAGCCTGAATAACTATCCTGACACTTGGTGCGGTATAGGCGGTCAGGACGCCCGGCATTGTGCGAGACGTGTACGGTTCAGGGCCATGAGGACCGGTCCCAGACTGTACCGCCCTGCCCTTTTGCGTTCCACGAGCGCCCGCAGATACCCTCCAGGGCTCTTGATGTGCTCGGCTCGCTGTAGGATTGCCGCGACTGTTGCGGCAGCAGTCTCTGCTCCCATCGTCGCCTGCGCCTCACGCCATACTGCTGGGCTGATGCCGAGGATGGTCCTTACTAGGTCGGAAGTTGCGACAAGATCGTGCCAGGAGCGGATCTCCGCGCCGGCGCGGGTGTAGTCCCGGATATCTGGGCAGGCATCGAGCACCATAGCGAGAGGGTACCTTTGTTCGGGCGAGCGTGCCATTGCAGGAGTTGATTCTCCGGCGTCTTCAGCATGGTTCCCGGATGCCGGTTCAGAATCTAGAGTATCTGTTTTTGAATTCTGTATGTGCCGCTCAGAATGGCTGTCACTGCCGTCCAAAATATAGGATTCTGATCGCTGAATGAGGACGTTGCCCACATCGGCAACAAGCATGGCTAGACTTCCCCGTAAGGCCTTCAGATCCGCTGAGCTTGGTGTCCGAGGTATCGCCATAACGATCGACGCGTAGCGGGCTCGCAGCCCTGTCCAGTCTCCCTCGTGGCCGCCCTCCACGCCCGCGGTGATCATCTTGGCTGCGTCGCGACGCAGGATCGTGACCTGTTCACGCGCGAGCCGCAGTTCCCGGCGTTCGGCCTCGACGATCTCGGCCTGCTGCTTGAACTCGCACGCTCTGGAGACGATCGGCGTGAGATCAAATCCGAAGGCCTGTGTGATCTCACCGCCCTGCCCTTTCCGGGCGTAGCGTTTGCCGTTCGGGCTGTCTCGGCGGATTAGGAGGCCAGCCTCGACCAATGCGCCCAGATGGCGCCTGAGCGTGGTCTCAGCCATGCCGTGAGCGCGCAGACGAAGCTGCTCGTTTGATGGGAAGACGACAAGATCGCCCCCCTGCCCCGCGACCAGCGCCGTTTCAGGATGGAAGCTGAGAAGCGCGTTAAGGACGGCAAGAGCCCTGTCGGACACACCGATCATGTCCTTGGCCTGGGCGATATGCCGAAACACTGCCCATTTGTTGACAGTGGTTTCTGGTGAGCACGCGGCGGCGGCCGCCTGCGCCTGGAGATGCGCAGCCGTCAGCGGCCGGCGCCCGAAGGGCGTCGTGATATGAAGGTTCATGGTCTCTGCCGGGCACCAGGCAAAGAGAGGGCGTCCGCCGAATCGGCGCGAAATCGTTTGACGATGTGCCGGGAGATGTGCTTCTCTACGCTTGCTTACGACGAGAGAGGGCCTTCCGGACGCGGTTCGGGGGGCCTTTTCCTATTCTGGTACGTCGTCTCCCTGGTTTGTGTTACGGGTCGGGTGAGCCTCATCGGCCTGGAAGGCCGTGAGGAGTTCGGGGAGCCGAGCGGCAACATAGGCGCCAAACTGCGGGCTCAGCGACTTGTCGAGGGTGAGCCGGGTGCCGGATGCGCTGCGCTCCAGACTTCCGATCTTCAACCCACGCTTATCTTTCAGCGTCTCCACTTTAGGTAGAGCTCTGGTAGGCTCCAACTTCACCGAATCGGCAAGCGCCTTCAACACGCTCGCGAAGCGCTTATCGGAGGACACTGTAGCAAGCTCCGGCGCGCCGAGCGCCGAGCTAATCTGCGAGGGAGAGGCAACCTTCACGCGGTCGGCGAGCGTCAGCCAGCGCGGGCGTCCGACTTTTGGTGCCGGGCCTATGACGGCGATCATCTCGGTCGGGATCGCTTCTGCGACCATGATATAGCGCGACAGGTCCCCCTTGTCAGAGCCCATGGCAGCCGAGATCACGTCGCGGGTGACGCCAGCCTTCTCCATATTAAAGGCGAAGAATGCCCGCTCGATGTAGCTCAGATCCTGGCGTTCAAGGTTCTCGTTTCCCTGAGCGACGAGAAGCTCCTCGTCAGTAAGTGGGCGGACGATAGCCCGCACCGGACGTCCGAGTTGGGCCGCAGCGCGTGTGCGACGCCGCCCGTAAGCGATCTGGTAGCGTCCTTCCCCCATTGGGTGCGGGCGGACGAGGATTGGTACCTGTTGACCTTGCTCCCTGATGTTCTCGACGAAGGCGGGGAAGGTATGATCCGTGGAGTCGGCAACGCGGTCTTCGATGAAGGAAGGATCAAGGTGCGTCGGGTCGAGTTGAACGACCGTGTTCTCTGGAGCCGCTTGAGCCGTGGCAGCCATGTCGCGCCACATTGAGCCCATCGATCTTGCCGCACCCGACCGTTTTACCTGGGATGATGATGACGAGTTGGCATCTGCCAACGGAGGTGAAACCATTGAAATCTCTAGAGACTCGTCTTGAGCAGGTGTCTCTAGAATTGGCGCACCCATGATAGCGCTGAGGCGCTTCTTCTGACTCACGAGCGGCCCCACGCCTTGCGGATCAGATCCTCGATCTCCCCATTGACGTTGTCCAGCGCGTCAAGTGCGCGCCGATAGGTCGAGCCGGTGACCTCGTCACGACGCAGTGGCGTCTCGTAGATGGTCTGCCCTCGCAGGCCGGAGTTCGACACGGCAGCTGACTGCAGCATGGCCTTCGAAAGCACATGATCGCCGAACAAGCCACGCAGCATAGCGACAACTTCGGTCTGTGGAGTGTCTTGCGGCTCGAACCGGGTGACAAGATACCGAAACCAGTCGTGTGTCGGTGCAGCGCCCTGCTCACGGACTGGCTCCATAATCTCGTCCATCATCGTCAAGAACTGCCGCATTGAGCCCACATCGATCATTTGCGGATGTATCGTGATTAGTAGAGCCGTGGAGGCGCAAAGCGCGGCGATTGTCAGATAGCCAAGCCGGGGGGGGCAATCTACGACGACAACGTCATAGTCTGCCTCGACCTCCTCGAGGGCGAGGGCTATGCGGGCGAAGAAGGGCGGCTCCAGATCGGTAGCCTTCCGTCGGGCGGCAGCCATTGGTGCCTCAAACTCGAAGACCTCAAGCTCCAGATCGGCCGCCACGAGGTCGAGCCCTGTGAAGTAGGTCTGTCGGATCACCTCACGCATAGGACGCCGTTCGGCTCCATACCGGATCGCGTCGTAGATCGTAGGATAAGGAGCGAGCTCATTGTCGGGCCGCACTCCGAACAATGTCGAGAGACTGGCCTGCGGGTCGAGGTCAATTGCGAGCACGCGATACCCGCGTAGGACAAGCGACTGCGCGAGATGTGCCGCGGTAGTCGTCTTGCCGGAGCCACCTTTGAAGTTCACACAGGCGACGACCTGCAGGTGCTCGCCCCTCTCCGCGTCGCGGTGCGGCAGATATTGGCGCCCTACCCTATCAATTTCCCCAAGGTGGGCTCGTAGGGCATGGACGTCGGCCAACGTGTAGAGACGTCGTCCACCGGGCCCTACTTCATGCTTCGAAACCAGCAGCTCGGGGGAGAGTTGACGGATCCGACCATCCGTTACGCCAAGGATGCGCGCAACCTCTCCCGACGTGAACCGCCGCAGCGTCTTCACCTCGGAGGGAGAGTACACAACGGATGCGATCTCCCGCAGCTTCGCGCCGAGGAGCTTTGCATGGTGACCGGCCGTCTGTCCGGACGTCGGACGCAATGTCTCGTCGTGCTGAACGTGTGGGTTCATTACCCTCTCTCATTAACGGTGAAATAGCGAATCTCACCGTATCGCCGCTACTATGATCCAGGGAGTGTGATTTAGCCACAGGAGTCCAGCTTTAAAAGCGAGTAGGGCGTCGCGGAGCTTTAGGCTGGGTGTAGACCTGGGCATTTTACGACTGAAGGGCGAGCATGTTCGGTCGGCACTGAAGTTCCAAGGGCTGATCGCAGGCTCGTGGCGATCATTCGCGGTGCACGGGCGCGCTGTGCCGACAAGGAAACGATCGTCGCTCACGCGGCACCTCCGATGACCGACGTGGCAGCGGATAGATGTCTGGGCTTAGGCAGGTCCCTGGGTGGTATCCGCCTCGGTCAGTGACGGGGGCAGCGCGAGGAACTGGGCGGCTTTAGAGGCGAGGGAGGCTGCGGTGACGAGTGCACGGGGATCGTCACGCACGAGCGGGAGCCAGCCGGCCATGTAGGCAGCGTGGTTGGTGTGAGGCTCAGCAGCGAGCCCGAGCGTGGCTAGGACGAAGGCCGCCCCAAGTTCGGCCACGAGTTCCTCGGCCGCGTAGGCTCGGCTGCCGAAGC
>NZ_JAIETD010000008.1 GCF_019745455.1 Methylobacterium sp.
CTCGTAGCCTTCGGTCTCGCCGCGGGCGGCGCGCCGATGGTTGCGGATGACCCGCTTCATGCTCTCGGCGTTCGGCGCGTAGCCGTCGAAGGCGCCGAGCTCGGCCGCCATCTCGGCCGAGGTGGCGTAGGCGACGCCCGTCATGATGGCGGTGATGGCGCCGCAGATCGCCCGACCCTCGCGGCTGTCGTAGGCGATGCCGCTGGACATCAGCATGCCGCCGATGTTGGCGTAGCCGAAGCCCAGGGTACGGTAGCGGTAGGACAGTTCGGCGATGCGGGCGCTCGGGAACTGCGCCATGGCGACCGAGATCTCGAGGACGATCGTCCAGAGGCGGCTGACGTGCTCGAGCATGGGGATGTCGAAGCGGCCGTCGGCGTTGAGCCTCATGAGGTTCGCGGACGCCAGATTGCAGGCGGTGTCGTCCAGGAACATGTACTCCGAGCACGGGTTCGAGCCGCGGATGCGGCCCTCCGCCGGGCAGGTGTGCCAATCGTTCATGGTCGTGTTGAAGTGCAGGCCCGGATCTGCCGACGCCCATGCCGCCTCGCCGATCGAGGACCAGAGCTCGCGCGCCTTGACCGTCTTGACGGTCTTGCCGGTGGTGCGGGCGGTCAGGTGCCAGTCGTCATCGGCTTCGACGGCGCGGAGGAAGTCGTCCGTGATCGAGACCGAATTGTTCGAGTTCTGGCCCGAGACGGTGAGGTAGGCCTCGGACTCCCAGTCGGTGTCGTAGACGGGGAACTCGATCTTCGTGAAGCCCTGGCGGGCGAACTGCACGACGCGCTTGATGTACGCGTCCGGCACGCAGGCCTTGCGGGCAGCCTTGATCTCGCGCTTCAGGGCCGGATTGCGCTCGGGATCGAAGCAGGCCTCCGCATCGCCCTCGCAGTTCACGCAGGCCTTCAGCACGGCGGAGAGATGGCGGGAGACCATCTTGGACCCGGTCACGAGGGCCGCGACCTTGTACTCCTCCTTCACCTTCCACTGGATGTAGGCCTCGATGTCGGGATGGTCGATGTCGACGATCACCATCTTGGCCGCGCGGCGGGTGGTGCCGCCGGATTTGATCGCCGCGGCCGCCTTGTCGCCGATCTGGAGGAAGGACATCAGGCCCGACGACTTGCCGCCGCCGGCGAGCTTCTCGTTGTTGCCGCGCAGCTTGGAGAAGTTGGAGCCAACCCCGGAGCCGTACTTGAACAGGCGAGCCTCGCGGACCCAGAGGTCCATGATGCCGCCCTCGTTCACGAGGTCGTCCTCGACCGAGGAGATGAAGCAGGCGTGCGGCTGCGGGTAGAGGTAGGAACTGGTCGTCGGGACCACCTTCCCGAGATCCTTGTCGTACCGGTAGTGGCCCTGGCTCGGGCCGTCGATGCCGTAGGCCCAGTGCAGGCCGGTGTTGAACCACTGCGGGCTGTTGGGCGCCGTCATCTGCCGCGCCAGCATCGCCACGAGCTCGTCGTAGAAGGCCCGTGCGTTCCGCTCCTCGCGGGCGAAGTCGAAGGCGTCGCCGACGCTTTCGCGGAAGTAGCCCTCCTTGAAGCCCCAGTAGGTCCAGCAGCCGGCCAGACGATGGAAGACCTGCCGCGAGTCGCCTTCGCCGCCGTAGCGCTCGTCCTCGGGCAGTGCCGCGAGCGCGTCCTCGTCGGCGACCGAGCGCCACAGGAAGGACGGGACGTCGTTCTCCTCGACCTTCTTGAGGATCGCCGGCACGCCGGCCTTGCGGAAGTACTTCTGCGCGAGGACGTCGCTCGCGACCTGCGACCAGAAGTCGGGGACCTGGATGCCCTCGAGGCGGAAGACCGTGGAGCCGTCGGGGTTCTTGATTTCGCTGGTCACGCCCTTGAACGTGATTCCGGCGTAGGGACCGCCTTCCGCGGTCGTGATGCGGCGATCGATCTTCATGGGGAGGCCTTTCTTCTACGGCAGCTTGCGACGCGCTCGTTCGGCGCGCTTTCGGAAGGAATCGCTGCGGATCCGGTTCGTCCGCATCGAAGGAACGAACGCTAGGATCGACGCATGAAAATCACAACGATCGAACCAGATCTGGTGGAGGCGTTCGGCATATGGACCATATCTGGGGCGATCTCACACGACCGGCCGGACCGCCGCCGGGGCCGCATCGACCCCGAACGAAGGAATGAAACTGACAGGAAGGAGTAAACGCTCGGATCGGCATGTCAATCGCCAATTTCGTTGGCGGACACCCCTCGAACGCGGGCGTGGTAAAGGATCGACAGCGGGATCGGGCGCGACGCCCGTCGTCGCCGCGACCCGACCTCAGGAGGCGAAGGCGTAGACCGTCTCGGGTGGGGACAACGGCAGGCGGACGGAATCCGGCATCTGCGCGAGCGCGACCTCATCGTCGACGGATCCGGGCGGCAGAGGGATGGAGGTCCAGCCGGACATCGCCTCCGGGAAGATGCCGCCGCGCGGCGCCGACATGCGCTCTGGAGCGTGATCCTCCCGGAACCAGACGCCGTCCAAGGTGCGGCCGAGCAGATGTGGAGCCGCGTCCCGGGCCCAGAGCATGGCGGCGAAATCGAGTGCGAAGGCGTCGTCGAACGGCTCGATGCCGAGGCGCTCCGGCAGTACCTTCGTCGCTCCGTATCCCATCAGGAGTTCGAGCGCGGGACCGCCGTCGGGCCCGCCCGACAGCTCGTCGACCTCCTCCTCGGCCTCATCCCGCGTGTCCAGGAGCGTGTAGCCCCACTCCTCCATCTCGTCGTCGAACCTCCACGCCTTCCACTGCTCGCGGAAGACGAGGAGGCCCTCCGCCTCCGCCCACCCGACGATGACGCACCGCAGTTCGGGATCCTCCATGGCCTCGAGCACGTCGAGGAAGGCGGCACCGTCCCGCCGCATCTCGTGCAGCTGGCTGCCGCCGAGACGCGCGATGGACGTCCACGCTTCCGGGCAGAGCGAGACGGAAAGGCACGGCCCTTCCTGGCTGGCCCGGTGCAACAGCCCCCGGCGGGAGGGATCGAGCGATCCCACGTGGTAGACGCCGACGAGCTGAACGAGCGGGATGGCGGTCATGGTCGGTCTCAGGCGCCGGGGCGGGAAGGTATGTTGCTGAGAACCTGGTGGTCCGCCTCGTGATCGACGTAGTCCTTCAGCATCCGCCCGTAGGCATCCACCAGGTCGTCGTCGACCAGATCCGCGCCCACGACCTCGCCGAGGCGCATAAGGTACTCTCGGCCCAGTCCCCGAAGGTTCGCCGGTTCGAGATCGATGCGTTCCGTGAGCTCCGGCAGGACGGTCCCGAACGCCTGCTCCTCGGTCACGACGAAGCCGGGCGCCTTCGCCTCGATGGCCTCGCGGGTCCGTTCGAGGAGGGGATGCCCCGAGGCGAAGATCCCGCACAGCCCGCCGTCCGTGACGCCGAGCTTCTTCTGGGGGCCGACGAAGAGGGCGTCCCAGGTGGTGGTGATGAACTCCTCGAGGAGGCGTTCGCGATCGTCCTTCATGCTTCTCTCCGTGTGCCGGAAAAGCATGGCCCAGGCGTGCGAAAACGGCAAAGGCGGGCCGAGGCCGGCGTGGGCGGTGACCTGCGGGCCGCGCAGCGGTGAAACCCGGGGTGGACGAATTTGTTGAGGGGATCCCACGCCTGCGTTGCCCCGGGACGTCCCGGGGCCGGCGGTTTTTCGATGGATGACACGATGAACGTCAAAACGGTGCTGACGGCAGCCTTGATCTCCCTGGGAGCGAGCATCGCCTCCCCCGTCCTTGCCGCACCGCTCGCGCCGGTCTCCGGCCAGACACTCGCCGGCGACGCGCAGGTGTCCGAGGCCGCCTTCGGCTGCGGTCCCGGTTTCACCCGCGGCCGTTTCGGCCAGTGCCGGCCCTTCTTCGGCCCGCGGCGCTTCTACGGTCCCCGCCGCTTCTACGGACCGCGCCCCTACGGCCCGCGTCGCTTCTACGGACCGCGCCGGCACTTCTACTGACATCGACGGGCGCGTCGCCCGCGCCCAACGAGAAAGGGGCCCCTCCGAAAGGAGGGACCCCCATGCCGATCGCGACGTGTGCAGAGGCTTCAGTCCTTCGCCACGACCCGCTCCGGTCCGCAGGCGGTCCGCTCGTACCCGTCGGCACGATAGACGTTGCAGGGCCTGCAGAATCTCGATGTACGCGCCTCGGTGCCGCTGTAGACGGTGCGCTCCGAGCACCGCGACACGCGACGGCGGAGGCGCTCGTCGTCCCAGCGCTTCGTGCCGGGCAGGTAGTCGTCCATGCGGCCGCGTGGGTACGGGCCGAGGGCCGACCGCTGCTGCGGCGGGTAGGCGTCGCGCACGTCGCTCTGTCGCTCACGCGGCACGTCGCGCCACGAACGCTCGTAGCCGTAGGCCTCGGCGGCTCCCGCGCTCCGATCGTCGTAGGCGCGGCCGGCGGGCCGGAAGCCCGTGCCGAGCGTCGTGTAGACGGCGTCGTTGTAGTACTGGGACCGCTTCAGTGGGCCGCCGGCGACCGCATAGTAGCCGGAGCTGGGCACCACGGCGAAGCCGCCCTGGTAGGCCGGGCTGCCGTACCGGGCCGCCTGGGCGCTGCCGATCGACTGCGAGTAGCGGTTCGGAGACGGATAGATGCCGCCCTGGTACGAGGCCGGGTCCTCGAGACCGGCGTTGGGCTCGTAGGATCCGCCGTTGAACGAGATCCCGCGGAAGCCCAGGGTGCCGTAGCCCGAGTAGGGGCCGTGCCCGTTGAAGTCGTATCCGTCGCCGCTGTAGAAGCTCGCCGGGTAGTCGCGCCCGTTGTTCTGCGAGTTGTAGTACGAATACGGACGCACGTCGGCGCTCGGCGAGGTGTAGTAGCTCGGCGGGCGGTAGTTGGAATAGTCGGTCTCGTAGTAGCCGCCAAAGCTGATGCCCTGGTAGCCGCCGCCATAACCGTAGCCGGCCGCCCCGTAGCCGCCGTAGCCGCCGTATCCATACCCACCGTAGCCGCCGTACCCGTAGGCATCGGCACCCCTGGGAGCCGTCGCGTAGCCGAAGCCGCCCGGGTAGCGCTGGTAGGCGGCGTAGTCCTGGCTGGGCCCGACGTAGGGCGTGTTCGGGTACCAGTTCTGATAGAGGCTCGCGGCATCCGCTCCGCCGGCGGATACGCCGAGAGCAAGCGCGAGAGCTGCTGTTCTCCAGTTCATGTGAAGCCTCCGTTCTGCGGAGGTCAGAACGGGACTGTGTTGGCCCAGGTTGCCCACGAAAATGAAGCTCGAAGGATAAGGCGGGGCATCATGGGCGTAAAAGTCAGATGGGATCTGACGAAATCAAGGATACGAGGGGCAAACTTCGTTGGAGGGTGCCCACCTATTTCGTTGGCAGCCACCCCTCGACTCAGGATCCGACAACGGATCTCCCCCCGGTGTTTGTTCCGCACCCGCCGAACCGTGGGGCCAACGAAAAAGGGGCGCCGCGAGGCGCCCCCTGTCCATTCCGAGATCGGAGTGGATCCTAGAAGAAGGTCCACTTGATCGAGGAGGTGTTGCTGTTGCCGCAAGCGGCGCCGGCATCGGTCGGGGTCATCGGACCAGTCGAGCCCGAGGAGCCCGAGGAGCCGCCGGCCGACTGGACGGTCGCGGAGCCGGAGACGGAGAGCAGGCCGCGGCCGAAATCCATGGTCAGCATCTTGGCGCAGGCGTCCGACGGCAGGCCGTTGAACACCACGTCGAAGTTCGCGCCGTTGGCGACCGGCTGGATGTCCACGTCGCCGTTGAAGGCGTTGCGCAGCGACTGGGTGGTGGTGTTCACCATCTTCGAGGGGACCGAACGGGTGGCGATCAGACCCTGGACGATCGTGCCGTTGGCGCTGTCGTAGCTGGCCTGACCGGCGTAGACGGTGCGGACGGCCTGCTGGATCGCGGCCAGCTGGCTGGTAGCCTCGTTGGTCTTGGCCGAGATCGAGGCGTTCTGGAAGAACAGCATCACGCCGGCGATGAACACCGCGGCGATGGCGAGCACCATCGCGGTCTCGATGAGGGTCAGACCCTTGCGGCGGGCGGCGGCGCGGACGAGTGCGAACTCGCGGCGGGCTTCGGAACCGCGTCCAGCGACGCGGAGCATCATGGCTTTCATAGTACCAACTCCTTGTCGCCGGAGCGACGTGCTTGTGGAGGCCCAGGAAGCCGTCGTTCCTTCGGACTGCGGATCGGCGGAGGCCCTGAAGGAGTATTAGGTCGGAAATTTGGATCGCGCAAATGCCCAGTTCGAAGCAATGGATCTGAAACCATTTTCGGACGAATCCTTCATTTCAAAGGATCCCCCGACCACTCTCGTGGAAGCAGCATGGGATCCCCCGTCGATCCGTGGTCCGGTCCGCCGGCCGGCGCGGATCGACGTTCGACGCCGCGCCGGCCATCCTTCCGGTACGGCCACGCTGCCATAATTTTTCACGGTTCCGAAACCATTCCCCCATACCTGTCGTATCGCGCTGGACGGTACGGAACCAACGAAGGAATGGCGTGTTGCCATTCCATGAAAACGCGGGCATCTTCGGCGTCCCATTCCTTCGTGGGCGCCGATGTCAGCAGGACACGACGCGTGAGGGAGAAGACCATGCACGATCGCCGGAACACGATGTCGCTGCCGACCGTCGGACAGATGTCCGTCATCGTCGACGCCGTCGAGGCGCGCATGGCCCATCATCGCCGCACGCGCGTGGTCGCTCAGCTGCTGACGAACGCGCATGCCCCGTACATCCGCCCCGGCGCGGTCGGTAAGGCGCTCCGTCGCCGCATCGCCGCCGAGGGGCATGCCTCCTGACGCGGATGAATGACGGCTCCGACAACGCTCGACCTGTTCAGCGGCGCTTGCGGCGGCTGGAGCCTGGGAATGGAACGTGCGGGATTCCGCACGATCGCCGCCTGTGAACTCGACCCCTGGCGCCGGCGCATCTACGGCGCCAACTTTCCGCACGCGAAGCTCTTCTCGGACGTCGGGGGACTCACGGCAGCTCGGCTTCTGGACGAAGTCGGAGCACTGCCATTCGCAGTCATCGGGTCGCCACCTTGTCAGGACCTCTCAGTCGCCAACGTCAGAGGCAGAGGCCTCGACGGCGCACGCTCCGGCAACGGCTTTGATCAGTTCCTTCGGATCGTCGGGGAATGCAGACCGCGTTGGGTCGCTGTTGAGAACAGCCCTAGCCTCCGAACTCGCGGCGGCGACCGGGTGCTTGCCCGCCTGGAGGCTCTCGCATACGCCCCAACGCCGCTCGTGGTGGGTGCTTGGCACGCCGGCCATCTTCACCGCCGGCAGAGGGCCTGGATCCTCGCCTACACCGACGAACCTAATGCCGACGCCGCTCGCGCAGGAGCAGCAGGGTTCGGTCCGTCTGGAGGGTGGCTCCAACTCCCGGAAACGCATGCG
>NZ_JAIETD010000173.1 GCF_019745455.1 Methylobacterium sp.
ATGGTGGCCGACATCAAATCGGAACGCTGGCCGGCTTCGCGTCGGAATGGGTGGCCGGCTTCCGTCGGAATCCGCAAGCGCCAGGGTGCGCCCGTCTTCACGACGTAGCGCAGCCCGTTGAACACCTCACGGAGCGAATGCTCGCGCTGCCCCGCATCCTCACGCAGCAGCGTCAGGTAAGGAGCGACCAGCGCCCACTCTTCATCGGAAACGTCGGACGGATAGCGCGCGCGTGAAGAGGTCATGCCCCTTCATCTGGATGCCGCCAGCAACAGGTCCATAACAGCCTCTAGGGTGGAGAGCCGCCCTCATGTGGACCGCTCATTCATCGACTGGGCCGTTGCGTGTGCCGACACTGATGCCAGTGTCTTCGCGTCGAGACGGGCGGATGTCGATCTCTAAGGTATTTGCCGCACCATAGGATCGGCGATTACTGAGCTAAGCGGAATGATGTGGTGCCCTCCCAGGAGAAATGTGAGGCCAATTATGAAGGCTAAGGCAGTTATATAAGTTATAATATATACATCGCCGTTATTTTCAGACGAGTTAATGAATATAGCAGCAAACGGGATGCTCAGCAGGGCGAGGAAAACTGGAGCATTCATTGAGGACGATCCTGAAGCGAGCGAGCAGAGATAATACCATCCTCAATATTAGTATAAATTCAATTTAGACTTCTTTCGCGATCCGCAGGCGGACGCCTGGACCAAGAAACCCGTCGGCACCGATCAGGATCACACCTGCAGCCTCGAAGGCATTTTTAATCATAGCTGCACTGGCACGGTGTAGATCGTGCCGCCCCTTCTCGTAGTCTCGCACAGTTGATCGCGATACGCCTGCCCGGTCGGCTAGCTCTTCCTGCGTCCAGTCGATCAGACCGCGAGCGGCTCGACATTGCTCCGGTGACAGCGACTCCAGCATCGGGTTGGCTTCCACCAAAATGATCAATCTCAACGTTTAAGGTTGATATATCGGCGCGCGGCAACGATAACAAGATCCTTGGATCTCTCCTGCAGAGGAGGCTCGATGCCGCACCATACATCTCTGATTGCAACCATCGTCGCCGGCTTGGGACTCGCCTTCATCTTTGGCGCGCTCGCGCACCGGCTGAAACTCTCGCCGCTCGTCGGCTATCTCGTTGCCGGAGTGCTGATCGGTCCATTCACGCCGGGTTACGTCGCCGACCAGCAGCTGGCGCCCCAACTTGCCGAGATCGGCGTCATCCTGCTCATGTTCGGCGTCGGGCTGCACTTCTCGCTCAAGGACCTGCTGGCCGTGAAGGCTATCGCCTTGCCAGGGGCCATCGGGCAGATGGCAATAGCCACCGGGCTCGGCATGTCGCTCGCCTGGTCTCTCGGATGGTCACTCGGCGCAGGTCTGGTGTTCGGCCTTGCCCTCTCAGTGGCGAGCACCGTCGTGCTTTTGAGATCCCTACAGGAACGGCGGCTGATCGAGAGCGAAAAGGGCCGAATTGCAGTGGGTTGGCTCATCGTCGAGGATCTCGCAATGGTCCTGGCGCTCGTCCTCCTGCCGGCCTTGTCCGGCCTGCTGGGTGGGCGCACTGATGCCGCCGCCCGGAACGACACGGCGGCAGCAGTTCAGGCCTTCGGCTTGGTGGACTGGCTCGATCCCGGCAGCGTGTGGCTCGCTCTCGCTCTGACCTTGATCAAGGTGGCGGCCTTCGTCGGTCTCATGCTTCTCGTGGGCCGTCGCGTCATCCCTTGGGTGCTGCACTGGGTCGCCCATACCGGCTCGCGTGAGCTGTTCCGCCTGGCGGTACTTGCCATCGCGCTGGGGGTCGCCTTCGGCTCGGCAGAGTTGTTCGGTGTATCCTTCGCGCTTGGAGCCTTCTTCGCCGGCATGATTCTGGCCGAGTCGCAACTCAGCCACCAAGCGGCCCAGGAGACCCTGCCTCTGCGCGACGCCTTCGCGGTACTGTTCTTCGTCTCCGTCGGCATGCTGTTCGATCCGGCCATCCTCGTGCGGCAGCCAGGTCCCGTGCTGGCGACAGTGGGAATCATCGTGGTTGGCAAGTCGATCGCCGCGTTGCTCATCGTCCTGGTCTTCCGGCACCCTTTGGGTACGGCTCTCACGATCTCTGCGAGCTTGGCGCAGATTGGCGAGTTCTCGTTCATCCTGGCCGGCCTCGGCGTCAGCCTCGCCTTGCTGCCACCGGAAGGGCAGGATCTCATCCTAGCAGGCGCGCTCCTGTCCATCCTGATCAACCCGCTCCTCTTCGTCATCCTCGACCGGTTTGCACCACGCCTTCAGGCGCGCGAGCAGCAGAGACAACGCGACCACGAGACTGACGAGCGTGCCGCCACAGCTTCCACGCCTGAGCTGCACGCTACGGCCTTGAACGGCCACACGGTGCTCGTCGGCTATGGAAGGGTGGGGAGCCTGATTGGCGAGGCCCTCAAGGAGCGTGGCGAGCCGTTCCTCGTCATCGAGGAGCGAGCGGGTACCGTCGAGCCCCTTCGAGCCCAAGGGGTGGAGGTCATTCTAGGCAATGCAGGGCACCGCGCGCTGCTGGAGGCAGCAAATTTAGCTGGGGCCAAGTGCCTCGTGAGTGCCATCCCGAACCCCTTCGAGGCGAGCACTCTTCTGGAGCGGGCGCGCGCAGCCAATCCCGCGATCGAGATCGTGGCGCGGGCGCACTCGGACGCTGAGGTCGAGCATCTGCAGCGCTTCGGCGCCGATCGCATCGTGCTCGGAGAGTTGGAGATCGCGCGCGAGATGGCGAGCTTCCTGTTTCGAGAGCGGGGCACATTCGCGGCATTCGATACCGGCGATCTCACCGCCGCCGGCGATGCCTTCGAGCGGGCACAGATTGGGCCGGGTGCCCGAGCCCGGCAGGAGGAGGAAATAAGCGAGGAAGGAGAGGGTGTTCGAATGCCATCCCTTGCCGATGCTGATGTCTCTCGACGAGGCGCTCAGGCGCCAGGTAGCGACACGAGCCCTATTCCGTGAAGGATGTAAACGAGGTCAAGGCGTGGGCTGCGCCTCCTCGTTTCTCCTCGATGAAGCAATCCGATGGTTCCGTAGGCTTCACTCGCTGTGACCTCGTCCTCGTGATCTATGAGCTGCAAAAGCTTGACCCCGCCGAGGGCCGCCGCTTGAAGGAGAGCTAAATCCGCTTGGCTTGTCAGCGGCGGCGTTGGAGAGAGGCAGAGGACCACCCATCCCAGGCATACGCGTCCGTTTGATCAGGCTGCCCAGGGCCGAAGGTTCAAAAGGTCCTACAAGGGTCGAAAGACGCTGTCGCGCGATCGCCTGACTGAGTACAGATCCTAGCTGTGCCCGCCGGAAATGCGGCCCCCTTCCGCTGGCGCGCCCCGAGCGCCTTCTCCAGATCAGCCGGTCGGCCCTCACAGAGCCCAGACCGCCCCGCCCCGTGGCCAAGGCGTCTGCAATGTCCAGGGCGAGGGACCGTCAGGTGGCGTCGCGCTCCTCGCCGGCCGCGGCAAAAATCGCATGACGTCGCAATGACCCGCCTCGTGCCGTCGTTCTCGCGTCGCCGATCCCCTGAAACGAAGACGGCGAGGCTTTCGCCCCGCCGCCCTACGTCCGATCAATCCGAAAGCTTAGCGTGCTGTGCCGCCCGAGGTCCTGCCGTACTGCCAGACGGGGAAGCTGTTCTGTTCAGCGTTTCCTTCCTTGGCAGAGTCATAGCTGCGATGAGGCAAAATCGACCCTGTGGTCAGAACGTCAGCGTCTAGGGCATTACGGTAACCGGCGCGGCCTTCGAGGCCACCGGGCGCCGTTGCGGCAGCGATACCAGCAGGTGCATTGTAGCTCTGAGCAAGAGCCGGCGAAGCAATAGCGCTTACGCTCAGTACAAGAGCGGCGACAGCAGAGGTGATGCGAGTATTCATGGCACAATCCAATCAGGTTTGCGCGGTCTCCGTCGAATGGCGGCTGGCCGTGACTTGTTCAGTGGCCTTGATCTAGGCCCCCCTTCTGAGGAAGGGCGTGCTGTACCGCACTCCGTCACCAAGCGTCGTGCTTGGGTTGGCTGGCACTTGGCCAAGTTGACCGGTTTCCAGACGGTCGAAGACAGCCGGAGCGGAAAGTCCTATGAGGCGGCACCAGCCAAGGATGTGACATGCCTGATGCGACGCCTTCACCCCAGCCAAAGCCCGCGAGCGTTCCGCCACCGCTGACGCCAGGAGCCTCAGGTCTCGGGACGATGGCAATCGGCGTTGTGGTCGTAGCGTCCCTCTACTTCGCCCGCGAGGTGTTCATACCCCTGGTGCTCGCCGTGCTGCTGAGCTTCGTGCTAGCACCGGTCGTGAATTTACTGCGCCGCCTGCACCTTGGGCGCGTTCCTTCTGTCATCGCTGCCGTGCTGCTAGCCCTGTTCGTCATCGCCGGGGCAGCAACGGTAATTGGCAGCCAAGTCGCGGATCTGGCTGGGAACTTACCCCAGTATCAGACGACGATACAGAAGAAGGTCGCGAGCCTGCAGGAGGGGATGCTCGGCAGAGCAGCCGAGTTCCTACGCCGTGCCAACAACCAGATTCAGGAGGCTTCCGACCAAGCCGCGGCCCCACCTGCAGCGACGACGGGGCAATCGCCTGGTATAGAGGCGCCTAAGCCCACATTGGTGAAGATCCAGGAGGCTGATCCCTCACCGTTCGCCCTGGTTCAGAAGGTGCTCGGACCAATCGTCCACCCGCTGACCACGCTCGGTATCGTCATCATCGTGGTCATCTTCCTCCTGTTGCAGCGTGCGGACCTGAGGAACCGCATGATCCGGTTGTTTGGATCAAGCGACCTCCATCGCACGACGGTGGCGATGGATGATGCCGCATCCCGGCTCAGCACGTACTTCCTGGTGCAGCTCGCCCTTAATGCTGGATTTGGCGTTCTCATCGGCCTCGGGCTTTGGTTCATCGGCGTGCCGAGTCCTGTACTATGGGGCGTGTTCGCCGCCTTGATGCGGTTCGTGCCCTATGTTGGCGCCCTCCTATCAGGGCTGTTCCCTCTGGCGCTTGCCGCGGCGGTCGATCCGGGTTGGTCGATGGTCGCTTGGACCGCTGCGCTCTTTCTGATCGCCGAGCCGCTGTTCGGTCACGTGGCCGAGCCGATGCTCTATGGGCACTCGACCGGCATGTCGCCGTTCGCAGTCATCGTCTCGACTCTGTTCTGGGGCTGGCTCTGGGGACCCATTGGCCTGATCCTCGCCACGCCCTTCACGGTCTGCCTCGTCGTCCTAGGCCGTCATGTTGAGCGCCTGGAGTTCCTCGACGTCCTGCTGGGCGACCGACCACCCCTCACGCCAGTCGAAAACTTCTATCAGCGCATGCTCGCTGGCGACCCTGACGAGGCCGTCGAGCTTGGGGAGCAGATGCTGAAGGAACGGTCGCTCTCGTCCTACTATGACGAGGTGGCACTGAAGGGCTTACAACTGGCCGCCAATGACTTCGCGCGTGGCGTCGTGTCTGTTCAGCAGTTGGAGAACGTGAAGGTTTCGACACGGGCGCTCGTCGAAGAGCTTGCGAGCCGCCCGGACGAGGAACCCCCATCGGACACCAAGCCGACGGATCAATCAGAGGTCCCCACGCTTGCCGAGAAGGTTCATCCCAAGAACGAGGCCGTGCCGGGTCAGGCGCCGCCCCTGGAGGCACGTTCGCCCTCCTGGCGTGGCGATGCACCCGTCATGTGCATTGCCGGGCGCGGCCCCCTAGACGAAGCCGCCTCCGCCATGCTGGCGCAACTCCTCGACAAGCACGGGCTGGGAGCACGGGTCGTACCGCACGAGGACGTTTCGCGCGACCGGATCAGGACGCTCGACGTGAAAGGTGTTGCGATGGTGTGCGTCGCCTACCTCGACATTAGCGGCAACCCAGCCCACCTTCGCTACCTCATCCGACGCCTGCAGGAGAAGTTGCCTGGCAAGCCCATCGTGGTGGGCCTTTGGCCCATGGAGGACGCCGCCTTGTCCGACAAGTTCATCCAGAACCAGATCGGAGCTGATGCCTACGTTTCGTCGCTTCGCCAAGCCGTCGAGGCTTGCCTCGAAAAGGTGAGCCAGAAACAACGAGCGGCCTAAGTCCACTCTCGAAAGGTAGCAGGAAGCACTGAGGTCGCCGCGAACCCCGTCTCGGGCTTTGGGCGCGACGCTAACCTCGAAGTTGTACAACCGCCTAACTCAATCAATCTCACCGTCGCCTCGGAAAGCTCGCAAGCCGACGTCTTCACGTTCCGTAAAGGGTGTAGGCCGACGTCGTCATGCTAATGCTTACCGCAACTTTGGCGATCTGGGGCTAAGATGGACTTGATTACAGGCAAGATGCGGACGGGACTATTATTCGGTTATGTCCCGCGACGAAGCCGCACTTGGTGTTGCAGTGGGCGAGCTAGTCCCTATGCTCCTGCTACCCGGAATGTTTGGTGGCTAGGCAACCGACGCCAATTTGGTGTACGTTCCGCGGTTCGTAGCTGAACTGAAACGCAGTGCGGACGAAAACGTTGTCCGTGCTTTAGCGACAGAGGGGAGGATTACTTGCTATGTTGCTCTGCCTACGTACGCGGGCACGAGCTTCGTGCCTACAGCGGTGACGCTGAGAGCCTACCACCAGGGCGAATTCACGATAACGATGGAAGGCGGTACTGGGCACCGCGGCTAGGACCACGTTCGACTTCTGGTCGTTGCTTGGCGCTTATGATCAGGCCGCAAGTATCGTGGTCGATAGCGCATCGATCATAGAGCGTTCAAGCTTATTTTCCATTTGATATAATATTCTAAAGCATTCTTCTGGTTCTTTTGCTTCTTTGTACGGTCTTTTCTCAGATAATGCGGCATAGATGTCACATACCGTCAACAGCCGCACTGGATCGCTTACACTGTCGCCACTCAGTTTTTCGGGGTATCCAGTTCCATCGAGCATCTCGTGATGATGGAGTGCCGCATCCAATGTCAGTCCATCCTTGACCCCGCCATCGACTAGAATTTGGTATCCAATCAGGGCATGTGTGCGCATGATCGCACGCTCGTCATCATTGTGCATGCCGGGTTTATTTAAAATCTCGAGCGGAATACGGCCTTTGCCCAGATCGTGCATGAGCGCCGCGCGAATGAAGCGTTGCTGGTCCGCTTTCGGAAACTTCAGCTGGATCGCGACGGCTGCCGCCAAACCGGCAACTTGTAAACAATGCTGGTACGTCGTGTCGTCGTGAACCCAAACGTTATCAAGCCAACGTGCAATCCCTCCGGTGTTGATTTCCGCTGAGAGTTGACCCGGCGTTTTCGTTGAGAAGTGACCCAGGTTCAGGGGTTGATGTTTATCAT
>NZ_JAIETD010000179.1 GCF_019745455.1 Methylobacterium sp.
CAATGAGGAGCAAATCTGATAGGAAGCCGATGCCATCCAAAATCGATGTGTTAGTCCGGTGTGCCGACAGAAGCCGAAGACGCGCGAACCACCTGACTTAAGTCGACCAGACCTGTCTCTACGTCACTCAATCACGGTTTAGGTAGGTTCTTGGGACGTAGATAGAGTGACGGTTCGTAAGACATAAGTGGCGCCGTTGGGCTCACGTGGTTCTCTCTGTCACGCAATCGCTCGTTTGCGTGACAACGAAGCTCAGGCCATATTCGGCGGCGGGAGGCGTTCGAATCCGCAACCGCGCGAAAGATCACTGACAAGGAGCCCGATCTTATGCTGCTCGGCTACATGCGTGTGTCGAAGGCCGATGGCTCACAGACGACCGACCTGCAGCGCGATGCGCTCCTTGCCGCTGGTGTCGAGCACGACCGCTTCTACGAAGACTACGCTTCAGGCAAACGCGACAGCCGCCCTGGTCTCGACGCCTGTCTCAAGGCGCTGCGTGAGGGCGATACCCTCGCGATCTGGAAACTCGATCGCCTCGGCCGTGACCTGCGTCACCTCATCAACACCGTGCACGACCTCACCAAGCGGGGAGTTGGTCTGAAAGTCCTCACGGGGCAGGGCGCTAACATCGACACCACCACCGCAAACGGCCGTCTTGTGTTCGGCATTTTCGCGGCATTGGCGGAGTTCGAGAGGGAGCTCATCATCGAGCGGACCAAAGCCGGGCTCGCCTCTGCGCGGGCGCGAGGCCGAAGCGGCGGCCGCAAGCCGAAGATGACGGCCGCCAAGCTGAGGTTGGCGCAAGCGGCGATGGGAAAACCTGAAACGAAGGTCGCCGAGCTCTGCGTTGAACTCGGCATCACCCGGCAGACCCTCTACCGCCATGTCGATCCAAGGGGGGAGTTCAGACCCGATGCTTTAAAAATTCTGAGGTCAAAGAGCTTATGATGATAATGTATATTAGTCAATTGATCTAAAATCCAGATGCTCTATGGGAACGTTATTTGTAGATGCCATGTAAAATCAAATCTATTAGGCGATAGGGATGGCGATAGTATAATAGGTATGGATGTCATTAGATTCAGTTTATAATCAGCACACAGAAAGAAGCTAATCACTGCTCTCGCTATTTTATCTCGTTACAAAAAATTTAAACTTGAAGTATCTATGAGTAATAACTCGCGGCTTCAGGGTTTCATTGTGTTCCACACGCTACCGAGGTCAAAAATTTATGCCGTGCGATTTGGGGCACTGAGGTTTCAGTTTCGCGCGCTTGTCACACTAAGGCTTCACGAAGCCTTCCTCCTTGGATAAGCCACATGCCAGTATGTAGCGTTCCATCCCAGGAATATGAACGTCTCACTCACCTCAACCCGCTCGGCTCCAGCCGCGGCGGGTTCTTTGTTTCCGGATCTGGCGCGCCGGAAGCCGACAGGACACCGGCGGGTCCAGCGGATAGGATGGAGGCGCCTCGCAGTAGATCCGCAGCCGTGGCGGCTCCTCCCGCTCTGGGTAGCGCAACAACGCTCCTCTTCCCCGTAGACTAGGCTCTTCTCGTCCGCGTGCTTTGCCTCCAGAGATACACCCGCCCGAAAGCCCCAGCCGTGAGCCCGCGCGAACTGGGCCTGCTCGTTGCTTACTTTACAATGAAGTAGTCAAACGCATACGTTCGTGGTTACGGCAGAGGACCTTGCCGTCGAGCGGGAGGATGTGGCCGGGTTGGGCGTGGGCAGGAACCTCAAACGTTATCGGTGCACTCTCCTGGTTCGCAGGCGTTCACAATCAGAACGCAAAATCCGCGGGTGAACTCTAGGCGGATCCAGAGGAGTTGTCGTTTCACTAACGTTTCCAGGCGCTCCGGTGCGATCTCCTCCCCACGTTCAACGGTTCTTCCAGTCCCATTAGAACCGAACAGGTAAACTGTCACAACGCCTCAGCTCAGTCGGTTCGTCGCTTTACTGAGCAGGTGCGTCAACACGAGAGAGCGATGCTGGGACGCTCCAAGCCGCTGCTCCCGTCCTGTCATTCGCGCTCAGTTCTGTTAGGTTGTTCACGCCAGCTCGATTTTCTGCCCCCAGAGCCTTCGAGCTGGCGGCGGCCGACGCATTCTCCCAAAACGCGCTCGGCCGCCTACCTCGGCCGCGGCTGAATACCGACACGTGCGGCGGATGTTTCGTTGATCGAACCTCGAACCGCTATGAGCAACAGTCAGCCTGAACGGAGATCGTGAAATAGCCATGACGAACGTACACGTCCTGCCAACCAACGCGGGTGTTGTGGCCATCCAGCGACTTACGGATGAGCTTGCAGAAGCGTTCAGGAGCGGGGCTGATCTTGGCTCGCGCGTGCCGCATATCCGCAGGCAGGTGACGGTGCTTCATCATCTGGTGCAGGAACTGCGTGCCGAGGCGGATGCGATTGCCCGCTCCTCGAACGTTGACGATCCTGAGATACAGGGGCTTCTGGCTCAGGCCGATGAGATGAGGCAACTCGTCGACAGGCTGACCGCGGCTGCCCGGCAGATGTTCCTCTGACGCAGGGAACGGTCGCACGACATCACTACAGATCCAAGAATGCGCACCAAGTTCAGTCAGGAGTGGCCTCCGTCGCACCCCAACCCACCAAATTTGGCGGAAAGCTGCCCCGGGTGAACCCACCAATAAGGCTGTCTTAAGCAGAGCACTTTAAACCAGCACGCGAACGAGCAGAAATCAACTGACAGTTCGAGTTTTCCTGTTATTCGCTGGTGAACAAAATGCTCAAAAACTTTCGGCTGACATCAAAGGTACTGATAGGTTACGCAGCTCTTTTTTTGATGATGGTTGCGCTGACAGGCTATGGCATCCGTCAGGTTTCTCTCATCGATACCAGCTTGATCACCATCAATGATGTAAACTCTGTCAAGCAGCGGTATGCCATCAATTTTCGTGGCAGCGTTCATGATCGCGCGATCAGCCTTCGTGACTTTACACTGGTTGGCGATCAGTCAGGTCGCGATACCGTCCTTGCGGACATTGCCCGTCTCAGCGCAGCTTACGCACAGTCCGCAGAGAAAATGGACCGGATGTTCGCAGAAGCCGGCGCAACGCTTCCGGAAGAAGACACTATCCTCGATAGCATCAAGCAAACCGAAGCCCGGACGCTCCCGCTTCTCCAGCGCGTCATAGAGGATCAGCAATCCGGTCGTGGTGAGCGGGCACGCGACACTCTGATGCGGGAGGCGCGCCCCGCCTTCGTCGAGTGGCTCGGTCGCATTAACCAGTTCATCGACCTGCAAGAAGCGCGCAACCAGGCCATCGGTGGGGATGTCCGCTCCATCTCGCAGACCTTTATGGTGCTGATGATCAGCCTTTGTGGCCTCGCCTGCCTTGTCGGCCTCGGCTTTGCCGTCTGGACGTACCGTGCCATTCGCCCCCTTCGCTCGCTGACCGCAAGCATGCTCACTCTCGCGGGCGGAGATCTGCATGTGAATGTTCCCGTCACGCGTCAACGGGACGAAGTCGGTGACATCACTCAGGCGGTGCAGACGTTCAAGGACAATGCTGTCGCCGCTTACCACCTGCGTGAGGATCAGCGCAACGAACAAAGCCGGAAGATGCATCAGGCTGAGCGAGTGGACATGGCAACTCAGGCGTTCGAGAGCGCCGTTGATGGTATCGTCCGTCACGTCTCCTCAGCGTCTTCGCAGTTGCAAGTGACGGCGCAGGCGATGGCTGGAACTGCGAGCCAAACAGCAACCCAGTCGGCGTCGGTCGCGGCCGCGGCTCACGAGGCGGGAGTCAACGTGACAACTGTTGCCGCTGCCACCGAGGAGATGGGCGTCACCGTTCAGGAAATCGGTCGCCAGATCGAGGAGGCCGCCCGCTTGGCGCGTTCGGCTGTCAACGAGACGCAGAGCACTGCCCAGGTGGTGCGCGAACTCAACGGAGCTGCCGCTGAGATCGGAAACGTCGTTGCGATGATCTCGCAGATCGCAAGCCAGACCAATCTCTTAGCGCTCAATGCCACCATTGAGGCTGCACGGGCGGGTGAAGCAGGGCGCGGCTTTTCTGTGGTCGCGGCAGAGGTCAAGGCGCTGGCGAGTCAAACCGCACAGGCTACGACGAGCATCAACGGTCAGATCGCCACCATTCAGGACGCAACCCACCGGGTGGTTGGTGCGATTGAGACGATCAACGCGCGGATCACAGAACTCGACGGCGTCACGGCGACAGTGGCTGCCGCTGTCGAAGAGCAAGCTGTAACGACACATGAGATCGTCCGTAACGTGACGCAGGCGGCAGCCGGAACACGGGACGTGACGGAGCATGTGACGAGCGTTGCAGATGCGGCCGAGCAGACGGGGCGTACTGCAGACGAGGTCTTACACTCGGCGGCCTCGCTCGGCGAACAGTCTCAGCGCCTGTCTCATGAGATAGGCCAATTCATCGCGGCCGTTCGTGCAGCATAGCATTGTAAAAAATAATAAAAATATCAAAGTTAATACTTAGAATAGTATACTATCCAGTCAAATAAGGCGCTATGCATATAGTATGCTAAACAGATAGTCTGAGATAGCAAAATGGCCGGGGGAAACCCTGGCCGTTTTCATTCAGGCTCCTTCTTTATCGAACATACTCCGTGATTAATGCTTGAAAGTATGGGCGCGCTTCAGTTGTGCCAGACCAGTATTTTTGGGTTGCAAGACCAACTCTGATCCGTGATGTGAGTAAGATCGCACTGCGCCCCAGACCTTCAGTGATATGCCTGGCTTGCAGGCAGTACTGTCCAGAGCCGGTTCTGCGCTACGGCAGCAGCAAAGCTCATGGGTGTTGTCTGTCTGACCGTTCGTAGACGCTCGGTTGTAAGGATTGCTGACCGATGTGGCGGAACCACGCGGAGACATCGTCGTGATCAAGTCCGGGTAAGTCGTTATCCCTACGTTCGTACTTATCCGTCATGATGGCCGCTACACTAACATGAGTTGGCTGATGGCGGGCACCCAATCCGAGGCCGTGCGGCTCGCCGCCCTGCAAGAACTGCGCTTACTCGACACACCATCGAGCGAAAGCTTTGACCGCATCACGCGGATGGCCAGCCAGCTCTTTGGCCTCCCGAGTGCAGCCGTTTCGTTGACCGATCGCGACCGGCAGTGGTTCAAGTCTCGCGTCGGCATCGATGTCACTTCGATGCCCCGCGAGGGAGCACCCTGTGCAGAAGTCACGGCTACCCGCGACGTTCTCGTTCTCTCCGACATCGCACAGGACCCGGTGTACCGTGATACGCCCCTGGCACAGTCAGGCGCTCGTTTCTACGCAGGAGCCCCGCTGCTCACCCATAATGGCCTAGCCATTGGCTCCCTGTGCATCGCGGGCTCCGAGCCGCGGCAGTTTTCGACTGCCGAGGCGGCCATGTTGCGCGACATGGCCGCCATGGTGATGGCCCAGGTTGAGCTGCAGCACGCCTACGGCCGCATCGATCCTCTGAGTGGCTTTCCCAACCGAACCCAGTTCGTCGAGGACCTGAACGATCTTGTCCTAACCGAGCCCATGGGTTCGCAGCGCCTCGTCGTGTTTGTGGATCTGGCGTCCCCCGAGGAACTCAGCCATGCCGCACGGGTGATCGGTGCAAGCTTCCTCGACGAACTCGTCCGGGAGGCGAGCCAGATCTTACGCTCAGCCCTCGGGCCGGCACGCACGGCTTACATGATCGGAACAAGCCAGATCGCGTTCCTGGCGCGGCGGGATGTGGCTGAGGACGCCTATATCGGTCTGGTCGCGTCGATGCTCGGTGCGATCCGTTCGAATGCCAGCTCGCGCTTCGTCACCACAGTTGCAATCGGCGTCGTGCCTTTCAAGCTCGGTCAGACCGACCCAGGCGACGTCCTGCGTCTTGCCCATTGTGCCGCCCAAGACGCCCGTCTGATGGACACCAAGGTCAGTCTCTACTCTCCCGAGCAGGACGCGCTGCATCGTCGCCGTTTCGACCTCCTGAACGGGTTCGGTCAGGCGCTGGAAGAAGCGTCTCAGTTGTCTCTGGTTTTCCAACCACGTGTTGCCCTTAACACGGGGCTCTGCCTCGGCGCCGAGGCGCTCCTGCGCTGGACGCATCCTGAGCTTGGAAGCGTCTCCCCTGGTGAGTTCATCCCGCTCATCGAGCGCATGTCGCTTGCCAAGCCGACGACGACCTGGGTGCTTGATACAGCCTTGACCCAGCTCGCGGCCTGGCTGAGCCACGGCATGGATCTCATTCTCTCGGTGAACGTCTCGGCTGGCAACCTGAACGAGGCGGACTTGGTCGATCGCATCATGGGTCTCCTGGCTCGGCACGGCATCCCACCCTATCGCCTTGAGCTTGAGGTGACGGAGAGCGCCGTGATGGAAGATGCGGGCCATGCTCTGGAGCAGCTCCAACGGCTCTCAGCCGCTGGCATTCGTCTTGCCATCGACGACTTCGGGACGGGCTATAGCTCTCTGTCGTACCTTCAAGCGCTCCCGTTCGACGTGGTCAAGATCGACCGCTCCTTCGTCGCCGGCTGTGCAGAGGATGCCCGGCAGCGTAGTCTTGTGGCGACAATGATCACACTGTCCCACGATCTCGGCTACCGCGTCGTGGCGGAGGGCATCGAGACGCAGGAAACAGCCGACTTGATCCTCGGCATGGGCTGCGACGAGAGTCAGGGCTACTTCTTTGGGCGACCCATGAAAGCTGAAGAGTTTGAGTTTTGGTATCGATCTAATTCTAATCAATAAGCGAATGTTGCGGTATACCGTGTCTGGCATTTACCTATTCGTCAACCGAATAAACCTGCAATCGATCAAACACTATACCAGGAAATTGCGATTTGCGTTTGAGGGGTGAAGGTTTTGGCTCAGAATGTCGACTGTAGCTTCTGAGGCCTCATGGGGCTTCATTCACGCGGCGCGCTCGCGCTACTCAACCGCCTTCAAGCAACGATCCGGATCGAAGCGCTCGAAGGGCTTTAACCATGCGTCGTGGAGGCTCCCGGCTCCTTCGCATCGGAATTTCCTATCACTTTCCGGGCCTCATGGCTGATGACAGTTGCCAGCAACTCGGCGCACTCGTCCCAGAGCGTGCTGTCTGCGGTGGTGGGAAGCCTCTCTGGCCTGCCCCCTGGAAAGTGGCTCTTCGCCAAGTTTAGTGGATCAGGCTGCGAGGAGGAACCGTCGTCGTAGGAGGTCGAGATTGGCGCGACCGTACATGGCGCGCTTCAAGAG
>NZ_JAIETD010000097.1 GCF_019745455.1 Methylobacterium sp.
GGGCGAGCAGGACCAGGTCCTCGCGCTGACGGCGCGAGGCGGGCCGGGTCTTCCAGGCGAAGTAGCCGCTCGGGCTGACGTCGAGGACCTTGCACAGACGCTGGACGGGGAACTCCTTCTTCGCCGCGTCGATGAGTCGGAACCTCATCGACTTCCCTCCTTGGCGAAAAAAGCCGTGGCCCGCTTCAGGATCTGACGCCTGAAGGCGCCCCCTTCGGGTCTCGTTCCTGGCGCAGCACCTCGTTCTCGCGCCGCAGGCGCTTCAGCTCGGCGGCCATGTCCTCCTGTCGGTCGGCTGGCAGCACGTCCATCTCTCGATCACGCTGGCCATCGATCCAGTTGCGTAACGTCGAGCGCCCGACCCCGAGATCAGCAGCGATCTCGCGGTGGGGACGGCCACTCGTCTGGGTGAGCCGGACCGCCTCCGCGCGAAACTCAGGGGTAAACTGCTTCTTGGGTTCTGCCATCGGAGACCTCCTCCTTCACGGAAAGAGCTCTCCACTTTTCCGAGGCAAGTCCAACATTGGCCTGCCCCCATTTGGTGGCCCAGGTGCGAAGTTAGTGCATCGTCGGTCGCGTGACGATGGCGGGGCGAGCGAGCGGCGCTGAGCCGCTCGGTTCAGTTGGCCAGATGACGACCTGCGGCGCAGGCGGGTGGTAGCCCAGCGACGAGTGCGGTCGGATGGTGTTGTAGTCCTTCCGCCACTGCTCGATGACGACGCTGGCCTCTCTGAGGGTGTAGAACACCTCACCGTTGAGGAGTTCGTCGCGCAGCTTCGCGTTGAAGCTCTCGCAGTATTCGTTCGGGCTTGTCGCAAACGCGAACGCGATGGACGTTTACGGGTCGTTAGGCATACCAACCGAGCTTGCCGCCTCCACCCTGGAGGCCGCCCATGATCCTGTTTGCCATCGCCGCGAAGCTCAAGCAGCGCGCCAAGGCCGACTTCAAGGGCCGGCACTACGAGGCAGCCCTGATCGTCCAGGCGGTCTCCTGGTACCTGCGCTATCCACTGAGCTACCGCGACATCGAAGAGCTGTTCCTGGAACGCGGTCTGGAAGTGGACCACTCCACTCTGAACCGATGGGTTCTGGCCTACGCTCCCCTGATAGAGAAGCGGCTGCGAGCCTTCCGCAAGCCGCATTGCGGCTCGATCAGGATCGACGAAACGTACATCAAGGTGCGCTGTGAGTGGCGCTACCTGTACCGAGCTGTCGACAAGCACGGCAATCCGGTCGACTTCCTTCTGACCGCCAATCGCGACCTGGACGCGGCCAAGCGGTTCTTCGGCAAGATGCTGGCGGATCACCCGCTGCTCGCGCCTGACCGGATCGGCACCGACGGCGCCAGCACCTATCCGCCCGCGATCGTGGCTGCGAGGAGCAGCGGCCTCCTGGCGTGTACCCCGCTCCACTACGTCACCAAGCATCTGCAGCAAGGGATCGAGAGCGACCACTTCCGGGTCAAGAAAAACATGCCCAGGATCGGTAGCTTTCAATCCTTCCACACGGCTCGGCGCACAATCCAAGGGTTCGAGGCGATGCTCTGGCTGCGCAAGGGCTTCGGCTTTGCTGGCGTGTGGACCGTCCGCGAGCAGAACCGGCTGCTTGCTGTCTGCTTCGGACTTCCGGCGGTTAACGAAACCTGAAAACGAGGCGGATCCAGCCTCACCTGCGGCCTACGTTATGGTTTGCGACACGCCCCCTCGTAGTGCCGGCCCTTGAAATCGCCCTTGGCGCGCTGCTTCAGCTTCGCGGCGATGGCGGACAGGATCATGGGCGGCCTCCGGTTCGGAAGGCGCCATGCAGGCCGTATGGTCAACGCGGGGGTAAACGCTGCGGTTTTGCAACAGGGCCTAATATATTGACGAGCTTATTCCATTCTATAAAACTGAACAATCCTTCTGTTATATGGCTGTCATCTTCACCAAGGGACAATTTCGATGCTTCAAAACCTAAAATGATAGGCAAGGAGCATTGTCAGACGACGCGTGCTCCCCGGTGGCGCGGGCGATACAGCCCGGCAAGAACCAGGAAGAAAGCGGCGTGAGCCAAGGCGAAGGTGATGATGCCGAACCCCGTTAGGCTTCCCGTACCTGCAAACCCCTCTCCGAGAAGCGGAAGCACGACGGCCGCGTTGAGAAGCCAAACAATCAGCGCGTAGAGAAGGCCCTTCGTCCACCAGCGGCCGGGAAGCTTGGGCTCAATCGCGGCATAGACAAGAGCCATCATGAGCCCAGCGGCAATCTTGAAGGCCGCCATGAAGAAGGCTGAACCGGGATCGGGCAACTGCCAACGCGACCAAAGCGCATCGGCACCGGTTGCGACGAGCCAAGGCGTCATCCAGAGCTTGGTGAGCCGCTGGAAACCACCGCGGGCCGTGACGATCCCGAAGCGATCGGCGAGCCAAAGGAGGATCATGTTGACGGCGAGCGCCACAGCCCCGGCGACAAGCACGCGTATGATGGAACGTGTTTTCATCCGTTGACCACCAATCGCGTTCCATCGGCCTTCGAAGAGGCAAGCTCTCCGTCTTAAATCCGGCCGCCCAAGCTGCGGACCTGGCCGTCGATCGCCTCTGCGACCGACAGCAGGCGGGACGCGTCTGCTCGCGCAGTCACGACGTAGGATTGACCTGCCTGCGTCCAGTCCCAAGTCGTGACATCACCTTCGCGGGCGGGGCGGAACGCGCTTCGAGCCTCCTCGCCATGGCCCACTCGGGTGTAGACGATCAGGCGCGTGCCGCGATCATCGTCATACATCAGGAGGGCAGCTGGCTCACTCTCGGTCGGCAGAAGCCGTCCGCCCATGAGGCGAAAGCCTTGGCCCGAGAGGTCCGGGACGACTACCGTCCGGTTGAGGCGGCGTGATAGCCACTGCACCAGATGGGGCTTCTGGTCCGCGCCGACCTCAACGGGATGAGTGACTTCGACAGCAAACGTCCGGAAGGCCGCGACCGCATCCCGTGTTGCGAGCGAGGCGCCGGCGACCTTCTGCCCCTCGCCGCTCGACGGTAATAGATCGTGACCGAGCCAGCTGCCGAACCCACCGAGAACGATCCAGGCCATGGCGGCCGCGACCGCGCCAAAGCGACGGCGCCAACGGTTTCGGCCGGCGGCGACGAGATTGGCGACCTGAAGCCGTGCCGGGATCGGCTCTTCGGCGACCGCAGCAAGCCGGGCGCGCAGCTGAGCGTTGCCCTCTCGGTCGGCTGCAGCCTTGGCAGCGGCTTCAGGATGAGTGGCAAGATAGGCCTCGACGATCTCAACGCGTCCGACCGGCAGACAGCCGTCGATCCAGGCGTGCAGGTCATCCTCGCCAACGGGCCGATGATCAGCGCTCACTTGACGCTCCTGAGAACCACAACTCGCCCCGTTTCCATGAAGCTGCGCATGCGGTCCCGCGCCCGGCTCAGCCGCGACATCACCGTGCCGATCGGCACGTCCAGAACCTTCGCGGTGTCGGCGTACGAGAACTCCTCGACGGCGACGAGGAGCAGAACGGAGCGCTGTTCCTCGGGAAGGCCCGCGAGGCCTGCAAGCACGTCTCGGACGCCGAGAGTAGCATCGGGAGATTGCTCCTCCGAAGGCAAGCTCTCCAGCGGATCTGTACCGACATGCATGCCCCGGCGCCGCGCCTGCCGCAGCCCGGCGAGGAAGAGGTTGCGCTCGATGGTGAACAGCCACGACCTAAGGTCGCCGTCGCGCCGCCGCAGGGACCACCGAGAGATGGCCCGTTCAAGTGTATCCTGGACGAGATCGTCGGCTGAATCCCTATCGCGTAGGAGCGCCCTGGCGTAGCGCCGGAGCGCCGGGATCAGCGGTTCGATCAGCGCGGCGATCTCGTTCGACATCAGCTGTTGGCCGAACTGCCCACGGGCCGTTTACGGCGTCGCGATGTGCCAAGCGCCATTCAGGAAGCCGTCCCCCGAGATATCGCCGGCCTTGCTGTCCTTGGCGTAAGTGTAGAGCGGCTTCGCCTTGTAGGCCCACTGCTTCGAGCCGTCGTCACGCGTTACAACCGTCCACTCGCCCGTTGCTGTGGCGGTCGCGCTCGCCATCATCGGAGGCCATGCTGCGGCGCACGGACCGTTGCAGGCCGACTTTCCGGCCGTGTCCTTGTCAAAGGTGTAGAGCGTCATGCCTTTGTCGTCGACGAAGGCCTTGCCCTTGGCAGTCTCGGCGGTCTTTGCTGGCACCATACCCTGAGCAAAGGCGGCGGTGCCAAGCGAGACGGCAACAGCGAGGGTGAGGGTCCGAACGGCTAAATTCATCATGGGAGGGCTCCGGGGATCGACATGATCAGCCGAGAGATGCCCCTGGGACGTGCTTTATTCCGTCACCACGGATCGGCATGGTCTAAATAATTTTGCACGGCCGGAATAAACAGGATTTTCGCGGCGTCTTACCAGTCTGACCGCGAGATCGGATCACGAGGTTCGACGCATACCAGCCTGATCCCATTCGACCCGCGCAGCTTCCTACTAGACTCTGTCGAACTCAGCGACGCATTAGCCCTCTGCGAAGTCACCGCAGAGCATGGTTTAGAATGCGATACTATCATGAAGGATGCCCCATGAGACTTCTCCCTCTCTATGCCGCCACAGCCGTTGTTCTCAGCGGCATTTCGGTACAAGCCCAGAACACCGGGCTGTTCGATCCCGCGATCAAGCACCAGCCGAAAGACGGCATGGTCAAGCTCTACGGTGCTGGCGGACCTCATACGGCGCTCAAGAAGGTCGCCGACGTTTGGATGAAGAAAACTGGTAATAAAGTCGAGATCATTGCTGGTCCCGAAACCACTTGGTCGAAGAAGGCGCAGACAGATGCTGACATCATTTGGGGCACGTCCGAGCAGTCAATGACGGCGTTCCTTGAGACCTACAAGACGTTTTCCTCCGATCAGGTGAAGCCGATCTACCTGCGACCGACGGTGATCGCGGTGAAGGCCGGCAATCCAAAGGGGATCAAGGGGTTCGATGACCTCCTGAAGGATGGCATGAAGATCGTCGTGACCGAAGGCTCGGGCATTGCCAACACCTCCGGCACCGGCACCTGGGAGGACGTCGCAGGGCGTCTCGGCAAGCTGTCGGACGTCACCGCATTCCGCAAGAACATCGTCGCATTCTCCACGGGCTCGGGTGCCAGCTTCAAGGCGTTCAAGGACAAGGACGCCGACGCCTGGATCACTTGGCCGAACTGGCCGGCAACTCAGAAGGAGGCTCTTTCTGAGGTGCCGATCGAAACCAGCCGGCAGGTCTGGCGCGACCTCAGCGTCGCGGTCGCAGCGGATGCCGATCCAGCGGCCCAGGAGTTCGTGAACTACTTGGTCACGCCCGAGGCCCAGGCGCTGATGAAGACCGAAGGCTGGATCCGCTGAGCCTTGCCTTGGCAAACGGCACACCATCTTTCCGAGCAGAACGATGTGAGAACGAGCCTGCCCGATGCCTATCCTGAGGTCTATGGCTAAGGTTATTGGTGTTCGCTTATCGGGCGGCATGTTGCTGGCTTGGGCAACAGCCGCGCTGGCAGGCGATGCCAACGTCGTGTCTGCGGTGGCGCGGCGAGGCGGAGTGGGCAGTTTCGATATCGACGTTACGGTGCGAAGCGCGGATACGGGGTGGGATCGCTACGCCGACCGGATCGAGGTTCTCGGGCCGGACGGGGCAATCCTCGGTGTGCGCGTGCTGGATCATCCTCACGACGACGAACAGCCCTTCACAAGAACCGTGACTCGGGTCCAGGTTCCGCCCGAAATCGGGACGGTCAGCGTGCGAGCGCATTTCAAGCCGACCGGCTTTGGGGGCACAACCGCGACAGTGACGCTGCCCACGCGCTGAACCTGCCGCGCCTGATCCGGACACTTGCTCATGCCACGGCCTGGTCCGCTCATCATCCCAAACAAGTGGCTGGAGCATACGTGATGCTTAAGGTTCTGATCACTGCCCTGGTCTTCGTTACGCTCGGAGCGAATGCAAGGGCGGACGATCTCATCGCCGTCAAGAGCACCAGACCCGTCAAGGAGACCCTCGACCGCCTGCAGAAGCTCGTGACCGACGATGGCTTCTTCGTTGTCGGCCGCGTTCCGCATTCTGAGGCCGCCAAGGATGCGGGGCTGACACTGCGTCCGACTGAACTCATGATCTTCGGCAAACCGCAGAGCGGAACTCCGATCATGGTCTGCAACCAGCGTGCCGGGATCGATCTCCCTTTGCGCGCCCTTGCCTGGCAAGATGAGGTTGGACAGGTTTGGCTCGGCATGGTCGACCCTGAGGCGCTCAAGGACCGCTACGCTCTCGCTCCGGAATGCGAAGGCGCGATCGCCACCATGAAGGCCGCCGTGCAAAAACTTCTTAACGGCGCGACGGCGCCGTGAGGGCGCAAGCTGCACGCAGAGAGTGTTTGAGTGCGTTGAACGGGCGCTGAAGGTGGACAGCGCGCACGAGCGGTCGATGGTGGAGTCGTAGGTATCTACCCATCCCAACGGGGGCCATGATGAGCGGTATCCAAGCCCACAACGAGAAGCCCGCGAGCGTCTGGAACTCAGGCGGTGGCCGTTACGATGAGATCAGCCGAGGCATTGCCGACAGCATTGAGCATTGCGTGCTGCGGCTCGACCCCAAACCGGGCGAGAAGGTCCTCGATCTCGCGACTGGGACCGGCTGGTCCTCGCGGCTCGTCGCCCGTCGCGGCGCCCAGGTGACGGGTGCGGACATCAGCTCCGAGCTGATCGCATTTGCTGCCGAGCGGGCCAAGGCTGAAGGTCTGAACATTACCTATCAGGTCGGTGACGCCGAGAAGCTCCCGTTTGCCGATAGCGAATTCGATGCCGTGATCTCGACCTGCGGCGTGATGTTCGCGAGCCGCCCGGAAGCCGCTGCGGCCGAGCTTGCTCGCGTCTGCCGCAAGGGCGGGCGTATGGCTCTCACGACCTGGCTGTCGGACAGCAATCTGTTCAAGATGTTCATGGTGATGAAGCCCTACATGCCACCTCCGCCCAGACCGGCGCCGCCCTCGCCCTTCGAGTGGGGCCGCACGGAGCGGATCACGGAGTTGCTGGCCAAGGACTTCGATTTGGCATTCGAGAAGGGCCTGTCGCAAGCCGTGCCGTAGGCCGCAGCAGAGGCTAGATCTGTCTCGTTTTTAGGCTCTGTTAACCGCCTGA
>NZ_JAIETD010000131.1 GCF_019745455.1 Methylobacterium sp.
ATGGTGGCCGGCTTCGCCTCGGAACGACGGCCGGCTTCAAATCGGAATCCCCGGCCGGCTTCGTCGGAATACGCAATTACGCGATCTTCACCCTCGATCTCGCCGGGCGGATCACCGGCTGGAACACCGGGGCGGAAAACCTGCTCGGTTGGGACGAGGGAGAGGCGATCGGTCGACCAGTCAACGTCATCTTCACGCCCGACGACAACAGGGAGGCCATTGCCGAGGAGGAGATGAGGCTGGCGGTCACCGAAGGCCGGGCCGATGACGATCGCTGGCACCTGCGTAAGGATGGAAAACAATTTTGGGCCAATGGCCTGATGATGCCCATGCGTGACGACGCAGGTGGGCTGATAGGCTTTCTCAAGATCCTGAGGGATCTCACCGAGGCTCAGCTGGCCAGCGAGCATCAGCAGCTCCTCATTCATGAGCTCAACCACCGGGTGAAGAATACCCTCGCGACCGTTCAGGCCTTCACGACCCACTCGCTGCGGTCTGCCACGTCATTGCACGACGCCCGTGAAGCCATTACGGCGCGACTTATCGCCCTGGCCAAGGCACACGACGTGCTGACCGCCGAGAAGTGGGAGAGCGCGGATCTCAGCCGGATCGTGGACGATGCCCTCTGCGTTCACAACTCAGACCGGCAGCGCTGCCGCTGGGAAGGCAAAGCCGTGAGGGTGGTGCCTCGCACCGCGCTCGCCCTGTCGATGATGCTGCACGAACTTGCGACGAACGCGACCAAGTACGGAGCCTTGTCGAACGAGGCAGGTGCCGTGTCGGTGTCATGGGCCATGATCGCCTCGCCAGAAGTATCAGACGGGACTCTGCCGCGCCTCAGCTTGCGTTGGGAGGAACGAGACGGTCCTGCCGTGTCTCCGCCGGCTCGGCGCGGGTTCGGAACCCGGATGATCGAGCGCGGACTGGCCAGCGAGCTTGGGGGCGAAGTGCAAATTCTCTACGAACCTGAAGGGGTAGTCTGTACCCTGGAGGTTCCCCTCGAAGCTGCCTGAGTCCCCGATTTGGGAATTTAACTTAGCCAACCGCGGATCGGGCCCATTCCATGACCATCGAAAGCTCAACCACTGTGTCACCGGCGCGCGTGTCGTCCGGCATCGAGGGGCTCGACGAGATCCTCGGGGGCGGCTTCGATGCCAACCGCGTTTATCTCGTCGAGGGTCAGCCGGGCAGCGGCAAGACCACCCTGGCCCTTCAGTTCCTCCTCGAAGGTGCACGTCGGGGCGAGAAGACGCTGCACATCTGCCTGTCGGAGAGTGGACCGGAACTGCAATTGATCGCAGAACGCCACGGCTGGGCGCTGGACGGGATCGAGCTGTTCGATTTGTCCTCCTCGGAGGCAAGCCTCGATCCGGACGACGAACTCACGGTGTTCCAGCCCTCGGCGGTCGAACTCAGCGAGACCACGACGGGAATTATCGACCGGATCAAGACGATAAAGCCCACGCGCGTTGTCTTCGATAGCCTGTCCGAGATGCGTATCTTCGCGCAAAGTCCCCTGCGCTACCGCCGTCAGATCATGGCGCTTAAGCATTTTTTCACGACGCAGCGCTGCACCGTCCTGCTGCTGGACGATCTGTCCTCGCAGGGGGGTGACGTTCCTCTTCACAGCCTCGCACATGGGGTCGTGCTGCTGGAGCAGAACCCGGTCGATTTCGGTGCCGAGCGCCGCCGGCTGCGCGTGATCAAGATGCGCGGCATCCAGTTCAAGGGCGGCTACCATGACTTCACCATCCAACGGGGTGGGCTTGAGATCTACCCGCGCCTGGTCGCGGCCGAGCATCACAAGCGCTTCCTCGGCGAGTTCACGCAGAGCGGCAACGGAGAGATGGATGCCTTACTCGGCGGTGGCTTGGAGCGAGGCACGAATGCGTTGTTCATCGGTCCCGCAGGCGTAGGCAAGTCGACGCTGGCACTGACTTTTGCAGTGGCAGTGGCGCTGCGAGGCGACCACGCCGTCATCTTCGCCTTCGATGAGGGTCGTGGCACCATTGGCGCTCGGGCCAAGGCCATCGGCCTGGACATCGAGCCTCTTGTCGCAGCGGGGACGCTGCGCATCGAGCAGATCGATCCGGCCGAAATGGCACCTGGCGAGTTCGCCCATCTCGTGCGCACCAGCGTCGAGCGGGATCAGGCCTGCATGGTCGTGATCGACAGCCTCAACGGCTACCTCAATGCCATGCCGGACGAGCGCTTCCTCATCCTGCAGATGCATGAGCTCCTGAGCTACCTGAGCCAGATGGGTGTGGTCGCGATCCTTGTCCTTGCCCAGCATGGGTTGGTGGGCCCGATGGAGACGCCAGTCGACATCAGCTATCTCAGCGACGCAGTCCTGATGCTGCGTTACTTCGAGGCCGAGGGCCGGGTCCGGCGCGCCTTATCCGTGCTCAAGAAGCGAAGCGGGGCGCACGAGGACACGATTCGCGAGTACCAACTGACCTCAGGCGGCATCAGGCTCGGGCCGCCGCTCACCGAGTTCAGCGGCATCTTCACAGGGTCTCCAACCTATACCGGCACACTCAAGCCGCTGATGCCGCAGCCGGCCCATGACTGAGGCTGATCCGAACGGGGAGCGTGTCCTCGTTCTGGCTCCGACCGGTCGCGACGGTCCGGCAACCGTCGAGGTATTGCAGCGGGGTGGCATCGCGGCTTTTGCCTGCGCCGACGTGAATGCGCTGACTTCAGCGCTCGGCCAAGGCGTCGGCACCGTTCTCGTTGCCGAGGAAGGCTTGCTCAGGCAGGACGTCGAGGATCTGGTCGCTTGGGTCGAAAAACAACCGCCCTGGTCCGATCTGCCCTTCCTGATGATGACGAGCGACCGCCAAGCCCCCTCGATTAGGCGGCAGCGGGAGCACTTGATCGGGCAATTGCGCAACGTGGCGCTGATCGAGCGGCCGGTTCAACCCCTCACGCTGTTGAGCGCGGTAGGCTCGGCTCTGCGGGCACGCCGACGTCAGTACCAGGTCCGAACCCACCTCCTCGAACGTCAACAGACGGAGGACGAGCTTGAGCGCCGGGTCGCGGAGCGCACTGCCGAGTTGTTGATCTCCGAAGAGACTCTGCGGCAATCTCAGAAGATGGAGGCGGTCGGTCAGCTCACCGGAGGCATTGCTCACGACTTCAATAATCTTCTGGCCGGCATCTCGGGCAGCCTGGAGCTGCTGCAGACACGTATGGGTCAGGGACGGCTGACGGATCTCGACCGTTACATCAACACCGCCCAAGGTTGCTCGAAACGCGCCGCGGCACTCACCCATCGCCTTCTCGCCTTCTCACGCCGCCAGACGCTCGATCCGAAGCCCACGAACGTGAACGGCTTGATAGCGGGCATGGAGGAACTGGTCAGGCGCACGGTTGGACCCGAAATCGAGGTCGACGTCCCGGGTGCCGCGGAGTTGTGGGCGGTTCTCGTCGACCCGCACCAGCTCGAGAACGCCCTCCTGAACCTTGCGATCAACGCTCGCGACGCGATGCCGGATGGCGGGCGCATCACCATCGAGACGGCGAATGAACGACTGGACGACCATAACGCGAGGAAGCGTGACATGACCGCGGGCGAGTACGTCTCCCTCAGCGTCACCGACACCGGAACCGGCATGCCGCCTGAGGTGATCGCAAGAGCCTTTGACCCGTTCTTCACGACGAAGCCTGTCGGCGAGGGGACGGGGCTCGGCCTGTCGATGATCTACGGCTTCGTACGGCAGTCGGGAGGAAACGTTCGGATCTACTCCGAACCCGAAAAGGGTACGACGCTGAGCCTGTACCTGCCGCGACATTCCGGTGAAGCGGAGCAGGCCGTCGAGCTCGCAGACTTAAGCAAGGCTCCTCGTGCGGAACAGGGTCAGACGGTGTTGATCGTGGATGACGAGCCAAGCGTTCGTATGCTCGTGACGGAGGTACTGGAGCACCTCGGCTATACGGCCATCGAGGCGGCGGAGGGATCGGCAGCACTGAAGGTGCTTCAGTCGGACGTGCGTCTCGACCTTCTGGTCACCGATATTGGCCTGCCCGGGGGTATGAACGGCCGGCAGGTCGCGGAGGCAGGCCGGGTCGCCCGACCTGGCCTCAAGGTGTTGTTCATCACCGGCTATGGGCAGAAGGCTGGGCTTGGCAACGGCAGTCTTGATGCCGGCATGCAAGTCGTGACGAAGCCGTTCGTATTGGAGACCTTGGCCCACCGCATCAAGGAACTCATCGCGGCGAATTAGAGCCCGAAGGAATGGCGACACTTCCTCCAAATTGACGGCTCGAACCTGACGCTTGGTACCGCCTTGCTGCAGCCAGGCTTCAGCGGATCAGCCAGATCCCTACGAGCGACAGGATCGCGTAATAGACTGGATGATGATCCTCGTCGGTCACGACCACGGTGTAGGCCTGCCGGTCGCCATCGCGCAGCGCTTGGTCTCGTGCCATGTCGGAATGCAGCCGCATCGGGGTCCAACGTCAGGGTACGACGCCAGCACAGGCTTTTTTTGAGAATGCCACCAAAGGGGGTGCATTGCGGGTGGGGGCATACGGCCCCGAGGTTAGCGGGTGCCGCGTAGTGCCATGCGTGACCTGTTGCGAAAATCGGGTCGGCCATCGGCCGTGGTGGCGAGGCTCGTTCGCGGCGGGCGGCCGCTGAATGAGCCGTTTGGATCGATGGACGACGGCTGCGAATGCAGACGCGAACAGCCTTGATAGCGAGCGGTAGAGCCCCGCAGGAGGGACTCAGTCGGCAGCATATGGGGCACATTCGACTCAGGTTATGCCAGCCATTGGCAAGTTATGGGTTACTGCACATCCTCAAGGGCAAGTAGCCGTTCCGTTAGTCGCGGCTTCAACCGCAATCCTTCAGATTGCAGCGCCTTTCTCGACTACGATGGTATCGACGACATCGGCGGGTTCGTAGAGCCAGCGAGCCAGCGCTCCGGCCGCCATCGCTCCCACGATAGGTGCAAGCCAAAACAGCCATAGCTGCGCGACGTACTCGCCACCTGCAAACAGGGCAGGTCCTGTGCTGCGAGCCGGATTGACCGAGGTGTTGGTCACGGGAATCGAGATCAGGTGGATCAACACAAGGGCGAACCCAATCGGGATGCCGGCAAAGCCCGTCGCGGCACCCTTCGACGTTGTGCCGACGATGATGAAGATGAAGAAGAAGGTCAGCAGAAGCTCGGTGATCAAGCAGGCGGCAACACCGTATTTGCCAGGGCTGAGATCACCGTAACCATTCGAGGCGAACCCATTGGGGACCCAGCCAGTCTTGCCTGATGCAATGACGTAGAGGACGAAAGCACCAACAACCGCCCCCATAACCTGCGCGATGATATAGGGCAAGACATGTTGATTTGCGCAGCGTCCGGCAGACCATAGTCCAAGCGTCACAGCCGGATTGAAATGGCCACCCGAGATGTGGCCGACTGCATAAGCCATCGTTAGCACAGTCAAGCCAAATGCAAAGGCGACTCCAAGGAAGCCAATGCCGAGTTCGGGAAAAGCAGCCGATAGGACGGCAGCGCCACAGCCACCGAATGTCAACCAGAACGTGCCAAAAAACTCGGCAGTCGCCCGGCGCGTTGTGTCATGATCCATGACCAAACCTCTCGCTTCATGATTTCGCGACACGTTTAGCAAGCGTGGCGTTGGTAAGAATGGATCAGCGCAATAGGAGGTTGACTTGTCTACGCCGCATTTTTTGATTCGCGGCCTACGAAGCTTGCATAGATACGTAAGGAGATCAATCGTCAGAGTGCCAGATTTGCTTACTTCTCGGAATGTAACAGTCCTCGGAGGGGCTGAAGGACGACGACAGGGAAGGTCTGCTGTACCACCCGTTTCCGAACCTTCGAACGGTTGCCAAGCATCAGGGTTCGGCTAGGGAGTGCTTGATCACCTGAGGCTCGACTACGTAATCAACAGCATCAATTGCGACGCGGAGTTGCTCCGGCACCAGCCCCGATGAGTAAACGGCGAGAGCGAGCGTCGGCTTAGCATGCCCCATAAGCTCAGCGATGACGCTACTATTAACTGCTGTGGTGTGGGTTGAGGCCCGTTCGAGATAGGTCGCGAAGCACCGCCTGAAGCTATGGAAATTGACTTGCTTGTTCGGTCCGAGAACTTTCTGTCGGAAGCTCGAAAATCGCTTCACTACAATTCAACTTCGGTTCCCGTCAGGATTCGCGGGAGTTAATACCGAGAACACCCAGCCATCGGATGAGCTTACCAATCGCCGCTGCATGATCGGCCACGCCGGTTTATGAATGGGTACAATGCGCCGGGCATTCCCTGTCTTTCCAGACAAGATGCGGAACGATCGCTCTTTAACAATCACATTTACAGTACGTAATTGGCAAAGCTCCTTGATGCGGCAGCCGGTCATCAAACCGACCCGCATGAGGTCGAATAGTACCGTCCCGTACCTTTGACCCATAATCGAAACTGGGTCTGCCGAGAGCAACTTAGTAAGTTCATCTGCTGCGTAGGCGCGCTTCGCCGGCTCGAGATTCAATCGGTTCTTGAAGCTTCCCTGTCCCTGCCACGGATTATCGCTGACGAAGCCACGCTTTATGAGCCACTGCCACATCGAAGAAAGAGAGGCGATCTTTCGATTGACCGTGTTCTGAGAAGCTCCACTTCGTAGGAGCACGTTGCTGACAAACTCACCAGCGGTGTGTCGATCAACCCTTCGAACTCCAACGCTTGACGACTGAGTCTGGGCAAACTCCCGAACGGCAAGGGCATGCTGCATCCTCGATTGCTTCGTTTGAGCCCCCTCGATCTCCTTCAACCAGCGCTCCATCGTTGTGAGGATCGTGGACTGGCGCGATGAGGCCCTTGATGGGGCTTGGTGCCGACTGAACTTTCGGGGTCGCTGCTTGAGAGCAGGATGCGGAGCAGGGTCCATGCACTCTCGCGTGGCATCGTCGAGGGACCGTCGTGAACCGGTGAGGTCAGCCGCTCACACGGGCTCCCAACCGTCTGAGACGGTTTGTGTGCCAATCCGGGGTCGGTACACAGAACGGACCCAGATATACGCTAAGGTTTTGCCGTGCCTTCGACGGCGCGCATCTGGCGAAG
>NZ_JAIETD010000167.1 GCF_019745455.1 Methylobacterium sp.
ACCGGTCCCTTGGTGTGGAACCGCTATAAGGACCAGATGCGGCAGCGCTCTGCCCGCGGCGTGCATCCGCTCATATGGGCCGAAGCCGTGTCTGCAGACGGCCGGTTCGCGTTCCGAGCCGAGAAGCGCAATCACGCGCCCTATTTCAAGATCGAGCGGGGCGATGCCTGGCTGTTGATTGAGGAGGCGTGCGTTCTCGTTCAGCGGACCACCGCCAAGGAGCAGGCACGTCGGCTGATCGCGGCCGAGTTGCCGGCCGACTTCATTGCCCAGCACGGCGGTGTGGTGGTCGAGAACCATCTGAACATGGTTCGCCCCGCCGCACGTCCTGCCGTATCCCCGGCAACGGTTGCGGCGGTGCTGAACAGCCGGATCGTTGACCAGCTCTTCCGCTGCATCAACGGCAGCGTTGCCGTGTCGGCGTTCGAGATGGAGGCGCTGCCCCTACCCTCTCCCGCGGCGATGAAACAGGTGGAGGCCTTAGTTGGCCGAGGAGCCTGCAGTGCCGAGATCGAGGACGAACTGGCGCGGCTTTATGGGCAGGTTGCGCCATGATGCCGATGCTGACCCGCGATGAGGTTCACGTCCGCCTGCAGGAGATCTTCCCCGATGGCGCGCCCAACCGCGCCTATCTGACCCGGATGCTGGCTGCGAGTACGGTGTTCGTCGCGCTGTATATCGACGCGACCGAGGGTAGCGGGACGATGCTTGGTCCCAAGCACGTCTATCGCATGACCGACGAGCAGGCGGCCCTTGTCGATGATGCGAGCCGCACCGCCTATGCGACAGGGGTCTTACGTACTGGCAGCCAGACTGAGGGCCGGCGCTGGTATCAAGACAACACCCGTGAGCCGATCCGCGACGAGACGTTGCGCGAGGGGCTGGTGGCGATCGGCGCGGTGATAGAGCGCACGGACCTTCCCACCACATCGAGCAAGCCGCGCTATGCCCTGAAGGCGAGCTTTGCCGCATTGTTCGATCCTGCCCTCACCGGCGAGGCGCTGCAGGCTCGTATCGCGGCATGGCAGGCTGAAGCGTTGAACAAGGGCGCGCTCGCCCGATTGGCTATTGTGCGCCAGGGCGCGGGCGTCAGCGCGGACCAGGTGCTTGTCACCTTTCCCAATGGGGAGACGCGCCGAATGAAGCCGGGGCCGAGTTCCGAGATCACCAAGGCAGTGGTGGAGGTGTTCGCACCCGCCTTTCTCACCGCCCCTGCCGTGGTGTTTCTCAGCGAGAGCGGGAACAAGGTGGTCGCGCGAGACGATGCGCTGGCGCGATCGATTGGCCTTGCCATCCAGGCCGACAAGAACTTGCCGGATACGATCCTGGTCGATCTTGGCCCGGTGCATCCGCTGCTGGTGTTCGTGGAGGTGGTCGCGACCGATGGTCCGATCAGCCAGCGCCGCAAGGAGGCGCTGGAGGAGCTGGTCGCCGAAGCGGGCTTCCCGGCCGAGCACGTTGCGTTCGTCACCGCCTATCTCGACCGCAGCGCCGGGCCGTTCAAGAAGACGGTCGATAGCCTCGCATGGGGCAGCTACGCTTGGTTCGCGGCGGAGCCTGAACGGCTGATGGTGTTCAGCGAGGCGCGAGAGAGCCTGCGCGGCCGGCCGTAGCGACAACGAGGATAATGTTCGGATTTATCCTCGCTCCCGCTGCAGTCATTCCAGTTATCCGCCACATTTATCCTCGCTTTTTGTCTTGATTTCTTATCGCTTGAACTTGCTGGTTTCACGGGCATCTTGCTGCGCAGCAAACGAAAGGATGGACCATGAATAGCAGCAAGCGGAGCCGCGGCCGGCCGGTTGGGAGCGGCCTGGACGACCGCCCCACCCTCAAGAAGGTGGCGGACATGATCGTGGCGAATGCGTCGCTTCGGCCAACGACCGCGATCCGGCGCGCCCTCGATAAGCCCGAGCCGTCGAACATTCGGCGACTGCAGGTGAAATGGAAGGCGGGCAAGGCCGAGTATATAGCGGAGGCTCAGGCCAGGCGCGCGGGCGCATCGATGCCGGCACGTCGCGTGAGTGCCCCCTACTCGCCCCGCACGGGCCGCAACATCGTGGAGGCGCACCGGAAGATGCAGGAGGCATTGGGGCCAGGTTTTCGCGCCGCCCAGGAGATGATGAACAGCCCGGGGATGCGGGCGGCTCAGGAGGTAGCTCGTCGCTATCAGGAGAATCCGGCGTTGCGAGCGATCGAGGAGTTTCGAAACAGCCCCGCGATGCGCGCCATTGAGGAGCTTCAGAACAACCCGACGGTGCGTTTGATGCGTGAACTGCAGGACAGCCCGATGATGCGAGCCGCCAGGGAAGTGGAGAAGGTGCAGCGCCTCATCAATGGCGGCTTCTGATGTAGTTTTGGCGGCGGTGATCGGGCTACTATGCCCGTGTCAGGCGGGCGAGGCCGATAGACGCGTACCTGCAGCCGCGCGCGTGCTAGCGCGTACTTGACAAACCTACGGGCGTGCGCCTATCTATGACGCTGTAGCGCGGGGCGGAGATTACGCACGTCCAGCGCACTGGTACTAAGAGGGCGCCTGCGGGCGCCCTTTGCTATTTGGGGGGCTGCGCAATGCGTCGTTCGGCGGTTTTTGTCGATGCGGGTTACCTGTTCGCGCAGGGCTCAGTACTCCTAACGGGCACCCGGCAGAGCCGGGAGACGATCACGCTCGACATTTCCAAGGTCGTGCAAGCGCTGAGGGAAGTCGCGAAGGCGCAATGCGACCTCCCCCTGCTCCGCATCTACTGGTACGACGCAATGCGGCTGGGTCGGCCTACGCCGGAGCAGGCAGCTCTGGCTGACTCTGATGACATCAAGGTCCGGCTCGGCCAGATTAACTCGGCTGGCGAGCAGAAGGGTGTTGATGCACTGATCGTCACCGACATGGTGGAGCTGGCACGTAACCAGGCAATCACCGATGTTGTCCTTGTGTCCGGTGACGAAGATGTGCGCGTCGGCGTCGTTCTCGCGCAGCAGTTTGGTGTGCGGGTTCATCTTCTAGGAATCGAGCCTTCCCGGGCCAATCAAAGCCGTTCGTTGAAGCAGGAGTCGGATACCACGACTGAATGGGACAAGGCGGCTATCAGCGCCTTTTTGTCCTATGCGCCACCAGCAACCCCCGCAGCGGCAAGTGCGGCGACCGCGAACACAGGGCTCGACGGCCTGATCGAGCCCATTATTGCGGCACTTGAAGCTCAAGAACTGGCAGCTCTTCAGGCAGCATTTGCATCGAGTACACAAGTCCCGCCGGATTACGATCGAGCACTTTTGCGTGTCGGCCGCATTCACTATCAGCAAGCCACTCTCTCAAATCCTGAGCGAACAACGCTGCGGTCCGCGTTTATTCGTCTGGTGCAGGCGGCGCCGGCACCCTCTGAGGGTGCGCTCTGATCGGCTAAGCGCCCATGGCGCTAAATGCCCAGCGAAGTAGCAGCGGAAGCGACCGACTTTTGCGACACCACCCGCTGGGTGAGCGGCACTGCCCAGCTGTCGCGGAACTCAGGATATTCGCGATCTAGCACGGCTAGCCGGCAGCCACTCGTGATAGCATTACTCCATGGGTAAGGTAGATCGGCCGGTCGGAAATCGACCCTGCCCTCTGATCGTTTTTCTACCAAACCTGCAATCCGGAGCCCTTCAGTATGTCGAAGCCACTCTCCCCCGAAACGATGGCGCTGGTGAAAGCGACGGCCCCGGCGCTTCAACAGCATGGTGTGGAGATCACCACGCGCATGTACCAGCGCCTGTTCGTCGATCCCGAGATCAAGGCCTTGTTCGACATGGCTGCTCACGAGTCCGGCGCTCAGCCGAAGCGACTTGCCGCGGCGATCCTCGCGTTTGCGCAGAACGTCGACAAGCTGGACGCACTGAAACCGGCGATCGAGCGCATCTGCGCACGCCACGTCGAAACCCACATCAAGCCCGAACACTATCCTGCGGTCGCCAACGCGCTCCTGCCGGCGATCCGTGACATATTGGGCGAGGCTGCGACGGACGATATTCTGAACGCATGGGGCGAGGCCTATTGGTTCCTGGCGGATATCCTCATCAACCGGGAGGTGGAGCTTTACGAAGCTGAGGCGGCATGACCGCTACCGCCGCCAGCCTTCCCGAGGGGCTGGAATGCTACAAGCGCACCGATACCTTCACCGAAGAGACTGTCCCCAAGGGGCTGCTTAACGATCATTCGACGAAAGCCGGGGTGTGGGGGCTTATCAAGGTGGAGAGCGGCCGCCTCAGCTATCGGGTGACAGATGCTCGGCGAGAGCCGTTCGAGACGGTGCTTACACCTGAGGGAGGGCCAGGCATCGTGGAGCCCACCATCCTGCATCATGTCGCGCCGATCGGCCTCGTCCGTTTCCACGTCGAATTCTACCGCGCGCATCGGCAGGAAGTCGGCGGAAGCGCCACCACCGTTTAGCGGGTGACGCACCGGCAGACTTGGAGATAGCAGATCGGCACATCGTGGAGGGAGAGCAGCGCATTGCCCGTCAGGAGGCGCTGATAACGGGCTGGGGATGCAAGGCGAGTCTACCTAAGCAGCAAACCGCTAAGCGACTTAGCGACTAAGCGGCTAATTGGTCGGGCAAGGCGATAGGTGGTTGGTTGTGGGACGCTGGGGAGCGCGTGCTGATCTAGGCGAGCCTTGCTTTGACCCACTCCATGATGGCCGGCTTCTTGTAAGGGGAATACCGGGTCAGATGCGGCACAACCACGACGTTGATGCTCTTGGCGCCGAAGCTGGCCTTGAAGGCGTGACAGTTGAATCCGGGCTGCTCGGCCGGAATGCTCTCAATCTCGTCGGGCTTGAAGAAAGCACGCAGGTAGGCGAACGCCGACTTTTCAAGGCCGCTCCCGAAAGCCAGGACCGACCGAGGTCGAACGCTTTCCAGTATGATTTGATGAAGCGGCCAGCACCGCCGGGCATCACCATCCATGTCTTGATGCGTGGTGATTCCGGTCGAGCGAGTCATCACGATATTGCTGGCGGGAACGTCCCGAGGCTCAAAACCAAGACCTGACAAAAATCTATTTACCTGCTTCTGGAGCTTGGCCTGACCTGGTGGTCGCCCCTCCCACGAGTAGTCCAGATACTCGTTCAATCCGCCTTCAATGTCGTCAATAGACTGACCAAGGGTGCTGGGCAGCGCACCACCGGGGTTCGTGCCGAGGAAGTATATCGGAAACGGATTGAGGGTCGCAGCCGAGCTATAAAGAACCTTTCCCGGCGTGTCGGCTAGAGAAGCATCGGCCGACAGGCGCTCGCGCAGCGCCGCTATGCATGTGGCGGCAGTCACCGCTCTTGATAATCTTGAAGGTGTTGGCGGTCGCTGCGGAAATACCCGCCTTCGATGTAGCCCACCAGCCACGATGCTGAAACTTGTCCTCCCTGCGTGTACGCGGACTTGTTTCCGGTGAAATCCACGGCGCTGAGCAGGCCGACGAACTCCTCACCAGTGACACCAGGGTTGGCTTCAGCAACCGTGTATATCTTCCCGAAAACGCTTGTTCGGGAAAGCGGCTCTCTCGGGCCTGCCATCAAGCGGGTGTGCCGCAGCTTGAACTTCGCGGGGATGGCGTTCGCATCGCCGGACGCTGCATGATCGGCAGCATATTTGCGAAGCTCGATACCATTAAGCTTCAGTGAGGGGGCGTAGGTCTGGGCGTTCGTCAGAGGACCTGCACCTTCAGCCAGACGGCCGATGGAATTGATCAACTCCTCCTCCCGATCCCACGGCTCGACCGCGTGTACGCTGTCGATGGTTCGGACAACCTCGCCGCCCTTGGCCCAGATTGATCGGATCGTCTCGACCTTGGCGCCGGAGCGTGCCGGATCGCGGGCCTCTTCTTCGTGGGCGAAGAGTCGCGCCCCCTGCCCTATCCCGACATAGAATGGCGTGCCCAGGCCGCCAAACTTCGGCTCCCCATCCGGCATACGCAGCAGATAGACGTAGTGGGGACCACCGCCAGAGGCGGCGATGAAGCCAGCCAAGTCGGCACGATCGTTTATCAGCCAGTCACGCATAGAGCCCTTCCTTACAACAGCGTCAACTTCGTGCTTTCGGCTGCCGCTGAACCTTAACGCAGCTTCGTTTTCGATCCTGGTGAATATCACTCAGCTGGCCCTTCGTGCCAAGGCACTAAGCGATTAAACGATGATCTTGAACTAAGCGCTTAAGCGGTATAAATCGCTTAAGCGCTTAGTAGGAGTCTTTATGCAGGTCTGGGCCGTGATTGCGCAGAAGGGGGGGCAATCCAAAACCACCCTTTCGACCGGATTCGCCGTCGAGGCGGCGCGAGAGGGGGCGTCGGTCGTTATCCTCGATGCCGACGACCGCCAAGGATCGGCGCTCTACTGGTCGGAACGCCGCGACGACGACGACGTGATGGTGAAGGACAGTAGCGTCGCCGGCTTGCCGCTCCACGTCTCGCGCGGGCGCAGCAGCGGCAAGATCGACCTCATTATCATCGACACGCCGGCGAACTCCAAGGACATTGCCATGCTCGCGGCCGAACAGGCGGATTTCGTCATCATCCCCGTCGCGCCGCGAGGGCTGGACGTTCATTCGGTGTTGCAGACCGTCAAACAGGTGCAGCAGGCAGGCACGCCGTTCGCTGTCATACTGACGCAGGTTCCGCATCAGGGCGGGGAGGGGCAGGAGGCCCATGCCGGCTTCACGGCGAAGGGCGTGACGATGTTCGATAGCCGCCTCCATTTCCGCAAAGATTTCTACAAGGCCACACCGCTCGGCAGAACGGCGGCCGAGACGGACCCAGATAGCAAGGCAGCGGCCGAGTTGCGTGCCGCCTATAACGAGGCTAAGCGACTAAGCGGATTTGCGACTAAGCAAGTAAGCGAGGTTGGATGATGGCGAAGAAAACTTCCGCGCTCGCCGGCATCTTCGATGACGAGCCCGAGGCACCGGCACCGGCACCGGCACCAACTCCCGTTGCCGATGCAACTCCCGCACCGCAGCCTGCCGCCCCG
>NZ_JAIETD010000088.1 GCF_019745455.1 Methylobacterium sp.
AGGCAGCGCTTCAGCAGGCGATAGAGCGTACCGGCCGGACCCTGCTCATCCACGCTGGCGAAGCCGCCGGCCACGAGCCGCTTCACGAAGTCCCGGATGGTCGAGCTTTCGACCTTTCCGTCGCAGCGGGCGCGTATGTCGCCCACGGTCCAGGGACCACGACCGTCGAGATCCAGGATCACGCGCCAGTAGTGGTCGTTCCCGCGCAGGACCGGTTTGCCCGGCGGGACGTCGAAGGCGAGAACCCGGCTCACGAGCGCACCTCGCGCGCCTGGGCGTACTTCTCGCTGGCCGACTGCGGCGTGTAGGCTCGGGCGGAGACCTCCTCCAGGCCACGACTGCGGGCGAAGTTGGCGATGTCGTAGAGCCCGTTGGCCACACGCCGGGTCGAGCCGCGCGCCCGCACGCACGTCGCGGCCAGCAGATCATCGGTGATGACGATGTCGGGAGCGAGCGCGCCCGCCAGCTCGCGCGCGTCGTCGACGTCGCAGGGGACCGCCTTCACCTCGTCTAGCACGCGGCTAGCGCATCGCTCGTAGCGGTCGAGCTTCGCCTTCAGGCGCTCCTCACCCACCAGCACCACCGGCGCCTGGGTCATCTCCTGGAGATCGCGCGCCAGCTCGATCATGTTGCGGTCGACGAGCTTGTCGGCTTCGTCGATGATCACCGCGCGGTCGGGATCGTTGCCGAGCGACCCGATGATCTCGCGCATCATCTGCGAGATCGTGCCGACCGGCTTCTGTCCCAACTCCTGAAGGAAAGCGATGCAGAAGTCTTTCCGGGTCCAGAACTCCCGCACCTCAATGTAGAGGCAGTTGTCCTCATTTTGCGCGTAAGTCGAGGCGACCGTCTTGCCGTAGCCGGAGGGGCCGTAGAACAGACCGAAGCCGCTGGAGCGCTCGGGACGCTGCCGGATCGTCTCGATCAGCGTCATCATGTTGAGGACGTTCTTTAGGACAGCTGGGCGTCCGTCCTTGACCGTTCTGGTCTGCATGTTCATGCTCTCACACCTTCCAAGCTGCCTCTGGCCCCGGTTCGCCGGGGCCTTTTTTGTCCGCCGTCAGAGGGCGGCCTTCTCCGCTTGCCGGCGATCGTGAACCTTCCGCCGGGCGCGGTATTCGGGGGTGGACTGGTAGCGGCCGAGCTGGAGCGCTTCCTCGCTCTCCACCGCCTCGCCGGCCGCGATGCGCGCCTCCAGTTCCAGGGCGCGGCGGAACCGCAGATCCGGCGTGTCCAGGTTCGACCGGATCGCCGTGACGTTGGGAGCCTGCCGGACCTGTTCGCGCATCTGCGCCAGACGCTCGGCCGCCCGGTCGGGGACGATGGCCACAGGCGGCGTCTCGGGCTGGGTGACGGCCGTCAGGGCGGCGGCGATCGCGGGCGTCGAGTGCTCGACCTCGGGGCGCGGGAACGGCACGACGCCGGAGCGTTCGGCCTCGCGGCGGTCGCGGTCCGCAGTGAGCTTCCTAAGGGCGCGGGCGGCGAGATCTGGGCCGGTGCGCAGCTTGCGCCGCTCGGCCTCGATCGCCGCCTTGCGCGCGGCCAGCTCTTCCGCCTGGACCGTCCGCTGCGCCTGGACGAAGGCGCCGGGGGAGACGCCTGCGAACTCGGCGTTGACGGCCTCGCCGACGAAGGTCTCACCATCCGGCCGGAACAGGTAGACGCGACCGAGGTCGAGCGGATCGTGCCGCACGAAGACGCGGTCGCCCACCATGATCGCACCGTTGAGGTAGTGCCGGCCGTCGATCCGGATGCCCCGCTTCGTCATCGTGCGGGTGCCGTCGCCCTTCGCCGTCGGCGCCAGCAGAAGGTCGAGGGCGCGCACGTCGACCCGGCGGATCGTGTGCGCGGCGGCCTCGGCGACGGCGGCCGGCGTGCGGCGCTTCAGGGCCTCGTGCGGCTGCTGAGCGTAGTCGAGATCGGCCCAGGCATCGACGAAGGTCTGTGTCTCGCCTGCGGTGTAGCGGACCGAGAACGTCTTCGCGTCGTCGTCGCCGAGCCGCTGGGCGAAGCTCTTGCGCCCCTCGATCGCCTTCCGGTCCGCCACGCTGTGCCCGACGAAGCCCGGCAGCAGGGCGATGCAGTCGCGCTGGAGCGTGCCGATGACGCGCTCCACGTGGCCCTTCTGTTCCGGGCTGAAGGCGTCGGAGAGGACGGCCTCGATCCCAAGCGAGGCCAGGAGGCGCTGGCTCGCCTTCGCGGTGAAATCGCTGCCGTTGTCCGTCTTGATCTCGGCCGGCACGCCCCAGGCGAGGATGGCCTTGCGCAGCAGTAGCCCCACCGCCTCGGCGCGCGGGGTTTTCGACATGTAGAACACGGTCCGACGCGTCGCGATGTCGATGCAGACGTAGATCGAATGGCGGCCGTCGGTGCAGAGCGCATCGACCGGCGAGGCGTCGATCATCCACAGCGCGTTCGGCTCATCGATGTGCCGCAGGCTATTGCTGCCCGAGAGCTTCATCGTGGAGCGGAACTTGTCCGGGTTGGTGATCTGCGTGATCACCACCTTCTCCGCCTCTTTCAGAGCCTTCAAAGCCGCCTGAAAGGTCCGCAGTGGCGGCATGTCGATCGTCTCGACAACGCCGCCCCCGCGCACCACCGTGAGGCGGTCGCCGAACTCCAGCGCGCAGTCGCGGCGGATGTGCTTGGCCGAGAGGTGCGGCTGATGGGTGATGAGCGCGAGCATCCAGCGCCGCACCGCGCCGTCGTTGGCGGTCTCCAAGATGCCCGTGCCCTTGCGGGCGGCACCGCGATCGACGCCGAGGCTGTTCAGATCCTTGCCGGCAGCGGCCCGCCACCGCGCCAGCGTCCGCCGGGAGAAGGACGGGACCAGCTCGCGCACCCACGGCTCAATGGCGAAGGTGCCGGCTTGGTATTTCGAGACGAACAGGGCCTCGCAGCCCTGCTGATTGAGACGCTGGCCACGGGCGAACGCCTCGAAGGCGCGCAGGATGGCGAGCCGCGCATCACGCTCCTGGGCGGCGCGGCCGGAAAGTGCAGCGCCCGGCTGCACATTCGCGCTCTCCGGCACCGGCCCGACCGGGATGGCACGCTGGCGATAGGTGACCTGCGCGAGCGTCGGCAGCAGGCCGATGTGATACTCCATGCCACCACCCCGGCCAGCGCGCTTGCGGGCGCGGAAGACGTCGAGGTTCCAGCCCTGGCGGTCGGCCATGATCTGGATCGCGCGTTCGGAGCCCGGCATCTGCGGCAGGGCCTCGGTCGCGATTTCCTGTGCGGTCAGCCACTCCTTCATGAGCGCCGCCCCCGCACCTTGGCGGTGAGCGCGGCCTTGCGGGCGGCAAGCTCCCGCTCCTGCTCTTCGAGCTGGGTCAGCTCGATCAGGTCGATGTATCGAGCCGGCACCACGGCGTAGCCGAACAGGCCGGGCAGGAAGCCGAGAAGCGCGTGCTGCCCGGTCGCCTTGATCAGCGCCACGAAGCAGTCCAGCGGAATGCGGTGATCCTCGGCGGCCTCGGAGGCCCACTTGTCGATGGTGGTCGCCGGCACCGGACGGCCGAGGTGCTCGGCCATCCGCCGGGCGACCTCCGCGCGCGGGAGATCAGCGTCTTTTGCGTCGCGGAGGGCCTGAGAGACCACCCGCGCGATACGGTTGCCGAGAGGGCCGCGACCCGCCACGTCCTCGCCGTAGCCGATGGCGACTGGCTCGGTCTCCCAGGTCTTGAGGAGCGGGGCGGACGGGTCGCGGAGGAGAGCCATCAGTCGCGCGCCTCCTCGACGTGGCTGAGCGCGATGCAGCCGGAGACCCCTGTCACATGCACGACAGCCGTATGCCCGCTGAGGACATAGGCCCCCGGCTCACGGACTTGCCCGACGTACCCAGGACCATCGCCCCGGAGGCCCTTCCAACACCGGACGGTGCTGCCGACCGGGTGCGCAAGGTTGAACGCCTCACATTGACGACTCAAAGCCAAGGCGTTGCGGGCGGCGAGGCGCAGGCCCTTCTGCATCTCGGCAGCCGCTGTGAATACGAACGGCCCCTGCGGACCCCGATCGGCCCCCATCACGCGGCGCTCCGGATGGCGCCACGACGGGCCTTCGAAGCGCGGACGGCCTGCCAGCGCTCGATGGCCTCGGCGTTGAGATCGAAGAACGCCTCCTGATCCTGGGGGCGGAGCCGGGCAAAGGTCTGGTGGAAGCGCTCGGGTGGGGTGAGCGGCGCCGGGGCGGGGGCGTGTCCCCCGTCGAGATGGGCGATGGCCTCGGCTACCGTGCCGATCTCGGCATCGTCGCCGAGGATCAGATCCACGATGGTTACCTGCCGCTCGGCCGGCTGATCAGCCAGGAGCATCAGCTCGACACGGCTGTCTGCGGACGGGTGGCCCGTGAGGCGGTGGCCCTGCTCGGGCGAGATCTTCGCGATGTTGAGGAGGCGGTAGAGCGTCGCTTGGGTCAGCTTCAGCGACTTCTGAGCGGCCTCGGTGAGGCTGAGGACGAAGGCGTCGGCAACATCCTCGTTGGCGACTTCGCCGGGCTCCGGAGAAATGTTTATCCGCTGGATAATCTTTTCCCGAGCGGCGCCGCGCCCGCGCTTCGGTAGGGAGTGAACGCTGAGGTAGACCTCCCGCCAAGCGGCCACGTAGTAGGCGCGTTCGAGCATAGTCAGCTCGCCGCGCAGGAGGTTGCTCTTGATCTCGCCGAGGCGAACGGCGGCGTCGTCCGCGAGTGCCGCCTCGGGCTCGATGCGCGCTTCGATCTCGGAGCGGCCGAGAGCTCGATAGGCGGCGATACGCCGGGCACCGCCGATGAGCTGGAAGCGCTCGCCGCGGGCGACGACGCGGATGGGCTCGATCAGCCCTTCACGCCCGATCTCCTCCGCTAGGAGGGCGACCCAGGCAGGATCGAGGGCGCGGAGCCGCCCCCCGACATCGATATGGGCGAGTTCGACCGTTCGCACGATCATGGTGCGCTGTGTTCCCGATTGAGGGGGCGGGGTGGTGCACCCAGCTGGATGCGGCGGGGTGCTGCTGGGCTGGACGGCCGCGCCGTCAGCGATCCTGGTTAATCCTGCCGGGAGGCTCACGCCCGAGCCCTCGCCTTGTCAGCGGCGCCGATGCGCTTTTGCCGGGACTCTTGCGCCTGCTTCTTGGTAGCGTGGCGCTGGCTCGAACGGCTCCGGTGAAAACCGGCCGGGAAAAGCGTGTCGAAGGGGATGCCAAGGGCGCTGGAGAGCGCCTCGGCGCCCTTGCGGTCGATACCGAACAACGCCTTTCGACAGGCGTTCTCGGCAAGGCCCGCGTCACGCGCGATCCCGGTCAGCGTCATCCCCTGCCGGTAGACCTCCGCCTTAATGGCGTGACGGTCCCACACGACAGGCGGCGCACTCGCAGCCTGGGTCATTTGGGCTCCTGGAAACGCCGGCTGGCAGGCCGGCTTTTTCTGGGTCGTTAGGTACGTTTGGTGGTACGGAATTTCACATTATTACGCGGCATCTGCAAGCCATGTCGTGTGAAATTTCGATTTCGGAGTTCGGGCAGCGGGGCGCAGATCGTGCAATCCGCTATATCCATGGGATTGCACGGCATTTTGCCCGCGCAATCACGCGGCCGATCTCCGAAAGCGTTTCGGAGTTCGGGATGGATCACACGGGTGTGACAGCGCGCCTCAAGGAGCTACTTGGCGAAGATGACGTAGCTGGCTTCGCGCGCGAGTGCGGCATCAAGGATGGCACGATGCGCCAGTACCTGAAGGGCAGCGTGCCTGGTCTGGACAAGGCTGCACAAATCGCCCTTGCCAAACGAGTAAATTTAAAATGGCTCGCGACAGGCCGGGGGCCTCGTGACTCTTTGCCGGAAGAGGCTACATTTCCAGCGGAAGAACAGGCAGAGCCAAGAGGTGTCCGATTTATGCGTATCGCAGGAAACAATGCGCAGGATCAAGACATGGTGCTATTGCCGCGCTTGTCTATAGAGGCCTCTGCCGGGCAAGGCATTGTCCCAGCGGGAGAAGAGATTGAGGAATTTCTCGCCTTTAAAGCTGAATTCCTGCGCCACTTAGGTGTAAACCCCCAAAACGCCCATGTACTACAAATCAAGGGAGACTCGATGTATCCGACCTTCCGCGATTATGACGTGATCATCATCGATGCATCGCTTATCGAAGTGCGTGAGGAGGGTCTCTACACCATCGTTTACGATGACGCTGTTTTCGCAAAGCGGGTCCAGCCGCTTCGCGACGGCAGCCTGCGCATTGTCAGTGATAACAAAGCTGCCGGCTACGTAGACGAGATTGTGCCCGCGTCGGAGCGGCACACCCTAAAGATTGTAGGGCGCATCCGAGGCGTCTACCGAAACCTATAGGCGGATCGTAATCATGCATTACCGCGATCAGCTTCGCACGTGGATCCCGGCGGTCGGGCTGACGATTGCCCTCTCCGCTTCCGCCTTGGCTGACAGCCCAAGCTGGAGAGAGAAAGCTCTCGAAACACAAAAGGCCGAACAATTGATTAGGGCGGCGACCGAAACCCAAGACACAGGCGAGCTAGGCAAGCAAATCCTGGTTGCGCTTGCGCTTGGCGATTGGACGTCGTCCAGATCTGATCGTTCAGACATGAAAGGCTGTACGCTAGCGTTCTATTCACTAGCGAATTACGCGATGCTCCTCAGCCTCGACGCCACAGCACAAAGGTACCTTGACAGGGCGAGGAACCTTTCGGCGTTTCGATCACATATGCCACTCTGCGAAGCTCAGCTCGGCCTCACCGCCCCGCCGCCCCCCAACCTCCGTTGAGTAGTCACCTGCCATTTGAACCTGCGCAGCGCGACTGCCTTCCCAGTTGGTCGGCATCGGGCAAGGTTATGGCGCAACTGGCGAATTTCGCTCAATCCCGGTCAATCCCGGCCAATCCCGCCTCTGCCATCTGAACCTGCACGTCACACGTCGCCGGCCGTCCAGGCGAGCGCGGTGTCGCCCGTCGGCGAGAGCCAGAAGCGTACGCTCGCATAACCATCGTC
>NZ_JAIETD010000114.1 GCF_019745455.1 Methylobacterium sp.
CGAGATGATCGAGGACCCGTCCCAAAAGATCGGCCGCCCGCGCCAGCTCTATATCGGCCCGGAACAGCGCGAGTACGTCAACATCGATCGCCGCGGTTGATCAGATGCGCCGGCTCGTGGGGCCGGCGCGACAGTGCCGTGATTTCCGGCTTTAGGTCGAGAGTCAGGTCGACATTGTCCGGGAGCACTATCGATCCCATGTTACGTGGGCCGGGCATCCGGTGTCCCGTCTCCCGACATGTCCTTTGCGCCGTGACCCGGCGCAGCGAGCCCGATCTTTGGCCAAGCGCATCAACCCGAACCCCTCCCCCTTTCCCTCCCGCGAACAGGTTCTCGCTTTCATCGCCGGCTCACCTGAGAAGGTCGGCAAGCGCGAGATCGCGGCGGCCTTCGGCATCAAGGGCTCCGACAAGATCGAGCTGAAGCGCTTGCTGAAGGAGATCGAAGAGGACGGCGAGGTCGAGAAGGGGCGCGGCGGCCTCGCTCCGGCCGGACGCCTGCCGCCCGTGGTTCTAGCCGACATCACCGGCCGCGACCGCGACGGCGAGTTCGTGGCGACGGTCGCCGAATGGGACCATGCCAAGGGCCCGCCCCCGAAGATCCGGGTCGAGATCCCACGCGGCGGGCGCAAGCCGAGCCGGCCGGCGCCCGGCATCGGGGATCGCGCGCTACTGCGCGTCGCGCAGGAGGACGGCGAGACCGGCCGCTATTCAGGCCGCATCATCAAGGTCGTCGGCAAGAACAAGGCCGACGTGATCGGCGTCTACCGGGCTGGCAAGGACGGTGGCCGCATCATCCCGGTGGAGAAGCGCTCGCAGGGGCGCGAAATCGCCATTCCTCCAGGCGAGGAAGGCCCGGCGCGAGACGGCGACCTCGTCAGCGTCAGCCTCACCCGCGAGAGCCGGCTCGGCCTGCCGCAGGGGCGGGTGCGCGAGCGCCTCGGGTCCCTCGGCTCCGAGAAGGCCGTGAGCCTGATCGCGCTCCACCTCCACCACATCCCCCACTTCTTCGCCGCCGACACATTGGCCGAGGCCGATGCGGTCAAGCCCGTGAGCCTGAAGGGCCGCGAGGATTGGCGCTCTGAGCCGCTCCTCACCATCGATCCGCCCGATGCCAAGGACCACGACGACGCCGTGATGGCTTTGCCGGACGACGACCCGAGCAATGCGGGCGGCTTCGTCGTCACCGTCGCGATCGCGGATGTCGCCGCCTATGTCCGGCCGGGCAGCGCCCTCGACCGCGAGGCGCTGATGCGTGGCAACTCGGTCTATTTCCCGGACCGGGTCGTGCCGATGCTGCCCGAGCGGATCTCCAACGACCTCTGTTCGCTGCGCCAGGGCGAGGACCGGCCGGCGCTGGCGATCCGCATGGTGATCGGCGCCGACGGCGTGAAGCGCCGCCACAGCGTCCACCGCGTCATGATGCGCTCGAAGGCGAAACTCGCTTATGCGCAGGCGCAAGCCGCCATCGACGGCCATCCCGACGAGATCAGCGCACCGCTTCTGGAAACGGCCCTGCGCCCGCTCTGGGCCGCCTACGAGGCCCTCAAAGCGGCGCGTGACGCCCGCGGGCCGCTCGCCCTCGACCTGCCCGAGCGCAAGGTGCTGCTCAACCCCGAGGGCGGCGTCGACCGCGTCGTGGTGCCGGCGCGTCTCGACGCGCATCGGCTCATCGAGGAGTTCATGATCCTCGCCAACGTCGCCGCCGCCGAGACCCTGGAACAGGCCAAGCAGCCCCTGATCTATCGCGTCCACGATGAGCCGGCCCTGGAGAAGATGCGAGCGCTCGGCGAGGTGCTGGCCTCGATCGGCATCAAGCTGCCGAAGGAAGGCGCGCTGCGCCCTGTCCTCTTCAACCGCATCCTCGGCGCAGTAGCGGAGACCGAGCACGCGCTCTTCATCAACGAGGTGGTGCTGAGGAGCCAGGCGCAGGCGATCTATTCGAGCCAGAACCTCGGGCATTTCGGGCTGAACCTGCGCCGCTACGCCCATTTCACTTCGCCGATCCGTCGCTATGCCGACCTCATCGTCCACCGCGCCCTCATCAGCGCCTGCAGGCTCGGCTCGGACGGCTTGCCGTCCGATGTGAGTGCGGGACACCTCGAGCAGATCGGCGAGCAGATCTCGACAGCCGAGCGCCGCGCCATGGCGGCCGAGCGCGAGACCATCGACCGGCTCATCGCCCACCACCTCGCCGACCGGGTCGGCGCCATCTTCACTGGTCGGATCTCGGGCGTGACGCGCTCGGGCCTCTTCATCAAGCTCGACGAGACCGGCGCCGACGGCTTCGTACCGATCTCGACGCTCGGCGCCGATTACTACCGCCACGACGAGGCCCGCCACGCCCTCGTCGGCGAGCGCAGCGGCGAGACCCACCGGCTCGGCGACCCGGTCGAGGTCAAGCTCGTGGAGGCGGCGGCGGTGGCCGGCGCCCTGCGGTTCGAGCTTCTCTCGGAGGGCAAGTCGCGCTCGGATATGCGCGGGGCGACATCGAAACGCCCGAGCCGCCGTGCCGGCCTACCGGGCCGCCCGCCCGGCATCCGCAACAGCGGCTCGCGCCGCTGAAGCGATGGGGTTAAGACGGCTTGGCTTGATCCGTCGGGTCGTGCGCACCGCATCTCCCCGCTTGCGGGGAGAGGGCCGTGTCTCCCCCTTGCCGGGGAGCACGGCGAGGCGGCAGCCGAGGGTGAGGGGGCGCTTCCGGAAGAGCCTGATCCGAAACCGCCCCCTCACCTTCGCTTCGCTCGCTTCATGCACGACAAGGTGCATGAAGCCCTCTCCCCGCAAGCGGGGAGAGGGGCAACGCGTCGAAACGACTTAGCGGGCTTTCTTGGCAACCATAGAGAGAAGGCACACGCGATGCAGGCCCATGCAGCGACCCAACCGGCCTCCCGCAACGGCCTGATCCGATCGATGGCGACCGGCTTCCTCGGCCGCTGCCCGCATTGCCGCAAGGGCAGGATCTTCGGCCGATTCCTGAAGGTGCGGCCCGAATGCGAGGCCTGCGGCCTCGAGATGCACCACCACCGGGCCGACGACCTGCCGCCCTACATCGTGATCTTCATCGTCGGGCACATCGTCGGCTACGCCCTCCTCAAGCTCGAGACCGAGTACGACGTGCCCTTGTGGTTTCAGCTCAGCTTCTGGCCCGCGGTGTCGCTCGCCATGGCGGTTCTTCTGCTGCAGCCGGTGAAGGGCGCCGTCGTCGGGCTGCAATACGCCCTTGGCATGCATGGCTTTGCCACGCTACCGCTGCCCCGCGGCGATGCTGACGGGCGACCCGAGGATATCCAGCGTGGACCAGACGACGCCCCCACCCCCGATAAAGCGGCCGGCCTCGGCCCGGCCTAAACCCGCGCGGCCGCACAACGCCGCCACCCTCATCATCATCGATCGGCGCGGCCGCTCGCCCAAGGTGCTGATGGGGCGGCGCCATCCCGGCCTCGCCTTCATGCCGGGCAAGTTCGTCTTCCCGGGCGGCCGGATCGAGCCCGGCGACAGGCACATGCCGGTGGCGGGCGCGCTCTCGGCGAGGGCCGAAGCGGCCTTGTCCGACCAGGTGGTGCGCCCGGCCCATCATCTCGGCCGTGCTCTTGCCCTGGCAGCGATCCGCGAGACCTACGAGGAGACTGGTCTTCTGCTGGGCACCCGCGATTACGGGCCGCCCGAGGATGTGCCCGACGGGCCGTGGTCAGCGTTCCGCGAGGCCGGCGTGATGCCTGATCTCGAAGCCATGTACCTCGTCGCCCGCGCGATCACCCCGCCCGGCCGCCCGCGCCGCTTCGACACCCGCTTCTTCGCCATCGACCGCGAGTTCGTCGCCGCCGAGACCCCCGGCATCGTCACCGCCGACTCCGAGCTCGTCGAGCTTGCCTGGGTAAGCCTGGCCCAGGCACGCAAACTCGACCTGCCGCGCATTACCGGCGTGGTCCTCGGCGATCTCGAATCTCACATCGCCGGACGCTTCGCGCCGCACGTGCCAATTCCGTTCTATTTCGAGCGGCGGGGGAAGGGTCAGCGGGCGGTGCTTTAGTGCCGGGGAGACCCAGAACCTGGTCAAGGTCGTTCAGCTCGATCGGGTATCCCCTCCCTCGCCATCGTGGTGCGCCGAAGGCGCACCCGGGATCATAGCCGCCGTCGCGGCAGGATGAAGACCCTTAAGTGGTCGAAGACCCTTAGGTGGTCATGGATACCGTGCTCTGGTGGGTAGCCCAGCATGACGGGAGGCGGGTGAAGCCAGCGTCCATCACAGGAACGTTCTCCCACTCTCTGCCGTTACTTTTACCAGCAACGGCAGGAGACAAAAGAATGTTGAAAGGTGGCCTTCTATGGCTGATCGGAATTCCGCTTCCGATCATCCTGATCATCTACTTCTTCACGGGCTGGCTGCGCTGAGCGCCGACCCAGCCGAGAACAAGTGGCGCGGCGGTTACTCCGCCGCGTCGAGACGAGGCCGCTCGATGGCACTGCGCTCGCGCTTAACGAGCTCTGCTGTGCGGAAAGCCACTTCCAACGCCTGCTCCGCGTTGAGCCGCGGGTCGCAATAGGTGTGATAACGGTCCTGGAGGTCGTCCGCCGTCAGCGCTCGGGCGCCGCCTGTGCATTCGGTCACGTCTTTGCCGGTCATCTCGAGATGGATGCCGCCCGCGATCGTCCCTTCCGCCCGGTGGACGTCGAAGAAGCCCTCGATCTCCTGCATCACCCGCTCGAACGGACGCGTCTTGTAGCGGCCGGCCGAAATGGTGTTGCCGTGCATCGGGTCACAGGCCCAGACGACGCTGCGGCCCTCGCGCTCCACCGCCCTGATCAGGCCGGGAAGGTGCTCGCCGACCTTATCGGCGCCAAAGCGGCAGATCAGCGTCAGGCGCCCTGCGTCGTTGGCGGGATTGAGCTGGTCAGCGAGCCGGATCAGCCCCTCTCCCGTCATCGAAGGCCCGCATTTGAGGCCGACCGGGTTCTTGATGCCGCGGGCGTACTCGATATGCGCGTGGTCCGGCTGCCGGGTGCGGTCGCCGACCCAGAGCATGTGGCCCGAGGTGGCGTACCAATCTCCGCTCGTCGAGTCGACGCGGGTCAGCGCCTCCTCGTAGCCGAGCAACAGCGCCTCGTGGCTGGTGTAGAAATCCGTGGTGCGAACTTCCTGGTGCGTCTCGGGGTTGATGCCGATGGCGCGCATGAAGTCGAGGGCCTCGGTCATCCGCTCGGCGCAATCGGCGTAGCGCGAGGATTGCGGCGAATCCTGCACGAAGCCGAGCATCCAGCGATGCGAGTTCTCGAGATTGGCGTAGCCGCCCGTCGCGAAGGCGCGCAGCAGGTTCAGCGTGGCGGCCGACTGGCGATAGGCCTCGAGCTGCCGGCGCGGATCGGGCACGCGCGCCTCTTCCGTGAAGGTGAGCCCGTTGACGATGTCGCCGCGGTAGCTCGGCAAGGAGACCCCATCCATCGTCTCCGTCGGCGAGGAGCGGGGCTTGGCGAACTGTCCGGCGATACGCCCAACCTTCACCACAGGCGAGCCGCCCGCGAAGGTGAGCACGAGCGCCATCTGCAGGAAGACGCGGAAGAAATCGCGGATGTTGTCGGCCGAATGCTCGTCGAAGCTCTCGGCGCAATCGCCGCCCTGGAGCAGGAAGGCTTCGCCCGCCGCGACCCGCGCGAGCGAAGCCTTCAGCTTCCTCGCCTCACCTGCAAAGACCAGCGGCGGAAACGACGCGAGTTGCGCCTCGACGCTCTCGAGGGACGCGGCATCCGGATAGGCCGGCACCTGCTGGATCGGCAGGTTCCGCCAAGATTTCGGCGTCCAGCTCTTCGGTGTCCAACGCTCGCCCATGGTCGTCTCCCGTCCACCTCTCGGCCGACTTCACAAAAGGGAATCCTCATCGAAGAGCGCGGCTTATAGAGCGGTTTCCTGCGCAATGCGAGGGAGGAGAATGGTGCGAGGTGCGTGAGTTGGCGGAGATGAGGGAGTGCAGCCCGAACTCGGACGCGCCGCTCACACGCACGCAACAATCCACGCCCTTCGGTCGGCTTTCGACATTCGCCCCTGCCGTGGTTACGGCAACGGTCTGAACGTCATCAACTCAACCGGGCTGGAGTCGGTGGATGGGGCGGCGCTTGGCGTTCCGCCTAAGTGCAGATGAACGGTCACCGAGAGAAAGCGCTCTAGCCAGTCCTAACGAGCGCTTGTCGCGTTATATTTGCAGCTCATTGCTCAGCTCCCCAGAGGCGTGAAGTCGAAGACCGAGAGTCAGGCCAACAAGGCGCCAAGCTGGACTTGAGTTGCCTGGACAGCCGTGATCCAGATTGGGTCCTCAACCATACCGCGGACGCACCTCATGGTGCCCGGTCACTTAGTGGTAGGGACAGATCATGTTCTAAGCGTCCCGGTAGCGTCCGCGGACGAGGTGTAAATTCGAGGACCGCTTTGGCGGGGATTGGGGTGGCCATCGGGCCATGCGGCTAAGGTGGAGTTTGCGGACTTCAACCCGAACCGGGAGCACCCGATGACCGACGACAGAGTGGCACTGATCGAGGCTTTTCAGAAGGCTGACGACGGCAACTTCCTGCGCAGCCTGGCCGAGACGGTCCTGCAGATCCTGATGGAGGCCGATGTGGACGGTCTGATCGGCGCGGGTCGTTACGAGCGGTCTGGCGAGCGCAGCACCTACCGCAACGGGTATCGCGAACGCAGCCTCGACACGCGGCTGGGCTCGCTCAACCTCAAGATCCCCAAGCTGCGCACCGGCAGCTACTTCCCCGGCTTCCTGGAGCCAAGGAAGACCGTCGAGAAGGCGCTGGTGGCGGTGATCCAGGAGGCGTGGATCGCAGGCGGCGCGTGAGACGCCCGCAGCATCACGCGACACGGCATGCCTCGCGCCGCCTCAACTAAAGGTGCCTGATCAAT
>NZ_JAIETD010000139.1 GCF_019745455.1 Methylobacterium sp.
CGTCAGAACAGACGAGCGATCGCGCGCGCCATCAGCCCAAAACGCAGCGTACGCCGATGCCCGATGAATAAGACGGGTTAGCCTCTCGGCACCGGTATCGGGGTCATTGCCTCGCTGATCGTCGCCGGGCGATCGACCAGATACCGCCGATCGTTCAGGCGCATGATGTAGATTTTAGATACGGCGAGGATCATGTCGGGCCCGTGGCTGTAGTGCCCCTCACCATGCGGGGTGGTGCTTCTTGTCGGAAAAGGATGTGAACTCCCTCACCCTGCCATTCGATGCCGTAGCCCAGGCCGCCCATCGCTTCGTCGAGCAGCGCCTTCCAGTCGTCGTTGCAGCTCGACGAGTGCTCTTCGAGCTTCATGCGAATCTGCGCAATGACAAGGGCGTCGGGCGTCCCGTGCTTGGTCCAGTAGGCATCGAGCGCGTTCATGGCCTGGTTTACGGTCTCGATCACCACAACGCTCCGTTTTTAGTTATCGAAGCAACCCTAGCATCTGCGGTGTCGCGGTCACCAGGAATGCTGGAACGATCTCCTAGCTGCGATCTTCACAGAGAGGCGGCAGGCCCAAGGAGAGCACGATGGACGATGAACGCGTTTGGTCGTTCGAGAAGAGCCTCTGGGACGGGAGTCCGGACCACTATCGCGAACTGGTTGACGACGAGTGCCTGATGGTGCTGCCGCTCCCGCCATTCGTCTTGAGCGGGTCACAAGCGATTGTAGCCGTCGCTAACACGCCTCGGTGGTCAAATGTCGAGTTCTCGAAAGGGCAAATTGCTCGCCCACAAGAAGGCATCATCGTAATCGCCTATCACGTTGAAGCTTCTCGCGATGATAGGACCTACGAGGCGAACTGCACATCGACGTACCGTCGATTGTCACATGAGGTGTGGCGAGTAATTCAGCATCAGCAGACGCCACCGCTAGCAACCACCGGGACGGTCGAGCAGCCGGACTCATAGGTTCCAACTGCGAGTTAGGTCACCCCATCCCGCTGCTCGCAAACGCCCCAGAGAGCGTTGTCAGCCCATCCCCGTATCGATGAAGGCGCCTGCCATTGACGACGACCTTGCCGGTGGCCGCCGCCGCCGGTTCAGCTCTCCAGCCATACGCGGCGCTGAAAGGCCCGCTGCCTGCAGTTCATTTAGCGCCGACGTCTACACCCGGGCTCGTTCGGCCGCCTTGGCTTTGTAAGACAGCGCCAGCTTCTCCGTAGAGGGGTGACAGCCTTGTCGTGACCAAGCTCGACCGCCTTGCATGGTCCGTGATGTACCTTGGTAAGATCATCGACACTCTGGAGGCCAAAGGGGTCGCTTTGCGCATCTGAATCTTGGCGTCGATACGGCTACGCCGACGGGCAAGTTGATGCTCAACGTCCTGGGTGGCGTGGCGCAGTTCGAGCGCGAGATGATGCTGGAGCGCCAGCGCGAAGGCATCGCCAAAGCCAGGGCAGAGGGCGCCTATAAGGGCCGCAAGCCTACGGCTCGTGCCAAGGCGGGCGAGATCAAAGAGCTTGCTGCTGAAGGGTTGAGCATGGCGAGGATTGCCAAGCAGCTTGGGATCGGCGTCGGCAGCGTGCATCGCGCGCTCAACTCGGTTGCCGAGCCGGGAAACATCGCCGCCGCGTAGCGGTTCTTTGCAGGCATGTTCCTTTTCTTCTCCAATCGGCTCGGTTGCGTCGGCTCGATCCTACTCTCGATCGTGCTGACGCTCGTCGTAATCGCCATCTTCCGCGGCTTCTGAGCTCCGCGAGCACCATCGCTGCTGTCTGCAACTGACCTGCTGGCCGACCACCGGGTAGTGCCACCCCAGCCCCTCCGGGTGCAGTCGCTCTACATTCCTGGATTGGGCGCGAACCGCCCCGACAAACTTCCGGCTCTCAAGAAGCTTGGCCTGTTGATGCGTATGAGCCGGGCACCGCACATCCAACTTGCCCATACCTAGGCAGACGTCCTGCCACTGGTACGCGCTGTGCGTTCAGTATGCCCGCTCACTTCGTTCGATGGGATCTCATGCTCAAGCACACCGCAGTTCTCTGCACCGCTGCTCTCCTTGCCCCCTTTGGTATGCCTGCCAAAGCGAAAGCTCAGTTCGCTGTCGAAGAGGCGACAATTGCGGGCGTCCACGCCGCTTTGGCGGCCGGGCAGATCACCTGCCGCAGTCTCGTTCAGGCCTACATCGACCGGATCGCCGCCTACGATCAGGCGGGACCCAAGCTCGAAGCAATCCGTGAGGTGAACCAGAAGGCACTCGCACAGGCGGACGACTTCGATAAAAACCGTGGCCGACTGGCATCCGAGCCGCTGTCCTGTGTGCCGCTGGTGCTGAAGGACAACTACAACACCGCTGAATTGCCGACGACCGGTGGCTCTGCCTCTTTAGCAGGAGCCCAGCCAGACAAGGATGCCTTCTCCGTCGCCAAGCTGCGCAAGGCCGGAGCGATCATTCTGGCCAAGGCGAACATGCAGGAGTTCGCCCAAGGCGGCGTCTCGATCAGTTCGCTCGGCGGGCAGGTGCGCAATCCCTACGACCTGACCCGAACGCCTGGCGGCTCGAGCGGTGGCACCGGAGCGGCCGTCGCGGCAAACCTTGCGCTTGCCGGAACCGGCAGCGATACCGTGAACTCAATCCGCTCTCCTGCTTCCGCCAACAATCTCGTGGGACTGCGAGTGACGCAAGGGCTGATCAGCTTGAGCGGCATCATGCCGGTCTCGACGACGCAGGATGCGATCGGCCCCATTACCCGGACCGTCGCGGATTCGGCAGCACTTCTGCAGGCAATGGTTGGCGTTGACCTGAACGATCCACTGACCTCCCCCTCAGCAGGCAAGGCTTCTGACAGCTATGCTGACTTCCTCAAGCCTGAGGCGCTAAAGGGAGCGAGGCTTGGTGTAGTCAAAGTGCTGTTTGGGACAAAGCCCGAACACGCCGAGGTGAACCGGGTGATGAAGGAGGCGATGGACACCCTTGAGAAGGCCGGCGCCATCCTCGTGACGATCGAGGATCCGGCATTCGAGGCCAACAAGCTGAATGCCGAGAACGACGTTCAGACCTACGAGTTCAAGGCGCTGATGAACCAGTACCTTGCGGCGATCCCGAATGCTCCACAAAAGGATCTTGCCGGCATCCTCGCGTCGGGAAAGTTCAGCAAAGCTGCTCTCGAGAAGTTTCTGACCGGCGCTGAGGCCCGCCAGGACGGTACGTCCGACCCGGAGTATAAGGCTCGCCTGGCGAGGATCGATGCCTTCAAGGCTCATGTCAGTTCGGTGTTCGACGCTGAGCAACTTGATGCACTCATCTATCCCCTGCAGAAGCGCCTTGTGGTGCCGATCGGCGAGTTGAACCAAGCCGAGCGGAACGGCATCGTGGCTGGCCTGACCGGCTTTCCCGCGATCGATGTTCCAGCTGGTTTCTCATCGCCCACCGATACGGCTCCGCTGGGTGTGCCGATCGGGATGGACATGATGGGTAAGCCCTGGAGTGAGGGCAAACTGCTCGGCTTGGCTTATGCTTTTGAGCAGGCTTCGAAGCTGCGCAAGCCACCAGGCAGTACCCCGTCACTGCCGTCCGCCTCCACACGTTGAGGCTCGTTCGGCTGCACGTCTGTGGGCCTAGTTCGATCATGTTTCTTATGAACGGTTAGAATGCGTCTCGCGCCCGCAAACCGCAGGGAGGCCTAACCGACTTCAATGCGCAGTACCGTGCCAAGGTCTGCGGCGAGACACTGCCGCCATAGGGTCTGACGGCATTACGCACCGGTGGCCGCTCGCTTCTAGCCAATGTCGGCGACGCGAGCCTCGTTGGGAGCTAGGAACGCATTGATAGGGTATCAGTGCGACCTTCAGTTCCTAGGCACCGTTGAATCAGCTCGGCCGCCTCACAGCGCGCTGAGCTTTTTCACCTTGTCTCTGTCGCAGACTTGGCTGATGAACCGCTCCGGTCCGTCCCTAACCGGACCACAAAATTGAGCCCGGCCGCCTCATTGGCGCGCAGGGTCTCTTGAGTCCTAGCCGCCGCCGATGCTGGTGCCCAACCCGCCGATGGACGCGATCGACGGATCTCCGCCTGCCGTCCTCGGCACCGGCTTCGCGATCATCGCGTCGCTGATCGTTGCTGAACGATCCATGCGATACCGCCGGCTTTTCAGTCGCTGAATGTGGATGTCCTCGACGCCCAGTGCCAAATCGAGCCTGTGGTCATAGTCCCACCACCATGCCGCGTTTCGGTTCGGCGCCTTCTTGTAGTCGACGGTTACCCATAGAACGAGGCGCAGACGGTAATGTCCCTCGGCCTGCTCCCACAGTAGCTCGCGAAGCCGGTCGCAGGAATCAATCCAACAGTTGCGTCTTGGCACCGTCGGTAAGATCCGAGGCGCATAGTCGTAGGTCGCGATCTAGCGCGAGAGTGGAGGGTCATTGATCATCTTAGGTGGTTTATATACCTAAGTAGCGGAACACCTCTTACGTGTAGCCGCTTGAACCACGTCATCAGCTTGACCGCTACAGGTGCTGAGGCCTTGGAGAGCCCTGTATATCCGCCTCACGTGCCAGCGGAAGCCATCGAGGCTTCAAATTGCAACAATCCCCTCCTTCCGCTGATCCGCAAATTGGAGAGCAAGATTTCTCTCTCGGACGAGGAGCGGGCGGCGATCAATAACTTGCCCGTCAAGCTGCGGCAGCTACTGCCGGGTCACGATATCGGGCGTGAGGGCGAGAAGACGTCCCAGTGCTGCTTCATCCTCGAAGGCTGGGCCTGCCGCTACAAGAGGGTCGGCGAAGGCAAACGCCAGATCCTGTCGCTGCACATCGCAGGCGACCTACCTGATCTGCACAGCCTCCACATCCCGCAGATGGATTACAACCTCGCCACAATAACGGCCGCCACAGTCGCTTTCATCCCGCACCGGGCCCTGCATGATCTTACCTTGAGGTTCCCCCGCGTCGCGGCGGCCCTTTGGCGCGACACCCTCACGGACGCGGCGATCTTCCGGCAGTGGATGACAAACATGGGCCGGCGGGATGCCTTCGATCACACGGCTCATCTGTTCTGCGAGGTGTACCTTAGACAAGAAGCTGTCGGGCTAGCAAGCGATCTCCGTTGTCCTTGGCCTTTAACTCAGCGCGACCTAGCCGATGCGACGGGCTTGTCGAACGTGCACGTCAATCGGGTCGTCCAAGAGATGCGCAGCAGCGGGATGATCACAATAAAACGCAGCACACTCGTCATCCATGCCTGGGTTGAACTTGCCCAGGCAGTCGAGTTCGACGCGACATACCTGCACCTGTAGAGGTCGGCTTTGTTAGCGAGTGCGCACAGATCGGAGCGGTGTTCTTCTGCAGCTGGAAGCTGCCACTGAGGGGATCCGGCGCGGCTTGGTCATCCTGATCGCTATCTTGCCCAGTCTTCTCTTCGATGAACTCGTCGAGCACCGAGACGACCCCTAGCAATTCGACTTTGCCTTCAGGGGACGAGCCCAGATCGTTGACCATCTGGCGCACGGTCACCAGCGTATCCTTCAAACTTGCAGGTAGCCTGCTTCGAACTCGGTCATCGCTCACCCTTTCGTTGGCCGTGTGAGCAGGATCATTCTGGCGACTGCGAAGACCGTTAATTCCGGTGTCTATCGGCTTCCTCATCAGCCACAGCCTCAACTGCGGCGATGACGTTCTCAAGTTCCGCAATCCGCTTGAGCGTGCTGTCCGCCGGTATCAGGTCGTACTCGGCAGCCTGCACGATGAGTTCGCGCTGACGAGCTTTGAGACGGTTTAAAAGAGCTTCGAGCTTATCCATGGGCACGCAGTAGCGATCGATGTTCGTAGTGACAACGTGATTTCACCCGCTTGCGAAGGAGGTCCACTCCTAGGGAAGGCTGTAAAGTAAGGTGAGACCGCGGCAGCGTGGTCCCGGCGCGGGCCGGGCTACAGGCGAAGCGGACATGGTCGACGAAGTTTGAGATGCGCTCCCCGGGCTACACGACGCAAATCAGGGAGCTACCGATCGCGATGGCAACACCTTGAGGCTTCCTGTTGCCGATGCCTTAGACGATGACCTCCTGTCGTCCACTCACCGCAGCCCCGCCGGCATCCGCCGAGCCAGGCTTTGTTGTTGTCATTCCCTCAGAGACTTAGTGGATGATCGATGCCGGTCAATCTTCATACTAGTGGCCGAAATCTGAGGCTTGATACCCAGAGGTCAAAGTGTCGTCCGATTCGTAGCGTCCATATCGGGATATATTCCTTCGGCTTGTTTGGGAGGGGAGCATGTTTGAAGCCAAGGTGATCGCTTGTTCGGTGCGGCGAACCGCCCGCGAACTTTACGAGATGTTCTGGACGCCCGAGAGCTTCCCGAAATGGGCTTCAGGACTCAGCGAAGCGTCTCTCGAACGCGATGAAGCTGGATGGAGAGCGCAAGGACCTGAAGGGCCAATCAGGATCATGTTTTCAGAGCATAATCGCTTTGGAGTGATGGATCATTGGGTCGATCTCGCAGACGGGCGCATCGTCTACGTGCCTATGCGGGTCGTCGCGAATGGAGACGGCAGTGAGGTGATGCTCACCCTGTTCCGGCAGCCCGGCATGAGCGATGAGAAGCTGGCTGAAGACGAGGCATGGATCAGGAGGGATTTGGCTGTCCTGAAAGGGCTTGCGGAGAGTGCCTGAGGGTTATCTTGTTGCCACCCTCAAGCGCCCTAATGACGGCATCACGCTTCAGATTTTGGCCTCTAGAGCCGTGCCCGTTCAGGTTGGATCATAGGCATCGTATCCAGCGGCGGTGAGATAGTTGCGGCATTCGTTTGGT
>NZ_JAIETD010000138.1 GCF_019745455.1 Methylobacterium sp.
GGCTCTCACGGATGGAAACGCGAACGGGAGCACCGTAGGATCGGACATGGCGGGCATGGCGGGCTCGATCAGGTGAAGAGGGTTGGTGTCAGCACCCAATCCCTAAGCCAAATCAATGCTTTACGCTACGCTCGCCACCCCAAATCCACCGCCCTCGTGAATAAGACGGGTTAGGCGGCTCGTGGTCCACCGCCACGGATCAGGCCGCTTCCGCGATGCGGATTTCCAGCTTGAGGCCGGCAGCGGTCGCCATATCAACCAGGGCATCCAGGCTGAACTTGCCGAGTTTGCCCCGGAGTAGATCGTTGATCCGAGGACGGGTGATCCCCAGGCGCCCCGCCGCGACCTCTTGTGTCACGTTCCATGATTTTACATGCGCAACCAGGGCGCCGAGGAGATCAGCGCGCGCCTTCATGCTGGCGGCTTCGGCCGGAGTGTTCGCGATTGCATCGAACACGTCGTCAAAGGTCTGGACTTCCATCGCCTTAATCCTTCCAAGCCTTGAGCCGCTTCGCGGCAATCTCGATGTCCTTTTGCGGTGTTTGCTGGGTCCGCTTCTCGAAAGCGTGCAGGACGAGGACACGATCCGGCAGCGTCGCGAGATACAATACACGGAAGGCGCCCGACGCCTCTCTCACCCTGATCTCCCTCACGCCCGGCCCCACGGTCTTCAGCGGCTTCCAGTCGGCGGGATCGTCCCCGGCTTGGACGGCGCGAAGCTGATAGCCCGCCTCGGAGCGGGCATCATCCGGGAAGTCCCGGAGCCGGGCGAGGCTGTCGCCTAAGAACGTGATCGGCTTCATACAAGATAGTGTATCGAAACCGATACAGCAAGGCAACGGGATTTTCCATAACTCACAAGTTATGGACATGAGGCTTGCCCCTTTGATCGCAAAGGGTTACGTTGTCCATAACTCATGTCCACAACTACGCCCCTTCGCACCCTCGGATATGCCCGCGTTTCGACCGTGGGGCAGACGCTCGACGTGCAGCTTGAGCAGCTCGCGGCAGCGGGGTGCAATCCGATCTATCGAGAGAAGGTCAGTGGTAAGAGTGGCGACCGGCGCGAGCTGAACCGCCTCCTCCGAGAGGTTCAGCCGGGGGATGTGGTGGTGGTCACTCGGATCGACCGGCTGGCGCGATCCCTGTTCGACTTGTTTGCGATCATCCAGCGCATCCACCAGGCCGGGGGGCGCTTCCGCTCGCTCGCTCAGCCTTGGACCGACACCGGCACGGCCGAGGGCAAGATGATGCTGGCTGTCATGGGTGGCATGGCCGAGATCGAGCGGGAGATGATCCTGACGCGCACCGCCGAGGGACGCGCCCGCGTGAAGGCGGCCGGCGGCAAGACCGGGGGGCCGAAGCACAAGCTCACCCCGGCTCAGCAAAAGGAAGTCCGCCAACGGCTCGCCGACGGCGAAACCGCCACGGCGCTGGCGGTGTCCTTCAACGTCTCTCATCAGACCATCGGCCGGCTACGACCGAAGCCAGGAGAGGTGGTATGATCGCAGTCGTTCTCTGGGGTATAGCTGGTGGCCGATAAAACACGGATGATGAGCAAAGAATAAGAGAATTCTGATGCAGATGTAAAATATAAAGACTAGACGAAGTTATAATATATTCAGTCCGCATGCGTAGAAATCTATCGCTGGTATCCAGCAAATCCGGCAGCGTAACTTGTGAGGAAGCAAAAATTGGTGGTGTCTACAGAGGCAGGATAGATAGGAGAATAATCATGCGGCTCTATGTGGCTTCTGCTGTTTTCTTTGTATTGGGCTGCCTGTTTATCGGCGGTGCAGTATGGGCTCGGCTACAAATAGGGCGTGAGATTTTCTATCGCACGTCAGAATTTGGGCTAGTTCAATTCAAAAGCTATCGATATGTCGTAATTTTCCAATTAAAACAGGCCGCCATTGAAATTCTAAGCAAATTAGGGATCTGGATTGGTTTGTTTTGCTTTTTTTGTTCTTATACAAATGGGCTCGTAATGGCTGGTCGCTGAGGCTTTTTCCTCACATCTGAATTGTATACATTTTTGAGCCTCTTGTATGGGTTGACAGGATCTTATCGCACCGGACGTTATAAATTCCCGAGGATACAAAGGGGCCATGAATGCCGCTGCGCCGTCCCTTACGGCATCGTGAGCTGACGATTGCCGCTATCGCCAGCTTACTCGTGTGCTGGCAGGCCGACGTCCATGCCCAGTCCGATGGGTTTCCCAAACCGCTCGCCTTCCCTCCTCAGCCGCCGCCCAAGCCGGTCACTCCGCCGCACAGGGCTTCTCCTGAGGTTCCGGCGTCTGTGTCGCCTGGAACCCGGTACGAGCCTCAGGCCCAAGCCCAGACCAAGCCCATGCGCGTCGAGGTGATCGACGGCAGCCGCTTCCGCGATATCGAGAATGGCACCGTCTATCGCCTGTGGGGGGTCGATGTCTGTGCTCCCGATCAAACCGCCCTGCTCGGCCGTCAGCCGTGGCCGTGCGGAACCATGGCTCGGGCATGGCTGGTCAACGAGACCCTTGGGAAGTGGGTGAGCTGCGTCCTCCTCGACAAGCAGGGTAACGAACTGGCGGTGCGGTGCTCATCGTCCACTCATCAGGACATCGCCCTTGCCATGCTCAAGGAAGGGGTCGCCGTGGCCCTGCCCCCGGATCATGAGCCCAAGCAGGTCAAGGTCTACCTGGCGGCCCAAGATGCTGCTCGTAAGGCGTTTCGCGGGCTCTGGGGGTCCGCCTTCGACATGCCGTGGGCCTATCGCAGCCAGCTCGCTGCTGTGGAGCCGAAGGCCGATCCCCCTCCCCCTCCGGCGCCTGATCCCGTGAACCCGACAGACGGCCCGACTCCCAGCATCACGGGTGATCAGCCCATTCAGAACGAGAAGGGGCCTCCGAAGTCACCCGGCCTTGTCCGTGGTCAGCCGAACGAGGAAAGGCGATAGATATGCGCAGTATGTTTAAAGCAAAATATCTGATAATCGCGCTCGCATTTGCTCCTCTCCCTGCAAATGCTGAAGGTATCAAAGCTCTAGAAAAAGGCTTTTACCTTCCAACGGATGTTGGATGCACCGGCATCGGCGGAGCTGCCGAAATTTATTTCGACGGTGCCAATATATCTGGTCATTATCAGTTGTGCAAAACGACTAAGAATGACCAAAAGAATTCATATAAATCCGTCTGCATCGAGGCTCAAGGCCCGGATCAGCCGACAATGGCTGATATCGAAAAGGATCCGGACAGAACAACCGTAGTCCAAGAAATTAATGTCAAATCAAAGACATCGTTCATATTAAATAAGAGAATATATAACCATTGCAGGTCTTGATATGAGAAAACTGCCTGCATTCTGCGTGGTTGTTGCTGCTACCGCAGCTTATGCATCGAATTGCCCGAGTGGCGATGCGATGCTTAAGAATAATACGCCGCTCACCCAGCTTTGTCCGAATGGTTTTACGAGCAAAAGCGGCGGGTCTATCGAAAATGCCATGGCTAATCAGAAAGACAATGTTGCTATGGTGTATGCATCGGCACAGAACACAGGTGTTCCGACCGATCTTGCTCTTGCTGTGAGTTATCATGAATCAGTTGGTTTCAATTCATGCGCAGGTTCCGACACAGGTGTGAAGGGCCCTATGCAGCTCACACAAAGAACCGCGCGTTCATTAGGTTTTGATCGAGATATCAATCAGCAAAATATCAATGGCGGTATGGCCGTCTTAAAGAGGGCTTATGACAAGTGCGGTTATAATTACGCATGCTTGTCTGCGAATTATAATGGATCTCCTCGACCGGGTGAACAGGCAGGTTGGGCGCGTGGCGTTGAGGCGGCAACTAATAAATTCAAGAATAATCCAAAATTGCTTGCTTCTGCTTGCAACGAGTCGACAACTGCAAACTGCAATCCAAACGACGCGGGAAATCCGAACTTGCCGGGGTCCGGAACGGCAGTAGCACAGAACCCAACCAAAGGCGGTGACACGGCAAGTGCCGGATCTGGCGCTCAGGCATCAGCCTCGCCTGCGGACCTCAGTTCCCCGGCCGAGCATCCCCCGACCCGCGACATGGCATCGATCATCCTCCCCGTGGGAGCGGCTGCGCTTGAGCCCCGCGAGATCCCCGAGGGGATCGCCCTGCCCCAGAACGCGCTCTGACCAAGGACAGGACTTCGCGATGACGACCCGCCTCCCCCTCGTTGCCCTTCTGTGCGCCCTCGGCGGCTGCAACTCAGCCGGGCCGCCGATCGTCTACACGGCGGCCCCGGCCGAAGATCCCCTCTACAGCCCCCAGGGGATCTACCCGGGCCGGCTCGAGTATGCCCCGGATCGCAGCGCGTTCGCCCCGGTGCTCACTCACCGGGGCTACTACCCGACCCAGGACGAGGCGCAGGCCGCATGGCTGCGAGCTGCGAACGGGCACGCGGTCACGGCCGTCCCGCCCACGGCCGTCCTGGCGCGGCCCGATGGCTCGACGGCTACCGGAGGCTTCGGGTTCGGGAGGCGCACGCCGCCGGACACCTTGCCCGTGGCCGTGCGCCTGTTCGGCTGCGGTCCCGGCCGGATCGACAACCAGACCGGCCGCACGTCCGATCCCCGCCGCCCGCTGTCGGTCCTGTGCGCGACCGACTTCCTGGATGCGGCCGGCGGGGTGATGTTCCGTTCGCCCGTGAACTTCGTCTATGCGCAACGGGCTTGGCATATCGACCGGACCAATCCCCCTGCGCAGCTCGCCCGGTGGTTCGGACAGACGCGCAGCCCCAAAGACCCGCTGTCCTGGGTGCCTGGTCGGCCGCGGTACGAGTAGGCGCCCCTGGATGCGCCTCGCGCCTATGCTTCTAGCTGTCGTGGGCGGTCTGTGGGCCGCCCAGGCTCATTCCCAGTCGGGCGGAACGACGACCGATCCGGAGCGGCCCCGGCCGCTCAAATACGCCGATCTTCGCGAGGACGGGCCCCAGGTCGGGACGTTTCGCGAGATATGGGCGGATGCCCTTTCCCAAAACAATAAGGCATACGAACATCAGGGCGATCTTCGCTATGTTGGAGGCTACGCGCCAGCAACGGAAGCGCATTACATCATCTGGACGCCCTCACGGAGCGTCGTTTTTTCGGTCCTGAACACGACCACGTTCTGTAAGAAGTATCTTGATCGACTGGATATCGGTATCAGTGTCAAGATGTGCCCGATGCGCGTAGCCTTCTACGAGGGCGGACGAAAGACCGTCATCGGTGGCATGAACGTTTGCTATTTGGAATGGACGGCCCCGGCTCTCGCCAAGCCTGATCCTTATCGTTCCGTGGCATATGCAAGTTACGATCCAAGAAGTAAATTGCTCTCAGTCAGCCTCACGGTCGATCATAAGCCCATCGATGACTGTGGCTATACGATCCGGCTAACCTCCGAGTCCGATGGACCAACGAAGCCTTGATAACTAGGAGCCGAAATCTAATCAGCTTGGCTATGTGAAGGGCCGCATCGACCGCCGCTATGATCGGCTCGCCTGAAACTTCCTCGCCGCCTCGCGGCTAACACCTGCTAATGGTTATGTGTCTGGACGGTAAAATGCGATCATGCTCTGTAGCGTAGCTAGCCGACGAGGATTAGAAATAAACGCTCTCGGATGGCGGGGGAACATGTGATGGATTTCTTCAAGAAGCTCGCAGAAGCTTTTTTCGAAGCATTCGCTAAAGCTGTTATGGAATATCCGTTCACCACGGCATTAGTTCTGGCCGGTGTATGCTTATACGTTAACTATAAAAGTGTAAAACTTATTGATAAAGGCAAGCCTAGGATCGATTTTTCGATTAGCGAGATTATTATTCTGGTGTTATGGTTTGTCTTTGCTATGGTAATTTCATTTTTTGTCGGGGTCATATTTAACGCGGTAACAGCAGCGGTAGTTTGGGCCTTTGGTTTCGGCGGGATGATAGTTACTCCATTCAAAACAAATCCTGCCGCATTTACTGTTTTTCTTCTTATATTTTTGACATCAGAATTTATTTATTTTGCATATAAAACTAGGTTTCGGATAAAAACTGCGCCTCTTGGGAAAGTAATATCTCTAACATTCATTGCCCTGTTTGCAACTTACGTTTCTACTTCAATTTATGCTGATATTAATAGAGAAAAAGATGATAAAGCATCTAGTTCTTCTGGAAAGATCCCAAAATAGTTATCTTAACGAGACTGTAGGTTTAATAAATTTGCGGGGCAAAAATTAGCACGGCGACACTGTTTGGAGTTTAACCATGGCTCGGTCTCATTCCAGATAAGAAAGAATTCGGCCGACCCCTACGGGCCGGGCTCTAGTCGCCCTTCGGTCGACCGGAGCCGCCTGCGACGTCTCCGCCCTGCCGGGTGACGATCCCTGTCGGGCGCTCCGCCCTGCGGGCTCCCCGCAAGGCGGACGCCGGGCGTCCCCCTTCCTTTTTGTCGGGTGGGGAAGGGAGGGCTC
>NZ_JAIETD010000069.1 GCF_019745455.1 Methylobacterium sp.
GCCTTGCAGATGTAGCGCCCGAACAGGATCAGCCAGTGGTGAGCGTCCTTCAGGTAGGCCTGGGGTACGATCGCCTCCAGGCCGGCCTGGACCTTGTCCGGCGTTGCGGCGACCACGAGGGGAATTCGATTCGCCACGCGGAAGATGTGGGTATCCACCGCGATGGTCGGCACGCCGAACGCGACATTGAGAACGACGCTCGCGGTCTTTCGACCGACCCCGGGCAGCACCTCCAGATGCTCGCGCTCGCGCGGGACCTCGCCGCCATGGCGTTCGATCAGGATCTGCGAAAGCGCGATGACGTTCTTCGCCTTGGTGTTGAACAGCCCGATGGTACGGATGAAATCGCGTAGCCGCGTCTCGCCGAGCCCGAGCATGGCCTCCGGGCTGTCGGCGATGGCGAAGAGCGGTTCGGTCGCAAGGTTCACGCTCTTGTCGGTGGCTTGAGCCGAGAGCACCACGGCCACCAGCAGGGTGAAGGCATTGATGTAGTCGAGTTCCGGCCTCGGCTCGGGATTGGCCGCCGACAATCGTGCGAAGATCTCGGCGACGCTCCCTTGGTCAACGGGCTCCGGCCGAGTCTCGACACGTGCGACGATCGGTTCGGCCAGGACCGCGCCGATTGACGGTTTCTTGAGCGCGCGCGGCTTTCGGGTCTTCATGGCCGCGTTATATTGGGGGAATGACGAGCCGCAACCAGCAGGTCCATCCCGACGGCCTCGATCCCGATACCATGGACCGAGCCCTGTTCCAGGCCACCATCCGCCCGCACCAATCCCTGAGCCGGGACGGCTTTCGGATTGTCATGGCCGGGTGCTGCCTCGTCTCGGCCGTGGTCTCCATCAAGATGATGCAGGCGGGCTTCTGGCCGATCGCCGGCTTCTTCGGCCTCGACATGCTGGCCCTGTTCATCGCGCTCAAGGTGAGCTTCCGCCGCGGCCGCTCCTTCGAGGAGGTGATGATCTCACCGATCGCCGTACTTCTCACCCGGGTGACCCATCGCGGAGAACGCCGCGAATGGCGCTTCAACCCGATCTGGACCAAGCTGACCCAGGTCGATGACGAGGAATTCGGGCTTCAGAGGCTCACCTTGGTATCGCGCCACGAGCAGGTTGTCGTGGCGCGCGACGCCTCGCCGCCCGAGCGCGCCGTCATTGCCGAAGGGCTGACCAAGGCGCTGGCGCAGGCGAAGAAGGGGTATTGAGGCTGGGCCCGCCGTCCGTGAGCGCCTCCTTGATCAGAGCAGCCTTTTGAAAAGCCTCCTGACCTCCGCGCGTTCGGCGGCGAGCTGAGAAGAAAGACTTCTCGCATCCGGCAGGCCCATTGCGGCGGCGAGCCTTGCGAGGATCACGGGCGAGGCGCTGGTCGGCTCGCCCTGAATCATCAGGCGCTGCCATTGATGGACCGTATCGAGGAACCGGTAGGCGTCGGCGAGCTTGTCCGCCTCGTGCGTGATCAGCAGACCGAGCGCACCGGCCCGTGCGAACAGCTCCGCGCCGGTCATGCGGGCGAGTTCGGGAAAGGCAGCAGCCTGACCAAGAACCAGCGCCTGTGCCAGAAAGTCGAGATCGAGCAGGCCGCCGGGGCTGAGCTTGAGGTCGAGGGGACCACGGGGCGGTTTCTCGCGCTCGACGAGGTCACGCATCTCGCGGACGGCTTTGTTCACGTTGGCCGGCTCGCGCGGACGCCGGATCGTCGCCTCGATGGCCTCGGCGACCTCGCGCCCCAAGCCCGGATCTCCAGCGATCGGCCTGGCGCGGGTCAGCGCCATGTGCTCCCAGAGTTCGGCCTCGTCGGCCTGATAGGCGAGGAAGCTGTGTAGCTGCGTCGCGATCGCGCCCTGGCCGCCGCCGGGTCTCAGGCGGAGATCGACCTCGTAGAGGGTTCCGCGACGCGTCGGTGCGGTCAGGGCGGCGACGAGGCGCTGGGTGAGGCGGTTATAGGCCACCGCCGCATCGAGGGAGCGCGGACCCGTACTGCGCCGGGCATCCGGATCGAAATCATAGATCACCATCAGATCGAGGTCGGATTCCGCAGTGAGCTGGCGCGAACCGAGCCGGCCCAAGCCGATCACCGCGATGCGTCCGCGCGGAATGGTGCCGTGCTCCGCCTCGAAGACTTGAGAAACGGCATCGAGGCTGCCGGCAATGACGGCATCCGCGATAGACGCGTAGGCTCGGCCGGCCCGCTCCGGGGTCAGGAAGCCCGAGATCAGGCGCGCGCCGTTGACGAAGCGCATCTGCCGGGCGGCGTCGCGGCTGCGGTCGAGGAAGTCCTCATGGTCTTTCGGCCGGCCGAGAAGCTCGACGAACTGCCGGGCTAGGCCGGCCGCATCCTCTCCGACATCGACGAAGCCCGGGTCGATCACGGCATCGAGGACATGCGGACTGAAGGCGACGGTCTCGGCGAGCCGCGGCGCGGAGCCCAGCAGATCGGCGAAAAGCTGTCGCAGGCGTTCATTCGAGCGCAGGATCGTCAGGAGTTCGAGGGCGGCCGGCATCCGGCCGAAGGCGCGGTCGAGGGCATCGAGGGCGGCATCCGGCTCGGCGGTGCTGCCCAGCGCCTTCATCAAGGATGGCAGGAGCTCCGTCAGGACCTCGCGCGCCCGCGCCGTGCGGATCGCAGGCCGGCGTCCGAAATGCCAGCCCCGCACCGTCTCCGTCGCTTTGCCGGGCTCGCGGAAGCCGAGGCTCTGCAGGGTCTTCAGGGTCGCCGGATCGTCGTCGACCCCGCTGAAAACGAGGCTGCCGGTGTCGGCCGATAGATCCGGTTCAGCCTCGAACAGCATCGCGTAATGAGCCTGCACTCGCCTGGCATGGTGCAGGAGCGCAGCCTCGAAGGCGCGCTTCGTCGGAAACCCGGCGAAATGCGCGAAGGCGGTCAGCTCCTTGGCATCCACCGGCAGGCGCTGGGTCTGCTCGTCGCGCAGCATCTGCAGGCGATGCTCGATGGTGCGCAGGAAGCGGTAGGCCTCGCCGAGTTCGTCGCGCGCCGCCGCGTCGATCCAGCCCTCCTCGGTGAGGGCGGCGAGCATCGCCATGGTCTCTCGCCCGCGCAGGGTGGGTCGCCGGCCGCCGAAGACGAGTTGCTGGGTCTGCACGAAGAACTCGATCTCGCGGATTCCGCCGCGCCCGAGCTTGATGTCGTGACCGGCCACCGCGATGGCGTCGTGACCGCGCACGGCATGGATCTGGCGCTTCATCGCGTGGACGTCGGCGATCGAGGCGAAATCGAAATACTTGCGCCAGACGAACGGCGTGAGGTCGGCGAGGAAGCGGTCCCCGGCGGCGATGTCACCGGCAATGGGACGTGCCTTGATGAAGGCGGCGCGCTCCCAGTTCTGCCCCAGCGTCTCGTAATAGACGAAGGCCGAAGCGATAGAGATCGCCGTCGAGGTCGAACCGGGGTCAGGCCTCAATCTGTAATCGACCCGATGGACATAGCCCTCCGCCGTGCGCTCCTGCAGCAGCTTCGCGATGCCCTGTGCGAGCTTTGCGAAGAACGGCGTCGGCTCGACACCGTCCTTGAGCGGTGCGACCTCGGGATCGAAGAAGACGACGAGATCGATGTCGCTCGAATAATTCAGCTCCCGCGCCCCGAGCTTGCCGAGCCCGAGGATGATGAGGCCGGAGCCGAGTTGCGGGTTCTCGGAATCTGCCGGCCTGTAGCGACCGGTCTCCGCGGCCTGGAGCAGGAGAGCATCAGCGGCGGCCGAGACCGATGCGTCCGCGAATTCCGACAGGGCGGAGGTGACCGTCTCCATCGGCCAGATGCCACCGATATCCGCCATTGCGACGAGCAGCGCGTGCTCGGTCCGGTTCCGGCGCAGGACTGTTCCGACATCGTCGAGATTCTGTCCGACCTGCCGGCCGGAATTGCGCTGGGCCTTGCATATGGCACGGTGACTCGCCTCGGGCGGACGTTCGCAGAGTCCGACGAGCCGCTGGGGATCGCGCAGGATCGTCTGCCACAGAAATGGGGAATGCTCGGCGAGGCCGAGGAGCAGCCCTTTCAGGGCCGGCGACGACAGGCCGGGCGGCAAGACCGGCTCGATCTCGGCGAGGCGCGACAACGCGGTGCCTCGGTCCTTGAGGACAGGCGCGGCCGCGATCCCATCTCGAAGGCTCAGGCTCATCGGGCCGCCTCATCGGCTTCGGCTATCGGAAAGGTCATCACCACCCTGAGGCCCGGAGCGTTGTCCTCTAGGGCGACCCGGCCTTGATGCAGGCGGACGACAGCTTCGATCAAGCTGAGCCCGAGACCGAATCCGGGCAGCGATCGAGATTCTTCGAGTCGCACGAAGCGTTCCAGCACCCGGGTCCGCGCTTCTTCGGGGATGCCGGGGCCACGATCGGCCACGGCTAGGCGGATCTCCTCGCCGTCGCGCATCGCCGAGATTCGGATTTCGCTCGTCCCTTGAGTGGACACGCCGTACTTCACGGCGTTGTCGATGAGGTTGGCGAGTGCCTGGCCGGCGAGTTCGCGGTTTCCCAACATCTTCAATCCAGGCTCGACGTCGATGGACAGGACCATGCCACGCTCGCTCGCCAATGCCTCATAGAGTTCGCCGACCTCCCGGACGGTGGCGGAGACATCGAAAGCCATCATCGTCCGGCGGATCGTGCCCGCTTCGAGGCGGGCGATCATCAGAAGCGCATCGAAGACCCTGATCAGTCCGTCACTCTCCTCGATGACCGCTTCCAAGGCGGCGCGAAGCGCATCGGGACCCTTGGCGCTTCTCAACGCCTCGTCGGCCTGGTTGCGCAGGCGGGTGAGGGGAGTCCTGAGGTCGTGGGCGATGTTGTCCGAGACCTCGCGCAAGCCCTGCATCAAGGCACCCATGCGGGACAGCATGGCGTTCAGGCTCTCGGCGAGGCGATCGAGTTCGTCGCCGTTGCCGGCGACCTGCAATCGGCCGTCGAGGTCTCCGGCCATGATCCGTCGGGCGGACTCGGTCATGTCGTCGACACGTTTGAGGACACGCGTCGCGACGAACCAGCCGCCGAGGACGCCGAGGATCACGACGAGAGCCAACGAGGAGAGGAAGGTGCGGCCGATGACGGATCGCAGGCGATCACGCTCTACGACGTCACGGCCGACGAGGAGCCTGAATCCGCCGGGCAGAGTGAAGATCCGCATGATGGCGTCATGATCGAGGCTGTCCGACTCGCCTCGGCGGGCATAAGCGCCCTCGATCTGCCCGGTGGCTGCGAGGAGGTCCGGCGAGAGCGCGCCGACATTGCCGACGATGTGTTCTCCCGCGGGTGTGGTGACCAGGTAGAGCGATGCGCCCGGCTCGCCGGCGCGCCGCTCCACGGTACTGATGAGCCGGCGCAGTCCTCCGGCGCTGTACTGCTCCGACAGGCCGTTGATCTCGGCATCGAGGGTAGAGGCGATCTGGTCGTCGAGCGCGCGGGAGGCGTTCCAGGCGACGTAACCGAGCCCCACGAAGGCGATGGTGGCGAACACCGCGAGATAAGCGAAAGACAGCTTGAACGCGGTGGTGCGGAAGAGTTTCGCCACTCCGATCGACGGCCGCCGCGCATTCCGAACGTGAGCCGCCGTGGAGGAGATCATGGTGATACCGGACCCGCGTCGTCGGCACGCAGAACGTAGCCGGTACCGCGGATGGTGTGCAGGAGTGGTCGCTCGAAATCCTTGTCGATCTTCGCCCGCAGGCGGGAGATGTGGACGTCGATGACATTGGTCTGAGGGTCGAAATGATAGTCCCAGACATGTTCGAGCAGCATCGTGCGGGTGACGACCTGTCCGGCGTGCCGCATCAGGTACTCGAGCAGCCTGAACTCACGGGGCTGAAGCGGGATATCCCGCCCGGCTCTGGCGACGCGATGCGACAGCCTGTCGAGATCGAGGTCGCCGACGCGGTAATGCGTAGCGACCGAGGCGCCCATCGCGGTCGAGCGCCGACGGGCCAGCACCTCAGCTCGCGCCAACAGCTCGGAGAAGGCATAGGGCTTGGGCAGGTAGTCGTCCCCGCCGGCGCGCAGGCCTTTCACCCGATCGTCGACCTGACCGAGGGCTGAGAGGAAGAGGACCGGCGTCGCGATGTCCTGTTCCCGCAGCGCCCGGACGAGGGACAGTCCATCGAGCTTCGGGAGCATACGGTCCACGACGAGAACGTCGTAGTCGCCCCCTTGCGCAAGCGCGTATCCGTCGAGCCCATCCGCCGCCGTGTCCGGGAGATGTCCCGCTTCGCGGAACGCCTTGGCCAGGTATGCCAAGGCCTCTCGATCGTCCTCGATGATCAGAAGGCGCATGGCAGGCCTATATTCGCATGCGTCAGAACGCACAAAGGGCCATCCCCTCGCGGAGATGGCCCTTTGTGCGTCGTGATCGTTGAGAGGGCTGTATTGATTGTTCTGTGCAGGTCTGGCGGCGACCGACTCTCCCGTGTCTTGAGACACAGTACC
>NZ_JAIETD010000005.1 GCF_019745455.1 Methylobacterium sp.
TCGACGCCGTAAGCCCAGCAAAACAGGCCGACGACGAAAAAGCCAAGAAACGCAACTGTAATGCTAGGACTCACACTGAGTAGCAGCTCGCGGAACGCGACCCTCGGCCCCCAAGGATCAGCGCACGCAGTCGGCCTACATCTTCGGGACGATCTGCCCGGCCAGAGGCGCGGGCCTGGTCATGCCCCGTTGCACCACGTCGGCCATGGCCCGCAACCTCGAAGAGATCTCCGCAACGGTGGCGCCCGGCGCCCACGCAGTGCTCCTGCTCGATCAGGCCGGCTGGCACACCACGAAGAAGCTGATCGCCCCCGACAACATCACCCTGCTGCCCCTTCCAGCCCGCTCGCCCGAGCTGAACCCAGCCGAGAACCTATGGCAGTTCCTGCGCGACAACTGGCTCGGCAACCGGATCTTTTAATCGTACGCCGACATCACCGACCACTGTTGCGACGCCTGGAACAAGCTCATCGCTCAGCCCTGGCGCATCATGTCCCTCGGACTGCGCGAATGGGCGCATGGGTGTTGATCAATGAAAGTTGGTATAAGCGGCTTATGCTAACTTTCAAAGTTTCCCAGGGCCACACGTCTACGATCGGCAGGCCGCGAGATTGCTCACGCAGCTAGCCACCGTAGCGTTCCGTCTTGATGATAGAGGCGTCGAGGCCGGCTAACAGCGCGCTCTCGGTCGCGATGTTAACGAAGCCGTTGGACCCGCAGACGAATACCTGCGTTGGCTTTCGGTGAAGTCGCGCTAAAACATCCTGGACCATCGCGACATCGATCCGTCGCGCGAAGTCCGATGCGCGGATCGGTATCTCGCGTGTGATAGCCAGCGCAAGGACGAACTCCGCATCCCGGATTTCGATGGAATGAAGCTCTTTTGAGAAGAGGACGTCCTCTGCGGTTTGTGCGGACAGTAGCAGCGCTGTCGGCACGGTCGGCTTCAATGTGCTGCGCTGCCGGATCATTGCCATCAACGGCACAAGGCCGGAGCCTGCCCCAATCAACAGCACGGCGTCTACGGCAGGTTCAGGCCACAGGAAATGACCCCCGAGTGGACCACGAAGCTCGATTTCGTCGCCGATTAACGCGATATCGTGAAAGAACAAGGAAACTTCGCCATCCGACAGGCGCTCAATGGCGAGCTCAATAATTGGAGACGAGGCTGCCGCCGACGCGATCGAGTAGCTGCGCATTGCGTTGTAGCCATCGGGCGCGGTCAGCCGGATATCGACGTGCTGACCTGCAATGTGCGCGAACGGTCTGCTCAACCGCAGGAAGAAGCTCTTGACGCTTGGGGTCTGCTGAACGATTCCGTCGATGACGCATGACTGCCACGACGCTATCTGCGCACTGTTCTCAGTCATCGGTGTATCGCTGCTCGCGCCATGGATCGCCGTAGATGTGATAGCCGCGCAACTCCCAGAAGCCCGCCTCGTCCCGGGTTGTGAACTGAAGCGCATTCACCCACTTGGCGGACTTCCAGAGGTAGAGGTGCGGAACCAGGAGACGCGCCGGCCCTCCATGATCGCGGGGAAGCGGCTTGCCCGCATAAGTGAGGGCGACCATCGCCTTGCCAGAGAGCAGATCCGCCAGCGGGACGTTTGTCGAATATCCATCGTAACTGTGGGCCAGGACGAAATCAGTAGGCTGTAGGATCCCTGCAGCTGCAAGGATGTCTTCGACAAGCACGCCCTCCCACACGGTATCCAGCTTGGACCAAGAGGTAACGCAGTGAATGTCCCGGGTTACCTTGGTCGTCGGCAGGGCATTGAACTCGCTCCAGTTCCATATCTTGACGTGCCTCGGGCCGATCTTGACGGTGAACTTCCAATCGGAGAGCTCTACGTTTGGTGTAGGTCCGGCCGTAAGAACCGGGAAGTTCTCCACGAGATGCTGGCCTGGTGGTATCCGATCGGACTGGTCGCCGTCCGAGCCGCGGCCTGTGAATCCTCTAGTGACCATGCGAACCCCCTGTTTACCGCGACAAACCGTAGCCGGCCCGATTTCAGTATTTGTTGCAGTATCCTTGCACTTTCGACCCCTGAACGTACATATATACCAGAAAACTGAACGCCTATACCGAAAGAATATCAACTATGTCATCTAATGATTGCTGGTGCATATGTAGTATAGCACTGCGCCTGCCTTAATTACCAATACCCATCCGTTATGAATTTTATAACTTTCCAACAACTTTACAAGCGCATCCCGTTGCTCACGCATAATCAAGGGACAGCATTTGATCTCGAACCGCTGGCACCTCTAATTCCTGCATCTAACATGTCTCCACGCTAATTACGCGTACCCCAAGGATCGGACCGCGGCAAGACATGGAAATCATGACGTGCAGCCATTGGAAACGATTCACGCACAACTTAATAGTCCGGCACGGGAGACCGCCGTGAACTGAGGGTCTTTTTTATGAAGTGTCAGGGCGATCGATCAATACTTCGGCACATCCCAAGCTGGCGACAATGATGAAAGCCGTTGGTTACAAGGTTCCGGGACCCATCACGGAGGATGCGGCGCTGGTCGACATCGATCTGCCTCGGCCTGTCGCTGCAGGATTCGATATCCTGGTTGAGGTGAAGGCCATCTCGGTCAACCCGGTCGACTACAAAGTCCGCAACAGTACGCCGCCCGCCGATGGCGATTGGAAGGTGCTGGGATGGGATTGCGCCGGGATAGTGCGCGAGGTCGGCCCCGACGTGACGCAGTTCGCGCGCGGTGACGAGGTCTACTATGCCGGATCGCTCACCAGGCCCGGCACTAATGCGCAGTTCCATCTTGTCGACGCCCGGATCGTCGGTCGCAAACCCACGTCGCTCAAATGGGCGGAAGCGGCTGCGCTGCCGCTGACGGCGTTGACGGCCTGGGAGTCGATGTTCGTCCGCCTGGACGTTGCGAAGCCCGTCCCCGGTGCGGCGCCGGCGATCCTCATCATCGGCGGCGCTGGAGGGGTGGGGTCGATCGCCATCCAGATCGCCCGGCAATGCACGGAACTCTCCGTCATTTCCACCGCGTCTCGACCGGAAACCCGGGAGTGGGTAATAGGGCTCGGCGCTCATCACGTCGTCGACCATTCTCGGCCGCTCGCGGCACAGGTCGCCGAACTCGGCATTGGCTCTCCCGCTTTCGTCTTCTCGACAACGCATACCGAGCAGCATGTCGCCGACATCGCCGAACTTATAGCTCCGCAAGGACGGTTCCTGCTGATCGACGATCCCAAGGTATTCGATATCATGCTGTTCAAGCGCAAGGCGGTGTCGATCCACCACGAACTAATGTTCACACGGTCGATCTACGGCACGCCCGACATGAATGAGCAGGGCAAAATCCTTGATGCGCTGGCGGTGCTAGTTGATGACGGTAAAATCCGCACGACGTTGACCCACCAACTGTCGCCGATCAATGCCGCCAATTTGAAGACGGTGCATGCGCTTATCGAAAGTGGCTCGGCAAAAGGCAAAATCGTCCTGGAAGGCTTCTGAAATCCGCTACCGCCATACATCTTTTCCCACCTTAAGGGAGCCGGACAGATCACGCTCCGGTGAAGGAAATCCCATGATCAAATCCATTGCCACCGCCTCGATCAACCGCGAAACCGCAGTCGCCCTCATCCACGCCGCGATCACTGCGGCCCGTGCAATTGGCATCCCGGCCGCGGTCGCCGTCGTCGACGCCACCGGTTACCTGCGCGCGTTCGAACGCACCGACGACGCCCCGTTTCTCACTGTCGATGTCGCCGTCGACAAGGCTTGGAGTTCTGCCTCTTTTGGGTTCCCGACCCATGTATGGAACGATTATGTGACCAATGACCCAAAAGTGGCGCCGCTGGCCTATCGCCCCCGGATGGTCGCTGTTGGCGGCGGCTATCCGATCCTGGAAGACGGGAAGTTGATCGGCGGGATCGGCATATCCGGAGGGACCTATCAGCAAGATCAGGATGCGTGCGTGGAAGCACTCAAAAAAATCGGGTTCGAGCTGCCAACCTGACAATTGTAAGGCCGCCGCCGCCGACGGTGGCCTGCAGATCCGACCTTAGGAAAGAACTTAAGATGGAAGCATTCGTCGTCTTCACGCGCGAAATAACCACCGACCCAGAAAAACTCGCAACCTACTCTGCAGGCGTCGGCCCATCGTTCGATGGCCACGATGTAACTTTTCTCGCCGCTTATAGCACAATAGAGCATTTGGAGGGACCGCCCGTCGAAGGGACCGTAATTATGCGGTTCCCAACGATGCAGGCCGCGCGTGATTGGTATCATAGCTCCGCCTACCAAATGATTGCCGCGCACCGTTTTGCCGGCTCCCGCTATCGCGCCTTTATCATTGAGGGCCGGCGATGACACACCGACGGAAGAGCGGCGGTGCTGACCACGAGGTATCGATCTGCAGATTCGCAGCCTTCGAACCTGCAGACGGAACTAAGGCAGTGAAGTTCAAGGGCCATCGCGACGCGCGACTATTCGTCAGGCTTCTGCATCGGGATTGGAGGATCAGATGAGCGTGGCCGGACGACATGCGCCTGAACTGCGGGTCGGGAGATGGATTGGTGAGGATGGAGGGACTATCGCGCCGCTCAAGCTGTCGGATCTTGGCACTGGCCCGACGATTCTGTTCGCGTTCCAGCACTGGTGCCGTGGCTGCCATTTGCATGGGTTTCCGACGCTGCGAAGGTTGCATGGTGCATTGAGGTTCAAGGGTGTGGGTTTCGCGGTGATCCAGACCGTCTTCGAAGGAGCGCATGAGAACACCTTCGAAAAGTTGCGCGTGAACCAACTTGAGTATGAGCTTCCTGTTGCCTTCGGTCACGACGAGCCACCCGCCGGCGCGACGCTTTCTACCTTCATGGAGGATTACCGCACACGGGGAACGCCCTGGTTCACGGTCATCGATGCTGGCGGACACATCGCTTTCTCGGACTTTCATCTCGACGCGGACCAATTGATGAAGGATCTGGAGTTGGCGTGACAGACGCGGTGTTGGCTGATCGAAATTTCCTCCGTTCTCCCGACGCTCGCTTTGGGCTATAGAAGCGGCATCTACCCGCTGCCGATCCTTACAGCGCCGCGGGTGCCCGACACGGCAGCCCTTCAGATCATTGCAACTCAAACCGTCTACGCAGGACGCCTGGCTCGGGATCTAAAACGCAGCGACCTGCTCTTCATTAGGGGAAGGCGAGGTCCGGGTCTCGCGTAACCGGATCGCACACATCGGGCGTCTCGCCCCTGGCCCGGACTACAAACTTTATCTCGCTCCACTTTTCGCCGCCCCGAAGGAGGCCTTTCTTCTGATCAAAGCCAGATCGGTCCGCGTGGGGGACGTTGAGACGGACAACGGCTTCATCAGCGATGTGCCTGTCGGCATCGATGTTCGCGACTACGTCTCGGTCGTCGTCTGATGCGAAGCATTGGACCAGTTCATCAATGCAACATAATATCTACCATCACGCGGGCTTGAGGGCGGCGTGGACGCATCACCAAACGGGGCCGAAGCCATGCACGCACTATGCTGGTGGAGGCAGCATGGCAGGCAGTACATGGAGTAGGACCGGGGCGCACCTTCCTCCATCGTGTCTCGGTGCGCCGCGGACCTCATGTCGCCGCGGTGGCCGCCGCGCGCAGTTCGCGGTGATCGTCTGGCACCTGCTCGCGCGGGATGAGGATTACGTTTGGCTGCGGCTGGCGCTTCACGGCAAGAAGTTGCGGGAACTGGGATTGCGCTTGAGTGAGCCCGCCCGGCGCGGCCAGCGCTGGACGGCGTACGCTTACAGCCTGACGAGAACATACGAGGGGGAGCGGTGCCGCGTTGAGCAGACGGCAATCGCCTATCGGCAGATGACCAAGGCCTGGAGACGACGCGGACGGCGCGTATCCACGGACGCTTCAGAGGAAGAGCGATCACAAAGACGGCACCGCCGGGCTTGCATTTCGACCACGGCTCTTCTTCACGCGGTCACCCGTGGGCGATGAGAAATAACACGGCTCGCGAAGAGAAGGACTGTTCAACCTCATCCGTAGTCCAGGGGTGAAGCGGCTTGGTCAGTCGACGCTCAATGTCGTTGCGGGCACTGGCAAGCTCGGAGCTATTCGCTTGGGAACGTCTCGCCTGCTGCGATCGCATCCTCAATGATGGTGGCGGTCGAGGCAACGTCGCTAGGCGTGGTGAAGTGGGTATTCCACTCATCGATGCCGTCCGCACTCACCTCAGGCGCAAGCCATACGAGGTCTCGGGGGATGCCGACTTTGACAACGAGGCAAACCTGACTGCCTTTAAGCAGCGGAGGATCACCGCTTATCTGGCTCCGGTCCGAGCGCGCCATGGCGAGGCCGATACAACCGGTTGCGGGTGGATGTCGAAGTCGCCCTTAATGAGCTCGATGGCCGCGCGC
>NZ_JAIETD010000073.1 GCF_019745455.1 Methylobacterium sp.
AGATGGACCAGAGCCTCCGCTCCTGAACACCGCTGAATGTCCCAAATCATCTGACGACGGACATCCCTGCTCGTTATCGATGCGGACCACTTCAAGCGCTTCAACGACCGCTACGGTCACGCCGTTGGCGACGAGGTTCTGAAGGGCATAGCTCGCTGCCTGACCGTGAGCGTGCATAGACCTTCCGATCTTGCCTGTCGGGTCGGTGGCGAGGAGTTCGTGCTCTTGCTGCCTGGCACCGACGAGGCCGGCGCCTTGCGGGTGGCAGAGGAGGTGCATGCCCAGGTGTCGACGTTGTCGGTAGGGTCTGCCGGCATTGGGCCGGGCGCCGTCACCGTGAGCATCGGCCTGGCCTCGGCCACCTCCAACGCTGCTGACCTCTATCGCCGCGCCGACGCGGCGCTGTACGAGGCCAAGGCCCGCGGACGCAATCAGACTCGGGCCGCAGCATCCGCCGGCGTGAGACCTGTCGTCAATACGGGCTTGCGCATCGTCGGTAGCTAAAGCGCTTCGGCCCTGTCGCAAACTCGCGGCGTTTACCCCGCGTTGACCATAGAGCCCGCATGGCCCCTCCCGTTTCGGAGGCCGCATCATGATCCTGTCCGCCATCGCCGCGAAGCTGAAGCGCCGGGCCAAGGCCACTTCAAGGGACTGCACTATGAGGCGGCGCTCATCATCCAGGCCGTCGTCTGGTACCTGCGTTACCCACTGCGCTACCGCGACATGAGGAGTTGTTCCGCGAGCGCGACCTGGAGGTCGATCACTCCACCCTGAACCGCTGGGTTCTCGCCTACACGCCGCTGATCGAGAAGCGGCTACACCAGTTTCGCAAGCCGCACTGTGGGTCGATGCGGATCGACGAAACCTATATCAATGTTCGGGATGAGTGACGCTACCTCTACCGCGCCATCGACAAGAACGGGAACCCCGTCGACTTCCTGCTGACCTCCCAGCACGACCTCAACGCGGCCGAGCGGTTCTTCCGCAAGATGCTGGCGGATCAGCCGCTGCTCGCTCCTGATCGGATCGGCACGGATGGAGCCGGAACCTACCCGCCGGCCATCGCTGAGAACCGCAATACGAGAGTCAGAACCGCAACGTAGCCATCTTCGGGCATCATATGACCGATAGGAACTAGCCAATTCGCCCGGAAACCAGGGTGTTGGTTTAAGTGCTCGATTACGAGCCTCCTTCTAGGATCCACCTGCTCTCGCCGCTCAACGGACACCTTCTCGTGAACGCCATTCTCCTCCTCACCGATCTCCCTCGTAGAAGCCAGAGGCTGGCCTCGCACCTTCGAGCCTCGGGTGAGCTCCTGGTGATCGACGTGCTGGATCCCGATCAGGGAGGGCAAGCCCGTGATCTGTCGACGGTCACAGCCATCGTCAGCGACGTGTCCCTGTCCCATTCCGCGCAAGTCGCAGGGCTGCGCGCGTACCTGGATCGGCTCAAGCCCAGGCGTCCGCCTTTCCTCTGCCTGCTTCACGAGGACTCATCGCGCAGCCGGGTGCAGGCAGACGCTTTGGGCGCGACCCGAACGCTCCGGGCCGAGGATGCTGCCAGGGGCCTCGTCGCTCTCCTGGGTGAGATGACCCGGACGGTTTCCCCCGCGGTCGACATCGTAGCCGCCATCTCCGAAGCCGATGAGGCGTTGACCCGGATCTTCGAGCTTGGTCGGTCCGGATCGCCCCTCGAGACGTCCGTGATCGCGCAGGGCACAGAACTCGTCGTGGATGCCGTCAACCGGGCTGATATTCGCGCCTGGCTCGACGTCGTCTGGCGCTTCGACGACATGACCCACCAGCACTGCCTCCTGGTGGCCGGGCTCGCGGCTGGATTTGCGCGTCAACTGGCCCTGCGGCCGCTCGATTGCCGGCAACTCACGCAGGCGGCCCTGCTGCACGATCTTGGCAAATCCCGCATTCCCCTGACCATTCTCAACAAGCCCGACAAGCTCGATGCGCACGAACTGGCGGTGATGCGGACGCATCCCGAACTCGGCCATCGCATGTTGCAGGACCAGGGCTATCCCGATGCGATGCTGGCGGTGGTGCGCTCCCACCATGAAGCCCTGGATGGGTCCGGCTATCCCGACGGACTGCGATCGGAGCGCATCCCCGACCTCGTGCGCCTGATCACGGTGTGCGACATCTTCGCTGCGCTGATCGAGCGGCGCCCCTACCGGCGTCCCCTCGGCGGGGAGGAGGCCTACGACATCCTGAAGGGGATGGACGGCAAGGTCGACCCCGACTTCGTCCGTGCTTTTAAGCCCCTGGCAGAGGCGGCGGGCGGTGTGATGGTGGTGGCAGCCTAGTCAGCGCTTTGACGGGATGGGTCGGTCACCGCTCGCTTCGGCACACTTCAAGAAGTTAACAAAGTATCTGCAACTCGAAGAATACGTTAAAAATCGATGACACCAGAGTGTTCATCCCTGAAATATGACTATAAAATTTAGTTCATGTTCTTTCGGTTTTGACAGGAACGGGAGAACTATAACTGCAAATTAAGTCTGGGTTGGGTACTTTGCCGCCGACCCACGAACTGGATCGGCCCCACGACGATGCGCATCTCTGTCAAGACCATCCTGATCGGCTCGGTCGCCCTGCTTGCGGTCTCGGCGGCCGGCCAGGGCGCCGTCAGCGTGCTGAAGCTGAATGCCATCCAGCGCGAGGTGAACGAGGTCGCTACCGATTGGCTCCCCTCGGTCAACGTCGCCAACGCGTTGAGCACCGCCACGCGGGACGTTCGGGTCAAACTGTACCGGTTCGTGGTGGCCTCTGAGAGTGCCCAGGCGCTGGCCGAGAACGAGCAGAGCTTCCGCAAAGCGCTCAAGACCCTGGACGAACTGCGTGTCACGTACGAACCGCTAATCAGCTCGCCCGAGGAGCGAGCGATCTACGAGCAGTTCGGTTCCCTCTGGGCTCGCTACACAGAGGGCCAGGAGAGGATCGTCGCGCTGATGAAGGCGGGCCAGAAGGCGGACGCGCTGGACCTCACGACAAGCCCGGAGATGGCCGATCTGAACAACGGCGCGAGTCGCGCCCTGCAGAAGACCGTCGAGTTCAATCGTGACGGTGCGAGGGTCAGCACCGAGGTCAGCATGGCCAGCGCGGCCTCGGCGCTGCTCATGGCCTATGTCTCGATGGGGATCTCTCTGGTGGTCGCCGCCGGGGCGATGCTCTTCAGTCTGTTCGGTGTCGCCCGCCCGATCGAACGCATGACCTCGACGATGCGCCGGCTTGCCGGTGGCGACACCGCCGTCGAGATCCCGTCCCAGGCGCGCCGCGACGAGATCGGCGACATGGCCGCCGCCGTCGGGGTGTTCAAGGACAACCTGCTTCGCACCCGTCAGCTGGAAAAGGACACGGAGCTCGCCCGGGCGGGAGCCGAGGCGCAGCGCAAGGCGGCCATGCACGAGATGGCCGATCGCTTCGACACCGCGGTCGGCGGCATCGTCGGCATGGTCACCTCGGCGGCCACCGAGCTGCAGGCGACCGCCCAGAGCATGGCCGGCACCGCCACCCAGACTGCCAACCAGTCGACCAGCGTCGCCGCAGCCGCCGAAGAGGCCGCCTCGAACGTCACTACCGTGGCGGCGGCGGCCGAGGAGCTTGGCTCCTCCGTGCAGGAAATTGGACGCCAGGTGAGCGCATCCGCCACCATGGCTCACGCGGCCGTTCAGGAAGCTTCGCAGACGGCCGCTCTCGTGCAGCAGCTCAACACTGCGGTAGCCCGCATCGGCGACGTGGTGACGATGATCACCTCGATTGCAAGTCAGACCAACCTGCTGGCGCTGAACGCCACCATCGAGGCGGCGCGAGCCGGAGAAGCCGGGCGGGGCTTTGCGGTGGTGGCCGCCGAGGTCAAGGAGCTGGCCAACCAGACGGCGCGGGCGACGGCAGAGATCGGCGGCCACATCGACCAGATCCAGGGCTCGACGAGCCAAGCCGTCGCGGCGATCGGTAGCATCACGATGCGGATCCAGGAGATCAGCGACGTCTCGACCACGATCGCCGCGGCGGTGGAGGAGCAGGGGGCGGCCACCCAGGAGATCGTGCGCAACGTGGCCCAGGCCGCGATGGGTACCGGCGAGGTGACGAGCAACATCACGGGTGTGGCGCATGCCGCCGAGGAAACCGGCGCGGCTGCAAGCCAGGTTTTGGGCGCCGCCTCCGAACTCTCGCGCCAGTCGGAAAGCCTCGGCAGCGAGGTTGCCCGTTTCCTGGCGACGGTGCGTGCCGCCTAGTATACAGGATCCGAAAGGCATCGAACGAGACGGACTGCGGGTGCCGTAAGCAGCGGCATCCAGGTCCACACCCAGGAATCGATGCGGGCCTGTCGCATGCCGTGCCGTAAGCCGCAGTAGACGTCGGATCTGCCTCGTTTTCAGGTTTTGTCAACCGCCGGAAGTCCGAAGCAGACGGCAAGCAGTTTGTTCTGCTCGCGGACGGCCCACGCACCGGCAAGCCCGAAACCCTTGCGCAACCAGAGCATGGCCTCGAAGCCTCGGATAGTGCGGCGGGCAGTACTAAACGAGCAAAATCCGCCTACGCGCGGCATGGCCCACTTGACGCGGAAGTGGTCGCTTTCGATGCCCCGCTGTAGGTGCTTGGTCACGTCATGGAGTGGCATGCGGGGCAGCAGGCCCTCCTTGCGGCTCTCACTGGAGGCATCCCCGCCGTTTCATGCGACTTGGTTGATCAGGGCATTCTGCCTTTGATCAACAACCTTCGCGACGAAGCGTCCGAAGGGAACAGCTGTCGTTCGGCGTCGTCTCGTTGTGAAGGCCGAGTGGACGGCTTCCAGCGCGACGAGACGGTCACCCGGCCGTCGGTAGGCAGCCTTTAGGGCCCTGTCGCAAACCCGCAGCGTTTACCCCGCGTTGACCATACGGCCTGCATGGCGCCATCCGAACTGGAGGCCGCCCATGATCCTGTCCGCCATCGCCGCCAAGCTCAAACAGCGCGCCCAGGCCGACTTCAGGGGCCGGCATTACGAGGCCGCGCTGATCGTCCAGGCCGTTTCCTGGTACCTGCGCTATCCGCTCAGCTACCGCGACATCGAGGAGCTATTCCTGGAGCGCGGCCTGGAGGTGGATCACTCAACCCTGAACCGCTGGGTCCTGGCCTACGCGCCGCTGATCGAGAAGCGGCTGCGCCAGTTCCGCAAGCCGCACTGCGGCTCGGTGCGTATCGACGAAACGTATATCAGGGTGCGCGGTGAGTGGCGCTACCTCTACCGGGCCATCGACAAGCACGGCAATCCTGTCGACTTCCTCCTCACCGCCAACCGCGATCTGGACGCCGCCAAGCGCTTCTTCCGCAAGCTGCTCTCGGCCGAACCACTCTTCGCTCCGGACCGGATCGGCACGGATGGTGCCGGAACCTATCCGCCAGCCATCGTCGAGAACCGCAAGGAGGGCCTACTCCCCCACACGCCGATCCACTACGTCACCAAGCACCTGCAGCAAGGGATCGAGAGCGACCACTTCCGGGTCAAGAAGAACATGCCCAGGATCGGCGGCTTCCGCTCGTTCAACACGGCGCGACGCACGATCCAGGGCTTCGAGGCCATGCTGTGGCTGCGCAAGGGCTTCGGCTTTGCCGGCGCGTGGACCGTGCGCGAGCAGAACCGCTTGCTCGGGATCTGCCTCGGACTTCAAAAAGTTAACGAAACCTGAAAACGAGGTCGGACTGGCCCATCTTGCGACCTGCGGTACGGCTTGCGACAGGCCCCAGCCCGGTCCCGACACCGAAGACCCGGGCTGCCGCGAGGCGAAAGACCAAGGCGACGGTCCTGAAGGTCGAGGTGCCAGATCCCGTCTGGACGGCCCTGCGGCAGGAGGCCCTCGATCGCCGGGTGACCGTGAAGTACCTGGTCCTCGAGGCCCTGGCGGCCAAGGGCTACGCCTTCGATCTCTCTGCCATCCCGAAAGACGGTCGCCGCCTGCGCTAGGTGAAGGGTCCGCAGGGGCCCTGTCCGAACAGCTGCTTGTCCGCAGATCCGATCTGGACCTTGCGGACGCCAGTCAGGCCTCCGCACCCCTGTCCGCAGGACCATACCCCAAAGGACGGTACGAGTGGTTCCATAATCGTTCTCGGGGAATCCCCTCACGCTGCCCGCACGGTTGCGAGGAAGCGACTGACTTCGCCGTTAAGGCGCTCCGACTGCTGAGACAGGTCAGAGGCCGAGGCTAACCCATCTTATTCATCGGGCGGTGGCTAGCGGTGCGTTTCGGGTTGCTGGCGCGCGGGATCGCGCGTCTGTTCTGACGCGTGTGGGTTCGGATCGTTCTGTCGGCGCTGGAGGGATGGGAGCGGGTTCGTCGGGGCGTCGCAGCCCCGTCGTTCAAGCTGGTGCC
>NZ_JAIETD010000038.1 GCF_019745455.1 Methylobacterium sp.
TGATAAACATCAACCCCTGAACCTGGGTCACTTCTCAACGAAAACGCCGGGTCAACTCTCAGCGGAAATCAACACACATCACAACTACGCGCGGCCGTATGGAATGCTGACCTTCGACCTCAGCGCTTTCGAGCGCCAAGCGGCTCGCATCGGCGGCATGGCGGATCAGATTCCCTTCGCCATTAGCCGAGCGCTCAATGATGCGGCCTATTCCACCGAGACCCGACTGGCCACGGACACCTGGGCCAAGCACACGGCGAACCGAGACAAGAACTTCCTGAAGGCCATGCTCAACGTTGAGAAGGCCAGCAAGGGCAAGCTTCGCGTCGCGCTCTACGATGAGCGCAAGCGTGGCCACCTAGCGGAGCATGCCAACGGCGGCGTGGTGCGGGGCAGAGGCAACCTCTCCATCCCCACAGCACGCGTTGCACGTGGACCGCGGGGCATCCAACCTAGCCAGAAGCCACGCGATCTGAAGCGCTCGGTGCGCAAGGGCGATTTGATCTTTCAGGCTACGGGCAAGGGCAAGGACCAGCGCCTGCAGCTGATGTTCAAGCTGCAGCCCTCGTACCGGATCAAGAGGGACGTGCCGCTCGTCGAGGACTTTCGGCGCTTCATGGGCGAGGAGGTTCAGAAGGCCTTCCCGAAGGCGATGGCGCAGGCCATGCGAACGAGGCGGTGAGGCGGTTCTAGCGTCGACCAGTGTCGCTTGCCCGCGGCGGGATGTGGGCACCTGAATGACCACTCCCGCCGCAAGCGCACGTCTAGCGATCAGTCCTCATCGTCATCATCGTCGTCCGAGCGCTGCATCTCCCGGCGATCACGGCGCATTTCGCCTCGCTCCATATCGCGGCGAATCTCGCGGCGATCGTAGTCCCGGTCACGCCCATCTCTCGACCGCATATCGACGGCAGGACCGTCAGGACCGATCTCAAGCCTCTGAGCAGAAGCAGGCGCCGCGGCAAGCAAGCCAAGCGCGAGCAGTGACGATGCCAGTATGGCCTTCATGATCGCCTCCTTGGTTGAGTGAAGCAACAACGACACCGAGGAAACGGCGTTCCGGTGGCCGATCTGATCCATGGCAGCGCTACTTGCAGATGGATCCCGTTTAGGAATGTCCTGACACGATTCTCTGGGTCCTTCCAAGGCACCCCAGCCTTCGAGGGTAAGCGCGACCGCAGGCTTTCCGCAGGTGCATAGGGCTGAAGCGGGGTAACAGGTAATAGGTAACACGGGCCTGATGAGTAACCGGAGCGCGGATCGGCTAGGAAATGAAGACTAGCACCCAGGCCGAGTTCGCCCGAGCGCGCGGAGTCTCCCGCAAGACGGTGACGAAATGGACGTGCAGCACCACTGCGGCCCAATTTCTACTGGGTGTGCCGCACTAGCACGAATCCAGTTACGTCTAGATGACTGTTTTAGTCCTACGAATATGCTCGAATGTGGGTTGAGGCTGCTCCAGCTCAGAACTCCATGCCCACCTTCACGCGCAGGTTGTGGCGCTCGAACTGGTTCAGGCCGAGCCCGCGTCCCGCGAGGCCGGGATCGGTGTCGCGCCCCCAGATCTGGGTCGCATAGGCCACCGTGATCCAGGCCTTCTCGGTGAAGCGGTGATGGATGGCAGGGCCGAGGAAAACGGCTTCGCTGGTCAGCTGATTGAGGAAGATGCCATCATAGGCGCGGCCATACCGGACCTCCGGTCCAAGATAGGTCGAGACCCCCACCTTTCCGACCAAGGCACCGGAGAACAGGAGGGTCGAGCTGCGGTAGCCGTCCCCTGAGCCACGCTGGCGCCCCGCCGCAGGATCGAAGCTGATATTGCCGCCGTACCAGAGCTTGCCCGGCACAATCTGCCAATCGAACTGAAGGATGTTTTCGAAATCGAAGATATCGGCACCCCGCCCCTCGATCGGCAGGACACGGGCAAAGCGCGGCCGCGATTCGATGGCGAGGCCGAATGGCTGCTCCTTAGAGCCTTTGAGAAACTGATACTTCAATTCCACCGAGACGCCGTCGAAATTGCCGGCGTTACGGTCGTCGAGGTCGGTGATGTTGCGGACCCGATGATGGTCGCCGAAGAGCCCGATCTGCACGCTGAACTGATCGCTGAGGTCGATCTGGTAGCCGAGCTTCGTACCGACGGCGGCGTAGCCTGAGGCTCCCGGCCCCGCCCGACGCTTGCCGATACGGGTCACCGTGTCGAGCACGACCTCCTGCTCGTCCTTCTTCCCGACATCGGCGCCTTCGGTGAAGCCGAACAGGTGTTCGGTGTCGACCTCCTCGGCCTGGGCGTTACGCGGGCCGAAAGGCTGAGCCAGCATACCTATCGCCAGCAAGACCAGAATACGGGCTCTCTTCACGTCATCCTCACGGCCCGTCGCCGCAAAACGCGTGAGGGATGGCGCGTTAGACCATGCAGGATGTCGTTTTGCCTGCGATCGTTCTGCCACAGTGTCCGCGAAACCGCCTCGCCACGTGGGGCAAGAGGCAAATGGACGGGATGAGAGACGGCAGACGATCGTGCTGCATGAAATGTTCAGTGTCTGTCGAGGTCACGAAGGAAGCCGAGGCGCGAAAGCGGGGCCGATCAATGCCTTCATTCATCGGGGCACTAGAAGTTGGCCACGATCTGGAACCGGATCAGCCGGGGTGCGCCAGGCGTGATGTTGTTGTTCCCGTCGGCGGTGGCGATGTATTTTCGGTCGAACAGGTTCTCGATATTCACCTGCGCTCGAACGAAATCGTTGACCCGGTAGAACAGCCCGAGATCGAAGCGGGAGAAGCCCGGCTGCCGCACCGTATTGTCTGACGAAGCGTAAGTGTGGGTCTGATTGATGTAGCCAATGCCGAATGAGAACTCGCGAGTGACGTCGAACTTGTTCCACAGCGTGATGGTGTTGAACGGAACGAGACCGACCGTGTTGCCGGCAACGATCGTGGTCGAAGTGTTGCTGGTGATGCGGGCATCGGTGAAGGAATAGCCGCCCGCGGCCTGCCACCAATCGGTGACGTAGCCGTTGATGCCGATCTCGGCGCCCTTGGCATTGGTGGCCCCGCTCAGGATGAAGAAGCCGGCATTGTTCGGGTCTGCGAGGCGCTGGTTAGTGCGGTCGAGATTGTATAGGACGCCGGTGAGCTGGAGTGCGGGCGTGACGTCGTACTTCACGCCGACTTCCTGGTTCACGAACTTCTCCGGCTGCGCGATGGCGAGGCCTTGCGAGAGGGTGCCGAACTGATCGCCCGAGCTCGGCAGGTAGGAGACGCTGTAGCTGCCGTAGAAGGCGAGGTTGGCGAGCGGCTTCACCACGACGCCGGCGCGGGGGGAGACGAGGTTGTCGACACGGCTCTGCGTGACGTTGGATCGTCGGTCTCGAGCGGAAAAGTCGAAATGGTCGTAGCGCACGCCGCCGATGAACTGCAGGTGCTCGTCGACCTCGACCTGGTCCTGAACATAGACCGCCGCGAGACCGAGGTCGTACTGGCTGCTGGCGCCGCTCGCGATGTTGCGGAACGTCACCGGCACGCGCGAGACCGGGTTCAGCGGATTGACCACGAGAGTTTGGGTACCAGTGGTCGAGAAGAAACCGTCCTGGCGGAAGGCGATTCCGGTCTGGTAGCCGAGTTCGAAGCCGCCGAGCAGCGTGTGCTTCAGCGGGCCGGTGTCGAACTTGTAGGTGAAGTCGTTCTGGTTGAAGTAGTTGGTCCGATTGGTCTCGTTGTTGTAGGCGCCAATATTAACCCGGTCGCCCGCATTGTTCACTGAGCCGCCTGGAAAGATGTTCTGGTAGAACTTCTGATAATCGGCGAAGCGCAAGGTGCTGTGGAGCTGGACGCCTGAGTCGAAGGCATGGTCTAGAATCGCGGTCGCGATGTTGGCGTCGACCCTGCTGTAGCTGTCGAAGGGATTGCCGAAGTAGGTCGAGGTATTCTCGCGGTAGCGATAGGGTCGGCCAAATTGCGAGGGGATGCCGCGGTCGGCGGTGCGCTCATCGTGAAAGTACTCGTAGGAGAGCTTGAGCGTCGTCGCCGGACCGATGAGGAAGGTCATCGTCGGGTTGACGCCGTAGCGGCAGATATCGACGAAGTCGCGGTAGGTTCCGGTATCCTCGAATACCCCGTTAAGACGGAAGGCGACGCTGTCGCTGACCTTGTCGCCGACATCGACGGCAAGACGCTTGTTCCAGTACTGGCCGCCCTGGAGCGCGAGTTCGCGCGTCGGAATGCCGTCGGCCTCCTTCAAGATGCGGTTGATGATGCCGCCGCCGCCGCCACGGCCGAAGATCATCGCATTCGGCCCCTTCAGCACCTCGATCCGCTGAGTGTTGTAAAGATCGCGGAAGTACTGGACGTCGTCGCGCACGCCGTTGACGAAGAAATCGGCGTTCGAGCGTTGACCGCGGATGACGACGTCGTCTCGGCTGCCCTCACCCTGGTGCGGGATGACGCCCGGGACGTAGCGGATCGCCTCGTTGATGCTCTGGAAGCCCTGGTCGCGGATCTGCTGCTGCGTCACCACCGTTACCGACTGGGGTGTGTCAATCAACGGTGTGTTGGTCTTTGTCGCCGTCCGGGTCTGCTTCGTCAGGTAGCCAATGGTCGGGCCTTGCGCGCCCTCGACGCTGAGCTGGTCGAGGTCCACCGCCTGCTGTGCGCCCAAGATGGGCGCCGGCTGGCCCGTTGCGGGCTCGGCTGCGACCAGGATCGTTCCCGTCAGCAATGCCGTAGCCAAAGCCGTGTACGTGGTGTGACCCATAGCGCCCAAGTCCCGTCGTGCTCGATATTTGTGAGGATCGCCGGATTTTTTTCTTATGAGGCGATGAGCTCGCTCTACGCACCGGTAGCTTTGAGACAAGCCGTAGACTGGGCTTGATCAGACGATATGTTTTGAAAAGCTTCTAAGAACCATTACGAGAAAGGGCACAAGTTCAGATTCGATTGGCGGAAATACCGGCAAGAAAATCATCCTAGACTGATTCCAGACTGCGTCCGTTCAGCGAGGTTGTTGCTGAGATGTCACGATTGGAGGGACCCTGCCGGTACCCTTCTTTGAAGCTGGCTCCTGATCCCTGAGAGCTGGTGAGCTCTATAGAGCAAAGGCGACCTTCGAAGAGGCACCGTCGCCGCCGTTGTCGTCTCCAGGGTGATCCTAGCGGCAGGAATCTGACGCTTGGCACCCTCTTGGAAGGTCCGAGAAGGGTGGAAAGCAGCCGTTCCATAGGTATGCTGGACCGATGAAATATACTCTCATCCGCATTGCCGACGCCGCCGACTGGCAGGTCTACCACGCCATCCGTCGTTCCTCGCTCTGGGAGGAGAGAGGCCTTGATGGCTACGACGATGCTCGCCCGCAGGAGCACTTTGCTCACCATCACGCGCTGCTTCTGAAGCTGGATGAGGAGGGGATCGGCACAACGCGGCTGGACGCCCTGCGGGACGGGATGGGCATCGTAAGGCTGGTCGCCATCACAGCGTCCCTGCGGAGGCAGGGGCACGGCCGTGTGCTCGACACGATGGTCGAAGACTATGCACGAGAGATCGGGCTGAGCGGACTGTTCGTGAGTGCGGCTTCAGATGCCGAGGGGTTCTACACGGCGACAGGCTGGACCCGTGTCACAACGCAGGCGCCAGAACTGCTTGGAGACGCCGATGGCTACGTTCGAATGACCAAGTCCATCGTCCGCTAAGGATCGAGAGCGGCCCCGCGCGGCGGGTACCAAGCGACAGATTTCGACTACTAGCCTGACCATCTCCGTCATCGACGAAGGCTACCCGTTTAACCTGCTGGCGGCTGTGCCGGCAGGCTCTTACAATCTCGTATGATGACCAATCCGGCGATTAGGCTGAAGTAGAAGGCAAGCACTGTGTTCACGGCAATTCTGCTAGCGCGGCCGGCAAAAGCCTAGGATTTGCCGGCCATAAGCTAGCTCACGGCGATGTCCAGGGAAAAATTGAAGACCTATCGTCCGCTTCTGGAGGCGAAGGCCAGTACCGCTTTCCACCCTACTGGGCCTTTGAGCGGAGCGGCAGCACTCGACCCTTCTCGGACCTTCAGAGCGTCCGCTTGTGGGCAGCCTAAGAGAACGGACGCTATTACCGAGATGAGTGGGAAGCGAAAACGGCACCTTTTGACGGATGAGTTGGTAAAGCGGACGTCGAATGATCAGCCGACGCTTACCGCAATCGATCTGCTGACTAACGGCAAGCGCGGGTCTGGCGGACGATGCCGTGAGCGGGTCGTGTCCGTCAATGAGGTGGAAATTCGGGGTGGAGTTGGAGCGGCCATCGGTCAGGCGGCCTGAGGTGGAAT
>NZ_JAIETD010000025.1 GCF_019745455.1 Methylobacterium sp.
GACGTCAGGCAGCGCGTACGCCGCCGACGAAGCTGTCCACCTCGACGGCCATGGCCTTCGACTGCCGGACGAGGCCGGAGCGACGCCGGCAGGCAGTCGACGGCATTCGTGAGAAGTATGGTCTCTCAGAACGCCATGCCTGCCGGATCGTCGGCCAGCACCGGGGCACGCAACGCTACGTGCCGACGGTGCCGGCTGACGAGGATGCGCTGACCCTTTTTCGTCGATGACAGCATCCATGGCCGTCATGCAAGGGCTGCGATGAAGCCATCGGCCAACGTTGTGCCGGGCAGCGGGTATCGATGAGCCGCATACAATGTCTTACAGAGGTCGATGCCCTTCAGGGGCAATGCCACAAGCAACTCGGCACGAACCTCGTCCGTGACGGAGCTTGCCATCACAATCGAGATGCCAATGCCGGCCCGCACCGCGCGCTTGACCGCCTCTGTGCTTCCAAGCTGGTGGTGGATACCGAGGTTCGCCCCCGCCGCACCCAGGGCCTCTCGTAAGAGGCGTCCCGTCCCGCTGCCAGGTTCGCCCCCAAGGAGTGGACGGCCCACAAGGTCGCCTGGGGTTACGCTTTTCCAGGTCGACCATGGGTGGTCCGGTCCGACAATGACAATCAGCGGTTCGCGACGCCAAGCACGTGCGATCAGACCAGGCCGAGCCTCCCACCATTCAACCAACGCTAGGTCGATTTCACCGGCCTCCAACCGATCCATGACGTAGGGATTAGTCCCGATCTCGACCTGCGGGGACGTCGCATTGGTCGCTTGGTAGGCACGTAGCAGGTCGGCCAGGAGATAGGTGCCAACGTTGCCGGATGCACCGATAGCAAGACGGCCGCCATTGACGGCTTCCTCCGCGCGTCGGCTCAATCGTAGGAGCGCCTCTGCGTGGGGTAGTAGCGCTCTACCCTGGGGAGTGGGCCGGCATCCCGTGCCATGGCGCTCCACGAGGGGTGCCCGCAACGACGCCTCGAGTTTTTGCACTTGCTGCGAAACCGTGGACTGGGCCAATCCGAGGCGACGACTAGCTTCTTGAAAACTGCCTGTCGCGAGCACGGAAAGCCATGTCTCGACGTGGTGAAGGTTCAGCACAAGTATGCTTTCACAATGACGGAGCGTGCCCCTTGCGCTGCGTGCGCGGCTGCGATGGCCAATTTATCGCGTCCGGCGGCTCTTTGCCCTGAAGGACAGCCAACAAGTTGCGAGCCGCCGCTGCCTCGATTTCGCGACGCACCGCAACGACACCGGAACCGAGATGAGGCGTAAATAGAGTCCTGTCATGATCGGATAGAAGCCTCGGCTCGATGCTTCGCGGGCGATCGTCGAGGGCCCAATCCTCCATTTCGAATACGTCCGCGGCATAGCCGCCGATGCGTCCACCGGAAAGAGCGTCGGCAACCGCAGCCTCGTCTGCCACCGAACCGCGACCGGCATTGACGATCCGTAACCAAGGCTGAGCCTTGGCGAGAGTCTCAGCGTTCAGCAGGTGACGAGTAGCAGGTGTCAGGGGAAGTGCCAGGATAAGCAGGTCTGATTGTGCAACGAGTGTCTCCCAAGCGACCCTCCTCAGACCGAGCGCGCGTTCTGCGTCCACGGGGAGCGTCGCGGCATCGAAGTACACGATCTCCCTGGCACCGAAGCCTCCGAGCCGACGCGCAATGGCTTGGCCGACCTTTCCCATGCCGGCAATGCCGATGACGCTGCCTGATAACCCCGCGCCGTAGAGGCTGGCGCGCCAGCCCTCGAATCCGGCGCGCACAGCCCGGTCTCCGATCAAAACATTTCGGCAAAGACCGATGGCCAGACCAACCGCCAGTTCCGCGGTCGGCTCAGTGAGCAGGTCCGGGACTGCGGTCAACCAGACCCCGGCGTCGGTGCAAGCGGTGACGTCGAAGTTGTCCCACCCCTTAAGGGCACACGACACAACCTTGAGCCGTGGGCAGGCCGCGAGGAAATCGGCGTCCACGCGATCCGTCATGAAGGTAAAGACCCCGTCGGCATCAGCGCAACGGCGCTTCACTTCCTCAGGCGGCCAGGGGTCCGGGCCTGGATTGACGTCGAGGCTGCAGAGCGGTTCCAGGAGGGCCTCTGTCTCGGGGAAGACAGGGTTCGTGACGACGACCTTGGCGCGCATGCAATCTCTCACTTAAGCCGGCGGCGCAGCAGTCCGCCCAACGCATCGACGAGGGTAACGGCGCCCAGGATGCACAGCATGATCGCTGCGACCTGATCGTACTGAAGGAGCCTTAGCGAGGCGATGAGTTCAAAACCGATGCCGCCCGCCCCAACGACGCCGAGCACAGTCGATGCTCGGAAATTGTATTCCCATCGATACAAGGTGGTGTCCGTCAGCTGCGGCAGGACCTGTGGCAGCACAGCATGCGTCACGACCTGGAAAGGTGAGGCACCTGCCGCTCTCGCGGCCTCGATGGGCTTCGGATCGGCGTGCTCGATGGCCTCGGCGAAGAACTTGCCGACCATGCCAACGGAATGCAGGCCGAGAGCAAGCACGCCCGGTAGGGCCCCGAACCCGACGGCGGCCACGAAGAAGATGCCCATGATGAGCTCCGGGACGGACCGGAGCGCATTAAGCGCGATGCGCGTCGCACGAAACACCAGAGGATGAGGACTGGTGTTCGGAGCCGCGAGCAGCCCAAGCGGTAGTGAAAGCGTAACGGCGAGAGCCGTCCCAGCGACGCTCATGGCGAAGGTATCAACGATGGGGGACAGCCACGACCGCCAGCGTGTGAAATCAGGTGGCGTCATCTCGTCGACGAGCTGCGCAAGGGCGGGCACACCCTCCGCCAGACGCACGGGATCCAGCAGCCCGACCTTCCAGAGGCATGCAAGGATCCCGAGAGCGATCGGTAGGACGAGGATCTGCCGCCGTAGCGCCGTTGATCGGGCCTGATCGAGCAGGACGTCGTAGACCGCAGAAGGGGCCGGGAACGACGTAGGAAGGCGTGATTGGGGCATGCCGCTAGCCCTTGACCTTGGTAAGGTCGATGTTGAGGAGCTTGGCGGTCTCGCGCAGGACGTCGTAGTCCGCATCCGTGATCGGGCCGAAGGCCTCGGCCTTGAAGGGCTTCAGGATCGCCGGATCCTTCATCTCAAGGAAAGCAGACTTGATCTTGTCCTTCAACGCCGGCGTGAGGTCGCCGCGCAGGGTCCACGGATAATTCGGGATCGGCCGGCTCTCGGCGACGACCTTCACCTTAGAGGAATCGATGAGCTTCCTTTCGACGAGCGTCTCGAAGATGGTCCGACTGATCCCCCCAGCCTGGACATTGCCGGCCTCCACTGCGCGAGCCACAGCATCGTGTGTGCCAAGGTGCTGGAACTTGAAATCCTCCCCGGCTTCGAGGCCAAGGTTCTTGAGCAGGCCCCGCGGGATCAGGTGACTTGACGTCGAGGCCGGATCGCCGAAACCGACCGTCTTCCCTCGTACGTCCTCGGCCTTTGCAATGCCGGCATTGACGTTCGCGATAAGGTAGCTCGTGTAGGTCGGCTTCCCCCCTGAGACCAGGGCAGCGAACGGCTCGATCCCTGGCGAACGGCTTTTGGCCAGCACGTAGGACAATGGGCCAAAGTACCCAAGGTCGATGCGCTTGAACCGCATTGCCTCGATCATGGACGAGTAGTCTGTGGTGACGACAAGCTCGATCCGCTTACCAAGCCTTTCTTCCAGGTAAGACTTCAGACCCTGATTGTTCTGAATGATGGTTGAGGCGCTCTCATCGGGCAGCAGCGCGACTTTGAGAGTGTCGGGATCGGCGCCCTGCGAGAGCGACGGTCCGGTTCGCAGCAGAGCGCCCAGCACAAAGCCGGCACCGAGGGTACGTCTTGAAATCATGGGTTGGTTTCCTTTAGGCGGGCTGGGCGGCGTAGGACGGCTCACGGCGGGGCCGCACTCGTTCGTCTTCGACGGCCCTTGGGGCCGTCGGTCCGTGATCCGTAGATCCGCTCAAGGCTCGCCTCGCAGAGCTGATCGGGTGTTCCATCGAACACGACGGCCCCAGCCTGGAGACCGATGACGCGATCTGCGAAGCCGCGCGCCAAGTCGACTTGGTGCAGGCTTACTACGGCCGTGATGCCATCGGCCTTGCAGATCGTTCGCAGGAGATCGAGGACGCGTGCCGCGGTGGCCGGGTCGAGGCTTGCTACCGGCTCGTCGGCAAGGATCAGCCGAGGTTGCTGAGCCACAGCCCGCGCGATGCCGACACGTTGCTGCTGCCCGCCCGAAAGCTGGTCAACTCGGGTTAAGGCCCGGTCGAGCAAACCGACCCGTTCGAGTGCCTCCAGGGCGATGCGCCGATCTGCAAGGGGAAGCGGAAGCAATGAGCGAAGGGCCGAGTGATGACCGAGCCGGCCAACGAGGACGTTGGCCAGAGCAGTCAAGCGGCCAATAAGATGGTGATGCTGGAACACCATGCCTGTTGCAGCCCGATGCCGGCGCAAAGTTACGCTTCCGGAGTGGATGTCGCCATGAGCCGTCGACACGACCTGCCCGTTCGTTGGCCGGACCAGACCGTTCAGGCACCGCAACAGCGTGGACTTGCCCGCACCCGACGGACCGAGAAGCACAGAGAACTCGCCCTGGTCGAACGTTAACGACGTCGGATTCAGGGCGGTTAACCGCCCCGGATAGGTAACTTGAAGGTCGTAGATGGACAGCATCAGTCGCCAATCGATTCCTAGATCAAAGAGAATATTCGATCGCGTTTTCCGATACGGGGGGGAGATGACAATCGAATGACTTCAACCTGGTTCACCGACGTCACCAAGAGCCAGATCGACTGGTTGCCCCTGTTAAAGCATGGACCTCCCGGCCTGGGTGTGGTTGACAATCAAGCTCTTAAAGTCCCAGCTTTTATGACTAGTTTTGACTGCAATTTCATAAAATCTATACAATGCCAATGGATGCATTCATATGACAGTTATTTATCGTTTATATCTTGAGCTTGTATACTTAATAAATGTAATAATGTAATCAAATTAAGTGTAAATATTCCTTTGTAAATCCCATAAGGACAAACCGTCAATGATAATCCCTGAATTTAAAAAATATTACTATGATATTATGAAATCGATTCCCTACATACTGCCCGTAAAACATAACAGACATAATTATAGGATGTAGCACGTTACCTCATGCTTAAGGATAAGAAATTTTTGCTGCCCATTGAGGGGTGTTCTGGGCCTCGCTACGCTGTGACTGATCGCTTTCCGATTAATATAAACACAAGGGGTGGACATGCGCCAAAAAGCGCCCACATGACTCTAGAAACTGTAAAAAAATCAGCTCAAGAATTGTAATGGATAACGGTGCGCAACATGAGCAAATCTTCACTTGATGACAACACAGCAGCGAACCGTATTCGGCTTCACAATATGGAGCAGCGTCATAAAAGACTGCAGATCGCTTTGTTGCAATATCCCGAGTTGGCTAAAGCTAAGCCTTTTGAGAATGTTACCCGCTTCGCCGAACTCAGAGATCAAGTGATTGAGCCGACCATGCACGCATTTAGCCGCGCCGGTTCACTCGGCAACTACGCTCATCACGTCGTCACTGATAACGATCACACCGACGAAGCCCTTGCTGTCGTCGGTGCCGGTATACGATTGATCCTCTCCGATACCGCACTACCGAATGGGATCAATCTTTATGAAATTCCTACCCTTGTCCGTCGTCAGATGATTTGGGACATTCAGCGGTGTTCAGGAGCGGAGGCTCTGGTCCATCTGGGGTGAGAGGTTAGGCGGCCTGCGCGTGGTGGCGCAAGCGTCGTTCCATGAGGGTCTGGCGTTTGATGCGTTCCCGCTCGGCCAGGATCCCTTCGCCGCGTCCGAAGTAGACGTCAGCGGGCGTGAGGTTGCTCAGGCTCTCATGGGCTCGGGCATGGTTGTAGTGTTCGACGAAGTCGGCAACCTGCGTCTCCAACTCGCCGGGCAAGTAGGCGTGTTCGAGCAGGATGCGGTTCTTGAGCGTCTGATGCCAACGCTCGATCTTGCCCTGCGTTTGAGGATGGCATGGCGCACCGCGGATGTGGGTCATGCCCCGAATGCCGAGCCAGTCAGCCAGGTCGCTGGCGACGTAGCTCGGTCCGTTGTCGGAGAGCAGGCGGGGCCGCGGCATCACCCGCGCCTGATCGAGCCCCGCCGCACCCAGCGCCAGGTCGAGCGTGGCGGTGACGTCGCTGGCCTGCATCGTCGTGCACAGCTTCCAGGCGACGATGTAGCGTGAGAAGTCGTCCA
>NZ_JAIETD010000150.1 GCF_019745455.1 Methylobacterium sp.
AGGGCCGCGGCCCAGGCCGCCCTTCGGGTGGGCGCACCCCCGCCCGGCCGGCGGCCTTGCCCCCCTCCCATCCGCTGCTCCGCGCGACCTCGGGGAGCAGGAGACGGGCTCCTGCCCCCAAGGGGCAGTCAACCGCTTCGCGGACAAGAGGGATTTCAGATGGCCAAGACCACCAAGCGCACCCCCGAGGCCCCCCGCGCCGACGTGTACGAGCGCGTCACGGCCCAGATCGTCGCCGCCTTGGAGACCGGCGCGCGCCCCTGGATGAAGCCGTGGGCCGGTAATGGCGTCCCGACGCGCCCCTTGCGTCAGAACGGTGTGCCGTATCGGGGGATCAACACCGTGCTCCTCTGGATGGAGACCGCCGCGAAGGGCTACGGCTCCCCGTTCTGGCTCACCTACAAGCAGGCCGACGCCTTGGGTGCCCATGTGCGCAAGGGGGAGAAATCCGCCCTGGTCGTCTACGCGGGCGCGATCGAGCGGACAGAGCAGGCCGAGAGCGGCGAGGAGATCGAGCGGCGTATCCCGTTCATGAAGGGCTATTCCGTCTTCAACGCGGAGCAGATCGAGGGGCTACCGGCGCACTATCATCCGGCCGTTTCCGCCCGGCCGAGCCTGTCCGACGCCGAACGCCTGCCCCAGGTCGATGCCTTCTTTGCCGCGACCGGCGCCGAGATCCGCGAGGGCGCGCGCGGCGCCTTCTACAGCCCGACCGAGGATTATATCGGGATGCCCCCCTTCGGGGCGTTCGTGTCGGCCGAGGCTCATGCCACCACCCTAGGCCACGAATGCGTGCACTGGACGCGGCACGCAACGCGGCTCAACCGGGATTTCGGCCGCAAATCATGGGGTGATGAAGGGTATGCCCGAGAGGAGCTTGTTGCCGAGTTAGGGAGCGCCTACCTCGCGGCCGACCTTGGACTTGCTATCGAGCCCCGAGAGGATCACGCTGCCTATATCTCCTCTTGGATCAAAGTTCTCAAAAACGACAAGAGGGCGATTTTCCAGGCCGCCTCCTACGCGGAAAAGGCGGTGGCCTTCCTGCACGGCTTGCAGCCGGGCGCTGCCGAACCCGACGCCGAGGAGATCGACGCACAGCAGATCGCCGCATGAGGCGGATTCCCTTGCCGCGCCGATGAAAGGCGCGGCAGGGGAAGGTGCCCGGCGTCTATATGTCATTTGACAGCATATGCTATTTGATGACATATTTGGTTATGGCGAGCGCGACCCTCCTCCTTGATGAAAAGCAGGTTTTTGCCGATGGCGCGATCGTGCAGATGCGCCTTTGGCAGGTTCCATTGTCAGTGAGAGGATCGCGCCACTTCCTCAAATATTCGTTGTTCTACGGCCGGCCCGGTGTTCGCCTTCTTGCCTATGACAATGAGGCAGGCAAGGGAGATCATGTACACAGAGGCGACGTTGAAATTAAGTATCACTTTGTTTCGGTTGAAAAGCTGATCGCCGATTTCATCGGAGAGGTTCAGGCGATGCGTAGGAGTTGAAGATATGTCGGATGTGGAAATCAAAATCGGTGGCTCACTTGAGGAGATGGGTGAGCGCTTCATCAAGGCGTGGCATCGGGCCGAGGCCGGTGACGCCACGCCCACCGTACCCGTCGTCACATTCGAGACCTGGGGCGCTTTCCTGGCGACGTTCTCGGACGCGCGCTTGGCTCTGCTGCGAAGCTTGGCCGAGGCCGGGCCGGCACCGTCGATCCGCGCGCTCGCGGGCACGCTCGGCCGCGATTACCGGCGGGTCCATGACGATGTCACAGCGCTGGCCGCAGCCGGGTTGATCGGCCGGGAGGGAACCTCGGTCACGCTGGCGGCGGCGGGCGCGGAGGCTCGCATCAACTTCCTGGGCGGGGCGTGAGGTCACCTCGGCGATATCGATATGCACATAGCCGATGGCGTAGGTTGCAAAGCGCTGCTTCTTGGGTTTGTCGCCGTCGATCTCGGGTAGTCTGCTGATCCCATGCCGTTCCAGGCAGCGATGCAGCGAGGATCGCGTCAGGTGCGGGATCGTCGGCTGCAAGCCGTAGAGGCAGTCGTCAAGCGGCAGCAGGGTGTGCCGGCGGAAGGCGACAACGATCGCTTCCTCCTCAACGGTGAGCACGGTGGAGCGCGGCTCCTTGGGGCCCATCCGGGCGTCCGCAGTGCTCGTCCGTTTGCGCCACTTCTGCACCGTCGTCGGGCTGACCCCGTAGCGCTTGGCCAGCGACCTTACGCTCTCTTCACGTAGCTGGATCGCGCGACGGACTGCCTCCGTCGTGGTGGCGCTTCCATGGAGAACCTGGCCCATAGCGCATCCCTCGCAGCATGGTGGTCAACCGTATCACCACACCGCGGGATCAAACAAGTAAGTTCGCCTTCGTTCGGCTGGTCGAGAGTGCCGGCAAGATGGAGGCAGCGCAGTTCCTGCGAGATCTGGCGGCAGCGGTGCCCTATCGCATCCACATCGTCCTAACGGACAACGGCATCCAATTCACCAATCGTAAAAGAGATATCTGGGACAGCGAGCATATTTTCAATCGCGTCTGTGATGAGCACGACATTGAGCATCGGATGACCAAGGTGAACCATCCTTGGACCAACGGCCAAGTCGAGCGGATGAACCGCACGATCAAGGAAGCGACCGTCCAACGCTACCACTACGACAGCCACGATCAGCTCAGAGATCACCTGCAGCTCTTCGTGGATGCCTACAATCACGCCCGCCGGCTCAAGACGCTGCGGGGGCTGACACCCTATGAGTTCATCTGCCAGGCCTGGACCAAAGAGCCCGAACGCTTCAGGGTCCACCCGTCACACCACATCCCGGGACCATACACCTAACGGACGCCTTCCTTACGATGTCGCCCACGCCGTCGCCGAACAGGTCATGGACGCCCTGGCTGTCTTAGAGGGCCGTGTCTCGCAGGGATAAGGGGGGGTGCCCGACCCCGACGCGGCGGCCGGACGGCTCATGCCGGAAGCTGAAATACCCGCCGCCGAGATGCACGGCCTACTCGGCTTCGCCCGTGGGCTCGGCCTGTAAGAGGCGACCGTGCGTGAGATCTACAAGGTTGTCTGGCGAGAGGCTTCGGCCGCCGGCGCCAGCGATGACCGGATGGCCGAGGTACGGAAGCGGATGCGTGTTGGGGCGCAAGACGCAACCGGTGCATGCGCTACATGTTCTTGGTCGGCGCTGAGCGATCAAAAACTCTGATCGAGCCGGTGGCCTTCGCGGGCGAGCCGCAGCAAGTTCTGGCCGTACTTCGTCTTGGCGAACAGCTCGCCGCGCGCCTGCAACTGCTCGCGGCCGATGAAGCCCTGCAGGTAAGCGATCTCCTCCAGGCAGGCCACCTGAAGCCCCTGCCGGTGCTGCAGCACGCGCACGAACTCGCCCGCTTCCAGCAGGTTGTCGTGCGTGCCGGTGTCGAGCCACGCGTAGCCGCGGCTCATCCGCTCGACATGGAGCTGGCCGCGTTCGAGATAGGCCTGGTTGACGGAGGTGATCTCCAGTTCGCCCCGGTCAGAGGGCGTCACCGCCGTGGCGATGTCGAGCACCTGGTTGTCGTAGAAGTACAGGCCGGTCACCGCCCAGGGGCTCTCCGGCGTCTTCGGCTTCTCCACCAGCCGGATCGGGCGGCCGGCCTCGTCGAGGGTGACGACGCCGTAGGCCTCCGGATGATCGACATGGTAGGCGAACACCGTCGCCCCGCTCTTACGGGCGCGGGCCTTGGCCAGCAGGTCGCTCATGCCGTTGCCGAAGAACAGGTTGTCGCCGAGCACCAGCGCCACGTCGTCGGTGCCAACGAAGTCGCGGCCGATGATGAAGGCCTGAGCCAGACCCTCCGGCCGCGGCTGCACCGCGTAGGAGAAGGTCAGGCCGAACTGCTCGCCGGTGCCGAGCAGGCGCTGGTAGTTGCCGAGGTGTTCAGGCGAGGAGATGACTAGGATCTCGCGAATGCCGGCGAGCATCAGCACCGAGATCGGGTAGTAGATCATCGGCTTGTCGTAGACCGGCAGCAGCTGCTTGTTGATCGCCAGCGTGGCCGGATGGAGCCTGGTGCCGGAGCCGCCGGCGAGCACGATGCCCTTCATGCGAACACGTCCTGGTCAGTTGGAGCGAACCGGCCCGACCAGCCGGTCGAGGATGTCGTCGAGCGCCGCCTCCCAGCCTCGCGGCGCGATGCCGTAGGCGTCGGTCAGGCTCTGGGTGGAGAGGCGGGAATTGGCCGGGCGCCGGGCCGGGGCCGGATAGGCGGAGGTCGGGATGCCCTCGACCGGGACGCTGCGCCCGCCGCGCCGGGCCGAGCCCGCGACGATGGCGCGGGCGAACTCGCACCACGTGGTCGCGCCGTCATTGACGCAGTGGAAGGTGCCGGCCGGCGCGCGCGCGTCATCGGCCATCCGCAGGGCGATGATGGCCAAAGCCGCCGCGAGATAGGCGGCCGAGGTCGGGCAGCCGTGCTGGTCGTCCACGACGGACAGCTTCTCCCGCTCGTTTGCCAACCGCAGCATCGTCTTGACGAAGTTGCCCCGGTGCGGGCTCACCACCCAGGCGGTGCGGACGATGGCATGGCGCGGATTGCCCGAGCGCACCGCCATCTCGCCGGCCGCCTTGCTGGCGCCGTAGACGCTTTGCGGGTTCACCGGCGCATCGGGAGCGTAGAAGCCCTCCCCCGAACCTTCGAACACGTAGTCGGTCGAGACATGGACGAGCGGGATGCCCCGCCGCTTCGTCTCGGCGGCGAGGAGGGCCGGCGCCAGCGCGTTCAGGCGCCACGCGGCGGCGACCTCGCTCTCGGCCTTGTCCACCGCGGTATAGGCGGCGGCATTGATCACCGCCGCGTAGGCCCGTGCTTCGAGCGCGGCGGCCACCGCCGCTTCGTCGGTGATGTCGAGGCTCTGCCGATCGGGGGCGTGGACCCGCACGCCCTCGGGCCAGGACAGGGCCTGAAGCTCCGTGCCGACCTGTCCGGCGCCGCCGAGGATCAGGATATCCATGCTTACGCGCCCCTCACGCGCTCTTGCCCGAAAGGCCGAGGCGCTCGCCGGAATAGCGCCCCTCGCGGATTGGGCGCCACCACGCCTCGTTGTCGAGATACCAGCGCACGGTCTCTTCCAGCGCCTGCTCGAACACCTTGGTCGGCCGCCAGCCGACCTCGGCCTCCGCCTTCGACGGGTCGATGGCGTAGCGCCGATCGTGACCGGGTCGGTCGGCGACGAAGGTGATCAGGCGCTCGTGCGGGCCGTTCTCCGGCTTCAGCCGGTCGAAGGCGGCGCAGAGCGCTTTCACCACGGCGAGGTTGTTGCGCACCGAGCGCCCGCCGAGCAGGTAGGTCTCACCGAGCCGGCCCCGCTCCAGCACCGCGACGAGGCCGCGGGCATGGTCCTCGACATGGATCCAGTCGCGCTCGTTCAGGCCGTCGCCGTAGACCGGGAGCGGCTTGCCCTCCAGCGCCGCCAGGATCATCAGCGGGATCAGTTTTTCCGGGAAATGGCGCGGGCCGTAATTGTTCGAGCAGTTCGTCACCAGCACTGGCAGGCCGTAGGTCTCGTGCCAGGCGCGGGCGAGGTGGTCGGAGGCCGCTTTTGACGCCGAGTAGGGCGAGCGCGGGTCGTAGCGGCTCTCCTCGGTGAAGAACGCGTCCGGCGGCAGCGAGCCGTAGACCTCGTCGGTGGAGACGTGGAGGAAGCGGAAGTTTGTCTTGGCCTCACCGGACAGGCTCTCCCAGTGGGTGCGGGCGCCGTCGAGCATCACCTGGGTGCCGATGACGTTGGTGCGCACGAAGGCGCCCGGATCGGTGATCGAGCGGTCGACATGGCTCTCGGCGGCCAGATGCATCACCGCATCGGGTTTGAAATCAGCGAAGAGAGCGTGGACGCGAGCTGGATCGCAGATGTCGGCCTGCTCCAAGCGATGGCGCGGGTCGTCGGCCAGCGGATCGAGGGAGATCGGGTTGGCGGCGTAGGTCAGGGCGTCGAGGGTCAGCACCTCGTGGCCGAGATCCTGCACCAGATGCAGCACGAGCGCGGAGCCGATGAAGCCGCAGCCGCCCGTCACCAGAATGCGCATCGATCCCCACTCCCTAGCCCGTCTTATTCACGAGGGCGGTGGATTTGGGGTGGCGAGCGTAGCGTAAAGCATTGATTTGGCTTAGGGATTGGGT
>NZ_JAIETD010000022.1 GCF_019745455.1 Methylobacterium sp.
CTAGGCTTCCAGCCCGCCCCCGCTCGCGAGGCCGCCTCGGCGTTCGGCTATTACCTGTTTCACAATCCGAGCGAAGACCTGTCGCCTAGATACGCCCGGCACGGGTTGGCCGCGGAAAGCTAGGCTCGAGGCCTGCCTGCACGTGAGTTGGCCAAGTGTGCCTGACATCGCGCCTCCCGTGGATCCGAGCTTCACGAGGGCCTGCGAGTAGCCACGCTAGGTGGAGTGCCGCTCATCGAAGGTCGCCCTCAGATCGCAGAGTGCCGCGGGGCACTGTCGACTTCAGCCAGCATGGCGAGGAGGGGTTCGTAGGCCAGTGGCTTCTCGATCACCGCCAATCCGGCGATCCGAGCCCGCTGTCGAACCGCCTGCCCTGGATCCCCCGTCATCAGGACGGCAGGAGCGCGAACGTCGCGCGCTCGAAGCTCACGGAACAGCTCGATCCCATCGATGTCCGGCATGACGTAGTCGAGGACGAGGAAGCGAGGCTCCGGTCCCGGGAAGGCGGCAAGGACGCTGTGGCCGTCCGAGAAGGACTCGACACGGTGTCCCTCGCCCTGGAGAAGGAAGCAGAGCGAAAGCAGGACGGGCACGTCGTCGTCCACGACATAGATGGGGTGCTCGGGGATCGCCGACATGAAGCTCGATGCGCAAACGTGGGCCGTACCTACGGTGAGCCGAATCCTTAGGTCGCTCTCCCGGTTCCGACCTTGATCTGGCGCAAACGGGGCTCAGGCGAGACCTGCCAGCACCGTCCAGCGGACCAATTCCTGCAGGCTCTCCGCTTGCGTCTTCGCCATGAGCTTGGCCCGGTAGATCTCGACGGTTCGTGGGCTGATGTCGAGCGCACGGCCGATATCCTTGCTGGAGCCTCCCGCAACGAGTTGGTCCATGACCTGTCGCTCTCGCTCGCTCAGCCTGCCGACCCGACGGATGAAATCCTGCAGTCCAGGGTCGACCGCATTTCCTTGACCGCCTCGCTCCATGGCGGAGCGAAGCGCCTGGATTAGCGGCTCATCGTCGAAGGGCTTCTCGATGAAGTCGCAGGCCCCGAGCTTCATCGCCTCCACCGCGAGCGGTACATCACCGTGTCCCGTCATCATGATGACCGGTAGCGTGTGCCCACCCGACCGCAACCGGCGCAGCAGTTCCAGCCCGTCGATTCCCGGCATCCGGATGTCCGTGAGGACACAACCCTGGGCCGGCTTCATCAACGCATCGAGCAGGCTGCTCGCCGATGCATGGAGTTCCACGGCAAAGCCCGCGGTGTCGAGCAGGAAACTGATCGAGTCCCGCATCGCCGGATCGTCGTCCACGACGTGCACGAGGCTAGCTGCCATGGGGCAGATCTCCTTCTGGAGCGCTGACCAGCGTCAGCCGGAAGGTCGCCCCGCCGGCTGCATTGCGTTCAACCCCTAAGCGGCCGCCATGAGCCTCGATGATGGTGCGGCAGATCGAGAGGCCGACACCCATCCCGCTTTCCTTGGTGGTGACGAACGGTTGAAACAGCCGGTCAGCGATCTCGTCCGGGACACCGGAACCGGTATCGGACACCGTGATCTCGACCATCTCGGAGGCGACCGGATGGGCGTCGACGGTCAGTTCGCGCAGTTCCGCGTGCTGCATGGCTTCGCGGGCGTTGCGCAGCAGGTTGACCAAGACCTGCTGGACCTGCACCCGGTCGGCAAGGACGGACCGCAGCCCCTGATCGACCCGGACGCGCACGACGATCCCCTGCTCCCGCGCGCCGACGAGCGCAAGGGCACAGGCCTCTTCGATCAAACGGGAGACCGGCTCAGGTCGCCGCTCGGTCTCTCCGCGGGTGACGAACTCTCGCAGGCGACGGATGATCTGACCGGCCCTCAAGGCCTGTTCGGCGGTCTTGTCGAGAACCTCGATCGTCTTGGCGATGGCGTCCGGGTCGGGCCGCTCCAAGAGGCGGCGGCACCCCTTGGTGTAGTTGGCGATGGCTCCGAGGGGTTGGTTGAGCTCGTGAGCCAGCGTCGAGGCCATCTGGCCCATCGCGCTGAGACGGGACACGTGGACGAGTTCGGACTGGAGTTCCTGAAGCCTCGCCTGGGTCCGCTGGCGTTCGGTCAAATCGTTGATGAAGCCCGTGAAGAAGACTTGATCGCCGGAGCGCATCTCGCCGATGGCGAGCTCCATCGGGAAGGTTGAGCCGTCCCGCTTCTGACCGGTTACGACCCTGTTGGTCCCGATGATGCGCCGCTCGCGAGTCCGGCGATAATGGTCGAGGTAGCCGTCGTGCTCCCCGCGCATCGGCTCCGGCATCAGAAGACGAACGTTCTGACCCACCGCTTCGTCGGTCGCGTAGCCGAAAAGGCGTTCGGCCGCCGCGCTGAACGAATGGATGAGACCGGCCTCGTCGATGACGACCATCGCCTCGGGCACGGTGTCCAGGATCGAGCGCAGGTGCGCCTCGCGGGCGAGCAGGTCCTGCTCGGCCCTCTTCTGGTCGTCGATGCTGAGGACGACTCCGCGGTGTTGTGCAGGTCGGCCATCCGCCCCCGGGCTCACCCGGCCCCGTGATCGCAGCCAGCAGGCATGCCCGTCCGGTCTCAGAACGCGATAATCGACCTCGTAACTGCCACCCTCCCTGAGCGCGCCCTGGATGGCCTCGGCCCGGGCCTGGCGGTCGTCCGGGTGCACCAGCGCCTGCGAGGCGGCGAAGGTGGTCAGACGCTCGGGTGACACGCCGAAGAGGCGGGCGCATGTCGGCGACACCGTCACGCGACCAGTCGGAACGTCGAGCGACCAGATGCAGACGCCGACGTCGTCCAGGGTCCTACGGAGCTCGTCGTTGCTCAGGGATCCATCGCCCTGATGATCGGCAGCCGGCAAGACGATGGAATTCGTCATGGGTCACACCCGAAGGAGGCCATCTGAGCCACGGCGGTGAATGACACCGCCGACATTTGTCCCGGACGGATATCGTCACGTCAGCAGCGCACCGTCGAAGCAGGGCGGTCCCTTGCACGGGCCATGCTCTATCACGGAACCGTGTCCTTAAGTTACCGAGTTCGAGAAAATAAGAACAGGTGTCCGGTCACGACGTCTTCACGCTATCCACCAAACCGGCATCGGAGAAGGTTTGAGATGGATCAAGGCTGATCCTTCGTAACGGGGCGAAGCATAGGGTGGCTCTATCCGGAGACGATCAATGCCGAAGACCATGCCATACCCTCTCACGACGATCCGCGACGTCCTCGTCGGCACGACTGTCGAGAACGAGTTTTCGGAGGACTCCTCGGCCATCGGTTACGGACTGACGCTCGCCAAGGCTGCGGGCGCCCATTTGACGGTCCAGGCGGCCTCGTGGTGCCTCTTGGGTGACGATGCCTGGCTCGGTGGTTTCGATCTCGGCAACGATGAGGTCGCCACCATCGACCGCCGTCTCGACGAGCTGGCTCGCTCCATTGCCGACCGGGCGGCCGGTAACGCGGCCCAGGCCGGGGTAATCTGCACGACGGAGACGCCAAGCCTACCGTACCCCGACGTGGTGGGTCGACTGGCGACCCTGGCACGGTTGCACGACCTGACGATCCTGGATGCGGGGCGACAGGCCTACGATCTCGACCGCGAAGCGATCAGGATAGCACTGTTCGAGAGTGGTCGCCCGGTCATCGCCGTGCCGCCGGACCATGGTGCGTTCGCCATGCGGTGGGCCATCGTCGCCTGGGACGGCAGCGCACAAGCAGCTCGTGCCGCCAACGAAGCATTGCCGTTCCTACGCGCCGCCGAGGTGGTTCAGATCGTATCCGTAGCCGGTACCGAGGAGCTTCTCGACACGGTTCCGGGCGCCGAGTTCGCGCCGCATCTCGCGCGTCACGGCGTGAACGTCACGGTCGTCGACGTACCGGTGGTGGACGACGTTGCCGAGACGCTTCGCAATCAGGCGAGGATGTTAAAGGCCGACATGCTCGTGATGGGGGCCTACGGTCACTCCCGCGTACGCGAATTCTTCTTTGGCGGAGCGACGCGCTCACTCCTGAGAAGCAGCCCGGTCCCGCTTTTCCTGGCGCATTGAGCGAGAGGTATCGCCATGAGTACGAGACGACGTTCGGGTTGCGACGAAGCAGCAAGGGTGGGACGGAAGATCGACCGGCCCCGCATGAAGATTTGCCGCGGCGTGAATCGGGCGCCTGCCTGTGAGAAGCCCGCCGAGCGTGCTCCGGCCAAGAATACTGAGTGGATGAAACCGCTGGACGAGGAGAGCCTTCGCGCACTGAAGGCAGGTTGGGGCTTCGCGAATGAAGCGCCAAGGTGTTCCGGCAGTACGACCCCTCAACGCGGCGCCTTCGCAAACTCGCGCATGAATTCCATCAGGGCGTGTCATCGCTTGAGCCAGTCGAGGGCTTCGGCGAGGCAGAGGCCGCGCATGACGCTGGCGGCGGTCTTCTCGTAGCGGGTGGCGATGGCGCACCACTCCTTGCGCCTGCCCCAGGGCCGCTCGGCGATTGTTGTAGATCCAGTTTGGGCAGGCGACGGGCGCCTCATGACGCTGGGGCGGGATCGCAGGCCGAGCACCCATGTTCCAGATGGGCTCGCCAGAGGCGTGGCTGGTGTAGCCGCGGCCTCCTATGACTTACCTGGGCACACCCGGCAGTCGGTCGAGGAGAGAAACGGCGTGGGGCAGTTCGCGGGCCTGACCGGCGCCAGCCGGAAGGCGATGGCGCGGCCCAGCCCGTCCGCGATCACGCAAGCCTTGGTGCCATAGCCGCCACGTGAGCGGCCAGGAGCTTCACGATGATCTCGCTCGGCTCCAGATCCCCCCTTTTTGGCGACGCCTGCAGTCTTCTGATGCGCCCGCACGTTCGTGCCGTCGAGAAAGACCATGCCGAGTTGCACGCCCCGCTCGTGCACACAGCCGAGCAATCGCTCCCAGACGCCGGCACGGGACCAGCGGAAGTAGATCTGGGCTGCACGCCACCAGGGACCCAGATCGCCCGGAATGGCCCGCCACTTGGCGCCGTTCTGGTGCCGCCAGAGGATGGCCGAGAGCGTGCGTTGAAGATCCTGCGGCGGCGTCTTGGCCTTGGGGCGGCACGCCTCGACCAGGGGCTCCGGTTTGGACCATTGCGCGTCGCACACCGTCGTCCCTCCTGGCTCAGAAAAGACCGAACACAAACCCAGCCAATCCGTTCAGGCGACAACAGACCCTAGCTGTAGGACTAGCTCTGCTGCTGGTGAGCCTGGCGATCCGGGAGTGAGGGCGTGCGCGGGCTTCGTGATCGCGGTACGGCGCATGGAGGACTACGTCCGCCGGGTGTCGGAAGGAGCCCGCCGCGAAGTTGGGACATCAATCCTGCAAGAAATTCGGCTGGATGACGCCCCAGTCAAGCGCCGCAGTTTCAGCGACACTTGTGGGCCGCAATGCGGAGAGTACCTGCCTACCTCGTAGCCGGGAAATTCGGTGGCCCAAGATGCTGAAGGAAATCCGGCTTGCCCAGGCTCACCCCAGCCCCGCGCAGTATCGCGTAGGCGGTGGTAACGTGAAAAAAGAAGTTCGGAAGCGCGAAACCCGTGAGATAGGCCTGCCCCGTAAAACAATAGCCCATGCCGTTCGGAAACTTCAGCTCCACCTCACGCTCCGTGCCCGAAGCCACAGCGGTCGGATCGACGCCTTGGACGAAGACAATCGTCTTTGCACATCGCTCCTTCAGCTCGGCGAAACTGCCCTCGACATCCGGCATAGCCGGCGCCGCGATTCCGGCGAGCCGCGCGATAGCATTCTTGGCACTGTCCGACGCCATTTGGTACTGGGCAGGCAACGGCCTCATGTCGGAGGCGAGTCGTCCGACGAGTAACTCGGCCTCCGGCTTCTCCGATGCCGCTTTGTCAAGCCAAGCGCTCATATTGCGAAGCGAGTTGACGAAGATCGGAACGCTGACGTCGCGGATGCTGATGCTCATTGCCGTAGCCTAGGTCACCTTTCGCCAGCGATGCAATGAGGCGGCGAATCCTGCCGGACCGGCGACAGATCAGCGTCACTCGCGGAAAAGAGGCTTAGTTGCAAAATCGTGGGCGTCGGGAAAGTCATGGGAAGTGCGAGGGTGAGGTGACGAGGTCACGAATTTGGCTGGATGGCGATGGCGGCGAGTTCGATGATCCCCGTGAAGGTGGCGAT
>NZ_JAIETD010000047.1 GCF_019745455.1 Methylobacterium sp.
ATGCACAAACCGAGGCGCAAGCCTTGGCAGCCTGACCCAAACCAAATGGCCTCCGGGAAACCCGGCGCGGTTCAACCAAGGGCTGGCGCCGCTTCTCGCACAAGCGGCTTGGCCTCTGAGCCCGCGAACCTTCCTGACCTGGTTGGATGGCTTTGCTTTCCAGGTCGAGGCCGGCCGCCCGACCGCGGCGCAGTGGGTCGAGGTCCTGGCCACGCTCGCGAGCGTCGACCGCAGCACCACCGATCCGCGCGAACTGCAGATCACCTTCCTCCCCGACGGCGCCGTGCGCACCGACGAGTTCCGCCTCAGGACCCGCACATGACCCGACCCGCCGACCTCGTCGACCAGGCCGTTGAGCAGCTGACCACACTCGTGGGGCGCTCCAGCGGGAGCTTCAGCGCCGCGGCCGATGCCTTCGACGCCTACGCCAGCTCGGCGCCGAGCGCGATGCATGAGCGGATCGCTACCGTCATCGCCGGCGAGTGCCGGGACGCAGCCGAGTGCGTCCAGGTCCGCCGCGCCTTCCTTCAGGGGTTCAGTCTGTGAGCAACGCTTACGTCGTCCGTTTCGGCGCCGGCAAAGCGCGTCGTTACCTGGCCCAGGCGAGCACAGCAGGTGACCTGCGTCAGGGGTGGCGCCCCTTCGTCTGGACGAAAGACATCAGTCGAGCCGAGAAGTTCTCGTCCTCGGGCTCCGCACGGTCCTATGCCCTCGACACGCTCGGCCATGCCCTCTGGGACGTGAGCATTGCTCCACCCAGCGGCTCGCCGACCGGCGACTTGGGCGGAACGCCTGCTGCAGCACGCATAGCCGCGTGACGTCGGCCCTCGGGACTTTCCGGTTCTAGGTTAGTCAGGTCATCCTGCGGAAGGCGCGCCCATCCACTGTTCGGTCAGTGTCAATGCAGCCTGGAACAGGACGGCGCCCTTCTCGTCCCTCACTTTTACGGCGACCGATTTGTCATTGCCCTTATCGAGGCTGAACCGCGCGATCTCAGGAAGGGCACCAACTGCCTCACGGCGGGCTGCCTCAAGATCCGGGAAGTCCGATCCTTCCTCGTCTCTCCCGCATAAACCGCCAGCGGTCATGTCAAAATAATAGCGTGGCACCTGAACCTCCATTTGAAAGGCAGGATGCCGAAGAATACCAGGGCCGCATTCACCTGCGGCAATAAGTAGTTCTAGTACGGTTCCGTACAGATATTCGCTTCCGGCAAAACGTGCATCAGGCGATCGAAGATAATCTTTCATCCTGATGCCGGGCTTCTTCTGACAACCGCCATCGTGCCGTTCGGCCGGGGCGCCATCGCTCTCTTGCTCAGCAGCCTCATGACCCCAGCTCAACGCGTCGCTCTCGTCGACATGATGTCGGCTGTTCTCGCCTGCTCATGCGTCACGCCCGAGCTCCGCTCCCGCGCGACCGCCGTGAGCTTCTGGCTCCGAAATCCGAGCCTTACCGGCCGCGGCGGCATCTTCGGCGCGTGAACCGAGCCGAGCAGCGCGTCGCCGACGCGCAACGCGCCCTCGACGAAGCTCGTCGCCAGCGCGCTGAAAACCACAGCCCGGGCACGGCGATTGCCGTCGCGTCGGCGCAGCTCCGGTTCGATGAAGCCCGCCGTGCGCTGTCCCGATGGGATGTCTCGTGATGCTCGCGCTTCTCGTCGCGCTCGCCGCTCCCCCGGCGCCTCCGCCCCCACCCGGGCCCAAGCCTCCGCCGATCATCGTCGTCCTCCTACCCCGCCCCGAGCTTGAGGACGCGCGGCGTCTTCGCTCCAACCTGGTGCATTGACCCATGTGTTCTGTCTCGTTCGCCCTCGGGCGCTGGCGCGCCGAGCGCAACAAGCCCCTGCGCGTCGCACTGGCCACAACCGTGTGCCAAGCCTCCTACGAGGAGGGCTTCGCTAAGGGCCGTGCGGGCAAACGCAACGCGGGGCCACGTCGTTGAGGCCGGATCCGTTCCCCCCGACGATCGTCGATACCGTCTCGCCGCAGCTCCCGCCAATCATTGAGTGGTGGCGCGTCGCGCTGCTGTTCGCGTCCCTGACTGCCATCGTGTGGTGGGCGCACATCCTCGTCACACCGGCGAGCGCTGAGACCGTGGGCTACCGCCTCGAAATCGAGGCCTGCCGCGATGACGCCTGCCGGCCGATTCTGCCGTCGGACGATCTCTGGAGCGGCAAGTTCGCCTGCGAGAACCACGCCGCGGTGATCGAACAGGCCGGGCGCGACCTGCCGCTCGAGCGCATCGGCCTTGCGCGCGGCACCTGGATCATCAAAGCGCGCTGCGCGCCCATCGACGGGATGCCCGACGCATGAACGCCTTCCTCGCCGTCGTTCTCGTCTGCTCGGAGTTGATCGCAGGGTCGGACTGCTCGCGCGACAACGCCCTCGACATGGCCGTCCAACCCGTCGCGATGGTGACCGACTGCGCCCAAGTGGGGCCGGTGCTCGCGACGCGCCTCAGCCTCGCGCCCGGCGAGTATCACAAGGTCGCTTGCGAGCGGCGGAAGAGCTGATGCTCGTTCGCCCGCGCCCCCCTGAGCGCCTGCTTGGGGCAGAGGGCGCATGCACCGATAGGCCCGTCGAGCCGGCGCACGACGTCATGGTCTGGATGCGCGCGACCTTCATCGATGAGGAAGCACCGCTTCTGAACGAGGAACACGCGCACCTGCGTGAGGCCATGATCGGCGTGCTTTGGTGCGCCGAGCCCAATGCTCGGCAGGGCAACGCCGTCGTCGGCCAATGCGAGACCACCCAGTTCCAGGGCGGCCGCTGGGCGAAGGTGCGGCAGCACCAGCAGCTTCAGGAGTGGTTCGGTTTCCTCCCCCACTTCCTGATCACGCTTGACGCTGGCTACGCCGACCAGTGCTCCGACGCGCAGTTCTGCAGCTTGGTCGAGCACGAGCTCCTCCACGCTGGCCAGGAGCGCGATGGCTACGGCGCTCCCAAGTTCCGGAAGGATGGGTCGCCCGCCTTCGCCATGCGCGGCCACGATGTCGAGGAGTTCGTCAGCATCGTCGCACGCTACGGCGTCGGTGCCGCGGCGGGCAGGACGGCCGAGCTCGTCGAAGCCGCGAGCCGCGCCCCGCTAATCTGCGAGGCGGAAGTAGCCGGCGCCTGTGGGACTTGCGGCCGTTCCTTGACCTACGCTTGACGGGATCCGCCACGTGAGCACGCTCCCTGACGACGTGAAGATCTTCGTCGTCCAACAGCTTGCGTGCTTCGACACGCCCTCCGAGGTGGCCAAGGCCGTCAAGGAGGAATTCCAGCTCGAGGTCTCGCGCCAGGCCGTCGAAGCCTACGATCCGACGAAGCGTGCAGGATCCTCCCTCTCGGAGGAATACCGCCAGATCTTCTTCACGACGCGTGAGACCTTCCTTACGGACACGGCCGCGATCGGTGTCTCGCATCGTGCCGTTCGCCTGCGGACAATCCAGCGCCTCACCGAGCGGGCCGAGCGGTCTGGCAACCTTGTTCTCGTCGCCTCGCTCCTGGAGCAAGCCGCGAAGGAAGCGGGCAACGCCTTCACGAACAAACGGGAGGTCGGCGGCATCGGGGGCACCCCGCTCGCAGTCGAGCACACGGTCGCGATCCCTGATCTATCCACCATGACCCAGGAGGAGCGCGATGGCCTCCGGGCTCTCCTTACCCGCACCGAGGGCAGCCTACCTTAAGGCGCTCGACAAGGCCGATTTCGAGCAGAGCCATCTCCGGTTCACACAGCGATTCTTCCATGCCCACAAGGGCTCGCCGCTTGTCATCGGGCAGCACCACGCCGTCGTCGCGAACACGCTCGATCGGGTGCTGAAGGGTGAGATCACCCGGCTGATCATCAACATCCCACCCCGGTTTACGAAGACCGAGATGGCGGTGGTGCACTTCATCGCACACGGCTTCGCGCTCAATGCGCGCGCCAACTTCGTCCACGCGAGCTTTAGCTCACCCCTGGCGCTGCAGAACTCGGACGCTGTCCGCGAGGTGATGAAGCTCCCGGCCTACCAGGAGCACTGGCCGCTGGATTTCAGCGCCACGTCCGACAACAAGGGGCGCTGGATGACGGCCGCCGGCGGCGGAATGCTCGCCGCAGCCGCGGGCGGTACGATCACCGGATTCGGTGCCGGGCTGATGGAGCCGGGCTTCACCGGGGCGCTGATCATCGACGACCCGCTCAAGCCCGACGACGCCTCATCGGACGTCCTGCGCGAGCACGTGAACAGCCGCTGGCATTCGACCTTCAAGAGCCGCCTGGCGCTGGAGTCGGTGCCGGTCATCGTCATCATGCAGCGATTGCACGTCGACGACTTCTCCGAGTTCCTGCTCAAGGGCGGGGCCGACGTGAAGTGGCACCACCTCCTGCTGCCCGTCGAGGTCGACAACGCGATCGACTATCCGCCGGAGTACACCCACGGCATCCCGATTCCGCACGGCCTGCCCGACGGCCCATTGTGGTCGTTCAAGCTCGATGAACCGAAGATCGAGGTGCTGCGCGCCAATCCCTACGTGTTCACCGGCCAGTACCTGCAGGTCCCGACCGTCTCAGGCGGTAACCTGTTCAAGGCCGAGGGCCTCGTCCCGTACGACTTTCTGCCTGCCCTCGCTTACCGGGTCATCTACGTTGACACGGCGCAGAAGACGGCCGAGCGGAACGATTACAGCGTGTTCCAGTGCTGGGGCATGGGCAAGGACGGCTGCGCTTACCTCCTCGACCAGATGCGAGGGAAGTGGGAGGCGCCCGAGCTTGAGAAGAACGCGCGGGCTTTCTGGAAGAAGCACAAAGCGGTGGCGTGGAACACCCACGGCGCGCTGCGATCGATGAAGATCGAAGACAAGGCGTCCGGGACGGGTCTCATCCAGTCCCTGCGGAGGCCGCCCGACCCCATCATCGTCGTTCCGATTCCACGGGCGAAAGACAAGGTCGTGCGTGCGAACGACACCCTGCCGGCGTTCGCGGCTGGCTTGGTTCGCCACCCCGCCGTCACGCCCGCCACCGCTTGGGTCAAAGACTGGATCACCGAGATGCTGGCCTTCCCCGCCGACTCTCATGACGACCAGGTGGACCCGACCATGGACGCGGTCTCCGACATGCTCGTGCGCGGGCCTTCAATGATGGACGTCCTCGAATGAGCTGGATCGGAAACATCGCCGACTCGCTGCGCAACGTCGTGTCGGGCCTCGGCACCGCGAAGGACAAGCGCAGCCACAACACCTTCGTCATCCAGCCGATGATGCGAGACGAGATCGACGCGCTCTATCTCGAGGACGGGTTCGCGCGGAAGATCGTCGACAAGATGCCGGCCGACGAGGTCCGTGAGTGGCGGACCTGGGAGGCCCGGGAGGCCGAGGCGATCTATGCGGCGGAGCGCCAGCTCAGGTATCGCGCCAAGGTCCAGCAGGCTCGGACCTGGGGCCGTCTCTACGGAGGTGCCGCCATCCTCATCGGCGACGGCAACGACGATCCGACCAAGCCCCTCGACATCGAGGGGATCGGAAAGGGCGGGTGCCAGTATCTCCACGTTCTCTCGCGCCACGAGCTGGCGGCGGGCGAGCTGGAGCGGGACATCCTCTCTCCCAACTTCGGCCGGGCCAAGAGCTACACCCTGGCCAACACGGCCGCGAATTCCATCCCGGAGATCCACCATTCGCGGCTCGCGATCTTCGATGGCGTCGATTGCCCTCGGCTGATCCGCGATACCAACCAGGGCTGGGGGCTCCCGCTCTATCAGGCCATCCGCACCGCGATCATGAACGTCGCCGTCAGCGCCGCCAGCGCGGCGGCCCTGACCGAGGAGGCCAAGACCGACGTCATCCAGGTCCCGGATCTGACGGCGCAGCTCAGTGACCCCGAGGGCCAGCGTCGCCTCATCACTCGCTTCACCATGGCGAGCCAGATGAAGTCGACCGTGAACACGCTGCTCCTTGGCGCAGACGAGGTCTTTTCTCGGAAGCAAATGAGCTTCACCGGTCTCCCCGACCTGATCCGGATGCACATCGAGATCGTGGCCGGCGTGGCCGACTACCCGGTCACGGTTCTGCTCGGCACCGCGCCGAAGGGCATGAACGCCACCGGCGACGGCGATGCCCGCAATTACTACGACACGATCAAGGCTCGCCAGACCGGCGGCCTGCAA
>NZ_JAIETD010000074.1 GCF_019745455.1 Methylobacterium sp.
GCAGCTTTCGAATCCTGCCGAGCCGCAAGGTTGAGTGGCTGGACCGTTCCCCTTGAAGACGATCCCATCGATCAGGACGTCACTGACATTCTCAAAGGCAATGGCGGACTTGAGAGATCCCACCATCGTCATGTTCGGATCGAATGTGACAATCGTGCCGCCTCGCGACACCCACCGTGTACGCGACGGGGGCATGAGGCCTGACTTCAGGAGACAGGTGCCTGAAGGAAAGACAACATCGCGACCACCGAGGCCAACCGCGACGTTGGTGGCTGCCAGAACGGCGGGAGCTTCGTCCGCGACGCCGTCACACTTCATGCCGTAGTCGACCGCATGAACCTGATTATTTGTCCCACGCATGCGATTGAGGCGTCGCTCGCTTGTGCCCTCAGTGGTCGAGGAGAGGTCTGCTGCGTCACCCGTGGCGTCCTTCCCTGGGATGATTCTCTCAGGGTTCGTTGCATCCGGGGCCGGATTTGCCTGTCGACCGGTCTGCGCGGGCTCAAAAGCCAACGCTGCCGACGTCATGAGAAGGACACTAACGGCCACAAGCGTGCGACGAGAACGATGCATCTGCCGATCCTTCAGGGTCACGAGGCCATGGACACGACACAGTCCTCCAACCAGATTTTGCATGGTTCAGTAGATAGGCACCAGAAACAGGCCAGGGAGGATGCGGAACTGCCCGATTTCGTCGGGTGCCCAGCGCAGGACATTGCCGCATCGTTGCTTCTGCGGAGGCAAAGTCCCTTAGCGTCATACACGGAGAGGCGAGCCCAGATGTATGGAGCCGGCGCAGCCTACGATACCTGAAGCCCGGGGTCCCGATGCATCTTCGTACGTACAGTAGGTCGTAACCGCCTCCCCAACAGACATCGTCCGAGGAAAGGCAGCCTGTGACGATCCGGACGAAGGATGCCTTCATCGACCAACGAATGCCGCGGTTCGCACTCACAGGCCAAAAAACACGATAGCGCAGAACCTTATGGATCAGCGTCAGGGGAGGGGGCCGCCTCTGGCCCTCATCCTGCTTGACGAGGTCATGGCGACATTATTGACAATGATACCATTGTGAGGGCGGGTCCCCGAAGACATGAAAGACCGCGCTTCGCTCCAACCTCTCGGAAGCGTCCCCACTTGCGAGAGAAAGCGACCGCAGCCGCCGGGTCATCGTCACCGAAACGATGGCTTAGCTAACGCGGCGTCGTGGACCCATCTTGACGTCCCGAACTCCCAATTGATTGATCCAAGCATCAGCTCGCCCTTCACGCCGAAGATCCTCGACCAGCCTTCAAAAAGCCTGCGAAATGCTGCCACGCTTACGACTGGAGCAGCGACTTGAGGGCGTATGGCTAAGCTTGCAGGCCATGGCACTTTCGGGCACATGGGCAGGCCGAAACACGCGCAAGAGAACATAAATTCACATAAACCTAATCGCGATTTCCGAGTAACTAATAGCTTTCTGTGAAACATTTTACAAAAGCAGAAAAACAGATTAAGTTGATAATAAAAACAATAAATCATATATTGTCCGAGGATAATGAAAATATAGAGACATTGCATCATGGTAGCTCCAACAATGTGGACACTCATAAGCCGTGGAGGCCAACATTGGCGCTGAGAAACATATTTAGGTCGTCAAAGAAAAAGAAGAATAGGAATGCTGACGGCTGGGGATTTGACCGAGCATACTACGCGAAGAACAATCCCGATGTGGTGAGTGGAGGCGGCGATCTCCGCAAACACTATATGGAACACGGCTGGCGCGAACTAAGAGATCCATCCGATTATTTCAGCACCGCTGGGTACCTTAAGGCAAACCCGGACGTGGCCGCAGCTGAGATCAATCCTCTCCTCCATTATCTACGGAGCGGGATCGCCGAAGGTCGACATGGCTGGCAGAAGCGGCGCGCGGAGGACTGGAGCGCTCAGACCGCAGCCGAACTGCAACTTCTTCAAAAACAAGTCACCGAAATGCGTCAGTTATTAAGTCCACAAGTCAACAACGAACTAAACTTGGCGAACCCGAACGCAAGAATTCTGGCGCACATGACGCCGCGCGCTGCGATGATCTGGAACCAGTTTTCCAAAATCTCACCAAACACTGTGCTGGATTGACGCATGCGTATTCTGATCGATTTGCAGGCGGCTCAGACGGAGGCCAGCGGACGTCGCGGGGTTGGGCGGTATTCCGTTTCGCTCGCCAAGGCCATGGCGCAGCGTTCCCGCGGCCACGAGGTTTGGCTCGCGATAAACGAACGATTTTCAGCGGCTGCAGATACAATTCGAGCCGAGTTTCGCGATCTCATCCCATCAACACACATCCGTACTTTTGATGTTCCTCAACAAGCCTCGCATGCGTCCGCCGAGAACATCTGGCGTCGGCGAACCGGAGAACTTTTACGCGAGTCTTTCCTCGCAGATCTCAAGCCCGATTTCGTTTATGTGAGCAGCTTGTTTGAGGGCTTGGGCGAGGATGCCGTAACGTCAATTAATCGCTTGTCGCAACCATTCTCAACAGGAGTCACACTCTACGATCTCATTCCATTGATGATGCCCGAAGCTTATCTGAGCAACGAGGCTGTAAAACATTGGTACTATGACAAACTCATGTCCCTGAAGCGTGCTGACATGTTGTTTGCAATTTCGGAATCAAGCCGTCGAGACGCGCTTAATCATTTGTCGCTACCCTCTAGGCGTGTCACAAACATATCGTGTGCAGTTGACCCTTCTTTTCAAGTGCGAGAAATCAATCCAGCTTTTGCAATTGATATCAAGAAGCGTCATGGCATCCACAACAAATTTGTGATGTACACAGGTGGAATTGACCATCGAAAGAACATTGAAGGCCTAATCAAGTCGTGGGCTCTTGTGGGTGAAGACCTTAGATCAACTCATCAGTTGGCTATTGTCTGCTCGATTCATCAGGCAGACCGCTCACGACTCGAAGAACTCACGTCCTCGCTAGGGCTGGAGGACAGCGATGTTGTTTTTACCGGCTATATCAGCGAAAGCGATCTAGTGAGTTTCTACAATATCTGTGATCTGTTTGTTTTTCCCTCTTTGTACGAGGGTTTTGGCCTGCCCATCCTAGAAGCTATGGCTTGCGGCGCGCCTACAATCGGCGCGAATAATAGCAGCATTATTGAAGTCCTAAACTTTAAGGACGCAATGTTCGATGGAAGTAGCATCGAAGCGATAGCAAAAAAAATCTCTGATACTTTGCGCAGTGCCGACTTCCGCAACGCCTTGGTGGCGCATGGTCAGCAACAAGCACGAAAGTTTTCGTGGCAGACATGTGCCGAGCTTGCTCTGGACGCCATAGAGCGCGCCGTCGAACAAGATCAGCCCAGGAAGTCAAACATTCACGTCAACGGCGTCCGGAAGCCCCTTCTTGCCTTTATTTCACCTCTCCCACCTTTAGAAACGGGAATTGCTGACTACAGCGCAGAGCTTCTGCGAGAACTGGTTCGGAACTACGAGGTAGAAGTAGTGACGGATCAGGCGACCATATCGGATCCCTGGATCGATTCAGCTCTTCCAGTCCTCAACGTCGATGATTTCAAAAAATCGGCACATAAATTTGATAGAATATTATACCACTTCGGAAATTCAGATTTCCATACTTATATGTTCGATCTTCTGTATCAATATCCCGGCGTCGTGGTCTTGCATGACTTGTTTCTTAGTGGCGTGCAGGCGTGGAGAGAACACCATCATAGGAAGACGGCTCACTTTACGAGGGCACTTGCGCTGAGTCATGGCTATTCCGCGTTGATCGATCATATTGAGTCTAAATCTGACGCGGCAATTTGGACCTATCCTATCAATCAGGAAGTCGTGGAAGCAGCTAAGGGTGTCATCGTACACTCACGTTTTAGCTATCACCATCTTTTGCAAACACGCGTCGAAGAGGATGCCCTTGCTTACATACCGCTTTTGCGGGCTGCCGTTCATCCTAATCGGTCCGGCGCGCGTCAGCAGATCGATCTCGACGATGGCCAACTGTTGATTTGCTCGTTTGGCGCGGTTGGTAAGAACAAGAACAGCCTCTTATTACTCGAGGGATTTCGCAAATACGTTGCTTCAGGTCGGAGTGATGTAAAGCTTGTCTTTGTCGGAGGCGTCGGAGGCGATAGTTACGCAGAAGAGTTCAAGCGCTTTATCAGTGACAATGATTTAGAGCGGCAGGTGTCTATTACCGGCTATGTTGAGCCATCGATCTATAAGTCGTATTTAGCCGCCGCGGATGTTGCGATTCAGCTTCGGGCGTTCACGCGCGGAGAGACATCAGCGGCCGCTCTCGATTGTTTGGCGTACGGAATCCCGACGATCGTGAACGCGCACGGCCCGATGGCGGAACTCGACGATGGTGCCGTCATCAAACTGGCCGAATGTCCGAGCGCTCTCGAGATTGCCTCAGCCTTTGAACATTTGCTCGACCATCCGGCCGCGCGTGAAAAGCTCTCCCAGAACGCTTTGGCGTTGGTCCGTGAGGTGCACGCTCCCCACAAAATTGGCGATTTATACGCGCAGGCTATCGAGGCATTTCACGCGTCCAGTCCGGGTTCCCGCTACGAGGCTGTTCTGCAAATGATGAAGCTGGACCCGCATTTTCACCTTGCGGGTGCGGAGGATATTGCTCACGCGTGTAGTTGTCTGGATCGCAACCTTCCTATTGGAAGACAGCATAAGCTTTTCGTCGACGTCTCCGAACTCGTGACGCGTGACTGGCAATCAGGCATTCAGCGGGTTGTTAAGTCTATTCTTTTTGAACTCCTCCGAGATCCTCCCGCGGGACTGTATGTTGAACCAGTCTACGGACATGTTGACGAGGATGGCTTCGTTTATCGTTCCGCGAGGCGTTTTACGACGGAGTTCATTGGACATGCCGATGATTTATGGGCTGATGAGGTCATCGAGCCGGCAAACGGGGATACGTTTCTAGGGCTCGACCTTGCTCCGATTCTTGTGCCGAGAATGGCCTTCAACGGTATGTATTCAAGGTGGAGAGCCCGCGGTGTGCGTATCCACTTCGTCATCTACGATCTGCTACCCGTGCTACACCCGGAATTTTTCTCATCAGGTGCCGCTGAGAATTTCTCGGCGTGGCTTGACGCGGTTGCTGAGTGTGCTGACGGCGTCATGTGCATCTCGCATTCCGTTGCACAGGAATTTACCGCTTATGTCGGCTCCGCGTCTTGCCCACATGAGCGTGACCTCAATGTTAACTGGTTCCATCTAGGAAGCGACGTTGTTGTGTCGGATTCTAGCGAAGTTGACGTGAATCGGACGGAACTCGCGCAGTTTGGGCTGACGGACAAGCCTTTTGTAGTAATGGTGGGAACGCTGGAACCTCGCAAAGGGCATCGAGACATCATCGATGCCTTTGACAAACTCTGGAAGCAAGGAGCCAACACGAGTCTCGTTATTGTGGGACGAAGAGGATGGCTCGCTGATGAACTCATCTCTGTGATTGAGGGTCATCACCTCATCGGTAAGCAACTGTTCTGGTTCTCGGATGTCGATGATGCCAAGCTTGAGCATTTTTATGCTCAGGCAGATGGTCTGATAGCGGCGTCTTACGCTGAGGGATATGGCTTGCCATTGATTGAGGCGGCCAAGCGCGGCGTTCCGATCTTCGCGCGGAGCATTCCGGTTTTTCGGGAAGTGGCCGGTCGTTATGCGACCTATTTCGATGAATCGGGGCGGTTTCTCGTCAAAGAGCTTGGGGATTGGATAAAATCGTTGGAGGCCAACGTCGCAGTTCGCCCAGAGGGCATGCTCATATTGAGTTGGGCTGAGAGTACAGAAAAACTGATTTCCGGAGTTTTTGAAGAGAACCGCGTGGTCGGAGCGGACTCGCAGGCGTTGTGATCATTTCGCGTCTGGTCTGAGCTTTGCACACGATGAGGTCGTCATCTCTCCAGGTATGAGGAGCGATCCACGGGCGGCTATACAGGCGTTACACGCGTGCGCGCGGTTTGGTAGACGCGGCTGCTCAGATCTTGCGTCTACAAGCGTTGGGACGCTTTTGGGCTGGTGTTGGTCTGCCCCCGTTAGGTGGCCCGGTTCAAATCTAATGCATTGCAAGCTTGTCGACCAAGCTTGAGGTGGCCGGC
>NZ_JAIETD010000002.1 GCF_019745455.1 Methylobacterium sp.
TTCGGGTTGCTCGGCCAGGGCTCGGTCCGCACTGGCGCGACGTCAGGCGGCACGCCGACCAGCGCGGCCTATACCGCCTTCAACAAGGCACAGGGCAGTATCACGCGCAGCGCAGCGGCACTGGCGCAGGTGACTGGCGCGCGGCTCACCTACGCCAACGGCATGGAGGCGGTGCGCACCATCCGCGCCGATCGCCGCGTCGAGGGCGTGGATCCCGGCATCGCCCGCTGCACGGGGCAGATCACCGTGCGCTTTGAGAACACGACGCTGCTGGCCCAGGCGCAGGCCGGCACCGCGGCGGAATTCGCCCTGGCCTTCACCATCGACGCCAACCGCAGCCTGACCATCACGCTGCACGAGGTCTATCTGGCGTTGGCCAAGACACCGATCGAGGGGCCGGCCGGGGTGGAGGCGAGCTTCGATTTCCGCGCCGCCTTCAACGCGACGGCGACGCGGATGATGACCGCGGTATTGCGGAACCAGCAGCCGGCGGCGGAGTATGCGTGATCTGTGCTCGGGGAGAGCAGAAGACCGCTTTGGGGATCGGCTACAGCGGCTTGGAGATAGCGGTCAGCTTTTCGTCTAGGGCAGTCATCAGCAAATCACGGCCGGACCTTCGCAAGGGAACGTAGCTCCGGGCCACCGCGATCCATTGACCCCGGGGATGTCCAGATCGAAGATCGACTGGACATCTTGGCCGATGCAGTACTCAAGCGATGCTCGACCGCCAAAAACGCGCGGCAAAGTGGGAGAATGGAGCTCGGTGGCTAAGTCGAAGGCCCGTCTCGACAGGTTCAGCGAGACCCCCCGTGCTTCAGAATGGCTGCGGCGGTTCCCTGATGGGGACGCGATCATCGCCGCCCAGATGATTGATGCCATGACCCTCGTGTCGGGCGACGAGTTCAGCGGTCGCATGCGGGATCTAGTACTTCGTCGGGCTGCGCTCGCGGACGGCCCAATCGGCCTCTACGCCGAAAGGGAGGTGCCTCCCCCGAAGGGACCTCCGAATCGACTCTTCGATCAAGCCGCGAAACGCCCTCTGCGGGCCAGAGGCCCGGGCCCGCCCCCTATCGCACCGGTGGCGGGAGGCGTCGGAAGCGAAGGGATCGTTGCCACACTCATCACTTCCCTCTGTCGTGCGGACAAGCAGAAATTCTTCAATCATCCCGGACCAGACGCGATCCGATCCAACCGGATCCGCCGGTTCATGCTTCTCACCGACCTTATCGGGAGCGGTCGACAAGCATCCCGCTACATTGAAGCTGCCTGGAGTGTGGCCTCCGTCCGCAGCTGGAACTCCTTCGGCTGGCTCGGGACGGAGGTGATCGCCTACTCGGCGACGGAGCCAGGCATGACGCTTGTCCGAAGTCATGCCAGCGCGCCCGAGGTCTCCATCGTGGCGAGCTGTCCGACAGTGTTCGACGCTTTCGACGAAGCGACGAGGGTGAGGGTGGAGGACCTATGCACTAGGTACGATCCGGGTGGTGCTCGATCGAGCGACGCCTTCGGCTACGATTCCATCGGCGCGCTGATCGCGTTCGCGCACGGCTGCCCCAACAATGCGCCCAGGCTTCTTCATGGCACGAATCGTCTTGGGTGGATTCCGCTTTTCCCAAACCGCGTGACTTCCGCGAGCGCTGAAGCATTTGGTGATCGTCGCCCCTTGGCCAGTTTACGTGAGCGGCTCCGGCGCATGGGGCAGCCGGTGTTGGCCCGCTCGGCCTTGCTGGACGCATCTCACACAGATGGGCGCGCGGTCGTCGCCGTCCTGGCCGCGAGCTGCAGAGGGCCGCGAACGCTCGAGGCAATCGCCGGAAGGTCCGGGCTGACCTTACCGGAAGTTGAGACGATCAGGGCGGTAGCGATGGACTGGGGGTGGATGAAGGACGGGCGGTTGACCGACGCCGGGCAGCGGCAGCTCGCGGCCGCCCGAAAGGTGCGCTCGCCCAAAGTCCCACTTCCCATCGCAGGCGACACGCCATACTTTCCGACGCAGCTGAGGGAGCCTCGTGAAATCTAGTGATCGTCGGTGGTAACTCGCCGACGGCGGTCGGTTCGGTGACGAGCCGATCGGGGACGGGGACTACCCCGCCCCTTCGAGTGAGCGTCCGCATGCTGCCAAGGCTGGGCCCACCCCGAATTGCGTCGGGTGTCTCCTGCCGGGGCGGGCCTAGCCTCGCCAGAGGCGAGTCAGAGTAGATGCTCACGAAGCGCCCTCAGCACTATCGCTCGCTCGGTCGATGCGCCGGGATAGATGACGTTATCATCGAGCGCGCTCTCGCCACGGCCGCTATTCAGGACCGTGTCGGCGGACGCATCCCGACCATCCTGACTCTGCGCCATCTCGCCGAACTCGCGGGGGTGCCATACGGCTTCCTGCGAGGCGTCGCCGCCCGCCGTTTCCCTGATCCCTACACAACCTTCCAGGTGCGCAAGATCGCCCGCCCCGGTGAGGAGGGCTACCGGACGATCACCGTTCCACCACCCCTTCTGATGTCGGTCCAGCGATGGATTTCCGGCAACATTCTCGTACACGGGCGTCCGCATGCTGCAAGCACGGCGTACGCTCCCGGTTCCTCGGTGGTTAAGGCGGCGGAGCGCCACTGCGGGTGCCGGTGGCTGATAAAGCTAGATGCCCGGCGCTTCTTCGAATCCATTTCGGAAATCGCAGCCTACCGAGTCTTTACGACCGATTTCGCCTTTCAGCCACTCGTCGCGCTGGAACTCGCCCGCATCTGTACCCGACTTCCCGAGAACGCGCGGACGAATCGTGCGCGCCGCTGGTTGGCGAAGGTGTCCGGATACGGGGCAATCCTGGACTATCATGCCGCGCAGCTCGGCCATCTTCCTCAGGGCGCGCCCTCCAGTCCCATGCTCGCCAACCTCGCCGTCCGAGAGTTCGACGATGAGATGGCGCGCACGGCGCAGCAGCACCGAATGACCTACACACGCTACGCGGACGACATTGCCCTCTCGACGTCCGACCCCGCCTTTACGCGATCGCGGGCTTCAGACGTTGTGCTCGCCGCCTATGCCGCCATGGGAAGGCATGGCCTATCACCGAACACGACTAAGACGAACGTTGTTCCCCCGGGCGCCCGCAAGCTCGTCCTAGGCCTCCTTGTGGACGGGGATCGCCCTCGCCTCACGCGCGAGTTCAAGGACTCGCTCCGGATGCACTTCCACTACTGCCTGATGCCGGATGTCGGACCCGTAGCACACGCCGAGAAGCGTAACTTTGTCTCGGTGATCGGCTTGCGCCATCACCTCGGCGGCCTCGTCGCCTTCGCCTCCCAGATTGAGCCCGAGTACGGCGCTTCGCTCTCCGAACAGATGAAGAAGATCGTCTGGCCGCTTTGAGGGCGAGGACGATGGAACGCCGATCCACACTCCTATTGCAGTGCTTTCACCTTCATCGGTGGTCATGGCCTGCGCCGTCTCTATCCTCAGTCGAGTAATGGTTCTGCGTCGCTAGCCCGATGTTGAGCACCAACTGCTTCGCACGCGGCTTTGCCGCAGCCCTGAAGCTCACGCAAATGGAGAACCCCATGCTCACCCTCGACCTCCCGGTCGAGCCGTACTGGCTCGACCTTCCCCGCGGCGTGCGCGTCGAAATCCGCCCAGTCACCACCGCCGTGATGGCCGCCGCCCAGGCCGGTTCCGCTCGTCGCCTCGGCGCGCTGCGGGCTGCGGAGGCCGACCTCGACCCCGACATGGCGCGCGGCCTGGCCTTTGCCTTCCTGGTCAAGGCGCTGGCCCGCCACGCCGTCACCGCCTGGGAGGGTGTGGGCGACGCCGCCGGCAATCCGCTGCCGCTCACGCCGGAGGCCGTCGAACGCCTGATGGACATGGATGAGATGGCCGCCGCCTTCTGGGATCGGGCCACCGGCCCTGTCGCCGCCGTGGCCCTGGAGGGAAACGGCTAAGGGCCCGCGCCGAATGGCACTTCGGCCAGGGCCCTGACTACTGCCGCGGTTGCGCGGCGCTCGATCGCGACTGCGGCCTCGCCTGTCCCTACGCCGCCCACGCCCCCGCCAGTGTCGAGGGTGCCGCCGTCTGGGCCACCGGCACCACCTGCGCGACGGCAACCATGAGCGGCCTCGACCTCGACATGCCGGCCGCGCTGGTCACCGCCCGCGAGATGGGCGCATCCGGCTGGGCCGCGGCAGAATTCCTGCTCGCCATGCGCATGGGCCTCGCCGCCGGCAGCGCCGCGCGCCGCACTGATCCCCCCGGGCCCTGACGACCACACTGACGCAGGAGGCGTGACGTATGGCCGACGCCACCCGCCGCGTCTCCGTCCGGCTGTCGCTGGACGACGCCGCCCGGGTCAAGCAGGAGCTGCGCGAGGTCGGCGAGACCGGCCAGTGCAGCCTGGAGCGCATCCAGGGCGGCGCCGACCGCGCCTCCCGCGCGCTGGACCTGCTCGACGTCGCCGTGCGCGGCGTGCAGATCGCCGGCCTCGCCGCCGGCCTGCGCGCCGTGGTGGTGGCCGGAGATGCGCTCACCCAGTCCATGGGACGGCTGAACACCGCGCTCGGTTCGGTCGAGCGTGCCGGCGAGATCTATGACCGCCTCTACCGGGACAGCCTGCAGACCGGCGTCGCGGTGCGCGAGAGCGTCGATGCCTTCGCCCGCTTCTCGATCGCAGCCCGCGAGATCGGCGCCACCTCGGACCAGGTCGCCACGCTGGTCGGCGGCCTCCAGCGCATCGCCATCGCGTCCGGCGCCTCGCAGCAGGAAATCGCCTCCTCCACCCAGCAGCTCGCCCAGGCGCTGGCGTCGGGCACCCTGCAGGGCGATGAGCTGCGCTCCATCCTGGAAGGCCTGCCCACGCTGGCGCAGGCGTTGGCGCGCGAGCTTGGCGTGTCCATCGGCGAACTGCGCAAGCTCGGCTCCGAGGGCAAGCTCACCGCGGACACAGTGTTCCCGGCGCTGCTGCGCGCCGTCGAGCGGCTGAATGGCGAGTTCGAGCGAGCACCGCTCTCGGTCAGCCGCGCCTTCGGGCAGCTGACGGCCGCCGCCGACCAATTCCTCGCCCGGCTCGACCAGGCGATCGGCCTGTCCAACGCCCTTGCGCGTGCGCTCTCCGGCGCCGCCCGCGTGCTGGATGGCGTCCGCCGTGGCTCCGGCCTGCTGCTGCCCAGCGAGCAGGAGGCGGACCGCCGCGCCCAGGCCGAGGCGCTGCGCGCCCAGATCGCCCGTCTCGAGGCGGAGAATGACGGCCGCGACAGCCTGCGCTCCCAGCCCCGCCGTGGCTCGATCCAGGCCGGGCTTGTGGGTGCCGCCCAGCAGCAGGCCGGTGTCGATCGCGCCGCGCGCCTCGAGGAACTGCGACGCCAGTACCAGGAACTTACGGAGGAGATCACCCGCGGCGAGCAGGCCGCCGGCGAACGCCAGCGCACCGAGCAGGAGGCCGCGGCTGGACAGGCTGCCGATGCCCGCCGCCGCCGCACGGCCGCGGATGCCGAGGAACTGCGCAAGGCACTGGACGACCGCTTTCGCATCAACAGCGAATACGAGGACCGCGTCCGCCGTCTGCGCGAGGCCGAGGCCGCCGGCGGCATCACCGCCGCCGACCGCACCCGGCTAGAGACCCTGGCGCTGCGCGAGCGCGACGAGGCGCTGCGCCGCATCGAGGGTACCACGCGCCGCGTCGCATCCATCCCGCGCCCCGACCGCGAGGCCGAGCGCGAGATCAACGACATCATCCGCGAGCGCGAGCGGCTGATCCAGAACAACGAGAACGCCCAGGAGCGCTACACCCGGCGCCTCGAAACACTCGGCCGGCTGGTCGAGCGGTCCGAACGCATCGGCCAGCCCATCCCCGACGAGACGGTCTCGCGCGAGGCCAATGCGGCGCTGCAGGAGCTGGAGCGCAGCCAGCAGCGCGTCCAGCAGGCCACGGAGCGCACCAGCAACACGGCCCGCGAGTTGGGCCTGACCTTCTCCTCGGCCTTCGAGGACGCGATCATCAAGGGCGAGAGCTTTTCCAAGGTGCTGCAGGGCATCCTGCAGGACATCGCCCGCATCGTGGTCCGCCGCACCAT
>NZ_JAIETD010000140.1 GCF_019745455.1 Methylobacterium sp.
GGAGCGTGGCGCAGCCCGGTTAGCGCACTAGTCTGGGGGACTAGGGGTCGGAGGTTCGAATCCTCTCGCTCCGACCAATAAAATCAGTCACTTAACCCCCGCGTGGCTGTCTATTTCGGAACGGTTTGCAAAACGGTTTGCATCTTCCTGTTCCGGCGATGTTCGTCCAGCTTCGCGATCGCCGACACGGCTAGGGCCCGAGTGCGGGCCAAATACCGATCTAGGATCTTCTGAGCGTGCGCCTGGGAGTGGCCGGTGATGGTCGCGATCTCGGCAGTCGTGCATCCCGCCTCAGCGAGCATGGTGACTGCCGTCCCGCGCAAGTCGTGGAAGTGCAAACCGTCGGCGATCTGCGCCTTCTGGAACGTCTCGGTCCATTCCTCGTGGAAGCGGCGCTTCACCCACGCACCACCGGCAGCGTTCACGAGGACTGTGGTCGCGCGCCTGGGGGCCTGGTCGAGCGCGGCCTTTAGCGCCTGAGTCGCCGGCACGTAGATCAGACGACGGCTCTTTCCCTGGCGAAGTGTGATCGCCGTCCCGTCGTAGGCGCTCCAGGGCAGTGCCAGGAGATCGCCCTGTCTCTGGCCGGTGTGAAGCGCGAGCATCATCGCCAGCCGGATCTCGGGGCTCGCTGCGGCCTCGAACGGCGTGACGTGCTCAGGTAGCCAGATCATCTCCGAGCGGTCGGATCGGTAGGCGCGCTCGAATGTGGCGATCGGGTTGTGCTTCAGGTGGCCGCGATCGACGCCCCATGCGAACACGCGAGCGAGACGCGCGAGCTTGGCGTCGGCCGCGCGTGGATGCGTTTCGGCGAGGCCCTCGTGCCACTGGAGGAAAGCCGGCCGGCTGCGTGGGTTTTCCACGATGGTCAGCGGTGTCGAGGCCCAGCGCGTCTCGCAGGCCTTCAGATCGAATGATGCGATCTCTCGCGTTGAATCGGCGAGCTTCTTCGTCCAGGCGCTGGACTGCTTGTACTTTCGGATCAGCCATTCGACAGTGCCGACGCTTCGCTCGGTGGCCGCGTTCTTGGCAGCCGCCTGAAACGACGCGACGAACTCGGGCGTGCCGGGCTCGCCCTTCAGCTTCGTTCCGGTTGCGCGATGATAGTAGTGGGTCCGTGTGGTGCCGTCCGCGAGCGGCTTCCGGACCGTGTTGATGCCCTTCAGCCTAACGCGCATTTTCGGCCAGCCATTCGTCAATCGACGGGGCGGCATCGTTGAACAGGCCTGAGCGCCGATCAAGGGCGCGATCGATCGCCTTGCGGTCCCAGCGTTGGGTGCCGGGAATCGGACCTGGCACGATCCCGCGTCGACGCCAGTTGTCGAAGGCATCGACGGTCTCGCAGCCACAATACTCTGCGGCTTGCTCGCGGGTGAGCCCGCGCGGGACGAGGCCGATCGGGAGCGTCGTCACCCTGCCCTCCCCTCGGCTGGTCGCCACAGCTCCAACGGCTGGCCGCTCATGATCCGGTGCCCACCGCGCGCCATCGGGTGCTTCGGGTTGCCCTGCGGGGTGACCGCGAAGGCGTGAAGGTCGAAGTGGCCGTCGAGAGAAAGGGCCCGCAGGACGCGGGTGGTCTGACGATCCGACCTCGGCACCAAGTTGCCCCAGGCCACGATGCGGACCGGGGCGGCGGCCGTCAGCTCGCGCATCAAGGCGAGGTTCTGCTCGACATGGGCGGCGTGCGCCTCCCAATCGATCGAGATCTGGCGGTTGCGCCAGGCGATCATCTCGTCTGGGCTGCTGGTGACCTTCGTCTCCCAATTCACGACGGTGAAGCCGCCTATGCCCGGACGATTCGCCAGAAGGTCGAACAGGCGGCAGACCGTCGGGTCGTTCTTCTCGACGCCGGCATCGCTCGGGTTGCACATGCCGACGAGCGCTCGCGGCTCGTCGCTCCACCACCGATCGAGGCGGAGCCGGTGCTCGCCGCACGGACTGAACACGGCGGAGGCTTGATGCGCTGGAGCGGGCATCAGCTGCACCCCGTCGTCGATCCGCAGGCCTGGCATGTCAGGCAGGTGCCGGCGCGCTTCATCGCGAAGCTACCGCAGCTGCCGCACATATCGCCGGTGAAGCCGTGGGCGCGTGCCACCTCGCGTGGCGAGGGCGCGGCGACCGTCTCAGCGACGACGATGGGCGCTGCAGCCCTGGGCGGCGCCGGCGCGAGTGTCAGCCGCTTCGGATCGAATGTCCGCTGCGCCGCGTCTCCGCTTACCCGAAGGAGCAGGTTGCCGAGGTCGCGGATCTCCGCTCGCGTCATCGACAACACGATCAGGGTGCGATCTTCGCCGCGCATCATGCTGAGATCGAGGTCAACCTGATCGCAGCCTGTGTGAACGACCGGCGCGAGCGTCCAGGAATCGAACCCGTGGCCGCGGAAGGCGTCATCCGACATGGCGCATCTCCGGCATCGCGAAGAGGTCCGGCTTCTCGGCTGCGACTTGGGCCGCATAGTCCGCAGCAATCGCCTCCATGGTCGCAATCTCGCGGTCGGCATCCGCCTGTGCCATCCGGCCGCTGGCGACGAGCCCGGCATAGACCCGGCGGCGTTGGCTGACCTCGCGTTTGGCGCAGCGGAGCTTGTCGGCAGCGGTGAAGGCCTCAGCCATTCTTCGGACCCTCCAGAAGCAAGGGGTTCGTCGGCATGTCGCCGCGGTCGTAGGCGACCTGGAGCTGCGGCTCGATCCATTGGCCTACGGTCCTACCGTCCGGCAGAACGATGTGAGCGAGCCACTCCTGCTCGACCGTGGTCACACCCTGGGCGACGGCTTCGATCTTCGCCTTGATGATGAGGTACAGGGCACGCCACTTCGACCGGCGCACCTGATCCGTCGCGTCACCCTTGATCGGCACCTCGATCTTCACCAGGCGGCCGGCGAGCTCGAACATGACGATGGCCTCGAGGCGCTCGTCCATGTGGACGACGCGGTTGGCCTTCGCCTTGCGGAGCATCGCCTCGATGTCCTGCCGAGACTTGGTCACCGGCACGGTCGTTTTGTCGGCGTAGACCTTGGTCGTCATGCTGCGGCTCCGATGTCGAGCGCATCAGACGGGACGAGCGGCGTCCAGCGGATCAGCACGCCTTCGAAGGTCAGGACGTTGCCGCCCTCCGGCGGGTGTTCGTCCCACCAGAAGCGGATCATGTCCGCGAGGCGGGTGAAGCCGTCGGCTCGCGCGAAGGCATCCATCTGATCGCCGATTAGGTACCCGTCGCCGACCTGCATCAGCTCGGCGACCGCACGCTTGGAAAAGCAGAAGCGTACCGGAAGGACGGCGACGCACGGCGCCCGTCCGACCAGCCTGCAGTGCTTCGTCCGCATGCCGGTGTAGAGCTGCACCTCCTCGCCCGGCCGCGCGTGGCGCTTGCGGTCGGCGCGGATCGTCTGCGCCTTCGTGCCGGCGAGGATCGGCGGCCCGAACCGCTTCCTGAAGCTGTAGGCGACCATCAGGCGGCTCCGATGAGGAGTGGTTGGACCGTGCCGTCGGAGAAGACGGCATCGAGCGGCACGTCAGCGACCGGCTCGTCGCCGGACCACCGCTGCGGCCAGGTCCCGGCGGCGATCAGCTCACGAATTCGCCCCTCTTCCTCGGCGTTGAGGATGTCGACGCGCGGCCGGCCGAGGCGATCGGCGGCATCGTTGCAGGCCGCCTGGATGGCGAGGATGTCGTCGAGGGCTGCGAGCCTGGCCGGGAGCGTGATCGGTCCCATGCGCTGCTGATTGCGGACGAGGGTTCCGTCCTTCCGCTTCTCGCCGCCCGGCTGGCGCAGGCGATTCCTCGCGAGTCGGAGCCGGCGGTAGATCGGCCTCAGGCCAAGAAGTGGCGTGAGGTGGGACCAGGCCGGCAGCGCGATCACCGCGTTAAGGGCTTTGTCCTCGCTCGCGAGAGGGCACCCGATGCACCCCGTCCGAGCGTTCACCTCCTCAGCCTCGTCGCCGCCGTAGGCATCGGCGAGCATGGCCGTTGCCCAACCGCCGTAGCGGGCCATGGGCGCGAACACCTTCAGCCAGTCCCAGACGTTGCAGACCCGCCAATGCAGGATCGGCGCGAGCGTCGCCAGGCGGCCCCGGACGCCTTTCATTCCCGGCAGGACCTGCTGATACCAACCCTGGCCGCACTCGGCGCCGTCCCGAGAGCAGGACATCTCGATCCGGCGGTCGCGGATCGCGCTCTCGCCCTGGCGCACCCCGGTGATGGTGAGCACCGTCTCCGTTTCGGGCAGCCCGGCAAGGTCGGCCTCGATCGCCGCCGCCATCGGGTCGATCTTGATCTGCCGCGTGCACCAGCGGAGCGTGTTGTTATTCGGAGGCGGGACGCCTCGGCCGAGGATGTAGACGAGGAAGCGGCGGTCCAGCGGCGCGGTCACAACGCGAAGCCGAATCCACGGGAAGCGGGCGAGGCGAGCCATGACGTCGGCCGCCGCGATTGCGAGCGGTGTCAGCTCCTGCCGTGTGTCGGCGTAGTAGACGGTCAGCGTCTTCGGCGGAGCGAGCCGGCCAGCCTCGATCAGGTGCACGATGAGCGTCAGCGTCGCAGTGCTGTCCTTGCCCCCAGACCATGCGACCGCCCAATGATCGTGTTTCGGACCATGCTCGGCGAGCGACATGAGCGTCAGCTCGACGGCATCGTCGTAGACGAGCCGTTCGGCACCTGCTGCGAACAAGTCGGCTTGACGGATTGAGAGCGCGCTCATGCGGCCCTCACGTGGACAAGTGCTGCGCTTACCCTTGTCGTGGACCTTACGGACACGGCACAACTGCCGCTCACCTTCAGGGGTATTAAGTGAGCACGCGATCCTGGCCGATGGCCTTCCTTGCGGTCGTCGGAGCCGCGATCCTGTTCGCAGTTTTTATGGCTATCCCGTGGATGGCTGACGCCTGCACAACCACCAAGCTTGAGGCGGGAAAGGCTCTCATTAGTGGACCGGGAGGCTGCGTCGAGTTTTGGTTCAATCGCTACCAGACGTTTTTCTCCGCACTCATTGCCGGTGTGATCGCCGGGATCGGCGCTGCTCTTCTGTTTCGTCAAACTCGTGCAACCGAAAGGCAGGTGGCATCTCAAAGATACGAGTTTCTTGAAAAGAGAATTGGCGAGGTTAGAGGCCTTCAGTCTGCTGGTGCCGCCTTGTACAAAGCCTGCGCGGTTGAACTTCATCCGGGCCGTATGATCCGTCATTCCGGTCCGCCAACCTGGGCCAAAGGTTCCCTGATGAGCGCAGTCGAGACGCCGATTGGCGACTACAGGGACTGCATAGAAGCTGGGCGAATTGCTGTGTCGAACTTGGTAGTGGCAGTGGAAAGACTTAGCGTCTCCGAGACTGTGTCCAGAACTGCCATTCATCTCCACATCGAAGCGCACTTCTTCTTGAATGCTTGCTGGGATGACGCCAGGGTTCCTGTCGTAAACCTGGGGTGGGGTGAGCAACCTCCGCCACCCTCGATCGGTATCCGCAGCCCCGCTTCGCACCAGCGTTTCAACAGTTTGATGGGCCAATACGGAAGGTTGAACGAGGCCGTCGACCAAGAAATTGCTGCACTCGTTGAGCGGCGCGAGCAGGCTAAAGTTGTAGCAATGTGAGGTGTTCGGGCAAATTGGAGCCGGCATCAGCGTGCGCCCCGCTTCAGGCTGTCGTACCGCATCCGGCGCGGTTGCCACGACCAGCGTTTCTTCCGGCCGGAGCTGGCGCGTGCCGGTGGCACCGGCGCTGAGGTGCCGTCCGGCGCGGCATGCGAGGAACCGAGGGGCTCCGGGGCCGATGGCTGAACTGCCAGCTTTATCGTCGTTGCCGCCGCCGAAGCCGGCTCTGCCAACAGAGTGTTGATTTCCGTTGAGAGTTGACCCGGCGGAGCCCGAAGTTTCCATCGAGAAGTGACCCGTGTCTGAACCCAC
>NZ_JAIETD010000064.1 GCF_019745455.1 Methylobacterium sp.
GCTTCGCCAGATGCGCGCCGTCGAAGGCACGGCAAAACCTTAGCGTATATCTGGGTCCGTTCTGTGTACCGACCCCGAAATGGTCCGCGTAGCACACGCGACTCCTTACGACGCATCACGGCATCGTCGTCCGCGTTCTTTGCGCTGATCCACAAGCTTAGCATGCGCGACGCATTGCTGCCCGTTCAAGCCTGCCGACCGACGACATCAGGATAAAATTCATTCACAACAGTGATGCCATTGACTATCCCCTGAATCTGGTCTGGCCAAAGGGTAAGCCCTAAGTTTCATTCGGTGACGGCTCGGGCCGCCGCCAAGGAAAATTCCAAGTGCGTCAGCCACTCTAGGGACGTGCGAGGACGCCTCCTCTTGTGCTGCCGCATCCACGCCTTGATCTTGCTTTCGGTGCTGGCGCCATCCGTGCCGATCCGGTCAGGGGCGAGCAGCGGCTGATCCGCCAGCATCTTACGGAAGAAGCGTTTGGCCGCATCGAGGTCGCGCTTGGCGGTCAGCAGGAAGTCGACAGGGTTACCGTGCTTGTCGACCGCGCGGTACAGGTAGCGCCACTCGCCGCGGGCCTTGATGTAGGTCTCGTCGATCCGGGTTGAGCCGCAGTGCGGCTTACGGAACTGCCGCAGTCGCTTTTCGATCAGCGGCGCGTAGGCCAGGACCCGGCGGTTCAGGGTGCTGTGATCCACCTCCAGGCCACGCTCCAGGAACAGTTCCTCGATATCGCGGTAGCTCAACGGGTAGCGCAGGTACCAGGAGACCGCCTGGACGATCAAGGCCGCCTCGTAGTGCCGGCCGTTGAAGTCGGCCTTGGCACGCTGCTTGAGCTTGGCGGCGATGGCAGACAGGATCATGGGCGGCATCCAGGATTGGAGGCGCCATGCGGGCTATATGGTCAACACGGGGTAAACGCCGCGCGTTTGCGACAAGCCCCTTCAAACTGAGCTGGGTCCCCGATGACCGACGGCAGACTGGTACTGCTGGCCGAAACGGTTCTGCAGATGATCCTGACGGAGGCTGACGTGGACGGTCTGATCGGCGTGGGCCGCTATGAGCGGTCAGGCGAGCGCCACCTACCGCAACGGGTATCGCGAGAGAGACATACTGTGCGCAGGTTCACGCCCTTGAGGTTGAGTTGGCACAGGTCGAGGCAGGACAAAAACTTGTCGGACAGATAGATTGGCTTGCCATCAGCCTCAACGTCCGCGCGGTTCATCTCGGCTTGGGTCATCGCGGGCATAGTCGCATTGGCACCCAGAAGCAGATCCTATTCGGCGTGGACTGGAGCCATTACAACGCGCAAGGCCAACAAAGCCATGGAAAGAGTAGGCATAATTTCACTCCCGAATGGCTAGCTGACCTGACATTCACAAACCCAGCCAGCATATTGTTGTTGCTGCCGCGCTTTGATCTTGCTTTTCACGGCCCCTATCAACAGCTAAGAAGCTTAGAGTGACCAGAGATAGACGTAATCTAATTGTGCTATCTGAGTAATATCAAATATAAATCTATGCCTAAAGATTTCAACCCTAAAAAACAAAAAAACTCGGCCTTTCGGCCGAGTTAAGTTACTTTGGTCTCTACCTATTGTCTTTTATAGCATTTTATTTGTCAAGCAGTTATTGCATTAGAAGTCGCGCTGCACGCGCATGCGGACCTGGTAGGTGTCGTCGGCGGTGACCGTCCGGACAGCGGCGCCAGCGTTGATCTGGGCCGCGGTGAGCGGAGCGTTCCGGCTCTGGTCGATGACCCGGCCCTGCTGCATGCCGATCTTGGTGTAGAGGCCTTCGACGCCGATATCGAGATCCTTGACGGGCGACCAGATCAGGCTGGCGCCGGCGATGACCTGGTACTGGTCGCGAAGGGTGGGGGCGAGCGCGAAGGAGCGTGTGCCGACGATGCCGGTGAAGTTGCTCTGCACCGCAGTGCCAGCACCAGAATACGCGAGAGCGTTGGCCTGACGTGCACCGCGAGCGTACTCATTCTCCGAGTAGCTAGCGAATACTGCCGAGCGCCACTCAGGACTCCAGTAGTGCAAAAGCGAGCCGACGACGCTGAAGCTCTTGGCGAGCTGGATCTGACCGGTGATTGGGTTGAGGCTGGCATCCGACTGGTAGGGATTAAAGGCGGCACCGTTGATGAGTGTGGCCGAGGAGGCGTAGGTGCCATTGTAGGATGTGATGCCGGTGTAAGTGGCAGCGCCTTCGCCATAAGCACCCTGGAGGTAGAGCGTGTCACCCGGGGCGATGAAGGGCAGGTTGACCTTCACGCCACCCTGAACCGCCCAACCGTATTCCGAAGGGGGGCGCACCGTCGAACCGACAGCAGGAAGAGCGAAGCCAGGCGTAAGAGCGCCAGCAACCGTCGAGCCAGCGATGAAGTTGCCCGTATTCAGCTCCTTGACGGCAGCCGAGAGCTGAGCTGAACCCCAGGCAGCATCGTAACGCAGGACGCCGACGAAGTCGGGCATGCGGCCGCGTTGGGAAACGTCGACGGTCTGGAAGGTCGGAATGCCGAGCGGGCTGGTGGTGACCAGAACGCGCAGCGGCGCGACCGCACTTAAACCTTGTGCAGGTGTAGCGAATTCTTGCGAGTAGATCGTGTTGCGGCGGTAAAGCGGGTCTTCGAGCGACAGGGTCGCCGAGAAGCCGCTGGTGCCAAGCTTTGTTGTGTAGGCAAGGAGGTTGGTCGACTGGAGATCGGAGCCGGCAGTAGCGGCGTGGAGTTCGAAGTCGTGGGCGTAGAAGTCGAAGAACGAGGAGGCGCGACCGGCGGTGAAGCCGGCGAACTGGATGAACGCCTTGTCGGTGTTCACGAACTGCTGTAGGCGGCCAGCCTGGTCCTGGCCGGTGGCGCCAAAAGCATAAGCGATGCGCTCTTGCGTAGCAGACCGAAAACCCTGAGTGAATCCGCTGCGGGAGGCGAATTCGAGACGGGTGAAGGCGCGCAGCGTGCCGTAGCCAGTCTGGGTGCGGGCATCGAGGTTGATGCGGGCGAGACCGCGGTAGCCGACAGTATCGCCGTTGCCTATGCCCGTGCGACTGTCGGTCGGAGCGTAGCCCATCTCGAAGCGGGCGCGGCCCGAGATGCGAAGGCATGTATCGGTGCCGGGGATATAAAAGAAGCCGGCTCCGTAGGCGGAGCAGACGCGGACGTACTCGACGGGAACGGCCTTCTTAACCGGCAGATCGGCTGCTTGCGCTCCCGCAGCTGCGGCGAGCGCCGCAGCTGACCCAAGCAGGGAGCTCTTTAAGAGCTTCATTGATATCTCCAAAAGCTTTGAGACCCGAGAAGTGCCCTTCAGGCCCCAGAGCCATTAGGACGTTCTATGTAGTCCGCATCATTTCGCGGCAGACTGAACCGAAATCACCTTCTTGCGATGCTCTCAGCACGGATCCAGTATGTTTGAAGGTCGCCTCTGCAGCAACTTGCAATCGCCACAGCTAAGGCGGTTTCTAGGTTAGTGTTGCCGAGTCGCCACAATTCAAGAAACTCATTGCCGGCAACAAGTTGCGCCTTATCTAGCGCTGCCCTACATAGAATTTGGTAGCCATTTCTATGTTGTAGGGTTAACGGACTCGGCTGCACCTAAGCACCAGCGCGGCAAGTACTCTTTGAATTCTGGGTGCTGAAATTATTTGACGGCGTTTGTTTGTTCATTACATATAAATCTCAGTAAATTTTGTTGGTGACGGCTATTGTACTAACGTAGTTAAAGCCTACATATGCAGCTTGATTTTTGTCACATTTGATTTTTTAGGTAAGCACAGTGAATCATTCCCCACATTAGTACGCTAGTTTAAGTTTTGAAAGGCGCCATGCACGACGAGTCTCTACCCGCCGAGAATGAGGTCATTGTCCACCAGTATGGACTGCTCAATCCATTGGACTGGGCAGAAGATTGCACATCCGAGTTGGAGCGTATGCACGCTTTCAAGGGAAGACTGGTGGAGATCGAACACGAGTATCGGATTAGCTTCGACCGTCTACTAGAGCGAGATCCTAATCTCAGAAACGCTAGACAAATTTTAGACGAACACATTCGAGCGCTTTCCGCATGTGACTTGTCAGCAATTGGGGAGATGGAGACGTATAAGTCGATACCCAGGGCAGGCCAAGAGCACTCAGGCAGCACACCTGAGCGTCGATTGACGGCACTTAGAATACAAGTTGCACAGGCTTATAGGGTTGCTCGGAAGAACTTCAAAGATGATCTTAACAACCTTGAGCTTGAGCGGCGTGATCAGGTCAAAGCAGCGCGGCAGCAGAGTGGCCTTTGGTGGGGCAACTACAATGCCGTGATTAAGGCTTTCGAGCAGGGACGCCGTGTGTCTGTCCTGACCAGAGGCGTGATGCGCGTCGAGCCATTCGACGGCACTGGCCGCTTCACCAATCAAATTCAGGGTGGCATCAGCGTCGAGAGTTTAATTTCCGGCGAGAATATACAGGTTAAGGTCGCTCCAGTTCCGGCAGATGCTTGGTCACACTCGAGTCGAGGTGAGCGGCGGCGACTCCAACGCACCCAATTCACCGCGACAATCTTCGTTCGGGACGGGATGCGTCGGATGGTGACTTGGCCGATGATCATGCATCGACCCCTTCCGGAAAACGTCCGAATTAAAGAGGTTGTTGTTTCGCGAGCTCGGCTGGACGACCGCTGGCTATGGAGCGTGGTCTTCGTGTGCACGCGCACGCGAGTAATTAAGCTTGGCTCTGCCGCTGCAGCCACTGTTATCGCAATCGATCCCGGTTGGCGCAGGACAAAGACAGGCCTTCGGGTTGCTACAATCGTTCGTGCGACCGGAGAGACCGAGTACTTCGAGCTATCTAACCGCCTCGTTCAAGCCTTCCGGTTCGCTGACGAGCTTCGAGATAGACATAACGTCCTGCTCGCCAACCTACGAATGCTCGTTAGTAAGTTGACCCCATTCCAGCAAGCTAAGGTAGCGGGTGTAGGGGAAACATGCATAGACCCTGCGAACCTACGGCTACCCTCGGATTTTCGGCGTCTCGCCAAACTGTGGAGCCTAGACTCTGACTATGATCAGAGGCTTGTGGCGCAGATTAGCCATGCGAGCGTGGAGTACAAGAGACTATATTTGTGGGAGCGAAATCACACTCGAAAGATTTTGAACCATCGCGATAAGCTTTATCAGGAGTTAGCTGTACGCGTCTCGAAAGACGCTAATGAGATTTTGCTGCACAAAATCGACATTGTTGAAATGAATAATAACAATATCGAGGCTGGTCGAGATGGGTTCGTGCCGAATGCGTCGAATTGGTACAGAAGAACAGCCGCAATTTCCTCTCTCGAACATTGGATTTATAATAAAGGAAAGCGTCTTGGAATTCGACTTAAATACATTCAGTCAAGTTTTAGGCAGAGCTGCCCGTCGTGCGGCGCTCTCGATAGGAAAAATCGTGCTGATACGCTGATGTACATCTGCGCCCATTGTGATCACACCTGGGATAGAGATTGGGGTACTTGCCGAATGATGCTAAAGGATCACTTCTCAACCACATAGGACGGCGCAGCAGGTTGCAAATCGGCTCAGCAGAAAGCCATCAGGTTTGCGCATCGCTTGACGATTGCAGGACAAGTCGCTAATTATTTTTTATGCGTGTTTTGCCGCTTGGTAGCAAAAACTTCTACATCCTAGCTTTATTCTCGCGACTTGGTGCCTAAGACCGACCCTGCACTAACTTCACACCCGGACCACCTCGTGGGGGCGGATCACTTCGAGTTCATCCTCAACGCCTGGACGAAAGAGCCCAAGCGCTTCAGGATCGACCCGTCACACCTCATCCCGGGACCACACATGGTCTGCCCCCGTTAGGTGGCCCGGTTCAAATCTAA
>NZ_JAIETD010000165.1 GCF_019745455.1 Methylobacterium sp.
AGCTACGAGTCGGCCGAGATCGATACCTTCAACTAAGGTTCGATCGGCTAAAAGGCTGTATGGGCGGCATCCGCGAGGGTGCCGCCCTTTTTATTGCTGACGTGATCTAATGGAATCAGGAAGGGCCGGACTGCTATGCGCGGTCCGGCCCTTTCCTCGACGGACGATGGCTGGCCTTCACAGGCGATAACGGATCTGATCCGTCCAGAAGCGCTCCAGGCGGCTCAGCGCCACGTTGAGCCGGCCGAAATCGTCGTCCGAGATGCCGCCGATCGGCTGGATCGTGCGGGCGTGCTTGTCGTAGAGCGCCTGGATGATGTCGTGGACCTGACGGCCCTTGTCGGTCAGGCTGATCCGGACCGAGCGACGGTCGGTCTTCGAGCGAGCGTGATGGAGATAGCCGGCTTCGACGAGCTTCTTGACGTTGTATGACACGTTGGAGCCGAGGTAATATCCCTTGGTCCTGAGCTCGCTCGCGGTCAGCTCCTTGTCGCCGATGTTGTAGAGCAGCAGGGCCTGGACGCTGTTGACGTCCTCGCGGTCGCGGCGCTCGAACTCGTCCTTGATGACGTCGAGCAGGCGACGGTGCAGCCGTTCCACCAGGTGAAGAGCTTCCAGATACGAACCGGTCGATGTGGCGCTGTCCGCTGACGGGTTGCTGTCGACGACCTTCATTGCCTGGGATTTCATGGGATGCCTCACCGCCGTTGTTGTGCCGGTACCGCGCTGTACGATGCCGTCTGTGGATTGAACTTAGGCGGCGGAAATGAAAGCCAATTTAAGCGATAGGATGAATTTGCAATTTACCTGTATAGGTAAATACAAGATGAAACGATTGCCGTAACGTTTGATTCACCGGTTCTCGCCGGCTGCTAATGAAGAAAAGATGAAGTAGATCACGACAATACTAGCTTGCGCTACGATGAGAGGTGTCGTCATCGAGAGAAGCTGGGGTGTCAACAAGGCGAGGGTCAACGCACTGGTCGCCGCCAGCAGCCACACCACGCCGCCCCATGCGCTTGTGAGCCAGAGCCCGACCGCCGCAATCAGGTCGATCACCGCGAAATAGACGATGACTGTCTGCCGGCCGTAGGGTTCGGCCTCGAAGGGCACCGCCCCGGGCCAGACGTCGAGGATGCGTGCCCAGGCCCATGCGCCCTTAGCGAGCCACAGGAGGGCGGTCATCCGCATGAACCAGACCAGCACCACGTCCCAGCCCGTTTGAGGCGGCCGCGCGACCCGCTCGATCCGGTCGCCGCCGCGAGGCTGCGGGTCGGCGTTTCTGCCCGTGCCAGGTTTTCTGTTCGTCCTCACGATAAGGGCCCCGTCCACTCCGGCCCGATCACCGGCTCCGGCTGTTCGAGTGGGCCGAAGCGGGCGGCGATCGCATCGGGATCGACTTCCGCAAGGGTCGCCGGCGACCAAGCGGGCTTCCCATCCTTGTCGACGATCGCTGCGCGAACACCCTCGTAGAAGTCGCCGCCCTCCGTCGCCCTGACCGCGAGCCGGTATTCGAGCCGCTGCGCCTCCTCGAAGCTCGACACGGCGCCGCGGCGCATCTGCTCGCGGGCGATGCAGAGGCTCGTGGGCGAGCGCGTCCGCATCAGGCTGGCGGTCTCGGCGGCGAAGGCCGAGTCCGGCGCCATGCGGTCGAGGCGGACGAGGATCTCGCTCACCGTATCTGCGGAGAAGGCGGTCGCCATGAGCGCGCGCTGGGTACGCAGCGGACCCGGTGCCGGCGCTTGTGCCGTGTGGGGCGAGAGCGACGCGTCGACATCGCCGCCTTCGCAGAGGAGGTCCAGGATCGTATCGAACTTCGCCGCGGGGGAGTAATGCGTCGCGAGCCCCAGCGCGAGGGCGTCCGACGCGCCGATCCTGTTTCCCGTCAAAGCCAGATAGGTGCCCGCCTGGTCGGGGAGACGCGGCAGGGCATAGGTGGTGCCGCAATCGGGAAAGAAGCCGATCCCGACCTCCGGCATGGCGAAACTGTAATTCTCCGCGGCGACGCGATGGCTGCCGTGCAGCGAGATGCCGACGCCGCCGCCCATGACGATCCCCTCGATCAGCGAGACATAGGGCTTGGGGTAGGCCCTGATCGCGGCATCCAGGCGGTATTCGGCGGTCCAGAACGCGCTGACCTCATCGAGACGACCTTCCCGGCCGAGTTCGTAGATCTGTCGGATGTCACCCCCGGCGCAGAAGGCGCGGCCACCCGCGCCCCTTACGACGACGCGGGTCACGGCGTCGTCTGCAGCCCAGGCGTCGAGTTGCGCCAGCATGGCGTCTGCCATCGCCAGCGTCAGCGCATTGAGCGCCCTGGGCCGGTTCAGGGTCACGAGACCCGCCGCACCCCTCACCTCGAACAGGATGTCCGGCCCGGAGCCTTCCGTCATCGGCATGTCCTCATCGGTGCCGCTTAGACGAACTCCGACGCTTTCCGTCAATCGTCTCGCTGGGCGTCGACGGCGGTCCGGACCGACCGCTCCTCCGCGGAGCCGATCACCGCAGCTGCGAGGCCGGCTGCCGCCATGTCCTCGCCCAAGGCCCGCGCCCAGGCCGAGCCGGAGCGTGTCGTGCCGCCGCGGGCAGCGCGGCCGATCAACGTGCCGGCGATCGCCCCCAGCATCCCGACCAGCGCGCCTGTCGTCGGCGAGGCTTGTCGCCCTGCCAGCGCGGCACCCCCTAGGGCACCGATAGCGAGCCTGACGGCCACGGAGGATGGGATGCGGCGATCGGGGGCGAACGGCATCTTGTCGCCTGCCATCTCTGCCACGGCCGCACCCGTGGCGAGGAACCGCGCGCCCGGGCCTGAGGGGATCGGGACAGGAAGAGGCCGCGTCCGCCCCTGCGAGGCCGCCCAAGTCAGCGCGGCGCAGGCGGTCATGCTTCGCATGCCGGTGACAACGCCGATCCCCAATGATGCTCGGTAGCCCACCATCGCCTCTCCTCTCCTTGACGATAGGAAAAAGGTTTCGGCCAGCCTTTGTTGCCGCACGGTGTGTAACCGCGCCGGATCTACGGCTTCGTCGCGCCGGGTTACGGAGCCTTTCGCGGATGTGTTAGGTCGCTTCGCGAAAGTTTTCGATCGACCGAGCCGAGCGCGAACCATGCCCGACGAGTCCCCGACACCGCGCGCCATCGCCGTCGAGAGCGCGCAGGCCACCAGCCCCGGCGGCTCGCTGAGCCTTACCCAACGCCCCCGTCGCAACCGCAAGGCCGAATGGTCGCGCCGCCTCGTGCGTGAGCATACCCTGACGGTGGACGACCTGATCTGGCCGCTCTTCGTGATCGAGGGGCAGGGCCGGCGCGAGCCGATCGCCTCGATGCCCGGCGTCGAGCGACTCAGCGTCGACGAGATCGTGCGCGAGGCCGAGCGGGCGGCGCGCCTCGGCATCCCGGCGATCTCGTTCTTCCCCTATACCGAGCCGTCCCTGCGCGACCCGACTGGCTCCGAGTCGCTCAACCGCGAAAATCTCGTCTGCCGGGCGGTGCGGGCGGTGAAGGCGGCGGTGCCGGAGATCGGCATCATGACCGATGTCGCCCTCGACCCCTACACCAGCCATGGCCATGACGGACTTCTTTCCGACGGCGCGATCCTCAACGACGAGACCGTGGCGCTCCTCGTCGAGCAGAGCCTGATCCAGGCGGAGGCAGGCACCGATATCATCGCCCCCTCGGACATGATGGACGGCCGTGTCGGCGCCATCCGCGCCGGGCTCGACAAGGCGGGGTTCCGCGACGTCCAGATCATGGCCTACGCGGCGAAATACGCGAGCGCCTTCTACGGCCCGTTCCGCGACGCCATCGGCACGAGCGCGGCTTTGGTGGGGGACAAGCGCACCTATCAGATGGATCCGGGCAACGGCACCGAGGCCCTGCGCGAGGTCGCCCTCGACATCCAGGAGGGTGCCGATTCGGTGATGGTGAAGCCGGGCCTGCCCTATCTCGACATCATTCGCCGGGTGAAGGACGAGTTCGGGGTGCCGACCTTCGCCTATCAGGTGTCGGGTGAGTATGCGATGATCGAGGCCGCCGCCCGCAACGGCTGGCTCGACGGCACCCGCGCCATGGTCGAGAGCCTGCTCGCCTTCAAGCGGGCCGGCGCCGACGGCATCCTGACCTACTACGCCCCCCGCGTCGCCGAGCGTCTGCGCGACGGCGCGTGAGGTTGGGTTTCGGCGCCGCGGCGCTCCTCGTCGCATTTTGCGGCTGTTCGAGCTCGGTCGACCGCCAGCGGGCGACGACCTGTCGCCGCGCCGTCCCTGCCCTCGCTCCGCCCGATGCCGTTCTGACCATCCTGCGGGTGGCGCAGGGACCCACCGCCGACAGCGTGCGCGTCGATTACGGAATCGGCACCCGCGACGGCCGCCAGCGCTGGTTGGTCTGCAGCTTCGGCAGTGGTGCTGTGCTCTCGGGCATCGCCACCGAGCGCGGGCCTTTGGGCGAGGCCCAGCTCTACCTCTTGCGGCACTACTACCTCGATACGCCCGACGCCCTGAAGGCCGATCCGATCGGGGCGCAACCTTAAGAGCTCAAGCTCTTGAGACCGCTTTGCGGGGCCCCCATGTGTTTCACCGTGATGATCGCCCCCGATGGAGCGCGGTGATGTTGAACAACCCGACCGGCTATTCCGATCGCCTCGGCACCTCGGGCTATGGCCTGCCGACGCCACTGCCCCTCGTGCGGGCGAGCCTCGGCGCGCGCTTCGTCGCGTACCTGCTCGACATTCTGTTCATCTTCGGCTTCACCGCTCTGCTCACGCTCCTGATCACGCTCATCGGCGTGGTGACGTTCGGCCTCGGCTGGACCCTGTTCGCCGTGCTGCCGGCGAGCGGCATCATCTATAGTGCCATGACCGTGGGCGGTTCCGCGCAATCCACCTGGGGCATGCGGATGATGGGGCTGCGCGTCGTCGCGCCCGAGAGCGGACGGCGAATCGACGTCGTCACCGCGGCGGTCCATGCGCTGCTGTTCTACGTCGCGCTATCGACCTTCCTGATCTGGTTCGTCGACATGCTGTTCGGCTTCATGCGTGCGGACCGGCGTCTTGGCCACGATCTGCTGCTCGGCCTCGCGGTGATCCGCGCTTCCTGAGAAAATCCTGCATTCTGGGCCGCTCAAGGGAGTTGAGCGGCCGAGCATAGCCGTTACACTCAGCCGGCTCGGTGCTTCGCCCCGGGCCTGTCGAGGGCCACGACCAGCGTGACGAGCCACCCGCGCGACACTCCGCAGTTTTACCTCACCGCCCCCTCCCCGTGCCCCTATCTGACGGGCCAGGAGGAGCGGAAGGTGTTCACTCACCTCGTCGGGCGCCGCGCCCGCGACCTCAATGAGATCCTGACCCAGGGCGGCTTCCGCCGCTCGCAGACGATCGCCTACCGGCCGGCCTGCGAGACCTGTAGGGCCTGCGTGTCAGTAAGGGTGGTGGTAGCGGATTTCGTACCGTCCGCGAGCCATCGTCGCATCCTGCAGCGGAACGGCGACCTCGTCGGCAATCCCGAGCCTAACCGCCCCTCCTCCGAGCAGTACACCCTGTTCCG
>NZ_JAIETD010000019.1 GCF_019745455.1 Methylobacterium sp.
CCTCGTTCATCGGTTGCTCCAAGGAAAACCTTGGCGCGTCAACGCCTTAGAAGGCAGGAAGCTTGCAGACAGTCAGTTAGGTAGCAAAGCCGGATTCGGAAAGACTGACTCCGGCCATCTGGTATTCTGATATTGTCTATGTGATCACTACTATGGTATTCATAAATTCAGGCACCGCTGTCATCATGAATTGCGTTGTTGTCGCTCAATTCTCTGCCGGCTCTGGCGCAAGTTGAAGGTGGAGCGCCTCTTGAGCTGCTGACATGTGATCGGCCCCACGAGGCGGCACTTGGCAAAGTTTGATACCACTGGCGAAGTCACGCGGATGCAGCAAGAGCGCGTGCGCAACGTGGCTTTGGCATGTGGCGGTGACCGGATCACTTTCAATCTAGCCCGTCTTATTCATGAGGGTAGTGGATCTGAGGTAGCGAGTGTAGCGTAAAGCATTGATAGGGCTTAGAAATTGGGTGCTGCCATTAACCTTCTTCACCTGATCGAGCCCGCCACGCCCGCCATGTCCATTTCTACGTGTCTCCCGTTCGCGTTTCCATCCGTCCGGGGCAAGAAGCTCACAGCTGCGTTTGACGGCGAACGCCTGACCTCGGACGGCGGCGTCCTGCTGCTCGCTCAGGCCGCGCGGCGGCTCGGTATCGCCGAGAAGCTCGCCGCGGTGATCCCGGATCGGCGTAATCCGAGCCGGATCGTGCATCCGCTGCCCGAGATCCTGCTGGCGCGCATCCTGGCGATCGCCTGCGGCTACGAAGATGCCGACGACCTCGACCATCTGCGCGCCGACCCCACCTTCAAGCTCGCCTGCGGACGCCTGCCCGAGAGCGGGCGCAACTTGATGAGCCAGCCCACCGTCTCGCCGCTGGAGAACACCCCCGGCCTGCGCGACCTGATCCGGCTTGGGCGGGTGCTGGTCGACCTCTACTGCGCCAGCTACGCCGCGCCACCCGAGGCCGTCACGCTCGACATCGACGACACCTGCGATGTCGTGCACGGGCATCAGCAACTCTCGTTGTTCAACGGCCATTACGACGAACGCTGCTTCCTCCCCATCCACGTTTACGACACCGCCACCAGCCGTCCCGTCGCGATGATCCTGCGGCCGGGCAAGACGCCCTCGGGACACGAAGTGCGCGGACATCGGCCTTGCTGCAGGACGAGATGCGACCGTCCGGCATCCTACCCAGCGCCCACATTATCCTTGCGTTGCTCGCCGACTGGGTTGAAGATTATTGGGAGCTCATCCGGCTTCCCGGCCTAGATCGAGGCGCTGCCTATCTGGCGGACCAGGGTCCATTCCAGCATCCAACACCAGGGCAAGGACGGTCTTGAATGGTCGGTAAATCCACAGTCGGTCTGTCGCGCCTCGTTGCTCTTCGGCACGAACTCGACGCGCTCGCCAACAATATTGCCAACCAAACGACGGTCGGGTTCAAGGCTAAGCGCATTCTTTTTCGCGAGTATCTGTCCGAAAAGAAGGCCACGGACGATCCTTTCAAGAGAGATCCACAGGTCTCTCTCGTGCAGGCCTCTGCCGGTTTCACCGATTTCTCCGATGGCGCTCTAAAGTCGACGGGCAGCCCCCTCGACGTTGCCATCGTGGGAGAAGCCTTTTTCGTGGTCAAGACGGCGGCCGGCGAACGATATACTCGCGATGGCGCTTTCAAGCTCGATGGAGCCGGCCGCCTTGTCACGTCAGGTGGGGACCCCGTGCTGACGACGTCTGGGCCGATCACCCTGTCTCCACAGGATGGCGAGGCCTGGATTGCTGCGGATGGAACAGTGCTGACACCAAAAGGCCCCCGTGGCCAGTTGCGACTGGTCCGGTTTGCCGATCCACAGACCTTGCGTGCGGAAGGCGGAAACTTATTTGGTTCGAGCCGGCAACCGACGGAGATCCGGGCGGATCAGGTCCGGCTCGCGGCTGGCGTTCTCGAGACGTCCAATGTTCAACCCGCTCTGGAGATGAGCCGAGTCATGGAGGTCACGCGCGCGTATGACTTTGTTGCCTCGGCGGTGATGAAAAGCAAAGATAACGACGAACTTAAATTACTATCGAATTTTTGAGGCAGCAGAAGTAATCTTGAGCTTCAACAACCTAGTTCGGAGACGACACAACGAGACCTATGCCGCGTCAATCCAAACACTCCATCGAGCCTGACCAGAAAAATTCTTCAATGAGTGACGTAGTAGGCTGAAGGCACGGAGCATACAGATCTGGCAGAGCGACCTGTCGCGCTTCCCAAGCGGTATCAGTTCACGCGTAAACTTGCTGACAGCCTTGACCACCACGCGCAATGAGCGAGGAGGTGGGTGGCGATCCAGCTATTTGAGGAAGAACCATGCTCGACTCCGCCCTGGTCGTCTGGTTCGTCCTGACAGGCTTCTGCGTCGCCTACGTAGCCTGGGACGCTTGGCTGCGAAATCCTGAACTGAGTGTGATGAAGTGGGGCTGGGTCCTCGTGACCCTCTACGCGGGGCCGGTCGCCGCGGCTCTCTATGTGCTCTCTTGTCAGGAGCCAGGCCCGCTTCGGCACGAAGGCTTCGTTCAGCCCCTTTGGAAGCAAGCTCTCGGCTCGACCATTCACTGCTTGGCCGGCGACGCGACCGGCATCATCTTCGCTGCCGCGGTCACCGCCGCACTGGGCTTTCCGATGTGGCTCGACCTCGTCGTCGAGTACGCGTTGGGTTTTGGCTTTGGGTTGATGGTGTTCCAAGCCTTGTTCATGAGGGACATGTTGGGCGGATCCTACGGGGCCGCGTTGCAGCAGTCCTTCATGCCGGAGTGGCTGTCCATGAATGCCGTGATGGCCGGCATGATCCCCGTCATGATCTCGTTGATGAGCCGCGGCATGAAGGCGATGGAGGCGACGTCGCTTCGGTTCTGGGGTGTGATGTCCCTCGCCACCATGGTGGGCGCGGTGGTCGCCTACCCGGTGAATGTGTGGCTGGTTGCGGTGAAGCTGAAGCACGGAATGGGCACAGTGCGGGTGCTTGGCGCAGGTGGCCACTCGATGGCGATCGAGAAGCAGAATGACCCAGTCGTGGCAACTGAACCTGCCGCTCCAACCGTGGGCCATACCACGATGGCAAGCGATCAAACCGGCGCAATGGTGATGACGGGTGGGCCGAGCGGACCGCAATTGGCAGCGGTCACGTTGCTGACGCTCCTCCTGCTGGGCGCTGGCGTCGTACTGGCGGACCTGTTGGGCGGTTTTGAGACCGATCCAAGGGCGACGATGGAGATGCCGTAGGCGAGAGGGCAGGGAGACTGAACACATTCCTACAGAACCGGGCGATCACCATGCGTCGCCCCTTCAAGGCGACCGGCCAGGCACGAAACATCCTGGAAGCTGTCCTTCGCTTGCGCCGCCCATCCGATGCACGGAGCGTCCGCAGCCTCCCCACAGGGCTCATCGCAGGCCCCTGCGAACGTGCGCGCTGGATCGAGTTTGCGTGTTCAAGCGTTGTTCATGGGAAGAGGCCCTCACTCGTCTCTGACGCGGGCTCGACAATTCTCACGCACCAATCTGGAGATCTGATTATGACACGACTTCTCAAAATGAAGACCGCGCTTGGCGCTGGCTTTGTGGCGTTGACGCTAGTGGGCGGCTTGGTTGCGAGTTCTGGCGCTGCTCAGGCTCAGGGTCACGGTGGGGGCCATGGCGGTGGCGGCCATGGCGGTGGGGGCCATGGCGGCGGCGGTCACGGTGGCTATGGTGGAGGGCATGGTTCGTACGGCGGCCATAGCGGCGGTCACGGTTATTACCGCGGCTTTGGCGGTGGCCATGGTTCCTATGGCCGTCACGGCGGGGGCTACGGCTACGGGGGGGGCTATTATGGCGGTCACGCCTACTACGGTGGACATGGTTATTATGGTCGTCGGCGGGGCTACTACGGCGTGCCTGTCGCCGCGGGCCTGATTGGAGGCTTAGCGCTGGGTGCGGTTGCAGCGCACGATCCGTATTATGGCGGCTATGGCTACGGTTACGCTCCCGGCTACGTCTACGGCTACTGATTAGCTCGGACATGCAGCCGCATGATTTAGCACTCACGAGGGCTCGACATGGCATATCGTCTAGGTCGAGCCTAAGTGATCGCTTTTGATTTATGTTTCGCTTCGGTCAAGCCATCGTGATCAGGGCCGAGGCAGCCGCACTGACAGAAACCAGAACTTTGATAAGCGTGATGTCAGGTCCTGACGTCCAGCATTGTTTGACGCGCACTCACCTCTCAGGGGTAACCTCATGAAGATTTTTGTTTTTGCCGCGACTTTCGTTGCGTTTGTCGCAATAGGGCCTGCCGGAGCGGCTCCGCTTCCGGTCCAACCAGATAGTGTCGCATCCGAGGGAATTGCTGCTCCGGTTCGCGAGCATGCGATGGGACACGGGCGGATGCGTGAAGGGAACATGCGCGGGATGGGCCACGGTGGCCGGATGGGCGGCGCGCGTCACGGCAACATGCGTGGCATGGGACATGGCGGGATGAGGAGCGGCATGGGGCACCGCAACAGGCGTGGGATGAACCACGGTATGTAAATCTACCGTCTGGTCTCGTCTCCGCAACACCATCAAGCCGTGGCGAGTAAATGATGTTTGGCGTCCAAATCTAAGAAAAATTTTACCTGTCTCAGATCAAGCGTACTCTGCCTCTACGGGCGATTTCGCACTGCTGCAACGAGACCTCGCCCGTAGAGGCAGATTGAGGTGAGATTAGTCAGCGTAAATACGGCGACCCAACGAAGAAATTTGACATAATGCACGACTTACGATCCGGGCTATCCTGACGAATTGAGTGTGCGAACCCTGATCAGGGCGGCAAAACGGTATGCGCTTAGAGTCTTAATACATCTGCTGACCTATTGCGCGTGTTCGTCACGGCGACTGCGCAGTTTGCATACCGAGCCGCTTTCTCATCGGCGGTGCCGCGCAATCCCTCTGCTGCATCCGGGTGAACACCGAGGCCGAGATAGCGAGGCACTCTGTCGAGCTTTGGCGATGTGATATGGTGCCAAATTAGGTGGGCAAAGGCCGACCACGTTTCATCCGGCGCCCCTCGCCTTTCCGGCCGGCTGCAGCCGCTTTCGAGAGAGTCCATGTTCGAAGTCATCCCAAACTGGCACCCGCTGATCGTCCATTTCACGATCGCCCTCCTGCTCACCGCCGCAGTACTGTTCGTGCTGGGAGCGATCTTCGCCCGGCGCCCGCTCGGAGCTGCCGCGACGCTCGTGGCGCGGTGGAACCTCGCCTTTGGTGTTCTCTCGACCCTCATAACACTTGCCACCGGGTGGCAAGCTTATAACTCGGTCGCGCATGACGAGCCCTCGCATGCCAACATGACGGTGCACATGCAGTGTGGACTTGCCTCGCAAAAGTGGAGAGCTCTTTCCGTGAAGGAGGAGGTCTCCGATGGCAGAACCCAAGAAGCAGTT
>NZ_JAIETD010000158.1 GCF_019745455.1 Methylobacterium sp.
ATTCCACCTCAGGCCGCCTGACCGATGGCCGCTCCAACTCCACCCCGAATTTCCACCTCATTGACGGACACGACCGGCACGCGACCAGCGAATGAAGATCTGGGCAGCCCGCCACCAGGGTCCCAACTCCTCGGGAATAGCTCGCCACTTAGCTCCGTTCTGATGCCGCCAAAGGATGGCCGAGAGCGTGCGCTGCAGATCCTGCGGAGGCGTTTTGGCCTTGGGCCGGCAGGCTTCAACCAGAGGCTCCAGATCAGCCCATTGCGCGTCGCTCAGCATCGTCCCTCCTCCATCAGAGAGACGAAAACGCAAGCCCAACCAATCTGTTCAGGCGACGACAGGCCCTAGTAGTCTTCAGGTAGAAGCTGCAATCGTATCAGCCACTTTTGCTTTGCGTGCACCAAGCGCTTCTGGCTGTCCCGTCGTCGAGTCAACGATCGTTTGGTGTTCCATCTCGGCGTTCAACTCCGCCCCGAGCAGGACGATCGTCGTGGAGATCCAGATCCAGGTCATAAAGCCGATCACGGCACCGAGGGAACCGTAGGTCTCGTTGTAATTACCGAAGCTCGACACGTACCACGAGAACAGGGCTGACACGACAATCCAGAGAATACCAGCGACAGAGCTGCCCCAGGTCACCCACCGCCACTTCGCGGCCTCGCGGCTCGGACCGTACCGGTACAGCAGCGCTAGACTGCCTAAAACGACCAGGAGCAGGATCGGCCATCGTGCCAAGGAAATGACCCACTCCATCGAACCCAAATACAGGAATGCCAGCGCGGCCGGAACCACGACGATGCCAACGAGGGCCAGGACAACGAATAGAAGCGCCCCTGCCGTGAAGGTCAGGGATCGCAGGTTCAACCAGAAGAAATTCCGCTTCTCTTTCTCGTCGTAGACGATGTTGAGCGCATCGAAGATCGCCTTCATGCCCCCGTTGGCGCTCCAGATCGAGACGAGGATGCCAAAGGCTGCGGTGAAGCCGAGGGTACCCTCACCCTTTGCAGCAATGCGTTTGACCTGCTCACTGATGATGTCGAGGGCACCGCCCGGCATGACACTCTGAAGAGAGGCCAGTTGCTCGTTGATGGTCGCAGGATCGGCGACAAGGCCGTAGATCGAGACGAGGGCGCCAATGGCCGGGAACAGCGCTAGGATCGCGTAGAAGGTCACGCCCGCAGCAACCAGCAACACGCGGTCGTTCCCGAACTCTTGGAACAGGCGCTTTGCGATATCGAGCCAGCCCTTGGCCGGGATCTCAGATGGGGTGGCAGCCTTTCGGCCGCGGTCAGCCTCTGTATCCGCGACCCGGGCCGCACCCGCTCCTTCGTGGATTTTTGGACCATCCTCGACTCCCAGTTCGCTTGAACCGCGTGCCGGCCTTGGACTGGATCTACGGTAGGGAAGAGCCACCAGCCCAAGGAGGGCGGTACCCAGAAAAATGGCTCTTCGCCAAGTTTGGTGGATCAGGCTGCGAGGAGGAACCGTCGTCGTAGGAGGTCGAGATTGGCGCGACCGTACATGGCGCGCTTCAAGAGCTTGAGACGCGTGATCTGGCCTTCGGCTTGTCCACTGCTCCAAGGCAGTGTCAGCGCGGACCGAACAGCATCTCTATCCTGACCGAGGCTAGCAGCGAAGCTTTCGACGATCCGGACACCGCAGGTTTGCGCTTCGCCCAGCCATTGATCGAACGCCGTGACATCTGATTTTCCTGACGGCTGCTGGCCACAGCGGCTCCGGACGATTCGGCAGAACCGGCGGCCGAGATCGACCACCTTGGTTGCCTCGGTATCCTGCAGGACGCGCGAGACGACCGCGGCCGCCTCAGGGCCGAGGTCTTCGGGCTCCCGCAGGAGATACCAGGACAGCTGCTTGGATGAGGCCAGGGGTGATGCGGTGGAGGTCACAACACGGGTGTCGGTCGGTGCTGGCGACGACCGGATAGTCGTTCCAGCCGGGCCTGCGCGCCGCTCGGACAACCAGCGATGCACCTGCTTCGAGGTGCCGGCAAAGCCGATACCCTGAAGTTCGCGCCAAAGCTGCGCAGCGTTCTCGCAGCCCTCATCGAGGCGGCCATGCAGATGCCCGAGATAAGGATCGAGCATGCTCGGCTTCGGCTCGCGCATGCCGTTCCGGGGAAAGCTCGCGGCGAAGGCGTACTTGCGCACCGTGGCGCGGGCCAAGCCCGTCTCGCGATTGATGCGCCGAAGCGAGTGTCCTTCCGCATGGCGGCGACGCACGTCGTCATAGGCCGCTTCCCATCGACCGCGGGCCGCGGCCCGCGCGAGCATCTCGGACGGTGCGCGCGGGTAGGGCGTGACGCGCCGAATCGATGGCGATGCCGGGGCCACGGCCGGCAACAGCTTCAGACGCGGATGGACGCGGGCGAGCCAGCGCTCGACCATCTGTCGGGTATTGAGCAGGAGATGCCACCGATCCGCGACCTGAACGGCATCGGGCGCACCCATGGCGGTCCCACGCGCATATTCGGTCGAGCGGTCCCGTGCCACGACCTGGATCTGTGGGTCGCGCCGGAGCCGGGCCGCCAGCGTCGAGGCCGAACGATCCGGCAGCAGATCGATGGGACGGCGGCGTTCGAGGTCGACGAGGATGGTGCCATAGGTTCGGCCCTTGCGCAGAGCCCAGTCGTCGACACCGACGATGATCGGTTTGGATCCGGTCGGCAGCGGACATTTGCGGATACCCCGCAGCAGCGTCGTGGCACTGGTGGGCATCGCCAGGTGCGGCAGCAGCCGGGCGGCGGGTGTGGCACCGAGCGCCAGCGCGGTCCGAACCTGGGCATCGGCCAGCCGGCAGGTTCTCTGAGCGTAGCGGTCGAGGAGGCCCGGCAGACGCTCGGCAAAGGTTCGGCGTGCGCAAGCAGGGTCGTGGCAGTAAAAACGTCGGATCGTCAGGGTCAGACGCACCTCCTGACCGCTCGTCGGCAGGTCGGCGGGACGCCGGTGATAGCGACTATGCACCGACCGGCTGACCGTACGACAGCGTGGGCAACGGGCATGATCGCACTTCGCTTGAGCGGAAATGCGAAGGGCCGTGCTCTCCTCACGCGTGACGTGGAGAAGACGACAACCGGGGATGTGACAGAGAAGGGTCATGCCCTGATCTGAGAATCCCCGCCCGGTTCAGCCAGCAGCTACCTTCCGGCATCCCCCCCACCAACCCAATCCACCAAACTTGGCGAAGAGCCGCAAAATGGTCCAGACTGTCGAGGATGTTTCAGTCCGCGGCTGCGAGGTCAGTGGCGGGATACGGTCGGTCATAGGATATCTCGGGAGGCAGGCTCAAGCGGTGAGCCTCGGCGCTGAACCAGCGTACGCAGATCTGCATCAATCTTGCGACCCATCTCGTATACTACGACACAGATTTTGGTGACTGCGATGAGAGCCAGATGAAGGGCTGGACGATGTCAGAGCATGAAGGAGCGCCAGATCATCGCACAGCCTGTGAGGATCGTTGCGATAAGGATTAGGCTTGCGGATGCGGTCGAACGAAATTTTCCCAACCGAGCGACGAAGCTGCCGACAAGGAGTTTGAGCACGACCACCAGGCAAATTTGCTCCACCGTCATGCGAGGCCCCTGTCGGCACCTTCACCTGAACGCAATGGGAATGCCATAGGGAGGGGCAGTATTCGCCCCTCCCTCTCGATGACTCAGATGGGCTTGCGCGGGGTCGTCTCGGTGGTGGTGCCGGTGGTTCCCGTCCGGCTGACGGTGCCGCGCCCGTCTTCGACTTCAACCTCCGTGTGACGAACCTTGTCGGAGACCGTCTCGGTGCGCTGGGTGGCGTCCTTGCGGATGTCCGTCGTCAGATGATTTGGGACATTCAGCGGTGTTCAGGAGCGGAGGCTCTGGTCCATCTGGGGGTAAGAGGTTAGGCGGCCTGCGCGTGATGGCGCAAGCGGCGATCCATCAGGGTCTGGCGCTTGATGCATTCCTGCTCGGCCAGGATCCCTTCGCCGCGTCCGAAGTAGACGTCGGCGGGCGTGAGGTTGCTCAGGCTCTCATGGGCTCGGGCATGGTTGTCGTGTTCGACGGAGTCGGCAACCTGCGTCTCCAGCTCGCCGGGCAAGTCGGCGTGTTCGAGCAGGATGCGGTTCTTGAGCGTCTGATGCCAACGCTCGATCTTGCCCTGCGTTTGCGGATGGCAAGGCGCACCGCGGATGTGGGTCATGCCCCGAATGCCGAGCCAGTCGGCCAGGTCGCTGGCGACGTAGCTCGGCCCGTTGTCGGAGAGCAGGCGTGGCCGCGGCATCACCCGCGCCTGATCGAGCCCAGCCGCACCCAGCGCCAGGTCGAGCGTGGCGGTGACGTCGCTGGCCTGCATCGTCGTGCACAGCTTCCACGCCACGATGTAGCGTGAGAAGTCGTCCAGGACCGTCGACAGGTCGTACCAGCCCCAGCCAACGACCTTCAGGTAGGTGAAGTCCGTCTGCCAAAGCGGGTTGGGCGCGGTGGTCTTATCGCGGAACTCGGCGGCAGCCTTGATGACGATATAGGCCGGGCTGGTGATCAGGTCCTGAGCCTTGAGCAACCGGTAGACGGTCGCTTCTGAGACGAAGTAGCGCCGCTCGTCTGTGAAGCCTACCGCCAGTTCACGCGGGCTGAGTTCAGGCTGCCCCAAGGCCAGAGCAACGATCTGCTCGCGGATCTCCGCAGGTAGGCGGTTCCAGACCCGGCTCGGCCGCGAGGGATGGTCGCTCAACGCCTCGGGGCCGCCGCGCTGGTAGGCGTCGTACCAGCGGTAGAACGTCGAGCGGGTGATGCCGAGCTTGCCCAGGGTAGCGCGCACCGGCAGGTGGGATTGCTCGACGAGTCGGATGATCTCCAGCTTCTCGGGGGCCGGGTACCTCATGCCTCGTCGCCCCCAGCCCCGCTCATGCTTTTTTTAAGCAGACGGTTCTCCAAGACGAGATCAGCCACGACCTCCTTCAGCGCCCCCGCTTCGCGGCGGAGATCCCGCACCTCATCCGTGGTGGCAGCACGAGCCGTGTCGCCGGACAGGCGCTTCTTGCCAGCCTCCAGGAACTCCTTGGACCAGCCATAGTACATCGAGGCGGCGATCCCCTCACGTCGGCACAACTTGGCGATGCTGTCCTCGCTACGCAAGCCTTCCAGTACGACGCGGATCTTCTCCTCGGACGAGAACTGCCGACGTGTGGCCCGACGGATGTCCTTGATCACCGCCTCTGCCGGTTTCTTGGCCGGCCCAGATGTCTGCTTCATCTTCGCTCCTCAGGGGCTACGATGAACCAGCCATCCTCCGTTCGTGAAGACCCTCAATCTGTCCCACAGGTGCTGACGTCGGACA
>NZ_JAIETD010000174.1 GCF_019745455.1 Methylobacterium sp.
GCCGCATGGCCCGATGGCCACCCCAATCCCCGCCAAAGCGGTCCTCGAATTTACACCTCGTCCGCGGACGCTACCTTATCCCGATCTGCCATCGCTCCTGGCGCTTTTCAACGCGTCCGAGGTGAGTCGAGCCATCGAGCCCCTCGAACAGGCTGAGCGCATCTGGAAAGAGACCCTCGCGCAACCGGGTCTTTTCGTCTTCGTGTCGGAGGAGCGGAACAGCATTGCGGCGACCTGCATGCTCATCACCGCACCAAACCTCCTACGGGGCGGACGACGCCACGGCATTTTGGATAACGTCGTCACCCATCCTGAGCTTCAGGGGCGCGGACATGGCCGCACAGTGGTTCAAGCGGCGCTCGGGCGAGCCTGGGAGGAAAACTGCCACCATGTGTTGATGCAGAGTGGGCGGCCGGACTCGCGGGTCCACACGTTCTACGAACGCCTAGGCTTTGTGCCCGGTTTGAGAGTCGGCTATGTCGCGAGGCGACCTTCGTCCTAGTCTAGGCGGTACCCATATATACTCTTGGCGGACGATGGATTTATTCATCTGCACCCTGTGGTCCGCCCTCCACACCATCTAAAGCGACCCATGAAATGATGGAACGGTGATGGCATAGAAGATTTATCTACTGTTTAGCAGACTGACTGGGTTCTCACACAGCTTCGACCGAAAGCCGTAGTTCAGAAGGTCTACTTCTAAGGCAGCCTGAAGACACGGACGCGTATAAAGAGATGATTGGTTTTAGGCCCGTCCGCTTCAGGATGAATTCGAGGCGACGCCGACGTGCGCAATTTCTATTGAAGAATCTTATTGGCGCTCCACGAGGCGTCAGCCTGTTTTGCGACTGGTATCCCTTGCAAGCCAATGCTCTATGGCCGTGAACAGCTCGGGACGCTTGAACGGCTTGCCAACGTGACCATTCATCCCGGCCTTCAGAAAGCTCGCGACCTGCTCGGGCAACACGTTCGCCGTCATCGCGATGATGGGCACGTTTCGTTCGGGGCCATGTAGCGCCCGGATACGGCGAGTGGCCGTGACCCCGTCCATGACGGGCATCTGCACGTCCATCAGCACCAGCCCATAATCGCCGCCGGCGATCGCATGCACCGCCGCGGCGCCATCATCGACTACGTCGACCACGTAGCCGGCCGCACGTAGAATCGCGCACGCGATTTCCTGGTTGATCGCGCTGTCCTCCGCCAGGAGGATGCGACCCGATGACGAGGCACGATGTGCGGTCTCCTCGACCGGCTCGGCCGTCCAACTCATCGCTACCGGAAGCGTCATCTCAAACCAGAACGTCGAGCCTCGGCCGGATACGCTCTCGACGCCAATGGAGCCCCCCATGAGTTCGACGAGCCGCTTCGAGATGGCAAGGCCAAGCCCGGTGCCGCCGAACTCGCGCTGTACCGAGCCATCCACTTGGCTGAACCGCTGAAACAGGCGTCCGAGCTTGTCGGCCGGAATACCGATGCCCGTGTCCTGGACCGCGACGCGCAGCGTCACTGCATCGCCTCCCGCCGGCAGACATGCCAAGTCCACCGTAACGGTACCCCGTGCGGTGAACTTGATAGCGTTGTTCAGGAGGTTGAGCAGCACCTGACGGAGACGTTCTGCGTCCCCAATAAGGGCCCTCGGCAGGGCCGGATCAAGGTTGGCGTAAATGCCAAGTTTCTTCGGCTCCGCCAAGCCGCGCGTCATCGAGATTACGTTGTCGATCAAGGCGGCCGGTGCGAAAGGCTGGGGCACGATCTCGATCTGGCCGGCTTCGATCTTCGAGAAATCCAGCACGTCGTTGACGACCGTCAGCAGGGCTGACCCGGAACTCTGGATGAGCTGCACCTGCCGTCGCAAACCGGCATCGAGCTCATGGCGGTCGAGGATGAGGCCGGTGAACCCGATGATCGCGTTCAACGGAGTGCGGATCTCGTGGCTCATCGAGGCCAAAAAATCGGTCTTGGCGCAGCTCGCCTGTTCGGCCTCTTGGCGTGCAAGGACGGCCGTTGATCGTGCTTCCTCAAGGCGATGTGCGTAGGCCTTACGCTCGCTGACGTCGCGGAACGTGGCGACGATGCTCGGCTCGCCCGGTGACGTGTCAGGAATGCGCCGGAACACGCCCTCGACCCAAAGCCAAACACCATCCTTGCGCCTGGACCGGTAAACCGCCGAGACCTCATCCTCGCCGGCTCCGAGGCGGCGGGTCGCGGCGTAGAGGTCCGCCAGGTCGTCTGGATGCACGTAGTCTCGCAGCCGCATCGCGCCGAGTTCCTCGGGCGTGTAGCCGAGCAGGCGTCTGACGGCGGGCGAGATATACGACCGGCTGCCATCATCGCGCCCGAGCATGATCAGCTCGCTGGTATTCTCCGCCAGCACCCGAAAGAGCGCCTCGCTCTTTTTCAGAGCGTCCTCGCTAACGCGGCGTTGCGTAAGTTCACGGGCAAGCACGAGTAGGGCCGCCACGACGACCAAGGTCAGGCCGCCCGCTATCCCGCCTTGCATCCAGGCGGCCTGGCGCCAGCCTGCCAACGCCGTGTCGCGGGACTGTGTGGCGCTGACATAGAGCGGGTAGGACGGCACGAAGCCGAGTGCCAGGACGCGCTCGATGCCGTCGATTGATCCGAGCGACCAAAATGGCTTGGTGTGTTTGGGGGCGATGTGGCGCTTGTAGTTTTCGCTCGTAGCGTAGTTCTTCCCGATCAGGTCCGGAACGTGAGGCGTCCGGACGAGAAGCGTTCCATCCGAGCGCCAAAGGCCGAGCGTGGAATTCGGGCCAAGATCGAACCCGTCAAACACCGACTGGAAGACCGAAGCCTTGACCGTTGCCACGATGACGCCGGCGAAGGAGCCGTCGGCATGGTTGATCCGGCGCGCGATGGGTACGATGGGAAACTGGGTGCGACGGCCTACGATCGGCGAACCGATGAATAGATCTTCCTTCGGATTTTCGCGGAGCCTCTGAAGGTAGTCGTGATCTCTTCGATCAATCTGCCGGGCCGGAAAGCCAATCGCCTCGTGCAGCGCCCCGCCATCGGCATTCAGGATCAGGATGTTCGTGAGGTCGTTGGACTGAGCCAGTTTCTCGCTGAGGGCAGCATGAATGGTTTCGGGTGACAGGCTTTGCGCACGGGAACCTGCAAGCGAAACCACGGCCTTCAGGAAGGTGTCGACGGTTTCGACCGTTCGAGCGGCATGCTGCTCCAGCGCGCGAGCCGTATTGGCGGTGTTGACCTCAGCGGCGAGAAGCTCCTGCCAATGTTGCTGGTAAAGGCTGGTTGCGACGACGGATGGGATAATGATGCCGACCACAGCAGCGAGGATCTTGAGACCGCCGCCAAGGCTGAGCCTGCTTCGTGCGGGTCTGTGCGCCATCACTTTGCCGATACGTCCAACTTACCTGAACGGAACGCCCGCCCAGAGTGACCGATCAAGGCATAAAACGATGAAGGAAAATCTGGTCTGCTGCGAGGTTCCCGGACAGCCGGTTCTGGCGTGATGATGAGATCGAAGGTGTAGGATGCTGCAGGGCAGGTTTGGACGTGGGTTCAAGGCCAAAGCAGTTTTGTAGGGACAATCCTCAGTCGACGTCGAGCACCTGCAGAAGGTCGGTCATAACCGCATCGTTCTGGGCGAACTCGAGATCGCACGGCTCAACCGTCAGTCGCTGGTTGGACTGCTGCTTCAGATGGCGGCGCCTTTCTCGACCACGATTGTATCGACGACGTCTGCAGGCTCATAGAGCCACCGAGCCATCGCTCCAGCGGCCATCGCTCCTACAATCGGCGCAAGCCAAAACAGCCATAGCTGCGTGACGTACTCACCGCCCGCAAACAAGGCAGGGCCCGTGCTTCGTGCTGGATTGACCGAAGTGTTGGTCACGGGGATCGAGATCAAGTGGATCAACACAAGCGCGAACCCAATGGGGATACCGGCAAAGCCCGTCGCGGCACCCTTCGACGTCGTCCCAACGATGATGAAGATGAAGAAGAAGGTCAGCAGAAGCTCGGTGACCAAACAGGCGGCCAGACCATATTTGCCCGGGCTGAGATCGCCGTAGCCGTTCGAGGCGAAACCGTTGGAGACCCAGCCGGCCTTGCCTGATGCGATGACGTAGAGGACGAAAGCACCAAGGATGGCACCTAAGACCTGGGCGATAATGTAGGGCAACACATGCCGGTTCGCGCAACGTCCTGCAGACCACAGCCCGAGCGTAACCGCCGGATTGAAGTGGCCGCCCGAGATGTGGCCGACCGCGTAGGCCATCGTGAGTACGGTCAGGCCAAAGGCAAAGGCGACTCCAAGGAAGCCGATGCCGAGCTCTGGGAAAGCAGCGGACAGGACAGCAGCCCCACAGCCGCCGAAGGTCAACCAGAACGTGCCGAAGAACTCAGCGGTCGCCCGGCGCATCGTGTCATGATCCAGGACTACACCTCTCGCTTCATGATAACGCGGCCCGCTTGGGCAGCAAAGAGTTCGGAAGCGCGGATTATTGCAATACCGATCTAAATTTGCCGAGCCGACTTCTGTTGATTCGCAACTTACGCACTTTGCATAAATCTTTATTGCGAGCAATCATCACTCCAGCAGATTTGCTTATTTCTTTGTTTTTTCTGCGTGTAATAGGGTAGTGAGAACGGCAAGGAAGGCCTGCTTTCCGCCTTTCTCACCCCCTCAAGCGTACCGGCCCCTCTCGACCGAGGCTGTGTGAAAACATCGGCCCGGCAGGAGAAGGTAGAGTTTGCTGCCCTGTACGGGCAAGCCAGACCCTGTGGCCTGCCCTCCACGCCATCAAAAACGCCCCATGAAATGTCGGAACAGCAATGGCGCAGAAGATCGATCTCCGGTTTCGCGAGCTGACTGAATTTTCAGACAGCCTCGACCCTTTGCGGACGTTCAGGGCTTCTACTCTGCGCGGCTTGAGAGGACGGCGGCGTATGACCGAGATGGGTAGGTTTGAGATGGTCTGCTATTCGGAGAGCAAGCGGCGTGATCTGAAACGGGTATGTTCGAAACGCCAAGCTGCAGTTGAAATCTTTTGCTCTTCTCTGATAGGTGAGGAACGATCAGTGTTCTGACAAGACACTGTGGAACAGCGTTCATGCACTGAGCTCACCGCCTCTATTGGCCTGCCCCCTGAAAAGTGGTCCTCCCTGAAGTAGGCTTTCGAGCCTTTGGAGGATGCCAGGAATGCCGAGGAA
>NZ_JAIETD010000067.1 GCF_019745455.1 Methylobacterium sp.
CTAGATCGAGCGGTGGTGAGCCCTGGCACCATCGCGGTTGAGAATAGCCGCAAGGTCGTGCAGCACTTCGAAGGCGGCATGGTTCGCGAGGTTCTCGTTAAAGAGACCCAAAGCGTACGAGAGGGTGATCTTCTGCTTCGGCTCGATCCCGTCCAAGCAAACGCCAGCGTCGACCTGTTCCGGTCGCAGCTCGACGCCACGCTGATCCAAGAGGCTCGGCTGCTGGCTGAACGCGACGGCAAGAATACCCTCGACCTTCCGCAAGAAATTCAGACGCGACAGTCCGAGCCGGGCGTTGCACGGGTGATCGCCGATCAGGCGGCCCAGCTCAAGGAGCGGCGGGGCTCGCTCGGCGGTCAGATCGACCTCCTTGAATCGCGAGTGAAGCAGCTCCGTAGTGAAATTTCCGGACTCGGCGTCGAGAAGGCCGCCACTGAGCAGCAGGTCGCCTTCATCAACCAGGAACTCGTTGGCTTGCGACAGCTGCGCGAGAAGAACCTGATTCCGATCAGCCGGCTTCTGGTGATGGAGCGCGAGCGTACTCGTCTCGAGGGGGTCATCGGCCGCTCGATTGCCGACGCTGCCAAGGCGGAGAACGGGATCAACGAGGCGGGCTTGCAGATCACGCAGCTGCGTCAAAAGCTGCAGGAGGAGATCTCCGGCCAGCTCCTCGAGGCACGCCAGAAAAGCTCGGAACTGCGCGAGAAGCTGGCGGTCGCCTCGGATGTCCTGAAGCGCCTCGAGGTTCGGGCTCCGCGCTCCGGCGTCGTGCAAAACCTCAAGGTCTACACCCTTGGCCAGGTCGTGCGTTCGGCAGAGCCCCTGATGGAGATCGTACCTAACGACGACAAGCTCGTCGTCCACGTGCAGTTCGCCCCCAATGACCTCGAGACGGTGAAGGCCGGCATGCCGGCAGAGATCAAATTCCCGAGCTTTCACTCGCGCCGTATTCCGACGATCCTCGGCAACCTCGAGACCGTGTCCCGCGATCGCCTGATCGATGAAGCCACGCGGCAGCCCTACTTCCTTGGCATCGTGCAGATCAGCAAGCTGCAGATTCCCGAACAGATGCAGGAACGGTTGGTGGCAGGTATGCCTGCTGAAGTTGTCATTACCACGGGAGAACGCACGGCGCTCAATTACATGGTCGCTCCATTCTTCGAAGCACTCGGCCGCTCGTTTAATGAGCATTAGTAAGAAGCAGACCGCGCCTCTGTCGATTGCAGCGCTGCCCAGAGACGAAATAAAAAGATATCCGACAAGCAAGATCGGTTGATGATCTTCATCTTGGTATGCCAGACTGCCGCGACCGCATTTGAAGCGGAGGGCTGGCGTCGATTAAAAGAGATCAGCGTTGTACAGACAAGGCTGCGAGTCAACGCATGGCAGGGAGCATGGAAGCATATGCGTCTGTAGTAGCTTCACAATACTAGCGCATTGCTTCGTCGATCTTGGCTTTAAGCAGCGTCCTTCCCCCGCATCGAAGCGTGGCAGAAGGAACCGGCTGAATGAAACGGATCCGGGACGAGCTGGCCACGGTCGGCACTTCGTCGGTTGAGCTGATAGTCATGCCGCTTGCTCCGACATTGACTGGAGGCGGCTGCCACGACGGTCGCGTGCTAGCTGTCGCATTGAACAGCTCACTAACCAACCCTCGAATCCGCCGGATCCATTGCCCTCAGGCCTGACAAGTCTCTGCCGACAAAATCGGCCATCATCGCCTTTGGTGACACGCGGACCGAATTTGCAATACTCTATCGCTGATGAGCCAGCGTAGGCTTGAGAGCTGCAAGCATCTACGTACCCCTGTTCAGGTTGGCGAAAGACCGCTTGCACGGCTGGTCCGCGTCTGAAATCTCTTGCTCCACTACCAAGGAGCAAAGATCTGTGCGTTAGGCGCACCAACTTGATGTTTTTCCTCACATTCGGAGTTTCTGAGCCATGTTTTGTCTAATATAATAAGCTGTTGTTGCCACCTGTTGCCGACTGCAACCAATCTTCAATTGACAAACTTGAGTCTATTAGGTCTCGTCTTTCGCCTTCACATGGTGTCGGCTGGCATCCTGCCATTTCGGCATGTCGGGCTATTTCAGTCTGCTCATTTGCCATCTGGTGCGGATAAAGGCTACATGATTGGAGATTGCCTTTAATTTAGCGCGGTATTTTGTTTGGGGCGCTTGGGGACAGGCAAATAAGCCCGCACCTGTTGTTTATATAAACACAATTAATAGAAATCAACAAACTAAGAACGGAGTCGTAGTGTGACGTTCACATCATATGCGCAGAACTTCGAAGATGTGATGCTTTGGCGGGCGTTCAGCAACATATCTGATGGATTTTACATTGATGTTGGTGCAAACCATCCTGATATAGACTCGGTCACGAAGGCATTCTACGATAAAGGTTGGTCAGGAATTAACATTGAGCCAGTCGATAAGGAATTTGAACTCCTAAGAGAAGGCAGAGTCAGAGATTTAAATCTAAATGTTGCCGTGGGAAGTGAGCCGGGCAGCATGCAGATTTTCACCTTTCCTGGAACGGGGCTATCGACTTTCGACTCCGATAACGCGCAAGCAAATGTGGCGGCGGGTCACCAGATGCTTGAGCGCAACATTGAAGTTTTGACGCTTGTAGACATATTTAATCGATATGTGTCACGAACTGTCGATTTTCTCAAAATCGATGTTGAGGGATGGGAAAAGAACGTATTGCTTGGTGCGGATTTCAAAACATTTCGTCCAAAGATCGTATTGATTGAATCAACCATCCCAGGATCTCAGCAATCCAATCACGAGAGTTGGGAGTGGATGCTGGTTGATGCGGATTACAAGTTCGTCTGGTTCGATGGACTAAACAGGTTTTATATCGCTAATGAGTATTTTGGCGATCTCTCTCGCAATTTTATTACACCTCCAAATATTTTCGATGGATTCATCAGCCACGCGTTCGCAGAAGCCGGCAAATCGGAAGAAATATGGCTTCGCGCAGAATGGACCGCTGCAATAACAAAAATAGAAGCGATACAGGCGGAATGTAAGGCCTTGTCGGCAGAGCGTAATTGGCTCCAATCCGAATGGAAGGGCAGCCAAGTCCAGATGGAAGCGCTCCGATTTGATCGGGATAGTATAACAGCAGATCGAGATTGGCTTCGCTCTGAATGGGAAGCATCAGTCGCAAAAATCGAAACAATACAATCCGAGTATCATGCTGAGCGGAATTGGCTTCGTACTGAGTGGGCTGCATCAGTCGCGCAGATCGAAGCGATACAATCCGAATTTCATTCTGAACGGAATTGGCTTCGTTCTGAATGGGACGCAGCGCTCGTACAGAAGACGGCGATTGAAGTTGAACGCGATGGCCTCATCATCGAGCGAAATGCACTTAGTGCGCAGATTGATTCTGCTTTGCAGCAGAAGAACGCAGTCGAGAACGAACGAGACGCTTTGAAAGCAGAGCGGGACGAGATGCAAAAATTAAGTGCAATTTATCACAGCCGTGTTGAAGCTCATTATCAGATGGTGAAACGGTCGTTTGGGTGGAAAATGGCTTGGCCGCTTCGGTTATTGCGAATTGATCCTCATCTCAAGCGGCCGACTATGCCTGAGCGAGGATCTGTATAAAACTCAGTTTAAACAATGTTTGTCTGTTGCCGGCATCGTTGCGCCGATGGCACATTGATGGGGTAGGCCATTCATCATGCTTACCGGAAATTAGCAGACCGCCTCGTTGCGCACGATGATGAGAACCTGCCGTATTGGTTCATCGAACTGCTCCCGCAGCGAGCAAAGCACCGGTGCGATAAACGGTCGGTTCTCGCGTTCGTCGTGTGAGGTTTGTGCCACTCGACCGGCAGATGTCCCGCCTGCCGACGTGGTGAGCGTGAAACCGCCTGATGTCGTTTCGTCTGTACTGCGTCCCTAATCGCCCCCAATTCCTGGACCACCGCGCATCCGGCACCAGCAGCAAAGACAAGAACCAGGCAGCAGCATCTAACGCAATGGTGCTGAACGAATGGAGCCGAATGACGTACACACTTGAATGGCAGTCTGATCCGCCTTCACGGTGATCTCACCAGGAGTGCAAGGCGCCTTTGGGCTGCGAGTGACGAGAGGAATGATCGGCGGTTGGTTTGTCGAGGCGATTTGGTAGGCGACGGCAAAATCTTGCACAAACTGCTGAGCAATAGCTGAGGGTGTAATTGTTCCGCCGGCCTCGATCTGACGGACTCCAAAACTACCCGGTGATTTCGTGCCAGAAAACACGTTAGAACCAACAGCAATCGACCCGGTCTTTGTCGTATAAGAAATCAACAGTAGACCTGCGTCTCTTACATTGGAGCATGTATTTCCTGACACAGCACCGATTTCGCTGTCGACGATAGAAATGCACGTATTTGCACCAATAGACGTATTCCCAGCGACAACGAAGCGGCCACCACCCGGCACGTTCACGGGAGGTCGCACCTTGCCTTGCTGATCTTTGTAGCCGGCCTGAACTGTGCCGGCATTCTCGACGCTGATGGCCGTAGCCGTTCCGATGAAGACGTTGCCGGATATCGTGAAGTCATGGCTAACGTGGGAAGAGTCTTCGACGGCATAGCGGGCGACCCGAATGCCCTGACCGGTCTGCTGTCCCTGTGGGTTCGCGACGCCGTAGATCCGATTGTTGCTAATCTGCCAATCCGTGCAGCGGTCCATGACGATGAGGGGCGCGATGCTGCCACTTCGCTGAACCACATGGTTGCCGTGGATGTGGAAGCCCGAGCCACCAATCGTACAGACAGGGCCGCTGCTGTCATCGTTAGCGTCGAAATAGGATCCCCGTACCTCCACACGCCGTGTCCCGTTCGAGAAAGCAAGGCCGTCTCCGCTGTTGCCGATGAAACGGCTATTCTCGACCAACCAATCGGTTCCGCCGAACGCGACGATGCCTTGCGCGTAGGCAAGCACCTTGCCGTTGGCATCCTTCCGGTAGTCACCGAAATCCCGGAACGTACTCCCTCGAATGGTAACGTTGGCGGCGCTTCGGAAAGTCACACGTGGGCTGCCGGGGCAGCTTTCGAATCCTGCCGAGCCGCAAGGTTGAGTGGCTGGACCGTTCCCCTTGAAGACGATCCCATCGATCAGGA
>NZ_JAIETD010000103.1 GCF_019745455.1 Methylobacterium sp.
CCCGGACCCATTTCGGTTCCGGTCCGCCACGTCCATCCTTCTGGTTGACCGGAACGAGACGCCAGTGCCCGAGCGAGCCGATCCGCACGCCAGACATGCGAGCGCCAGTAGCTCTCGATCGCAAGGCGCGGTGTAGGCGGGATTAGTGGGCGTGAAAGGGCGTGCTGCAGTACTGGTGCCGGGAAGATCGCCGGCAAGGCGCGATCCAGCCGTGCACGAGCCTGGATGTTGCGGCTGTCGCGCCACTCGGACCTGTTCGTCACGATGGATCTCAGAAACGAGGTTGAAACAGGGATCTGGAGCGGACCTTACTCCGAGAAAAGCCAACGGCCACGGAAGCCAGGACGGGGTGCGCGTACATCCGGCGTCACTCTGTCCTGGCATCGTGGCCGTATCCGATCAAGCAGCAGTGCCGCGACCGGTGCGATCCCGAGATGGGGTCGGGATGGTTAAGAATCAGTGAAGTCAGCCCCGCCGCCTGACAGGTCATGGGCAGCAAAGCACGTCGTGTAGGAGACACGACGGAGGCGATACGCAATATGGCTCACCGGAAGGATGAGCTAGAGGAGTGGCCTGCCACTATCCGGTGGCCCAAGCACGAAGTCGGTGCAAGGTCGGCCGCGTAACGATAACGGGACGATCGGAGGCGCCCTAGCTGATCGGCTCAGGTGCCTCGAGGACCACCTGGGGCGCAGGCGGGTGCTAGCTCAGCGATGGGTGTGTCCGGCTGCTGTTGTAAGCCTTCCGCCTTAGATCACGACGCTGGCTTCCTTGAGGGTGTCGATGACCTCGCCGTCGAGTGGCTGGTCGCGCAGCTTCGCATCGCAGCTCTCGCACTAGCGGTTCTCCCGCGGGCTGCCCCGCTCGATGCAGGTGGTCTGCGAGCTAACCGCTGCGCTTCAGTCTCGGAGAACAGCCTTGGCGGTGAAAGCCGGCTCCTTATCCTCGAAAATATGGCCCGGCAAACAAAGATCTCGCCGGGGCTGCGCATTGGAGAAGCCTTTCACTCGGACAGGCTCAGGTTACCAGTCGGGTCAAAACCGCCGGACGGATCATGGAGACAGCGTAGCTGTTTTTGGCCGAGGCGGACGGAGCTTGGCGAGGATGGACGAGATGATCGGCCAGAACAGCATCGTCAGAGCCAGGGTCACGATCGAGCCCACTAGAGGATTGGCCCAGAAGATCGACAGGCTACCCTGCGAGAGCAGCATCGCTTGCCGGAAGGCGCTCTCCGCCATGTCGCCGAGCACGAGAGCAAGGACCAGCGGCGCCAGCGGATAGTCGAGCTTCTTGAACAGGTATCCGATCACGCCGAAGACCAGCATGACGGAGATGTCGAGGAGTGCGTTGTGTACGGTGTAGGCGCCCACCGCGCAGATCACGAGAATGATCGGCGCGATGATGCTGAAGGGCACCCTCAGGATCGCGGCGAAGAACGGCACCGTGGTGAGCACGACGATCAGCCCGGCGACGTTGCTGAGATAGATGCTGGCGATCAGGCCCCAGACGAAGTCCTTCTGCTCGACGAAGAGGAGCGGGCCCGGCTGCAGGCCCCAGATCAGGAGACCGCCAAGCAGCACTGCGGCGGTCGGCGACCCTGGGATGCCGAGCGTTAGCATCGGCAGGAGCGCGCTCGTGCCGGCCGCGTGCGCCGCCGTCTCGGGAGCGAGCACGCCCTCCATCTCACCGGTCCCGAATTTCGGCCCGGTGCGGGAGAAGCGCTTGGCCAAGCCATAGCTCATGAAGGAAGCGGGCGTCGCGCCGCCGGGCGTGATGCCCATCCAGCAGCCCACGATCGATGAGCGGATCGCGGTAGCCCAGTATTTCGGAAGTTCCTTCCATACCTGGAAAACGACCCGCGAATTGATCTTGGCGGTCTTGCCCTTGAAGGCGAGGCCCTCTTCCATGGTGAGCAGGATCTCGCCGACGCCGAACAGGCCGATCACGGCGACCAGGAAGTCGAACCCGCGCAGCAGTTCGGTCGAGCCGAAGGTCATCCGCAACTGCCCGGTCACCGTATCGATCCCGACCGCTGCCAGCGCGAAGCCCAGCATCATCGCGGCGACAACTTTGAGGGGCGATTCCTTGCCCATGCCGACGAAGCTGCAGAAGGTCAACAGGTAGACGGCGAAGAACTCGGCCGGCCCGAACTGGAGCGCGAAGCGGGCGATCACAGGAGCGAGGAACGTCAGCAGCAGCGTAGCGACGAAGGCGCCGAGGAACGAGCCCGTAAAGGCGGTGGCCAGGGCCTCGCCCGCCCGTCCTTTCTGCGCCATGGGGTAGCCGTCGAAGGTCGTCGCCACCGACCAAGGCTCTCCCGGGATGTTGAACAGGATCGAGGTGATCGCCCCCCCGAACAGGGCGCCCCAATAGATCGACGACAGCATGATGATACCTGACACCGGCGACATGCTGAAGGTCAGGGGCAGAAGGATCGCGACGCCGTTCGCGCCGCCCAATCCCGGCAGCACCCCGATGAGGACGCCGAGGAAGATGCCGACGAACATGTAGAGGATGTTCATCGGATCGGCGAGGATGCCGAACCCGTGGATCAGGGAGAGAAGCGCGTCCAAGGCGGGGTCTCCAACCGTTCTCGTGCGGCGTGTCCGGCGCTTCCGGCACTGTCCGATCCGTCAAGGGAGGGACGCCCACCTGTGAGGGCGTTCCCGATACTGCTCTAGTAGCCGAGTGCCGCCTCGATCGGCCCTTTAGGCAAGGGCACGAGGAACCAGATCTCGAACATCACGAAGAGGAACAGCGGCGTCAGCACGGCGATCGGAAGGATCTTGTAGAAAGGATACTTGCCGAGCCATCGCATGAAAAACAGGATGAAGATCGCCGAGGCCAGATAGATTCCGAGGAAGCCGATCGACACGACGAACACGATCGTCGGAACGAGCACCTGGAAGACCTGGCGGAGCTGGGAGCGGTCGACGAAGGTGGCCTCGCCCCCGCTCATCCTGCGCAGGTGGATCACGAAGGTGATCGCGCTCACGACGAACATGATGACGCCTATGCGGAAGGGGAAATAGCCAGCGCCAGGCCCATCTTCCTGCCAAAGCGCTCCCAGCCGCCAGTTGTCGACCATGATGAGGGTCGCCAGCGCCATGAAGAGGCCGGCAACGACGAGCTCCATGGTGCGTTTCGAAACGGTGTTCTCGCTGCGATCGAGATCGTGGGCCATGGTCTGGTCTTTCCGGACACGTCTTGCCGATGCCTGATGCTCTTGCCCGGCCGGGCTCTATGACCGTTCAGGAAGCTGCGCGTCCGCTGCCTCGAGCAGCGGACGAATGAGCTCACTTCGCGATGAAGCCGGCTTTTTCCATGAGCGTGCGGTGGAGCGTGGCGGCATTGCCGAGCCAGCCCTTGAACTCGTCACCGGCCATGAAGGTGGTGTTGAAAGCGCCCTTGGACATGAAGTCCTTCCATTCGGGCGTCTCGCGCACCTTCTTGAACAGCTCGACGTAATAGTCGACCTGCTCCTGCGTGGCGCCTGGCCCCATGAAGATTCCTCGAAGCATCAGGTACTCGATGTCGAGCCCCGATTCCTTGCAGGTCGGGATGTCGCCCCACGACATCGTGGCGGTGACGGTCTCCTTGAGGGGAATACGCGCCTTGTCGAAGACGCAGAGGGGTTTCAACTCGCCGGCCCGCCATTGGGCGACCGCCTCTATCGGGTTGTTGACGCTGGAGGTAATGTGGCCACCCACGAGCTGGGCCGCGACGTCGCCGCCGCCCTTGAACGGGACGTAGGTCATCTTCGTACCGGTCAATTGCTCGATGGCGGCCGTGATGATCTGGTCTTCCTGCTTCGAGCCTGTGCCACCCATCTTGACCGAGTTCGGGCCTTCGGCCTTCGCCGCCTCGACGAAGTCCTTGGCCGTCTTGTGGGGCGATTTCGCATTTACCCAGAGGACGAATTCGTCGAGGCCGAGCATCGCCACCGGAGTCAGATCCTCCCACTTGAACGGCACGCCCGTGGCAAGCGGTGTCGTGAACAGGTTGGAAAGGGTGATGATGATCTTGTGGGGGTTCCGGTTCGATCCCTTGACATCGAGGAAGCCCTCCGCGCCCGCACCGCCGGCCTTGTTGATGACAACGAGGGATTGAGGCATCAGGCTGTGCTTCTGGATGATCCCCTGAAGCATGCGCGCCATCTGGTCGGCGCCGCCGCCGGTTCCGGCCGGGACGATAAACTCCACGGTCTTCGTGGGCTGCCAGGCCGCCTGTACTGCACCAAATCCAACCCCGGCATATGCGAGGCCGGCGAGCGTCAGCCCGCGCATGAGAGAACGCGCGATCTCGATCTTCATGAATGTCCTCCAGCCGGGTCCTTCAGGTGCGCCGGACGGTGCGCCTCGGACTCTCGGACGATTATTAAGTTTTCAGCATATTGTATGTCACGGCGAGAACAAGGGCTTATACTGCGAAGTTCACCGCCTTTGCGTATCGCAGTGCAATATGAGCAGGGCAAAAAACACTCGGGATTGATAAGCACGACGTTGCCTCGGCTGAAAAACAGCCGGATGACCTGCGTGAGCAGCCTTTCTGTCCGCGCCCGGATCGGCAGGGAGAGGGCGCCGGAGACTGTCAGCTCCGGAAGGTGAACGGCCTAAAGCGGCGCATTTCCGGCACCGGTCGTCTGCGTAACGAGCGGCAATGGCCTTGTTCATCGTCAATTACAGTGCGTGACCCAGTCCGCCGTTTTCGAAGGCCGCATCTGACCAACTCTGCGTGTTCGACAGCCACTGTCCCTGGCGGATGCGCGACATGGGGAGCTGCGTCGCCAGCCTCGTATCCTCGAAGCGCCTTGTGGGACGGACTGATCTTGTCGAGAGCGATGACGGTGGTACGGCCTCCTCCACACCGCGACGAGCGCTGCACGGCACGATAAGGGTAGCGTCCGCGGACGAGGTGTAAATTCGAGGACCGCTTTGGCGGGGATTGGGGTGGCCATCGGGCCATGCGGCT
>NZ_JAIETD010000105.1 GCF_019745455.1 Methylobacterium sp.
ACTGTCTGGCCCTCGTTGTCGGCAAATCCAGACGAGGCCGGTGGACTGTATCGAGACAGAAATTACTGCCAAGCTTGATGTCCGTCGGATCAAGCGGCGCATCGAACGCAAGGCGGCAGCCGGAAAGGTTGTGGCATCCGGTGAAAATCGGGTCGCCCGCAGGTGCGAATGCCTGCGATAGGTCAAGTGCGGCAGGGATTATGACGCGCCGAGGACTGGGCTGAAGCGGCAACTCCTTCTCAGCGAGAAGCAGACGATGGAAACCGCTAATCAGTGGGTGCATTTCGCATCGGCACATGAAACGAGACGCTAGGCAAAGTTCCTCTCTTCCGAGGGGCGGTCAAATTTGGGCGACCGCATCGCACCACGCTGACGGGCGCTGGTTCGTCAGAAGCCGCATCGCGTTCGAGCCACCGCTCGCATTCTAGTGCGGGCAGGACTGACGCTGGTGACCGGGCATCGGTCCGGTAACTGTGACAATGGCGACGAAGCGGTATGCGACCACAAGAAAGGCAGCGGCATGAGCGAAGCTCGCATCTGTCGAAGGGGTCCGAGTACCTTTCAGGCGCACAGCGCAGCGATGAACGTTGTATCAACTCATGCGCCGGTTACGCAGGCTTTGAAGAAGGACCTGCCGAAGCTCTGACGTCCGCAGGGCGAAGAGCCGGTGGCGAGCAATCTCGTTTGAGATGCGGGTATCTATCAAACGCGGCCTGCGTTGGTTGGAAAGCCAGGACCCACTTCAAGCATCCTAGCGCCGCAGCTCAGCGTCCCATATCTCGGCGGACCGAGGCATCACAAACCGTCTCACGGTACGCTTGAGCCGATGCATCCGACGCGCAAGCCTCTGCCGCAAGGTGGTCGTTCGCTTCGCGTGCCGTCTTGGTGCGATCGATGCGTATTCCGGCTTCTTTATGCGCCGCGCAACCACACCAGCCGTAATGTCTTCATTGGAAGCGTTGCTGACCAGTGAGCGCCTGAATCGAACGAGGGGCGTTCCCGCCACTTCGCCCGTACAGCCAAGGCAGATCGTCTCGTAAGCGTCGGCTACACGTGGCCGTAAAACAAAAGCGTCCATGGCCTCCTTGGCTCGAACACTGAGTTTTTCGAGCTGCATCAGTTCTAGATCAACCGTACGCAACGAAAGGGTTTTCTTTAGATTTTCCAGCGCGATAAGATCTGGATCCTCCGAAACCCAGGAACGACCGTTCTTTGGGAAAGCGTGGTCAGTGGCCATGAGGACTCCGCAGCCTATCGCAATGCCCAAAACGATAGGTGCTCTCATCGTCTGCGCTCAACGTGAACAAGGCCGCGATTGCCTGTACCTCGTTAGCGTTAATGATCTTGATCTATGAGCGCGGCATCAGACGGGTACCGTCTCCTTGCATCCGGTTTTGGCAGGGTTTGGGCAGTTCCATCGAGTGCCTGACGCGCTCGAATGAGCACGTCGTAGGCTGACGCTGCGGACAGCTCATGCAAGCGTAGCGTTAGTGCTCTAAAGCGCAACGCAGCGCGAGGGCTGGCTTATTGGACAGCTGGAAAGTCCAAAGCCATTTCCATTCCGTGACAGGGACCACTGCGGTCGCACACACGAGCATCGTCGTCGCCAGCTAAGTCATTGAATCTTATGACCTATAACTTGGCAATGGACCATCCGTCATATCTGCCAGAGTCTTGGTCGGGTATCAGGGCCGCTTGACCGAAGCCTCCATCGCCGCCGCAGCCGCCGCCAGGCCCCAGCGCAGGAGTTCCTGGGCTTCCGCCTCAGACTGAGCCTCGGTGTAGCACCGTAGTTCGGGTGCGTTGCCCGAGGCGCGGAAGTGGATGGTCCGTCCCCCATCGAGTTCGATCCTGACCCCATCCTGGCCATCGATCGCCTGGGGCGTGCCGACAGGGCGGAGAAAATCACGTTGGAACGACGTTTCGCCGAGTTGCCTCAGGAGCGCTCCGCTGCGCTCGGACGGCGTGTCGGGAAGCCGGTCGCTTGCCATCTCACCGGCATCGAACGAGGCGACGAACGCGGCCAGCGTCTTCCCGCTCGCCCGTGCCGCGGCCAGGGTCGCCAGGATCGGCAGCATGGCATCGCGGGTCGGAAGGGCGGGAAGAATGCGGCCTGTGATCGTCAGGTCGGACCCGAGAAGGAAACCGCCATTCGCTTCGAAGCCGGCAATGGCCGATGCCCCATCGCGCTTTGCCTGCTCCATTCCGGCGATGACGAAGGGCGAGCCGACCTTTGTTCGGACGACCCGCCGGAAACCGCCGGCGCGTTCGAGCATCGATCCTGCCGTGACGGGAACAACCACCGTATCGACGCTGAGGTATCGCGCCGTCATCAATCCGAGCACGTCACCTCGGACGATCCGGCCTGTTCCATCCGCCACCAGTGGCCGGTCGGCATCGCCGTCAGTCGTCACCAGGGCGTCGAATGCGCCGGATGACATCGTCTTGCGAATGAAGGCGATGTCCTCGGGACGATGGGCTTCTGTATCGATCGGCACGAACGTGTCGGATCGGCCGATCGGGGTCACGCGCGCGCCGGACGCCGCGAGGATATCGGTCAGGAGATCGCGCGCGACCGAGCTCTGCTGGTAGATGGCGACATGCAGGCCTGCCAGGGCATCGACCGGGAAGGCGTCTTGGTAACGGCGCCGATAGCGTTCGAGCGCATCCGGCGCCGGCATTGCCGGGGAGTTCCCTGCCGGGATCTCGCCCGGCACGACGCCTGCGAGGGCGGCCAGGATGCCGGCCTCGTCGGCTTTGGTGATCTCGCCATCGGGGCGATAGAATTTGAGGCCGTTGCGATCCTGCGGGATATGGCTGCCCGTGACCATGACGGCGCAGGCTCCGCGGCGCGACGCTTCGAGAGCGAGGGCGGGTGTCGGTACCGCGCCGGCGTCGATCGCGCTGAAGCCCGCTGCCACTGCGGCATGCGCCACCGTCGCTGCGATTCCGGGGCTGCTGTCACGCAGATCGCGTCCGATCAGGACGGTGCGGGTGCTGGCGTTCGCCGCCATGGATCGAAAGAATGCGGTGGCGTAGGCGTAGCTCGGCCATCCAACGAGGTCCGTCACCAGGCCGCGAAGGCCGCTGGTACCGAATTTCAAACTGCTCATCGCAACCCCCGTCGCTTTTTCGCATCGTCACGCTTATCGGCCGGCGATTGCTCAGATTGCGCGGTCTGACAAGATCGGCTCGTCGATTTGATCATCGGAGGCGACGGTGCTTCGCACGTCACCGTCTCAGGCTCCGGTCGCCTGTCTGGCGACAGCGTCCAAACTTAAGCCGTCCTCTTCCCAGTGAATGTCCTGGGACGTGCAATCGAGTCGGCCGCCAGCGCGATCTGCAGATTGCTCCCTATCATTGGTCAATCGCCGCCGACTGGGGAGCGCCGACGGGGTCAATGTCACTCGAGCGAGGCCATGCGGCTGTGCCGGTCGGAAGCGACACAAGGATTGCTCAGGCTTGTATCGCTACTCGTCCGCTTCTCCGGCTGGCTGTTCCGTGCGGGCTGGCTTGCGGGCAGGTGGGGAAAGGCATCCGCTGCAGATACGGCTGCTGGCGCGCTGGACTTGAGCGTCGAAGCGCCGGTTCCGGCTGTCTTGAGCCTTTTGCTCCACGGCGGCATGGGCCTCGACGTCGGCAAGCGGCGTCAACGTGCGGCCCGATGCGGCCGGGGAAGCAGTTTTGGGAGATGACGGCTCGGGGGCATTCAAGTGGGCAGCGAGAAGTGGAGATGCAGAAGGCGTCGCGCGTCCCGATGCAGGACGCAGCTGATCGTCGAGGCGCGCGGCTGGGGTACTCACACGCGGGGAGGCGGAGGCGATCCGTGCGAAGCGGTTATCCGACCGTGCGAGTACGGCCTGCGGATCGGTATACGACCCCCCTCGCTCTGGAGCGGGCGGAGCCTTGATGGCAACGCGAGCCGCCGGTTCATCCAAATCCACCACGACCGGTGCCGTCGACGAAGCGAGCGTTGGGCCAGAGCCTGTGCGCATGGCGGCAAACGGATCTGTGGCGATACAGGCCGACAAACAGGTGAGGCATACGGCGACAGTGAACGAGGTTCTGACCAATCTCACGATGTTCCCCCAGGCAGCAGCGCAAAATACGCCCGATCGCCGCTCCATCGAGGGTTTGCGATAGGAGATGGATGGATCGTAAATATGGCGGCCTACCATCCCGTCGCCCCGACATGCGCTGCCAAACGGCGCAAACCAGGGAGGGGAAGTGGCGTCTTAACACGGCACCGGGTAGGGCTCAGTCACCTTTGCGGCAGTCCTGCGGGCAGGACTGCGGCTCATAACGAGATCATCGCTGCGGCGAGGGTCCGACACGATCCATGATGGTGGGTGATGACACAGGCTTTCTTCCAGCCGAACGACGAGGTCTACTCCGAGCAAGCGGTCTATGGTCAGATCGGACCGCTACAGGTCGTGCGGCTCGTCCGGACCGATCTCAGCCTCGCGCTGACCCACGTCGTCATCCTCGGCCATCCAAGCCTGGGTCCGACCTTCATCGCCGGATATCCGGACACCGATGAGGGGATCGGCTTGGCCGATCAGGTGGGTCAGGCTGTTGTCCTGGCGCTTCGACTCGCGGCAACGCCGATATCCTGATCTGGATGGATCTCGCCTGCACCGGGAGAAGGTGGCAGACCTCACAGACGGTCAACGAGACCCGTTGGCATGTTAGGAAAACCGCCGGCGTCGACGATGGCAAAGTGGTTGAGTCCGCACGAGGCGTGAGACTTTATCATCAGGCGCTGAGCTCTGATCCGCCACCCCGCCGAGATGAGGCTTCCATGGCCTAG
>NZ_JAIETD010000039.1 GCF_019745455.1 Methylobacterium sp.
CGACGAAGATGCGCGACGCGTGGTCGATGCCGACCACCTGATCCAGCGGAGAGTGCATGACCAGCACCGGACGTCGCAGAGAGGCAATGGCCTTCTCAACGTCGATCCCCTCAACCGCGTCTAGGAACCCGCGGCGAATGAGGAAGGGTCTACCGGCGATCTCCACCGAGGCCTCGCCCTCGCTCGCGATAGTGTCCAGATCGTTCGGTCCGAAGAGGCGCAAGATATGCTGAAGGTCTGCCGGCGCACCAATCGTCGCGACCGCCGCAACGTCAGGCAAGTCGGCGGCGGCCACGATCGCAGCGGTGCCACCCAGGCTGTGCCCGACGAGGAGGGACGGTGACATGCCCGCGGCCGCCATCGCCTTCGCGGCTGCCCGAAGGTCCTCGACGTCCGACGCGAAGTTCACAGGTTCTCCCGTCCCACCGCCGATCCCGGTTCCGGCGAAATCGAACCTCAAAACCCCGATGCCCGCACGCGACAGCGCACGCGAGATGTAAACAGCGGCGCGACTGTCTTTCCCGCAGGTGAAGCAGTGGGCGAATATCGCCCAGCCCCGCGGCGTCCCTTCCGGCGGTTCGAGGTGCCCGGAAAGCGGAGAACCACCACCACTAGCAAACGTGAATGTCTTTTCTGCCATGTCCGTCGAACCTCCAGCACGCGGCTTGGCGGTTACGCTCTCAGAACCTTCGACGGAGCTGAGCGGAGCGCACCGCCAACCAGTAGGCGTCATCTCAGGGCATCATTTATATGCTTGGCGCATATAGACAAGCCCCTAGACCATGATTATATGCGCCAGGCATATTTCTGCGACCTGCTTTCCGAAGGGGGTCTCATGGAAGCGGCATCAGGCAGGCGCATGGGCCAAAGGACTATGGAACTCAATCAAGTCAGCTATTTCATCAACTTGGCCGAGACGCTGAACTTCACAGCGGCTGCTCGCTTGAGCGGCGTGTCACAGCCAAGTCTGACCCGCGCGATCCGCCGCTTGGAAGATGAGCTTGGCGGGCCATTGATCTATCGCGACGGGAAGAACAGCCGCTTGACTGGCCTCGGCCAGGACGTCGAGGCAGAATTCCGGCGCATGGTGGTCGCGATGAAGAGCGTCCGCAATCACTCGGAGAACTGGGCGATGGGGGGGCACCGCGTGCTGGATGTCGCCGTCGCGCCCACTGTCGGACCGAAGGAGTTTACGGCCTTTTTCGAGAGCGCATTAACGGAGATGCCATCCATCGAAATCAAGCTGCACTCGCTCCAGTCGAACGAAGACACATCGGAGGTGCTTTCAGGAAAATACCACGCGTGCATCCTGCCGCGAGAAACAAGACCGGAACGCAAGCTGGATGTGCATCCTCTATTTCGGGAGCGCTTCGTGCTCGGCTGTTCTGCAAGCCATCCCTTGGCAGCCAGTGAGACTGTGCGGGGCGAAGATCTGCTTAAGTTTCCTTTCGTCGATCGCCTGAAATGCGAGTTTCGCGATCATGTCCTCGATCACTTCGCGCGGCGGGACTTGCTCATGCAACCCCGCTTTCGATCAGATCGCGAGGACTGGGTGCAACGGGTCGTCGCTGACGGCCACGCCATATGCATTCTTCCGGAGCGATCGGCTACGGCGAACGGCCTCGTCACTCGGCCGATCGACGGATTTGTTTTGGAGCGCGAAGTCGTGATCGCGACGGTATCCGGCTCAATGGCCCCGGTCGAGATACGGAGGATCGCGCAGCTGGCAGCTCGATACGGGTGGAACTAAGGCACAATGTAAGAATCTTCGGCGCTATGGAAACTATACGCGCAGCGTATTGGATTAATGCAAGGCGCACTGCGATAGTCGATGCGATGAATGAAATAATAGACGGCAGTGTGCCTGACCCGCGAGTTAAGTATTGGAGGCTGTCATGAAGTTTGAAAAGTCGCAGGTAGCAGTGGACCGCCTTACCCCCGAGCAACGCCGGATCACGCAGAATTCGGGGACCGAAAGGCCCTTCTCGGGCGAGCACAACGACAACAAGGAGCCTGGCATCTACGTCGACATTGTGTCGGGAGAGCCGCTGTTCGCTTCAACGGACAAGTTCGATTCGGGTACCGGTTGGCCCAGCTTCACCAAGCCGATCGTGCCGGCAAACGTGAACGAGGTGCGGGACAGCGCACACGGCATGGTCCGGACGGAGGTGAGGTCGGTACACGCCGACAGCCATCTCGGCCACGTGTTCCCGGATGGTCCTTCCGACCGCGGCGGTCTGCGCTACTGCATCAACTCAGCGTCCCTTCGCTTCATCCCCCGCGATAAGATGGAGGCCGAGGGATACGGCGAATATCTCGATCAGGTAGAGGAGGCTTAACGTGCATCAGCGCGCTATTCTCGCAGGCGGATGTTTCTGGGGCATGCAGGATCTCATCCGCAAGAGGCCCGGTATCGTCTCGACCCGTGTCGGTTACACCGGCGGCGATGTTCCGAACGCCACTTATCGCAATCACGGCACGCATGCCGAGGGGATCGAGATCGTCTTCGACCCGGCAGTGACGAGCTACCGGAACGTGCTGGAATATTTCTTTCAGATCCACGATCCGACAACGAAGAACCGCCAGGGCAATGATCGTGGGCTCTCCTACCGGTCGGGCATCTATTACGCCGACGAGGAGCAGAAGCGCGTCGCCGAGGAGACGATCGCCGATGTGGATGCCTCTGGCCTGTGGAATGGCAAAGTGGTCACCGAGGTCGAGCCAGTCGGCGATTTCTGGGAGGCCGAGCCGGACCACCAGGATTATCTGGAGAAGCGACCGGGCGGCTACACTTGTCACTTCCCCCGTCCCGGCTGGGTGCTTCCGAAACGCCCAAAGGCTGGGGCTGTGCAGCCTCCGGCCAGAACGGCAGCGGAGTAGGCTTTACTTCCGTTGCCGATGCGCCGGTTCGGTTCGCAATCTTGGTGACCGCGTCGTCCAACCACGCGGTCATCGAACCCTGCCTCGATGAGGTCGGTCATTCCATTCAGCCGCCGTCGCAGCATCAGGATCGCAGATTTATGCCAGACCTCTCGTCCTTTCCGATCACGCAGCGCTGGCCGGCATCTCATCCCGATCGCCTGCAACTTTACGCAGCTCCCACGCCGAATGGCGTCAAGGTGTCGATCATGCTGGAGGAGACTGGTCTGGCATACGAGCCCCACCTGATCGACATCTCGCACAACGAGTCGAAGGACCCGGCCTTCGTGTCATTGAACCCGAACGGCCGCATACCGGCGATCCTCGATCCGGCGGGCCCGGACGGCAACCCCATTGCCGTTTGGGAATCCGGTGCGATCCTCATCTACTTGGCCGACAAGACGGGCCAGTTCATCTCCACCGCACCCGCCCAACGTTACGAGACCTTGGCCTGGGTGTTCTTCCAGGTGTCGGGCATTGGGCCGACCTTCGGTCAGCTTGGCTTTTTCCTGCGATTTGCCGGTAAGGACGATGAAGACAAGCGGCCGCAACAGCGCTTTGCCGACGAATCCAAGCGTCTCCTCGGGATCCTGGATCGCCGGCTGGAAGGCCGCGACTGGATCGTCGACGACTATTCGATCGCGGACATCGCGACGCTCGGCTGGGTGAACGCGCTGGTCGAATTCTACGCTGCTGGCGACATCCTTGGCCTCAGCAGCTATTCGAACCTGCAAGCATGGCTCGCACGCGGGCTGGCTCGACCGGCCGTACGGCGTGGCCTGCACATCCCTGCGAAGCCGGCATGAGCATCATCGCCGCCTATTATTACAACGAAGGCAAGCGTGTCCGGGAAATCGCGATCGATGAGCACGTCCAGCAGGATAAAGGTCGCTCGGGCTTCTGCTGGATAGCGCTTCGCGAGCCGACCGCTGACGAACTTCACGCGGTCCAAGCGACGTATCACCTCCATCCGTTGGCAATCGACAACGCGATGCACCCACTCTGCCCGCCCAAGCTCGAAGTCTACAACGGTGAGCTGTACATCGTCGCTCAGACCGCCGAGCTGGTCGGCGACCGGATCCGATATGGCAAGACGGCGATCTTCACCGGCCACAATCATCTCATCAGCGTGCGGCACGGCAACGGCGGAGCGTTAGCAGGTTGCGGAAATTCGCCTTGATGTCGGCGGGTTGGCTGGCATTGGCCCGGGAATAGCCTTCGATTATGTGCCGGATCGCCCGCTTTTGAGCGGCTCTCCGGCGTTTCTTACCGACGCTGGACGCATTTCGAGCGTGGTCACGCCGCAGCCCCCAGCAGCTTCGGCAGCCGCACCAGGTTGTAGGCGGCGGCGCGCAGCGTGAAGGCCCAGCCGACACGTGCCAGCCCGCGCAGCCGCATCCGACGCAGCCCCGCCACCTCCTTGCCCCAGCCGAACACCTCCTCGATCCGCTTGCGGATGCGCTGGCTGACCACATAGCCCGCATGCCGCGTCGTGCGGCCATCGATCGCCGAGCGGCGCCCATTCCTGTGCTGCGCCACATGCGGCGTCACGCCGATCGCGCGCATCGCCGCCACAAACCCCTGGGTGTCATAGTTCTTGTCCGCGCCCAGCGTGGTCCGCCCCGCCCGGGCCAGCGAGGCCATCATCGCCTGCCCCGCGTCGCGTTCCGCCGTGCCGGTCGCCCGCGTCGTCGTCTCCCCCACCACCAGCCCGTGGCGGTTCTCCATCACCACATGCCCCGCGTAGCAGAGCCTGACTGCCTGGCCGTTCGACTTGCGCGCCAGGCGCGCATCCGGATCGGTCGTGGATGCGTGCGTCTCGTTGCTCCGCTTCTCACCGTGGAAGTCCCGCTCGCCGTTGCGCCC
>NZ_JAIETD010000048.1 GCF_019745455.1 Methylobacterium sp.
ACAGACGAGCGATCGCGCGCGCCATCAGCCCAAAACGCAGCGTACGCCGATGCCCGATGAATAAGACGGGCTAGCTTTATCCGCAGCGGGCGCAGTCGCACTCGTGGCTGCCCAATCAAGATATGACTCGCCTTCAGCTCCGGTACGAAACTGCTCATTTGCCGGTGTTGAGGCTGGACTGATGGCCCGATTGATAAGGGCTTGCCCGGTATTCCCTTGCTTCGTCAGCTTGGTAACAAGATCCTCACCTTGAAATACGAAGACGGTCGGATCGGCCGTGCGAACTTCCAGATAGTCAATATTCGGACCACTATAGCCGTTCGAGGTCAGCCGGATCGTATTCTCCCCAGATGTCAGAAGCACTCGGGTGCCTTGCTCGGCATACTTTGCGAAGTCTCCGGTCGATTGCAAATCGAACATACGGTCGAACAGGTTAAGAGAACCAGCACCATTCTTTACGTCAAGGCGCATTGACCGATTCAATTCATTAGCAGCTAAAGCATAACCAATGCCTAGATCGTAATAACCGGTTGTATCGACCGAGATCTTAAATTCAATATATTCGCCAGAGCTCGTTGGAGCGCCCACGAAATCAACATAGGCATCTCCGTCCGCTGCTTCAGCATAAATTTTGTCGTTTGCAGCTGCAGTCGTAGCCATCACAACAGCTGGTCGAGTCGTTGGCGTCGTATTTCCCAGGCCCGTGTTGCCACGAACGACGCTGGCGTCCTCCGCCTGGATACGAATGGTCTCGATGGCCATGGTACGCTCCCGAAATCTCGTGACAGAGGGGCCCGCAAGGGCGGAATTGCACAGTCGTGAGTGTTGAAATTTTGATGATGTCCGGCGCCGCGCGCCTCACATCTCGCGGAAGCTCTTATGTATTGAGTCTACAAACGGCCTAACAAGATAATCGAGGGTCGTACGCTGACCCGTCAGAATATAGACCTCGGTCGGCATGCCGGCGCTCAGCACTTGATCCGCGCCTAAAGCCTTCAGGTCGGCGGGATCGACTTCTACCTTGGCGAGGAAATACGCCTCGCCGGTGCGCTCGTCGGTCATCCGGTCGGCGGAGACCGAGCGCAGGCTGCCGTGGAACTGGGGTAAGTTGCGCTGCGCGAAGGCAGAGAACACCACTTTCGTGCGCATGCCGGCGCGCACGACGTCGATGTCGTTGGGGCTGACCCGCGCATCGATGATGAGCTTGACCTCGCTTGGCACGATCTCCAGCAGCATCTCGCCCGGCTTCACGACCCCGGTCTGCGTCGTCACCCGCACGTTCATCACCGTGCCCGCCATCGGGGCTGCAATGGTGGTGCGTGCCAGGACGTCGGTGCGAGCCGGGAGCTTGCTGCGCAGGGTGGCGAGCTCGGTCCGGACGGTACCGATCTCCTCGTTGACCTTCTCACGCTGCTGCTCGCGCGTGGTGAGGAGCTCAATCTCGGTTTGGCCAATCGCTTGGTCGTTCCGGGCGATGCGGGCCTTGTTGTTGGCGCGCTCGCCCTTGAGCTCGGCCTGCTGGCGCTGCAGCGCGAGGAGCCGCGGCACGCGCTCCAATCCCTTCTGCAGAAGCACGTTGACGGTGTCGACCTCGTGCTGGATCAAGGCCAGCTGCGTAGTCTGAGCGGCAATGACCTCGCCAAGGCCGTTGCTTTCCTCGCGCAACTGCATGACGCGCTTTGTCAGAATGCTCTCACGGCCGGTCTGCGTGGCAATGCGGCTCTCGAACAGATCCTGCTGTCCTTTCAGGACCGCCGCGACTATTGCCGGAGTGCCGAGAGCATGGATGTCCTGTGGCGGCTGGATCGTTGAGGCCCGCTTCTGCTCGGCCACCATCCGGGCCTCCATGGCCGTGAGATACAGCATGCGCTCGTGGAGCTCGCCGAGATCGGCTCGTGCCTGAGTCCCCTCGAGGGTGAGGAGGGGCTGGCCGACTTCGACGCGATCTCCCTCACGAACGTGGATCGCTCGCACGATGCCGCCTTCGAGATGCTGCACGGCCTTGCGGCTGCCGTCAGGGCTGATCACGCCGGGCGCAAGTGCGGCGCTGGCGAGGGGCACGGCTGCGGCAAGACCACCGCCGAGGCCGAAGAAGAGCAGGATGGTCGTCCATCCCATGCGGCGCGGACCACGCACGTAGGCGGCGAGCGATGTTCCACCGGCAGCGGGCTGAGAGGTCCGACGCCAGAACAGACGAAGAAGAACCAAAACGACGACTGCCAAGAGCCCTACTGAAGGCCATTGCAGCCCAGCCTCGCCCAGCCAAGACCAGGCTTGCTTGGCCAGGTTTAGAGCCAGGATGGCGCCTTCGCTGAGGCTGACGCGGACGCGCTCCAGGGCTGGCCCGAAACCCTGAAGAAGGGTTTGTGCCAAGCTCTGTGCGGCCTCGCGTGTCACTTCAAAAAGACCGAGTAGGGTCGCCCAGATCCCGTCCGGCGAGGCGGGCGGGGTGCTCGATGCCTCGTAAGCCAAGGAACGCATCTTACTCTCCCGCCACGAGGGTCATGCCGCCAGCCGCAGGGGCCGAGCGCGGACGCAGGTCCGGAGCGGTCGACCGTTGCGCTTGGGTCATGAGTTGCTTGAGCACCTCGTCCCGCGGCCCGAAGGCTCCGACGAGCCCGTCTTTCAGCATCAGGATGGTGTCGGCTGTGCGCAGCGCGCTCGGCTGGTGCGCGACGATCAGGACAGTCCGGCCCAGACGCTTGAGTTCGGCCAAGGCTTGGAGCAGCGCCTGCTCGCCGGCTGTGTCGAGATTGGCGTTGGGTTCGTCGAGGACGATCAAGGCAGGATCACCGTAGAGCGCGCGGGCGAGCCCAATGCGCTGGCGTTGACCACCCGAGAGGCGCTGCCCGTAGGTCCCGACATCGGTCTCGTAGCCGTCGGGCAGCCGCAGGATCATCTCGTGCACGTCGGCCAACCGGGCTGCACACGCCACGGCCTCCGGCTCGATGGTGCGCATCCGGGCGATGTTCTCGGCGATCGTCCCGGAAAACAGCTCGATCTGCTGGGGCAAGTAGCCAATATGCTGCCCGAGCGCACTCGGATCCCAGCTTCCAACATCGGCGCCGTCGAGGCGGATGTGGCCGTAACTCGGCTCCCAGGCCCCGACGATCAATCGGCAAAGGGTCGATTTGCCCGAACCTGACGCACCGATGATCCCACAGGTCGTGCCGGCCTCGATCCGGGCGTCCACGCGCTGCAGGATCGGCTCGACGGCCCCAGGCATTCCAAAGCGCACGGCCTCGAAAGTGAGGAGCCCGCGCGGACGCGGCAGCGGCATCGGAGCCTTGCGCTCGGGCAAAGCGGTGAACAGGGCCTTGAGGTTGTGGAAGGCTTTGCGCGCCATCACCCAGCCGCGCCAGGCACCGAGCGCCCGCTCGACCGGGGACAGGGCGCGGCCGAGGATGATCGAGGCGGCGATCATTCCGCCCGACGTGATCTCACCGCGCAGCGTCAGGAAGGCGCCAATACCGAGGATGAACACCTGAAGAGCAAGACGGACGGTCTTCGTGAGGTTCGAAATGGCTTCGGTGACCTCAAGAGAGCCGTGGGCTTTCTCGTGAACAAGGCGCTGCTGCATCCGCCACCGCGTCAGCATGCTGTCGACCATGCCTAACGGGCGCAGTGTCTCGGCGTGCTCGATAGCCTGCTGAGCGGAGACCTGAAGTGCCCGGGTGCCACCTGCAACCTGACCCGCGAGGGTGCGCGTGAGCAGTTCGTTGCCGACCGCGAGAATGAAGAGGAGGATCGCCCCGCCGAGGGCAAGCATGCCGAGAGCGGGATGCATGATCCACACGACGGCGATGAAGACCGGCATCCAGGGGGCGTCCAGGAAGGCCAGAATCGCCTCACCGGAAATAAAGGCCTTGAGGTCGGCGACATCAGCGGGGCCTGCCTCGCTTTTTACCCCGGAGAGGCGCGCATCGATGCTGCGGCGAATGACGGGCGCCGACAGCTCCATCTCGATCCAAGTTCCCATCCGGGCCAGCAGCCGGCGCCTGGCATGCTCGATGAGGCCGTAGGCAATTATCCCGACCGTTGCCGCCACGGTGAGCCAAACCAATGTGTGGAGGGATCCACTCGACAGAACTCGGTCGAAAACTTGCTGCATGTAGATGCTGCTAACAAGCATCAGCATGTTGACCGCGAAGCTGAAGATCGCAACAGGCCAAAGCTGGCCGCGCACCTGCTTGACGCAGGCGTGAAAGGTATCACCCAACACGGAGAGCCCCTCCGAATACCTAAGTAGTCATCTTAGGTTATTTCGTATGCACTTGGTATCCAGTGATACACACACGATTTTCTGGTTGTAAATAACCAATTCGCGATTCATCGAATTTTTAATAAGAAATTAACACATGGATGTGGACCGGTGATGAATCACCAGGCGAATCCTCTCATATGATGCATTCTCGGGTGAAGCACTCGGCAGTATCAGAAAGACGGTTTTCGACACTGGTCACTTCGGTGCTGTGCCGAACCCATCGGACTGGACCCGCTCTGCTCAAGCGATCACATTGTGCGACGCAAACGACAGGCGAGTACTCAACTACGTAGTTTAAGGACTCTCCTACGCAGAATGCGGTGCGTCCCTGTTCTTGCCTAGAGCCACTCGTAGCAAGCGAGGCGGTGTCTCGAAGGGCGTCTCACGTTACTGTCTGG
>NZ_JAIETD010000159.1 GCF_019745455.1 Methylobacterium sp.
TGGTGGCCGACATCAAATCGGAACGCTGGCCGGCTTCGCGTCGGAATGGGTGGCCGGCTTCCGTCGGAATCCGCAGCGAGCTCGCCGACGCGCTGGCCGTCTGGATGCAAGCGATGGGGGTGGAGCGTGCAGCCCTGGTCGGCAACTCACTCGGCTGCGAGGTGCTTGTCGAACTGTCAATCGTTCATCCCCAGCTCATCGACCGCCTTGTGTTGCAGGGACCGACCCCGGATCCGGAGGCGCGTGGCTTGATCCGGCAGATGATGGGCTTCTTCGCCATCGCAGCGTTCGAGCGGTGGTCACTCGCCTGGGTAGCGCTCACCGACTATGCCCGTGGCGGGATCAGGCGCTATATCCTGACTTTACGCAGCATGGTCGACAATCAGATCGGCCAGAAGGCGTGTCAGGTCAAACAGCCGACTCTCGTGGTTTGGGGCACACGCGACTACATCGTCCCCTATGCGTTTGTGACGCGCCTGACAGGCTTACTGCCTCGCGGCCGTCTGGCCGTCATTCCCGGTGCGGCGCACGGGATCAACTATTCGCATCCGGAGGCATTCACCGCTGTCCTGCTTCCCTTTCTCAGTGGCGCACCGCGCATGCCTGCCGCACCGAAACCAATTCCAGCGACTGGCGCGGGCTGCCGATCCATCAGCAGCCATCATGCCCCGGCAGCTGATAGTTGATGAACGGGTAGAGGCGGGCACTCACCTGGCTCCTAACGGACACTGTCCATAGGCATCCAACCGAGGCGTTGTGCCTGCGTGTCTGTCGCGCCGGGCAAAGTGCCTTAAAACGGTGAAGCCGCCGGCATTTTCCTATCGGTGTCGATGGGCACCCCCATCCATCCTTTAACACCATCCGAAAGACTTCATGTTTGATTGGATCGTAGATGTCCTGGCTCGAGCAGGCTACCTCGGCGTCGCGCTATTGATGCTCGCCGAAAACCTGTTTCCGCCGATCCCCTCCGAACTGATCATGCCCCTTGCCGGCTTTGTCGCCGCACGAGGCGATATGAGCCTTACCGGCGTCATCGTGGCGGGAACTCTCGGATCGGTGCTCGGCGCTCTTCCCTGGTACTGGGCCGGACGAAAGTTCGGTCCCGAGCGGCTCAAACGCTTAGCCGCTCGTCATGGCCGCTGGCTGACCGTATCGCCAAGGGAGGTCGACCGGGCGCGCACCTGGTTCGACAGACGGGGACGCATCGGTGTGCTCTTCGGGCGCCTCGTTCCCGCAGTCCGTACGCTCATCTCTGTGCCAGCGGGCTTAGCCGCCATGCCCATGCTCCCCTTCCTGATCTACTCGACCATCGGGACGTTGGTCTGGACCACGCTGCTCGCCTTGGCGGGCTACTGGCTTCAGGACCGTTACGAGCAAGTTTCCGCCTATCTCGATCCTGTTTCAAAAGGCATCGTCGGACTGATTGTCCTGTCGTACCTCTACCGCCTGATCACTTGGCGGCCTGATACGGCGAAGGCCGATGCTGAGCGATCGCAGTGAAGGCAGGACAATTCAGGCGATGAAGCGCGTGATCAGTGGCGCGCGGGCTCCTTACCCGTAACCACGACGCGTACTGCATCCACGGTCGATGAGATCAAAACCCCGACGTGGTGGCCGATGGGTTCCGGTCTGGCCGGGTCGAGGGCTTGATTTGCTGCAAGCGCGCGCTCGGCGGCTGAGATCGGCTCGGGAGTAAGCGGAACGAGCGTGCGCCCCGAGTCACGCCTAAGCGACTCGATCGCAGCTAATTGCGAACCGCTCTTACGGTTCTCGACGGTAGCCACATCGGCGCGTGTCGTACCGAGATGCTCGGCAAGAAGGTCATGTCGAACTTCACGAATGCTCTGCTCGATCCTGTTGGCGACGACGGTGTCGCCCGCGGCCTCGACTACAATGTCGCATTCTGTATCGAGGCCCATCGAGCGATTGTTGAGGTTCGACGAGCCAACCTTCAGGATCACGTCGTCGACGATCATGATCTTGGCATGTACGTAGATCGGTGTCGTTTTCGCGGTAGAAGGATAGTAAATCTTAAACCGGCCCGCATGGTCTGCTTCCTTGATCTGCTCAAGGACGAGGCTCCGTGCCGAGCCCATGACTTTCTCTTCCAGCCAGCCTTCAGCCGTCAGCGGATTGATAACCACAATCTCCGGCCCCTGCTTCTCTTGAAGACGCGCCACTATAGCTCGAGCTACGACGTCGGAAGCAAAGTATTGGCTCTCGATATAGATTAACCTCTGCGCTTTACCGATTGCGGCAAGAAGAAATGCCTCGATCTCGCGCGCCTCCCCCTCATCGCCGTGGTTAGGCTGCGACCGAGCGATACCGACATCAACATTTGTAAAGGTCAGCGGGAGTTGCCCAGGCCAGCGATCCTCGGATTGCCGTGATGGGGGTGTGAGGTTCTCTCCCGTCGCCTGCTTCCATCGTAGTCGTGCAAGATCACCGAGTGAACGGGCAGCCTCGCCATCGACGACGGTTGTTGCGTCGTGCCAGGGCGGCTGAGGGAACCCCCATGGGCTTGTACGACGGGCGTCCTCGTCGAGATGCTGGCGGGTGTCCCATCGTCCGACGGTGATATCGATGCCCCCGCAGAAGGCGATGGCGTCATCGATTACGACGATCTTCTGGTGATGGCAGGCTCCAATTGGATGGACGCGGTCGAGTTGCAGGTGGATGCGCTCGTCCGTCATCCAATCGAGGACGAACAGCGGCGTTGTCCCGCGGCCGAGCGTCTGCAGAAGGCCGAGGTCCCATTTGAGGACGTGGATGTCGAGCCCTGGCTTGCGGTCAACGAGGGCATTGATGAATGGCCCCAACTCGTTCGGCCATTCGCCATCCTCGTCGCTTGTCAACGTCACGCGGGTGTCGAAGTCCCAGCCGATGAGGAGAATACACTCCCGAGCCTGGATCATCGCACGCTTCAGAGTGGTGAAGTAGTCTGCGGCGTCGACGATAAGGGCGAAATGGTCGGCGCGAGTGATGCGCCAGCACGTCCGTCCGGGGTCGAGCATCGAGGTCATCCTTGCCGAATCTTGCACACTGGTCCTGCCTCTTGCCAAAGGATGTTCAAGCCTTCGATGAACATTCGGTCGATCTGCCAACCCGAGCCGGGCTCAAGCCTTCCAGGACGACATCGGGCCTTTTTGTTTGCCTACACGTCGCAACCTGTCGGAGTCATGAACCTGGCTCCGCCGGCTGGTCTTCTCCTTCGCGGCCAATCGTTCTGTAGCGATGCCGTGACACCGATGATGGTGAGACTCGGGTTCTGTCTGCATTCCGCCACTCCATACGTTCCGATGCCTGCTCCTCTCAGGATCATCTCCCCTGGCTGGCGGGTTGCAATCCCAGCGCATCGTTCGTGCAGCCAACGAAGATCGTGAGATCAGCAAGGCTGCGATGGATGCGGAAGGAAACGATACGGTAGCGACAGGGAGGTTCGTAATGGCCGACATTCAATCTCACGATCCGCTTGGGAAGTCGGCGGGGCAGCCGGGATCAACCAAGCCGCAGGCATCGAGCGGTGGCTCCGCAATAGCAGATCAAGCTCGCGAGACACTCCGAACTGCCACGGACCGCGCATCGGAGACGTGGGACGATGTTTCCAAGCGTGGCACCGATTACTATCGGCAGGGTAGCCGCCTGGTGGGCGATGCGGACAGCGCCACGCTGGCAAGCCTGTTTATCGCTGGCGGCATCGGGTTCGGCATCGGGTGGCTGGTCTTTGGGCAGCACTCCCGCTCAGGCGACTATGTAGCCCGACGCATGAGCCATAGCAGTGAGCGCGATCATTAATATGCGAACAGCGCGGGGGAGAGCCGTCGCTCCATCCTTCGCGCGCCTGCCTGGACGACGAGCCGCCTGCATTTGCCCACGCTCTCCGCCGTAAACTAATGAGGCACGCTCTTAACTCCTTTTTCAAGCTATCCTGTGAAGTGCTTGGTAAGCCAGCGTTAACGCTGTGCAGGCACCGTCGTGAATCTGATCGTTCAGCTGTTCGGACCAGACGGATCCGCCCAGTTGCGAAGGGAAGCACACGGCTCATGCCTCGCCTGTTGGAACTGCTACGCTGGAAACTGCAGGTGCTTTTTGCCTGGACGCCAACACGCGCCCAGGTGCTGCCGCTGATCCTGGGGATTTACGCCGTCGCAGGTTGGGGAGCCTATGCGAACAAAGCATCAGCAAGCCGCGATCTCACGACTCAGGTGAGCCTGCTTCAGACGGAGCTAAGCGCATCGGTGGGCCGCCAGAAAGTTCTGGAGCAGGCCAACATCGACCTTTTGCGTGAGTGGCAAGGCAAACTTGCCTCGGTCCGCGAAGAGCTAAGCCAAACCGCTGCGGCCCGCGATGCAGCCAGGAGCCTGCTTGCCGGCTCACAACGCGAACGTGTCTCTTCGAAGAGGCGCCTCGATCAGGCTCGTGATCGCGTGTCAGAGACGGGAAGCATCGGACCCGCCGAGCCGTCGAAGAAGGCTGCAAATAAACCTTAGCGCTCGCCATAAGGTCAGCCTTCAGTGCTATGAACTCGGACCCACGCTGATGGCCTGCCCCCTGAAAAGTGGTCCTCCCTGAAGTAGGCTTTCGAGCCTTTGGAGGATGCCAGGAATGCCGAGGAAG
>NZ_JAIETD010000125.1 GCF_019745455.1 Methylobacterium sp.
CAGTTCTTCAATGTCGGCGTGTCCTACGAGCAGCAGTATGACGTGCCTCACATCGGCGTCATCCATGCCTGGCCGTTTTGGGTCAACAACGATTTCGCCAACAAGTACACCGCTACGAACGGCACAGTTCTTTATGCTCGTCGTGCTGATGGACTTCGCGCCGAGTATGTGTTCGGCATTTTCTACAAAAGACTCATCCGGCTCGGATCGTTCATCGATTCTAATCAGCCGAACCCCCTGACCAGCGTCGCGGAAGGCTTCATTCAGGGTGCCTACGCCGATCTGTGCTGCCATCTTCTGACTGTCGATGCGGATGTTGCGTACGCTAGCATCAGTTTTGGATGGGCGACGCACCTGCAGGAGAATTACGGCACGGCGGGCAACTACGGCATCGAGTGCGCCGGTGCGAACGTCTCCATCCGGGCCGCGCTCCTTAAGATGAACGGGATGCGCGGCGGCTTCGGCTATCTTGATGGGCTGAACTCTCAGCTCTGCATCACCGAATTCCACGAGGGTGTGTTCAATAGGATCGGAAACGCGACAGGCTTTGTCGCGGTGAACGGCGCCACCGTCGAGATCGTCAAGTACAAGCGAGCAAACCCGGTGCAGACCGTGTTCGGCACGGCTCAGATCCCAGGTGGGCCAGCCTTCACCCCGCCGAACAACAATGCTCCACGAGCTGCTGGCGACGTCACCGCGATCCTGAGCGCTGGCGCGGCCTCCGGCGTCACGGACGCGAGCGGCAACATCGTCTTCTCTCACTTCTGCGGCCAGATCCCCAACCATATCGCAATCCGGCCGCGACCGATCCTCGGCAGCTTTCGCATCATCGCCGCCGATGCGGCCACGATCACTTTCCGTGCCTTGGACAACAACGGTGCGGTCATCGGCTCCGGCGTCACAATCAACTTCACGTATGAGGCCGGCGTAACCTTCGCACCTCGTGCAACCACTGCATTCACAGGATAGACCGATGCGCGGAAACTACTTCTTCCTTGATCGCGAGCAAGGCCAGACGGCGAACGTCATCGTGACCGTAGGGCCGAGCGAAAAGCACGCTCTGGTCAGCCAAATGTTCACGCCGACGGCGTTGCGGGGCCGCGGCATCCAGAAGCGGTTGCTGGAGCAGGTCTGCGCGGACGCTGATGCTGAAGGCATGACGCTGCATCTGCAGCCGCAGCCCGACAGTGAGGGCGCGCTGCAGGACCACGCAACCTCCGACCAATCCAAGCTGGTCGATCTGTTCAGGTCGTTCGATTTCGAGTTCGCGGAAGGAAATCCGGCAGCGATGATGGTGCGGCCGCCCAAGGCGTAACATTTCCAACCATTGCCGCTTCCAGCCGCCTCCGGGCGGTTTTTTTACGCCTGGAGCACCCCGCACCATGAAGCTTCATCAGAACTGGCCGGCGCTCCTGCGCCGCGCCTGGAGCGTTCGGCTGTCCCTCGTCGCGACGGCGCTCTCCGGGCTCGAGGTCACGATCGGCCCGGAGACGGAAGAGATCTTCGACGAGCCGATCGAATTCGCCTAAGTGCCGGAGCCAGTCATGCCCTCCTATCCGATCCGACCCACCTTCCCAATCGACGTGCGGTCGACACCGAGCATAACGGCAACACGTGAAGGTACGGCATTTCGCTTCGACATCGCGGCGGGCGGAATCGTAACCGCCCTTGGGCCGGATCGGCGCCGCTTCCTCGCGGCTCTGGAAGCCTACACGCCCGGAGCTACGGCAACCTTGACCGCTGCCGTTCCGTCAGACCCGAGCGATGTTGTGAATCGCGCCTTCACCGGCACAGCCTTCGTCACGGCCGGCTCGGCTTTCACAGACTTCGTCAAAGCGACGCTCACGCTCACCGACAGCCAACTGGCCTACGTGCTGGCCCAGGCTGCCCTTCTCCCGAACTGATGGACGCACCGATGCTTCGCATTCTCTGCCTCGCGCTCGTCGCGTTCGTCGGTCTCACGCCCGTCGTCACCGCGCAAATCTACACGCTGCCCGAGCTGGGGCTGCAGAACTCGGGCGCTTGCCCTGCCCTCGCCGCGCGCGAGCGCACCAGCAAGACCATGGTCCCGCTTGGCTGCCTCAATACAAGCTCGAAGACTTGGACCCTCACGCCGGGCAAGGTCACGCTCCCCGCGGTTGACCAGGGTTCGACCGGTGACGTGTCTGGCATGAGCGTGACGGTGCCGGGCGAAAACGTGGCGCGCACCCTGCTCGGGCGGCTCGCCGACATCCCGCTCAGTGTTGACAGCTTTCGTGGCGGCGCCTGCGCGGGTGCTGTTGACGATACTTGTGCCGTCCAGGCGGCCATCGCTGCGGCGTCATCCCAGAAGCGCGAGTTGCTGCTCCCCGGCGGCACCCTCACGACGGGCGCGATCAACTTTCCATCGGGCGTGACTATTCGGGGGCGGGGTGAGGGTGTGACCACACTCAAACTCAAGAATGGAACCAACCTTTCACTTCTGACTAGCGGTAACGCTTATTCTCTCTACGGCACCGGTTCTGAAGGCGGTTTCTTCGATTTCTCTCTTTCCGACCTGACTTTAGATGGCAATCGCGCCAACAACACGAGTGGCGACTGCCTTGCGATCTACGGCGCTCGGTTCCGACTCAGGAATCTTACGATCAAACAATGCCCAGACATAGGGCTTCGAACCGAATGGGGTCAGTACGGCGACTTCCCCATGGAGGCATCGTTCAACAATATTCTCATCGATACGACTGGGGCAAATGGAGCGGATTTACGTGGACCTCACGATAGTATCTTAGATAACATCGTAATCGTTGATGCTGGGCAGAAGGCTAACAACACCTATAGCCAACTTTCAATTAGCGGGTTCATGAATGGCCGATTTTCTAAAGTTCATACTTGGCATAGGTCCACTGTTGCAAATAGGACCATATATGGCGTCTACGATGCGAGCGGATCAAATGATTTTACAAACTCTCACTTCGAGGGATCATTAACGGCTCCGGCTTACATTGGCGGAAACTTTTCGCAGTACAGTGATAGCGTCCTGTACTACGCTCCCTGGGGGGCCGGATCTTCGTCGATTATTCTCGCAGGGAAAAACAATAAAGTAAACGGTACAATTCTGGGTTCAATTTTCATGTCTGGTCAACCGCCAAGAATCGGCGTGTACCAAACAAACAACGCCTCAGGTAATATTGTTAACCTTATGGTCCTGGGAAGTACTATTGCGGCTATCGACGTGTCTGTTGGAGATAGCGGCTATAACGATTATAAAATTAGAGGAGCTCAGTCAACAGGACCTGGCTTTCTGGGTTTATTCGCTGACACCAGTTCTGTCGACATACAAATGTTTGGCGCAACATCGAACAGTCGCATAGCAAAAGATGCGAGCATTGCGCCGCCTGCATCATCCGGCGCCGCGTGCACGTACGGCCAGAGGGCCTTCGACACCAACTTCGAGTACCGCTGCGTCAGTGCGAACAGTTGGAAGCGAGCACCGCTGTCGACCTGGCCTTGACAGGCGGCCACAATCCAAAGATGCCTCAGGGCTGAATTGTCCTGGAGCATCTTATCGTGCAGCAGAGAGTTATTTCGCTCGGCGCAATATGTGAAGTTGCGTATCAAGTAAAACTTCACACAGACAAGTTGGACGCTGATTATTTCGATTGGTTGATTACGCCTTACGACGCCTTAATCGGTGCAATTAAGAACGACTTTGAAGGTTTTTTCAAACTCGAAGATCTCAAGATATATGATGACCAAAAGTCAGTTATAAATACTAAGACGCATGTATACTACTTTCATGATTTCCCGTTGTCGGACGAAAGAACGGTTTTACCGGATTTTCCGTTATACTATGAACAAGCTAAATCGAAGTATGATCATCTAAAAGGTAAGTTTCTCGCTCTTGAGTCCTTTCCAGGGCGAGCGATCTTCATCCGCCGAGACCTGTCGCCAGACTCGGCCATTTTCTTGTACAAGACGCTTGAAGAAAGATTTCCGAAGCTTGATTTTCACTTGGTGTCCGCAAACTCGGCGGATCACAACTGGCCGCAATGCTCTGACAAGAAGATATTCTGCATAGAGGTACCAAAGACCGGCCCTGATGGCTTAGGGCACGCCGAACCGTGGTGCCAGGAACTCAAGCGCATTGGACTGACGGATACCGGTTACAAGAAGACCTATCCTGAAA
>NZ_JAIETD010000016.1 GCF_019745455.1 Methylobacterium sp.
GGTCTCTCCCGGCCTGGAAGCGAGCGATGCCTCTAGGGGGCAGTCCAACTTGGTCGTGGCGTAGGTGCGCTGAAATCGCCGCCGACTTCGGCAGCGAAGCTGCGCTCGATCAGTCGCGAGCCGAAGCCCCGGCGCGACGGCTGGGCTAGAATGCGCGGCACACCCTGCTCATACCAAGTTAGGCGAAGGAGAGGCGTTCACCCTCGTGCACGACGTGCCTGTGCGGGTCGACGCTACCGACCTCGTTCGAAAGCGCCCCGTATTTGTTGGCGTTGGTCGCGAGCTCATGCAGCGCCCGGGCCAGCGCCAGAGCTGGCTCAGCGGCGAGGTGGACGTTTGGGCCGCTCGCCCGGATGCTAGCTGCCGTACCGCCGCGGTGGGCCGCATGCGTGCCCTTCAGGACGTCGGCAATGGGGGCCTGGGTCCAACTCGCCTAAGAGCGCCTAACGAAACTAGGGGTTGGCGCGTTGGTAGGGCATGGCGAAGTTCCTCGTTTCCGACGATCTCTGGGCGGTGATCGCGCCGTTGCTGCCATCGGCGCGGGCGCGTCCGAAGGGCGGGGCGGCCACCGATCCCGGACTGGGCGGCGCTGACGGGCATCCTGTTCGTGCTGCGCACCGGTTTGCCGTAAGAGTACCTGCCGCAGGAGGTGGGCGGCGGTTCGGGCATGTCGTGCTTGCGGCAGCTGCGTGGTTGGCAGGCGCCGGGAGTCTGGGCGGCCCTGCATCGTGTCGGGGTAGGTCATTCATATGCAGGGACAGTTCGCCTATTGGATCAATTGGTGACCGAGGGATTGATCGAGCGTAGGAGCATTCGACAGACGGACGCGCGCGATCCATTTATCTTACTCAAACTGGCAATGTGTTGAGCGATGAGGTTCTTGCTTCGCGCGATCAAGTGATCGCCGAAGGGTTATCAATCCTTATTCAAGACAAAATGAAAATCTTATCGGACATCGCCCAACCCGTTGCTCGCAATCGCTTGAAAATCTCAATCAGTCATACCGCATCTGCCGCCTGCGGTGCTACGAGAGTTGCATGAAATGCCCCATTGACGCTGAATTGTATGAGCGAGGGGTAGACCGCAAGAACAACGACGACACGTAAAAGGATCGCATTCTTAGCTTCAGCGATGCGTCGCACTTTCGACTACATTCGCTAATTATTAAGACCACACTTCCGACGTTCTCATAAGAATTATCTATCCAAGCGCCAGGTCGGTCGCGCGAAGTGGCAGCTATACCCCCCAGGATAGCGCACCAGATATCTTTGGTGCTCTGGCTCCGCCTCCCAAAAGGGTTCTTCCGGATTAATTTCCGACACGACCGGGCCAGGCCAACGACCTGATGCCTCGATCTCGAAGATGGTCGCCAGGGCGATTTCCTTCTGCCTCTCGGTGGTATAGAAAATCGCCGATCGATAGCTGGGACCGAAATCACTGCCTTGTTGTTCGTATGATGTGGGGTCGTGGATCTGGAAGAAGAGTTCCAGGAGTGAACGGTAGCTAATCACCAAAGGGTCGAAAGCCACTTCTACCGCTTCCGCATACCCGTAATGCCTCGCGTAGGTCGGATCGGGTATGTCACCGCCTATGAAGCCGACACGCGTCGATACGACACCCTTGGCTCGGCGCAGCAAATCCTCCGTGCCCCAGAAGCAGCCGCCTGCGAGAAGTGCTCGCTCGGTCGCGACCACCGCATTGCCGGTATGTGATTGGCTCACAGTCTGTTCGCCCCCTCGGTTTGCTCCATCGTCAACTCGGCCTCAAGGGTTCGGTAGCTTGACTGGTGTTCAAGAGATCGGTCTGTACATCCGAACCCCGAATGAGACTCAGATCGACGGGACATCTATCCGCGATAGCGAGGATCCGAGCGCGCTGATCATCGCTCAGCGGCCCATCAAGGACGATGGTGCGGGTGAACCGGTCAGGTGGCATCATGTCCGGCACTTTCTCGTGTCGCACGGTTGTGCTCGCCCGTTCGAGCGGAAAGCCCTTGCGGTTCGCATAAAGACGCATCGTCATCACCGTGCAGGCTGCAAGGCCGGCAGATACGAGTTCGTAAGGAGATAGTCCGGTTCCAAGACCACCGACCGATGCTGGCTCGTCGGCGAAGAGAGTGTGCTCGCCGCTGTGGATCTCAAGTTGAAACGTCCCTGCGAGAGTTTCGGCGGCGACAACGCCCTCGGCAACCTCGATCTGCGGAAGATCCGTTGTGAGTGACGGGAGAAAGCGGCTTGCCCAAGCCGCCACCATAGCCGCGGCGTAGTTGGCGTCTGTAGCGTTGGTGAGAAGGTGATCCGCCTTGTCGAGCGAGACGAAGCTTTTTGGATGCCTGGACGCGACGAAGATGCGCGACGCATGATCGATGCCGACCACCTGATCCACCGGAGAATGCATGACCAGCACCGGACGTCGCAGAGTGGCAATGGACTTCTCGACGTCGACTCCCTCAACTGCCTCAAGAAAGCTGCGGCGTATGAGGAAGGGTCTGCCGGCGATCAAAACCGAGGCCTCACCCTCGCCTGCGATGGTGTCTAGATCGTTCGGTCGGAAAACGCGCAAGATGTGCTGAAGGTCGGCTGGCGCACCGATCGTCGCCACCGCCGCGACGTCAGGCAACTCGGCCGCGGCTACGATCGCAGCGGTGCCACCCAGGCTGTGCCCGACAAGGAGGGAGGGCGACATACCCGCCGCCGCCATCGCCTTTGCGGCAGCACGAAGGTCCTCGACGTCTGACGCGAAGCTGACAGGTTTCAGCGGCCCACCGCTGATCCCGCTTCCGGCGAAGTCGAACCTTAAGACCCCGATGCCCGCACGCGACAGCGCGCGCGAGATGTTAACGGCCGCGCGACTATCCTTCCCGCAGGTAAAGCAGTGGGCAAAAATCGCCCAGCCCCGCGGTGTCCCCTTTGGCGGCTCGAGGTGCCCGGAAACCTCAGACCCAGCCCCGCAACCGAACGTGAATGCTTTTTCTGCCATGTCCATTGAACCTCCAGTACGCGGCTTACAGGTTTCGCGGTCAGATCTTCCGACGGAGCTGAGCGAAGCGCACCGCCAACCAGTAATCATCATATCAGGATATGTTTTATATGCACAGCTCATATAGACAAACCATCAACCCGCTATTGTGTGCGCCGAGCATGCTACTAACACATGCTTGTCAAAAGCAGCCTTGCAGAAAAGACAGAAGTCGGCCCGCAGGAGCCAAAGGACTATGAAACTAAAGCAATCAACTATTTTATCAATTTTGCCGAAACGCTGCATCTCACGACATCCACTTTCCTGAGCGGTGTGTCACGGCCGAGTATGAGTCGTGCGATCCGCCGCTCGAAAGATAAGCTTGGCGGGCCGCGGGTCGATTGCAACGGAAAGAACAGCCGGCTAACTGGCCTTGGCCCGGACGTCGGGGCAGAATTCCAGCGCACGGTGATCGCGATGAAGAGAGTCCTCAATGCCTCGGAGAACTGCGCGACGGAGGTACACCGCTTGCTTGATGTGGCCGTCGCGCCCACCGTCGGACCATAAGAATTTACGGCATTATTCGAGAGCGAATCAACGGAGATACAATCCATCGAGATTGAGTTACACTCGCTCCAGTTGAACGAGGAAGCATCGGGACTGCTTGCGGGAAAACACCACGCATACATCTTGTAACATGCAATAAGACCGGAACACAAGCTAGATGTCTGTCCTTTGCTTTCAGAGCGCTTCTCGATCGGCTGTTCTGGAGACCATCCCATGGCAGCCGGTAGATTACGTGGATCAAAGTACTGCCAGAGTTTAGTTTTGTCGATAGCCTGAAATGCGGATTTCGCGATTAGATCCCCGCTCGTTTCGCGCGGCGGGACGTGCTTATGCACCTCCGTTTCATTTAGATCGCAAGGACTGGCGGCGATGGGTCGTCGGTGACGGGCAGGCCATATGCATTCTTCCGGAACGATCGGTCACAGCGCACGGCCTAGTCACACAGCCGAACGATGGATTTGTCTCGGAGCGCGAAATCGGGATCGCGACCGTATCCAGCTCCACGGCAACGGTCGAGATTTGAAAATTTCGCAACTGGCCGACCAGTACGAGTGGAACTCAATCACGATGTAAAGAACGTCGGCGTTATGAAAACTATGCGCGCAGC
>NZ_JAIETD010000182.1 GCF_019745455.1 Methylobacterium sp.
CGAATCTTTAGACCCGATCAGGCAGTAGAGGGCTTACACCATCCTACCTACACCAGCTCACCCTATGAGATTTTCTGGTATTGGGTAGCATGTTCACCCAGCGGTGGGCGCATCCATCCACTGTTCGGACAACGTCAATGTGGCCTGGAACAGCACGGCACCACTCTCATCCCTCACTTTGACGACGACCGATTTACGCTCGCTTCTGTTGAGGCTGTATCTTGCGATCTCGGGAAGGGCACACACCGCCTCACGTCGGGCTGCCTCTAGATCGGGCAAGTCATACCCTTCTTCATCTCTCGCGTTGAGAGAGCCAGCCGTTGTGTCAATAAAGTAGCGGGGCAACCGAACCTCCATTAGAGAGGAACGATGACGAAGGGGGGTAAAGCCGCATTTAACTGCGGCAAACTAAGGAGTTAGGTCCGATGCCGTACGGTCCTTCGTACTGAGCAAGCGATTACATCAGTTGGCGCAAATGAGTTTGCTACCGAGTACCGAGATTTTTCATGGCCGCTCCCGACGCTTTAAGCCGTGTCGGCGGGAGTGTCAGCTTGACAACGGGGATCGCAACCGTGGTACGAGACCGTGTAACAAAGTGGTGAGGGCACGGGCCTGAGCCTCTGCAATATCAACCACTTAGCGGCAACCCGGCATAATCCTTTCCTGGGCACCAACCGCTGAAGTCGCTTTTGATTTCATTGCGGTTTTCCTCCTAGATGTTTCGCCGGCTCTCGAAGCCGAGAAAAGTGTGACATCATCTAATCTCATCCGATCCAGATCAATGAAATGGATCGCTTCGTTTGCGAGGCATCTCAGCTCGACCTCATGGGTATGGTGCTCGGCCATCTTCGCCGTGCGGCGACCGGAACGCCCGCATCACGTTCGGTCGTACGACTTTGTCGCTGACGCGGCCGCCTTCGGCTCGTCGAGCAACGCACGTACAACGGGCGTAGGTACCGGACGCCGAAGATCAGCGACGAGTTTAGCGGCGAGTAATCGATGATCCGGCTCGCCTGCAAGTTGCTTCCAGGCCTCGTCCTGCAGCGAGGCCGAAGGCGAAACGATGACGGGCGTCTTCCGCGATCCTAGAAGGCTGGTTGACCGGAAAGTGACGCCCACCCTGGCCAGGTATAGGGCCGTCTAATCGTTGGGATTCATGGAGCAGGTGGTCGCGCTGAGCAGCCAGGACTCGTCATCCGGCTCGGTTTTCAGCCGGGTGCCACGCTCGGACCTGTCCTCAGCATCGTAGTCCCAAGGATTGACCCAGATGCCTCCGTTTTCGATGCGAACTGTCTTTGCATTCTCCTGACGAATCCCCCAGACTCGATCGTCGAATTCCGAGCGGCACGTTGTTCTGCCCGACTCGAATCGACAGAATGCATAAGCAGCGTAGCGCACCCCGCTGCCGCGGAGCCAAACGTTGAGGCCTGCCGTGATCGCGCCGCGCCCATTCGGCTGAGCAGTCAATCGGATATGACGGACCTTTTGCTGCGGATGTGCGGCGAGATGGGCTGCGTCGTAGACGCGGTTAAAACAGGCCTCCCGCCTAACAATGAAAGCAGTAGCGCCAGAAGCGCGTGCCGTAGGGCAGCAGCCAAGAATAAGAATGCCCAGCACCAGGATTCGCATCGGTCGCCGCTGCCTTCCCACGCCGCCGCCTGCCCAAGTCAACTTGCCATTAGGTTCCATGGCCCCACAAGGACTTGCTGCGAATTACGAGGTTGCCGGAAGGGTAATGGCAGCCTCTGACGCCTCAGCCGCCTTAAAGGAGAACATGGCTTGCACGCGGCGTTGTCCCCGGCTCAGAGTCATTGCTCAAGATGCTGAGCGGGGCGCCAAACGTGAACAAGATGACCGCGCTCGCTTCGCACGTCGTCGTCCGTGTTACCTGCCTGTCCCATTGTTTGTCCCGAAACTGTTGATCGGGACGAGGGCCTTGTCGATGCCGAGGGACCGTTTGCTGACAAGCTCGTTCGACGTCATCGAAGTCCCTCCAGCCTCTCCGTCCAGCCGTTGTTAAACACCCTGTTTGTTCTGTGCTTGGAGCGGACGCAGCGAATGGGCGAGACGTTGAACCTCCTCGATATGAACTTCGTCTAATATGCCAGGCGGCTCAGAGGCTTCGGCGATGTCAAAGCCCTTCACGCTCTGGCCGGATCGCGGCTGGATGAGGCGTCCGCAGCTCGCGAGCAGGGTGGAGGCCTTCAGCAACGCCAGGGTCTCATCTTTGTAGACCGGACGCCCTGTGGTCTGATCTTCAAGCAACTGGTCGGTGAGCAAGGTCGCCATGCAGCCAATCTCGGCCAGCCGCTCCATCCTGTGGGGCGTGTCGGCTTCCAATGTCAGGCTCTCGCTCACGTCAGATAGATTTTTGCCTTCGCTAACCGCATGCCAAGTTTACGGTCGTTAGGCGGCGCTAAGCTTCAGGCTAAACGTTCGCCGTTTCGATCCATCGCAAACTTCATTATGACGGCGCCCTGTGGATCAGAGGAGGATCAAGCAACCTGCAAGGAAGGCGCATTGGATGGACAGCAGCACGCCGATAATCCAGCGAGAAGCGCGATCATCGTGAGTTGCGTGGTCTGCTTCTGTGATCTGCGGCACCGCCAGCTCCCACCAAGGATCACAGGATCGGACACCTTGTGGAAGCTCACATTAACGTGAACTATCAATTGCCTCTGAACGAGGTTGTTTTTGGCAAGTTCGGCGGAAACATAAACGATGCGTCTGCTTCGATGGCGTTGCAAAAAAGGGATTTAAAAAGCCCCGCACTTTGCGGGGCTTCGGGTCGTCGCGTGGAACCAGGTTAAGCGACGTCGTTTTGGTGGTTGGGATCTTCCGTCAAGCGCTCGGCCGGGTCGACGGTCTCCTGCGTATGGCTCCCCTCGATCCTGGCCTCAGAAGGCTTGATATGCGCACCGCGTACGCTTCCGTTGGCCTGCTGTGAGGTGGCCCTCGTGTCCGTGCTCTCGGCAGCGGGTCGCTTCTTCTCGGTCATCGCTTCTTCACCATGGTTATTGGGTGGGATCAACGGCCAAGTTGGAAGGATGTTCGACGGCAACCGAGATATGGCCTCGCCGCCGAGCTATGCAACATGCGCCATCGGGCGGGCGAGGACCTACACATTCAAATCTGACGCATCGCGGTGAACAAAGCCAGCTGACGCAGTGTTCTCCGCTCTACTCATGGTAACTCCACTACTGCCCCGCCCGATTTACCGCGGCGGGGCTTTTTTCGTCTCTGGGTTGCCAACCGGTCGCTGTCGCCTCCTACTTAGAGCGGAACGAATGCTCGCGCGTGCTCTCGTCGGTCCAGGTGACGATTTTGTTGTGGCGTACGGCGAGGCCAATGCACTGCATGCCTTGCGCTGCGGAGGCCGATTAGGCCGCTCCATCAACTCCTGATGAGGGAATGGGGTCGACGATGCACCGACCGCAGAGGTTGTTCGACACGGTGGCTGATGCGATGAATACCGCGGCGGCCCACATCACCACATCGGATTGCAAAAGCCGGCGTCCTGAAGCCCTGCAGAACAAGGATGGACTGAGGGTTGTGGTCGATGGGGAGCTGGCGCCCGACAGCGTGTAGGTCTTCGCCGGTCGTATGACAGGCTGCCACGGTTGCTCCTCAATCGAGGGCACGGAGTCGGACGTTCTCTTCGAAGCTCGGCGAAGTCCGTTTTCCCGAGAAGCCAGCCACCAGCTACGGTTGTTTCCTGAGCATGAACGAAACGCTCTGCGGGCCTTTCGACCGTGAGCACATGATCTTAAACGAGGCCTTGGCCTGCACGCTTAAGCCGCTTGGTGGCTACCTGTTACCGAAGGCGGAACGTCGGTGAGCCGCCACTGACCTATGCATGAGGCAGGCTGGGGGCGGACCTTTCCAACTCACCCCATGCGATTGCGCACATTCAAGCAGCAGAAGAACCTACCGTAGATGCCTCTTGGAGTGGCGCGTGGGCGGAAGCGTTCGACACCTTCGAAGTCCGCGCCTATCTGCCGACGCGAGCATCCAGAGATCG
>NZ_JAIETD010000151.1 GCF_019745455.1 Methylobacterium sp.
CGACAATGGGTTCCCGGATGGGGGGAGCATCAGGAATCAGACGGAGAAGCCTGTCGCGCGGCTATAGCTCGTATGATCGAACGCTGGGACATGATGCAGAGCGGAGACCCGCTCGTCTGTCTTGAGCGCGTCCGTGAGCTTCGAACACGACGGCTGGCTCACAATTTGGTCGACAAAGACCCTGATCCGGTACCGTATTATTCCGACCTCTTCACTCTGATGTCGCAAGCGACGGCATTTGGGACGGACGCTCAATTCGCCGTTCTCGGCATTGCCTCAGGCCTACAGGAGCGGGTGGAACATAAGCGCGAAATAGCGGAGGTGTTCTGGCGGAGCGTCCGCGCAGGGCTAGAGCTCAAAACATCGGACGCGAAGGCGGTGCTTACAAAGCAGCCATTATCGGGTGAGGACGCCGATTCGGAGGAGCAGTAGCAGTGGCAGGCGCGACGGTTGGCAAGCTCTTCAAGGCGAAGGCGATTCTCGAGGAGGACGTCGCCGCCGCCGTTGATGCCTTCGTGGCCGACGCGAATACGCGGACGGGGCGGAACCCATACTGGCTAGGCTACGAAGCCTTCAACCAGGGGAAAACCCGTGAGGACTGCCCGTTTTCAGATGAAGTCGTTAGCCGCAAGGCGGTGTGGCTGGAAGGTTGGGAGGCAGGGGAATTCGTCGAGCGAAGGACAGAGGAACGCAGGGCCTGCGTCGCCGCAAAGGCATCTCGTTAGGTGGCACCTTGATCACCACGACGAACGGCACCTTCGTGCAAAATCATAGCATTGCTATGAAGCTCGGCTATGAGGTTCTAGAAATCAGACGCTTGGGGGCGGCCTGGTATGAGCGCATCATCCGAACACGAGGAATCGAGGTACCTCGCTACCTTAATTGATCGACAGGGAGCGGTCGTGTCGATCATTAGGATCACAGCAGGCGACGATGACGAGGCCTGTCAGAAGGCTAAAGCTCTCGTCGATGGTCATGGCGTTGATCTATGGGAGGATCTACGGCTCGTTGACCACTTCCCCGCCATTGACCCGCTCAAGTAGCTGCGAGGCGTTCCCGGCTAGGTAATGCGCTCGTCACGCACCTCAGGAACTTTGCGATCAGTCGAAACTTGCCAGCCCTGGAGTCGATAAGAACTCACGAGGGGACGAAAGATGCCTGGCGACCAGACGGTCGGCGACCTCTACAAGGCTGAGGCGATCGTCGAGGCGGATCTTGATGCCGCAGTCGAGGCATACATGTCGGACCCAACAATCTCCCAATTTGCAATTGGCGCCGGGTACAAGCTTGACCTTCACGCTGCTGTAGAGGCGAGCCCGTTTGCTAGAGTGACGATGGCCCGAGACGACGCCAGTGCCCACGTGAAGCGCACTTTCGTGCGCCTAGCGATCCTGCTGGCGAGGCCTGTGAAGGGGTGAGGTCGCTCCGCCGCAGGGACCAGCAAAGCGCATGATCGGAAGGGCTTGAGAACATGACGCTTCGCCGATTGCTTGAGGAACCCCTCGCCGCCTTAACATTTGCGGATATCGAAGCCTTGATCGTCGCGGAAGCAGAGGAGGATCTTCGCCTCGAACTGAAGCGCGAACTCCCAGCAAACAATGGGCAGCGCGATGGTTGGATGCTTGGCTCCAATAAGATCGGATCCCCAGCTAAGGATGCGCTAGCGAAGGAGATCGTGGCGTTTGCCAATGCTTATGGTGGAGTGATTGTAGTTGGCGTTGATGAGACAGAAGATCATCCCAAACGCGCCAAAGGCCCAGATCCAGTTCTCATACCTCGCGTGATAGATCTAGCTGAGCGCCTACATCAATCATTAGATCAGACCATTGATCCCCCGTTGGCGAGCTTCGAAGCTCGCGGAATAGTCGCGCCAGGCAGTCAAGATGGCAGCGGCGTTCTCATCATCCGTGTAACTTCATCCCTTCGCGCTCCTCACGGCCACGGCAGGCCGCCCCTCGCCTTTTTGAGGCGAGGTTCGCGTTCCGAACCTATGACCATGCGGGACCTCCACAGCTCTCTGTTTGAAACACGCACACGGGCTGAGCGCCTTAGAGAGCTTCGCAACGCTAGAGCACTGCGGATGCGCAGCTTGGTTGATGGCTACAGAAATGGGACCCTCCAGACCGAGCAAGGCAATTACCAGCTCGGGGGGCATTCTCTTGGGTTTAGATGTACAGCTATGCCGATCGAGGATCTAAGTATAAGGGCTTCATCGATCACAAATCATGTAAATCTATGCAGACCCGGCAGAGACATCACACAGTCAAATTTGCCTCCGGCACTCGGCGAAGGACCTTTCGGCCTCAACTGGCGACCGCGTGCCCAAGCGATGGAGTACATTGAGGCCCCCTCGGATTATTATGCGAGATGGTTATTATCGGATAGCGGCATGATGGAAGTTGCGGGTTTTCGGTGCTCCTCCCATTATCAGGGCCATGATTTTGTGTTTACGCCTATATGGCTTGTACCAGTCGTTGCGCAAATGATGGCTCTTGTTGAACAGGTCCGCGTTGCAGCTTCAAACCTGACCGCTGAATACATCATTGAATGTCATATTGTGAACCCCGGCAAAATAGTCCGCTCGATCGTCGGCAGCGGTACGTTTGAAAGTCCCACCTTGATCCCCGATGAAGAGGTTATCATCGGCCCATATCACTTGTCTCGAACTGAAGACTTTCAGGCAGTTTTTTCAGAAATGGAGCGCGGGATCTGGAACTCACTTGGTCTTCATGTGCATCAACCGACAGCGATACGTGTTCTAGAGTGGCTCACGGACTCAGGTCGGCGTCCAGCTTGATCATTGTGATGTCAGGCTAGTGCCACTGGTAGCTCGGCGAGCTGTGTCGTGTACCTCGGCGAGCGCATCTGGAACTTCGTCGACCATGTCCGCTTCGCTTGCAGCCCGGCCCGCGCCGGCACCACGGCGCCTCGGCCGAAGCGGGCATTGCAGGCGTCCATCGCCGCCATCAACGGTCCGCCGCGCTCGCGGTCGAGTTGACCGATGAGCGCCCGCGGACTGTCGTCGAGTAGCTTCAGATCGGTGGTGATGACGCCGGCCTTCGAGTAGCGCCACGGCCGTTCGCCCTGGTCGCGCCAAGTCCGGGCGAGGCTGTGCCGGGCCGCGGTGATGAGGGCAAGCGTGTCGTTCGTCGCCTCGGGCAAGCTCACTGTCGTCGAGACCGAGCGCATCGGCTCGCCGCGGTCATGAGTGCTGGTGTGGTAGAAGACTGTCACGTGGGAGGTGCCAAGGCCGCCGCGCCGCAGCTTCTCGCCGAGGCGGGTGGCATGCGCGGCTACTGCCTGCTCCAGCACCTCGCGCTCGGTGACGCGGGCAGAGAACGAGCGCGTGACCGCACAGCCCTTGCGCTGGGCCGGCATCAGTTCGAGCGGCAGGCAGGACAGGCCGCGCAGCTCGTGGATGATGCGCTCGCCCACCACCGTCATCGCCTTGCGGACCGGGCGTGGGTCGAGGTCGCGCAGGTCCGCCACCGTGTCGACACCCATAGCCTCGAGCTTGTGAAGCGAGGCCCGGCCGATGCCCCACACCTCCTCGACTGCGATGCGGCAGAGCCAATGGTCGTAGGCGACCGGATCGGTCAGGTCGCAGACGCCCTCAAGCTCCGGCACCTTCTTGGCGATGTGGTTGGCGAGCTTGGCCAGCGTCTTCGTCGGGCCGATGCCGACGCAGGTCGGGATGCCCGTCCAGGCCCGTACCGTCGCGCGCAGATCGCGGGCGAGTTCGAGGCGGCGAGCTGGCTGAACGTCCGAGAGGTCGAGGAAGCTCTCGTCGATGGAGTAGATCTCCACCTGAGGAGCAAAGTCGCGATAGACCGCGTTCGTGCGAGCGCTCATGTCGCCATAGAGGGTGTAGTTCGAGGAGAACACCCGCACGCCCTGGCGCTTGCACAGGTCG
>NZ_JAIETD010000132.1 GCF_019745455.1 Methylobacterium sp.
GCCGCATGGCCCGATGGCCACCCCAATCCCCGCCAAAGCGGTCCTCGAATTTACACCTCGTCCGCGGACGCTACCGGCTGAAGGCATGGCCGCTTCACCTTGCAATGCAGGTGGAAGCCCACGGCTCTCCCAGTCATCAGCACCTGTAGCGTTTCACTGATGATGCCCACAATGATGAGCATTCGCTAACAGCGCAACATAAACTAGATTATCCTTCTGCAGAGAGAAGACGTTCTGTCCGCTGTCGTACAGTTCTGTCTTATTATGATAAGATAAAAATAGCGCTTATTTGCCTCACCATGGCTTTAGAAGGAGCGGATTGGCCCTGAGGTCGTCGTGACATTTATTGCCACAGAGCTTTGTCCGCTAGCGGACAGAACAAATTGGTCGCACCCGTGATTTTGTTCAGAGGGCGGGGCAGTGATCAGTGAGAGGACAATGGCCCGCTACTACTTCGACATCCACGAGGGACGATCGTTCATCCGGGACAGTGAGGGCACCGATTGCGCAGGCGTCGATGCCCTCCGAGTTGAGGCCATGAATGTGCTGCCCACGATCGCGAAGGACGTGATCCCGACCGATGGAGACAGGCAAGCCTTCACGGTCTCGGTTCGCGACGAGAACAACGTTACGGTCTACACGGCAACGCTGACGTTCGCCGGGCTGTGGATGGGCGATGTGCCAATCCCCGAGCCCGAGCCGTTAGTCTGAAGCTTCAGTCTTAGTGCGCCCTGGACATGGCCTCGCACCCAGCTGCTTGAGCCATGAAGAGGCTCATGACGACTACTCCGTCGTCGTCTCTCACGGTCAGGATCCAATCCTGAAGATCTTCATCAAGGGCATTGCCTTCTGCCAACACCCGCGTCGCCACCTCCCGCATGCGAGTGCGGATCTCATCCTGTTCGATATCGAGCATGATGGACTCGATCAGCATGGCTCTTTGCTCTTCCCTACGTACCGCGGCCCAGGTCAGCGGTTTCTCGCCGCCGCGAGATCTAGGACAGGAACGTGCCGAAGCCAGGCTGTGTCGCATGCCCTAGAAGCTGCCGCTCAATGGGTCTGGCGCGTCTTTGCCGTGTTCAGCCTCGTCGGGCTGACTTCTCCTCTCGTTGAAAGGACTTCGATATGGGAGACGACACGCTTTAACTCGGTCCTGCCGTCTGAAGAGACGCCTGGATCGCGAGCCATGCCGCCGGTTGTCATCTAAAGGTCCTTTAGGGCCTGAAGGTAGCCCGTCTCATATTCCGTCATCGCGAACTTCCTATGTTGGCTGTGGTGGAAAAGCCGCAGTGAACTATATGTGAAGGCGCAGTGCACGCCGCCGTTACTGTATGTAAATGCACAGAGTGTGACCCCCCCCGATACTAGGTCAATCGCAGGCTGGTAGTCCCAGGCGTCGGCGACTGAGGGTTCATCTTGCTCTCGCCTCTCTTTGGCGGAGCAGCACGTGCCTCGTTTCCACTTCAACGTTTATGACGGCTACAGCGCACCAGATCCTGACGGAACTGAGCTGGCGGATATCAAAGCCGCGCGGGAAGAAGCCATTGTTCTCGCCGGCAGCCTGTTACGCGACGAGGGTCGCAAGCTGCGCCCAGGTGAGGACTGGCGGATGGAAGTAACCGACGAGGCAGGCGCTCTCTTGTGTCATCTCGACTTCGCCGTGACCGAAGCATCCGCCATGGCGAAGACAGGCAAGTAGCTAGCATCGTCGCGCAGCTACTCGGGTGGATCGATAGCGGGGAAGTGGTCAACGAACCGCATATCCTCCCACAAGTCGACGCCATGGCCGTCAACAAGTGCTCTGGCCTTCTCACATGCATCCGCGTCGTCTGCAGCCGCAATCCGAACAGTTGATACGACCATCCCTCGCTGATCAACCAGGGTCGCGCGATACCCGCGCTCCCCGTGTTCAGGTGATGCGCTCACACCGAGCGCCCCTCTGACTTCTGCCTTCCAGAATTTCATGGCCGGGCGTCATAGCGACGCTATGATTTCGCAAAATGCGCTCTTTGTCGCTGGCGAATAAGGGTGAGAGCAGGTGCGAGCCCCGCCGCCCGATCTGATCACGGACTGGCGGGGCACGTCGTGGGCAGCACGACGGAGCCGATACGCAACTTGGCTCGCGCTTAGGATGAGGCTGAGGGCATACGAAGAGGTATCCTACTTAGGCGTCGGAGTTCTCAGAATGGGTTCTCGACACCGGCTTCGCCGCCATCGCCTCTGCGATCGTCGCTCGACGGTCCACGCGATACCGCCGTCCGTTCAGGCGCTCGATGTGAATGTCCATGACGCTCAGGATCAGGTCGGGCCCGTGGTCGTCATCCCACCACCACATCGGGTTTTTCTTCGGGCCCTTCAGCAGGTCGACCGCCTCGCGCAGGACCAGCCGCAATCGGAAGTACCCGTCGGCCTGCTCCTGGATCAGCTCGCGGATGCGCTCGCATGAGGCGACCCACTAGCTGGGCCCGGGCTGACCCTTGAAAGTCCGCGGCGCATAATCGTTCGTGGTGATCTCGCGTCAGGGCGGGGTGTTGGTCATTATCGTTTATCTGGGCCGCAGGGTGATCTCCAACGGATGGTATACTTGGCTCGGATCCGCTCTCGACCCTGCACAGACTGTCGCAAAGTCCGCTTCGCGGTAATTTGATGGACAATAACCTGCGGCTGAGTTGGGTAACGTGTAACGGACCGCTTCAGAGCGGCGACCTTATCAAACCAGACGTGGCTGTCGCTTCTAGGGCGTGTCATCGCTTGAGCCAATCGAGTGCGGCTGCGTGGGAGAGGACGCCCATGAAGCTGGCGGCGGTCTTCTCGTAGCGGGTGGCGATGGCGCGCCATTCCTTGAGCCTGACCCAGAGCCGCTCGACTTGGTTGCGGTTGTTGTAGATCCAGTTCGGGCAGGCGACGGGCAACTCGTGGCGCTGGGGCGGGATCGCAGGCCGAGCGCCCATGTCCCAGATGTGCTCGCGAAAGGCGTGGCTGGTGTAGCCGCGGTCCCCAACGACCCATTTGGGCACCCCCGGCAGTTGGTCGAGCAGGGGAACCGCGTGAGGTAGTTCATGAGCCTGACCGGGCGCCAGCCGGAAGGCGATGGCGCGGCCCTGCCCGTCGGCGATCACGCAAGCCTTGGTGCCATAGCCGCCACGCGAGCGGCCAAGAGCTTCACGAGCGTCTCGCTCGGCCGCAGATCCCCCCTTTTGGCGGCCCCCGCCGCCTTTTGGTGCGCTCGCACGTTCGTGCCGTCGAGGAACACCATGCCGAGTTGGACGCCGCGTTCCTGCACGAGCTGAAGCAGCCGCTCCCAGACGCCGGCACGGGACCAGCGGATGAAGATCTGGGCGGCCCGCCACCACGGACCGAGATCCTCCGGGATGGCCCGCCATTTGGCCCCGTTCTGATGCCGCCAGAGGATGGCCGAGAGCGTGCGTTGAAGATCCTGCGGCGGCGTCTTAGCCTTGGGCCGGCAGGCCTCGACCAGAGGCTCCAATTCAGCCCATTGCGCGTCGCTCAGCATCGTCCCTCCTGCCTCAGAGAGATGAAAACGCAAGCCCAGCCAATCCGTTCAGGCGACAACAGGCCCTAATCGAGGCGCCCAATTAGTGATTGGTTTACGAACAAATTTCACGCGCCGTGATGAATCAGCCTGCATAAGGTCGTGTCCGTCAATGAGGTGGAAATTCGGGGTGGAGTTGGAGCGGCCATCGGTCAGGCGGCCTGAGGTGGA
>NZ_JAIETD010000009.1 GCF_019745455.1 Methylobacterium sp.
TCAGTTTGGTGCCATCGCCCGCGGTACGGCCACGCCCATCGCCGCTCACCACGGAGCCTATATGTAGACTCTCAGAATCAAGGAGACGTCGCTGCTCGACGATGCGCGCGCTCTTAAGATCCTGCTGGAGTGGTGTGCTGCCCGAGATGTGCCACCTTCTCTGGAGCGGATCGATGTCAAAACGGCAGTTCGCTTCATGGACGAACTAGTGGATTTCACTAGGCTCGGCTGGGCAAGCACGAACAAATATCTTGGTCGTCTAAAGCGATACTGGTCGTACATCGTGATACGCACGCCAGTCGGGATAAATGTCTTTGCAGATCTGCATTTAGTAAAGCCGTCCGTCGATCACGACGAAGAGTAGCGCGCCTTCAGCGATACCGAGGTCCAGAGACTTCTGATGGGCAAGGCCGATCCCGGTATGCTGGACGTGATCCCCGTCGCTGCCCTTACCGGTGCCCGCCTGGACGCTGTCATCGACTTGCGCGTTGGAGAGTGCGCTGACGGCTGGTTCACCTTCAAGCCGCAGAAGAAGGAGAAGGCCGGCAACCTTTCGTCGGCGGATCACAAAAAAGTCGATGCCGCAGCCGATAAAGTCTTGAAGAGCAAATAGCAGGCTTCAGAAGGCTGATTGGTACAAGTACCCACACAGTGCCTTTTGCTGCACCATCGCCAAGCGAGTGATGAACACCTTCGGCAATACCGTCGACGGTTTATCTTGTAGGAGGCTCAACCGCCGCAGGACGTCAGTGTCGTTCACAGCAGCCGCGAGACCTGTGTGGCCGTCCATTGGCCGCCACGGGGCGCTGGGATCCCGCGCTTGTTCAACTCGTTTGCCAATCCGACGAGCGTCGTGGTGCCACGCGCCCTCATCGCACTGATCAACGGCAATATCTCCGCCCTTCGCTTGTTCGCAATAGCCATCTGCTCGGCCCGTCTAAAGGCTGGGGTCGGGTGTGGAACGTCGTTGGTGCCGTTCTCACCTGCGCAGCCACTATCCGGTTGAGGCTTCATACCGTACTCGCAACAGGTCCGATGGGTGCTTGCTAAGCGAGGGATGAACGCGGGACGTTCGAGCTCATACGGCTGACAGACTCGCGCCTTCGGCAGGTTCGGCTGCGAGCCGCTCGAAGATCCCAATGAGCTGCTTCTGCGTCGACTCTGCAACTGCGCCATTGGCGACTTCAGCGGGCGACCACATCCACGAGCGGGCCGGGTCACTACGCATGGCCCAGGCAGGAAAGAGACGTTCGGTAATGGCTTGGTAGGACAACCGATTGATCTCAAGATGACGGTCGTCAGCCACGATCCGCTCATAGGTAGCGTCAAGCGCTTCAACCGTGCCTTCCAGCAATTGTAGATAAATGTCCGATCTGCATATGAGGGCGCCGGTGACACCATCTCGCGTATTGCAGCGGCGAGACTGGGAAAGGATGCCATTCAGGGCTGCTTGATCAAACCCGAAGGGGCGCGAGACATAGATAAGCTGAACAAGGTTCATGGCATCGAGCTCCCATCGGATCGTATCCACACAGGTTAAGGTACGAATGCGCCCAACGCCATCGTCCTTTGCCTCGTTGCGGCCAGAAACAACCTCCCTGAACTGGCTGAAGCTGCCCTGCAGGCCAGGCCGAGGGTGCTTTCGTATATTTACTTAGGGACGTGCGAGCCGCTTTCGCCGCAGATAAGCGAAAGCTGGTCCCGGTGCAGCAGCAGCTTGGCCTCCCGGTCGAGCGAATGCCCAGTCAGATGCGGCTTGAGCTTCGTGTAGGATGCAATCCTGGTTTTACTGCTAGAATTGCAACACGCTTTCCAGTAACGGGATCTAATATATTCATAATTGCCCTCTTCGCCAAAATCTTATGGCAGTCTCTGTATGGTCAAGTTTAAGTCTTGGATGATATTTTTGTTCCGGTGATATTTAAAATTATTTTAATAACGGCTGAAATTCAAAAATTCGTGATGCTGCAGCATTGCTTTTCAAGCCAGTATGCTCTAGGTTATGAATATCGCTGACCACTAATTCAGGGCGTCAGCGCCTGAGAGTTCGATGTGCTCCCGCCTATTTTTAAGCGAGGAGCCACATGGCACGCAGCTTACTTTATGCTCATGACAGAAGAACCTTCCCTGGCGTGGAGGGTCGTGAGCACGATAGTACCAACGCGATTCGCGGTGAAGTTCTTCGAGCCGTTGTCGAGATGACCGCAGGATCGTCCCTGACGAAGAATGCGTGCCAAGTCCGGATCGGCGCGCGGGATGCATTCAGCGTCCGCTTCAAGACAGCAACGATGCCGACCATCATCGAAGTTCCACTGGAAAGATCTGGTGAGCTGTCGCCAACCGATGGTGAAACACCGTTCGACGAAAGGCCGAGCTGGCTATCTCATCGCATCCACGCGGAGGAGATCACTAGGCATGCTCAATCCGCGGACCGCTTGAACTTGATGCGTCCGTTGGCCAACCAAGGCTCAAAATGAACCCGTCCAAAGGCCTACTTGCCGCCCTTCTCCTGGGCGTGCTTGCGATCACGCCTGCCCTCGCCGAGTGCCAAATCGCCGATGCCAAGCTGGAGGAGGCCATCCTGCAGAAGCCCGACCTGCGCGGTCCCGAGAACCGCCAGACTGTGAAGGATCTTCGGAGCCTGCGCGATGCCGCCTTCACACTGTGGACTTATGGGCGTCACGCCGATTGCGAGCGCCTCATGGCCAACATCCGCGAACTGATCGCCGGCCCGAATATGAGCAGCCTGGGCGACAACGATGAGGATGCCGCCGAGGAGCAGATGGCTGCCAAGGACCCAAAGGTTCAGCGTGGTGCCGTGAAAGGCCGTCGCGACGAGAAGGACGCCAAACCTCTGGTCCCCGTCGACGAACTTCCTCTGGGCTTGCGAGCGGATCAGATCATCGGTGCGGAGGTGCGCAGCTCTGATGACAAGATCATCGGTGAGGTTAGGAACGTCGTCTTTGGGACAAAGGATCGCCGAGACTACGCCGTCGTAGCCTCGGGCGGCTTCTTCACGCCGGGGAAAGACAGCATCGTCGTTCCGCTGCGGGCCCTGAAAGTGTCGCAGGAGCGGGACAGCTTCTTCCTGCTCATCCCCAACGCCGAGGTGAAGGGTGTCCCCCTGATGCCGGACCAGAACTACACGTGGCTCTTGGACGAGGCATGGCGAACTCGGAACGACGCTCTGTTTGGACGGCCGTAGCATGACGAAAATCGGCAGTCCGCGAGGAGTATCGGTTTGAGCGACCGTGATGCGGCCATTCCTTCGCACGAGGGCCGGGAAGCTGTGCTTGAAGCTGAGATTGCGCGCCTCAGACGAGCGCTCGATGAGGCTGTGCAACGCCTGGCTGAGGGCAGTCCCTCGGCCAAGGTGGAGCACGAGCGCGAGATCGCCGAGGGCCGGGCGGCCCTCGCTGTCGAACAAGCGCGTGCTTCTGGGTTGGAGCGTGCCCTGGCCGACCTGACGGCACGCACCTCGTTGCTGGCCGCGAGTGAAGCCCGTTATCGCCTCGCTGTCGAGAGTGCGAAGGATTACGCGATCTTCACCCTCGATCTCGCCGGGCGGATCACCGGCTGGAACACCGGGGCGGAAAACCTGCTCGGTTGG
>NZ_JAIETD010000061.1 GCF_019745455.1 Methylobacterium sp.
CGATAGCTCAGCGGGTAACGCAGGTACCAGGCGACGGCCTGAACGATCAGGGCCGCCTCGTAGTGCCGGCCCTTGAAGTCGGCCTTGGCGCGCGTCTTGAGCTTGGCGGCGATGGCAGACAGGATCATGGGGTGGCCTCCGAAACGGGAGGTGCCATGCGGGCTCTATGGTCAACGCGGGGTAAACGCCGCGGGTTTGCGACAGGGCCGATGCGAGGCTCGGAGATGCCCCTTGGTTGGCAACCCGCTCTCGCCAAACAGGTTGGCCGTCGTGATGGAACAATCCCAACCGAAAACTCGGTCGTCCCTCTGCGGGTAAGACGAGAAACAAGGGACGAGGCACCACAATCGTGGGCCAGGTTGCATAGCGTGAGATCGGAGGCGCTCCAATCGGAGGGTCGGTCCTATCGATCGCATCAGGCAGAGGTTTGATGCGGTCTTGCGCCGCATTCCCGTCGAATGAAGGCCGGATCGCAGGTGTCGAATGAGCCGTGATGCAAAGGCGGGACTATCCACGAAACGGTTGAACGAGGCCCTCCTCCGACCGGGCGACATCGTGCTGACGACCACCAAATCAGCCGTCAGCACGGCCATTCGCAGAGCCACCCGCAGCGACATCTCCCACGCGATGGTCTACGTCGAGGATCGCTCCGTCATCGACGCGACGGACGAGGGCGTCCAGGCGCGCAACACCCAGCGCCTGATGATCGAGGAAGCTTGCCCGGTTCATGTCCTGCGCCTACGGACCGGGATCTCCGCCGAACAGCTCGCCGCTGTTCGGACCTTTCTGCGCGGTCACATCGGCACCCGCTACTCGAAGAAGGAAGCCGTGCTCGCAGGGCTGGGTGGGGCGCAAAGTTGGACCCGCCAACAGTTCTGCTCCCGTCTGGTTGCACAGTCCTTTCAGGCTGCCGACATTCAGCTTGTATCAGATGCGAACTACTGCTCTCCAGCCGATCTGAAGGCGAGTCCCCACCTCGAGGCCATTCCGAACCCCACGCTTCCGATGCCGCCGGAAGAAGCCGCGGCCTGGGATGGCCGTGTGGATGTCCCCCAACTTATGCGTGACGCGATCAACGCCCTTCTGAGCGGCGCGCGCTCGCGGAACGCGAGTATCGAGACCTTCGACGACCTGCACGCACATCTTATTGCGCATCCCGATCAGGACGAGGAGATGTGTCTTCTGCTCGACACCTCCTGGTCAGCCCCCATTGAAGTGGTCCGCTCTTTGGTATGATGGTGTGGAACGGCCCTGCTTGCGGCAGTGCTGATCTGGTTTTTCAATCCGGATCAGTTCTCGAACGCGGAGGAACCGAAATGTCTGAGATTCACGTTGTCGGCCTCGATCTGGCTAAGCAGATCTTTCAGGTGCACGCGATCACCTCGGAGGGCGCCGTGGTGGTGAGACGGCAATTGCGCCGCTCGCAGGTGCTGACATTCTTCTCCAAGTTGCCATCCTGCCTCGTGGGGATGGAGGCATGCGGCGGTGCTCACTTCTGGGCGCGTGAGATTGCAAGGCTTGGCCATCAGGTGCGCCTTATGCCGCCGAACTACGTCAAGCCTTACGTGAAGCGCGGCAAGACCGATGCCGGCGATGCAGAAGCGATCTGTGAGGCGGTGAGCCGTCCAACGATGCGCTTTGTGCCGGTCAAGACAGCCGAGCAGCAGGCCGCCGCCATGGTGTTGAAGACACGTGACCTGCTTACGCCAGCGGAACCAAGCGATTAACGCGTTGCGGGCTCACCTATCGGAGTTGGGCATCGTGAGCGGCACGGGGGTCAGCCGAGTGGCGGGTCTGATCGGGATTGTCCGAGACCCTGACGATGCGCGGCTTCCGGTCATCGCGCGGCAGGTCCTTGTGGATCTGTCCGATCACATCGAAGCGTTGACCGAACGCCTTCACCGCTTGGACCGCGAGATCGTGGCCCGGTCACGGGAGGACGCGGACCTCCGGAGGCTGACGGCGGTCCCTGGTATTGGACCCATCTCGGCAGCGTCGCTGAAAGCCCTCGTCCCCGATCCGAGTGGGTTCGTCTCCGGACGGCACTTCGCAGCCTGGCTTGGCCTGACACCGCGCGCTCATTCCAGCGGAGGCAAAGAGCGTCTGGGCCGGATCTCAAAGATGGGCAATCCGACCTTGCGAACCTTGCTGATCCTGGGCGCGACCACGGTACTGCGTCACGCGCGCAATGGCGGGAAAGCTTCACCGTGGTTGCAGGCGATCCTGTCGCGTCGTCCTCCGAAGGTCGCCGCCGTTGCGCTGGCCAACAAGACGGCGCGCATCGTCTGGGCTCTCCTCACGAAGGGTAGCCATTATCGGAATCCTGGTCTCGCCGCATCGAGCACAATGGGCGCCTGACGGAAGAGACTAGACAGAGCTGACCGGCGGACCGCTGCCGGGCAGGGACAAGGTGTGCAACAGCAGCGATGAGACCCCACGGGACGTCACCCCGAAGTGAGACAGGCCTCCAAAGCCGATGCGCCTCCGAGCGCGCTGGTATGATCTGCCGCTCACCTCGCGGACTCCATCGAGGCCAGCGGTCTATGACCGCGCCCAAAGGCCGGACATATGACTGCACCGTTCGCGGTGGGGGATTTGTTGCTGAGCGCTCTTGTCCGCAGGGCCGTTCCACATATGGCTTTTGAGCCTGGAGGACGGACAAGATGGCAAAGCACCCGACGCCCGAGGAAATTGTTGCCAAGCTACGGCAGGCGGATGTGCTGATCTCACAGGGCCAGAGCGTGGCCGATGCGATTCGCGCGCTCGGCGTGAGTTCAGTGACATACTACCGGTGGCGGCGTGAGTTTGGCGGGCTGAAGTCAGATCAGGTTCGACGGATGAAGAGTCTTGAGACTGAGAATGCTCGACTTCGAAAGGCAATCGCCGATTTGACGCTGGACAAGTTGATCCTGCAGGAGGCGTCCCGGGGAAACTTCTGAGCCCCGCGCGCCGACGCGCTTGTGTCGAGCACATCCTGCTGACGATGAACATCTCCGAGCGCCGCGCCTGCCGGGCGCTCGGACAGCATCGCTCGACACAGCGCAAGGTGCCGCGGGGCCGCGACGACGAGGAGGCGCTGACAGCCGATCTCGTGGCATTGGCCGAGAAGTATGGACGCTATGGCTACCGCAAGATCAGCGCGTTGCTGAAGGCGGCCGGATGGTTCGTCAACGACAAGCGCGTCGAGCGGATCTGGCGGCGTGAGGGTCTGAAGGTCCCAGCCAAGCAGCCCAAGCGAGGGCGGATCTGGGACAACGACGGCTCCTGCGTCCGTCTTCGCCCGGAACACCGCAATCACGTGTGGTCGTATGACTTCGTCGAGGCACGCACGCATGACGGGCGCAAGATCCGGATGCTCAACGTCGTTGACGAGTTCACCCATGAATGCCTGGCGATCCGGGTCGCTCGTAAGCTCAAGGCGATCGACGTCATCGACGTACTCTCGGATCTGTCCATCCTACGTGGCGTACCTGGCCATATTCGTTCGGACAACGGGCCGGAGTTCGTTGCGAAGGCCGTCCAAGCTTGGATTACCGGCGTCGGAGCAAAGACGGCCTACATCACGCCAGGCTCACCATGGGAAAATGGCTACGTCGAAAGCTTC
>NZ_JAIETD010000071.1 GCF_019745455.1 Methylobacterium sp.
TGCAGACGGTTTGGACCTATCTGGCCAAGGTACCGCCTCTCCAGCGCGAGGCCCTCATGCTCGTGGCTGCGCAAGGCCTGACCTACGAAGATGCTGCCAAGCTGGTCGGCTGCCAAGTCGGCACCATGAAGAGCCGAGTGAGCCGCGCGCGTGACTTCCTGGCCCGGTCGATGGGCATGGGAGACGAACGGCGCTCGGTCTGACCTGGCGCCGCCCAGGGCGAGGCCGCGACCCGCCGGACCATGAGCTTTCGTTCGATGCTGTGCGGCGCAATCACTGCAACGTACCAGTCTCAAACGAGAATGCCCGCCCCACCAGGGGCGGGACGGGCACGAGGCTCGGGCGACGAAGTATCGCGGTTTTAGTCGATGACCTCGACGATGCGATGGCTGCCATCGACCAGCACCGGACGCTCGTTCACGACCGTGTAGCGGTAGCCAGGCTTGACCCGGTACTCGTTGGGCACGTCGTAGTAAGTCACGCCGGATGTGGGGAGCGTGGCGCCGACCCGGACATCCTGGTCGTAGCGATAGGACTTCACCTTACGGCCTTCGACATAGGAGCGGAAGCGCGGGCGATCGTCGACGCCGAGGATCCCGCCAACCGTGCCGGTCGCGGCACCGACGGCGCCGCCGACGACGGCACCGACTGGACCGGCGGCTGCGCCGCCTTCAGCGGCACCACGCTCGGCACCACGCACTGTGCCCTGAGCCTGGGCGGTGACAGGAAGGGTGAGAAGGGCGGCAGCCGCGGCCGCGATCAGGATACGGTTGGACATGATCTGATCTCCATCGTTGAGACGAGAAGCGGCCACGTTTCGGTGGCCTTGCTCAAGAGCGCCCTAGGAACGGCGTCTCGCCGATTGGGTTCCACCACCATCACTTTGCGAGTGGGTCTGGCACTTTTCGAGTGGGTCTGGCCTGGCTCGGCAAGAAAACGGTTCTGAAGCAACCGTGATCTGTGAAGCAGGTTTTCAACGATCTGATTTCGGGAGAACCATCTGAGACACGGACGTCAGCGGTCCCCAGGCAAAAGTCCTTTCTCCTGCTTCTCGAACTTATGTTCTGCAAGCTTCGACCAGACTCAAACGATCTGGCCGTCGTCGCTTTGCATCCGAGCGTCGCCTGGCGAAATCTGAAGGATCTTCGCTGCTGTCTGAGAGGCTTGAAGCTTGGCATCGTCGAGGGACGAGGCGGATAGTAAGACGCAATCGGTCCATAACCCTGCACCCGGCGCGTGGACGCTGACCAACAACTCAAACATCGGCATCGCGCGAATTCCGATGGATAGACGTAGGCAGTTCCACGTCTAGGGCTGTGCGAACTGCGTGCGCAGTCTGGTACCGCCTCACGGGAGCGACAGGCTTTGCGTCCGCTCTCCGCGTATGCAGCACGATGGAGGCGCCTCCGTCGATCCTCTCCACGCGCAAAGGTGTTCGCGCGACAGGATCGTGGTCTCGTTGTCGTTATCCTTGGGTACCCGCTCGCTCACCTCAATCGGTGTACAGCAGGAATGCTACGTCCCGTTGTGGGCATGTAACGTTCGCTTGCGGACGCCCGACTTCGTCCGTTCGTGCGGGGAATCCGACAAAGCTTTCGTAACCTTGGCCATTGTTGGGGTTCGATGCGTGAGAAAGAATCGGCCGGGTTCAGGGTTCGGCAACCGGTCAGATTCATTCTCGTACCGTCCGTCCCCTTAGCGTCGCCAGAACGCCCGGATGGATAGGGAGCTCTCACAAGGCTTGGAAGTCCGCTCGATGCTGGCCCTCGTCCTCGACGACGTCGAGTTGAACAACGTGATGGTGGTCGCCGCCCTTCAGCCCATCGTGGGATGCATTTCGCGCGACTTCACTGGGCCGGTCGAGGCCCTCGCCTTTGCCCAAGCGCATGCTTCGGAGATCGGGGTCGTTATCACCGACTACGAGATGCCTGGGATGAATGGCATCGAGTTCATCCGTGCAGTCCGAAGCATTCCCGAACTCGCCAACGTTCCGACCGTCATGGTCACGAGCCATGACCAACGCAGCCTGCGCCATCAAGCCCTGGAGGCCGGCGCGACCGAGTTCCTGGCCAAGCCGTTGGATTCTATCGAGATCCGGGCCCGTGTCACGAACCTCCTCGCCTTATCCGAAGCGCATCGGGCCATGCGGGACCACGCTGCCCAACTCATGCGCGAGGTTTCGATCGCAGTCGCCCTTGTCGAGGAGCGCGAACGCGAGATCGTCTCCACGTTGATGCGCGCCGCTGAGAATCGTGACGAGGACACTGGCGACCATATTGCCCGGGTCTCCGCCTACACGAGCCTGATCGCACAAGCCCTGGGGCTCGACCCGGCCGAATGCCGACTGATGGGGCTGGCGGCGACGATGCACGATGTCGGCAAAATCGCCGTTCCGGATGCCATCCTGCTCAAGCCGGGTCCGCTCACGCCCGAGGAGCGCCGCGAGATGGAGCGCCATGCCGAACGCGGCCAACGCATCCTCGGTGGGAGCGCCTCGCCCGTCATGCGCTTAGCCGCCGAGATCGCGGCCAGCCACCACGAGCGTTGGGATGGGGGCGGCTATCCCTACGGCCTGAAGGGGGAGACCATCCCGCTCGCCGGTCGCATCGTCGCCGTGGCCGACGTGTTCGACGCACTCACTACCCAGCGGCCCTACAAGCAGGCGTGGTCGCCTCAACGCGCCAGGTCTCACCTGATCGAGAATGCAGGAGCCCATTTCGACCCGCGTGCGGTCGAGGCCTTCCTCAGCCGGTGGGACCACATCGAGGCTTCCCTTCGCCAGCGTCAGGATGCTGACCCCGTTGCGGCCGTCGCCTGAGCGCGACCGCTTACCGGTCTCGTGTGTCCCCATCGTCGGGGGAAGCGACGCAGTTTGGAGGACTGCGACGCTGCGATGGTTCGACCAACGGAATCGTGCTTCCGGCGGGAGGCGACTGTCTTCGGCTGCATCGTGAAAGGCGCAACCGTTTTTGACTGACATGCGCTAGAGGGCGCGGCCCTTGTTCCAAGATCGTTCCCTGTCGTTTGCACCGCTCTCGAGGCGATGCCCCCCGACCTAGCGTTCCGAGAGCGCAACCACGCACCTTGGCCTGATCAACGTCTTCATCGGTGACATTCAGGGTGACCTCGGCCCCTTCCTCGGCACTTGCTTCGCCGTCCCTTGCGTAGCGGTAGGGGTTACCGGCGTGATCGCGGGAGCGGGCGTTACCAGCCATCAGGAAGCTGTCCATATCGGGATGGATATACCGGCCAGTGCCGATTTTGCGGACCCCGCCAGCCTTTGCCATGGCGCGGAGCACATTGCTCATCGCGCCGCTGTTGCTGTCGGTGAGGGCAGCCAGCTCTGCAGGCGGTCAAGAGTACGGCGGACACCCCTTTCGCCACCACATCTCGATCGAGGAGCGGGATGCCCGCCCCAACACCCTTTACCCCACCGTTTACCCTGCCAGCCGAATAGGTTGATGCTCATGTTCCGTGAAACCAAACCGAAAACCGGGCCGTGCATTCGTTGGTAGCGTCCGCGGACGAGGTGTAAATTCGAGGACCGCTTTGGCGGGGATTGGGGTGGCCATCGGGCCATGCGGC
>NZ_JAIETD010000062.1 GCF_019745455.1 Methylobacterium sp.
CTCTCTCCCTCTCTACCCGCCTGCCTCTGCGGCTATCGATGTGCTGCGGCAGCCTCTTACTCGCTTGCCGCGCCGCGCTAGGCCGATCCGCTCCGAACCAGCGTCCTCCGACACTCTGTCTCTGGTGCCTGTTACACAGCCGGACTGCTTCCGGACGCCTCTGCTGTTGTAGTTTCACTGCACTCCGTCGATGCGTTCTCCGGATCTGCGGCCTGTCCGCTACGCCGGTAGGCTCGTCAGCCATCCGCCTGAACTTCTGCATCTCAGCCTGAATGCTGGCTTGGCCGTGCACGTCGCGCGGTCGCCAACGCCGAGGCCGTCATGCTCATTCTTCTTCGTCATCCCGAACACATCAGGGCCAGCCGCTGATGCCGCGCCCCGTGCTCATCACGGCGGCTCAGCGTGCGCAGCTGCTTGCCAACGGCGCCCGTACGGTCCGCGGTGAAGACATCGATCCCCATCCTATCGTCAAGCTGTTCACCCCGGACGCTCAGGCAACCTGGCTCCTGACTGAGATCGACCCGGAAGAGCCCGACCGCGCCTTCGGGCTTTGTGATCCCGGTCTCGGCGCGCCGGAGTTGGGCTACGTCAGCCTGGCTGAACTGGCCGAACTGCGCGGGCGCCTCGGACTACCCGTCGAACGTGATCGTCACTTCGTCGCCAACCGTCCCCTGTCAGCCTACGCCGCTGCCGCACAGGCGGTCGGGCGCATCATGTTCTGAGCGCAAGCATGAACCCGTGGCAGACCGCCGCTCAAGCATCTTCGTCATGATCGACGGGCGTCAACTCGGTCTGTTCTACAGGCTAACAGCTCTTCGCCGAACACGGCCCAACTCTCGGCTAGCCTCAGAGCGTGCGATTGCGTCAGCTTCGTCCTTCAGCCCTCCCCATCGGGGCCGTAACTCGCAGGCATTCCGATCATAAATTGCAAGAGCGCGGACGATTGTCTTGAGTCCTTCGTCGGCTGCTTACCAAGCGTAACGATGCGCCTGAGGTGGCGAGGAGCGCCGGACTATATGGCAAAGTCGCACATTCAGCGGGGCTAGTCTTAGCCAAGCTCGTAGCGACCGCGTTCTGCGCGCTTCTTCTCCGTCAGCTCCGGTGCTTATCATGCCCTTCGTCGGTTCCCTCCTCTGTCATCAAACTTCCGAACCCGATCCCATCGTGTTGATGCAGCGCACGCCGCTGGCCGAAGCACGCCGTCGAGGGGATCAGCTGGTCGGTACCCATAAAATTCACGAGGTTTGGAAGGCAGCCGGCGATCCTACCCGCTTCGCTGCCGTCACCGCTGGACCGCTGCCCGCAGCATCGGTGCTGGTGACTTCGGACAAGCCGTCGTGGCTCGCCGATCTGCCACCTCTTTCCGAATTCGCTGCGGCACAAATCCTCTACGACGAAGACAAGGCTCGCTTCCTCATCCTGATTGATTTGGATTTGCTCGTGCACGCTGACACCCTGCGCACCATTCCGAAGCTCTTCGCATTGCCTGCCAATTCCTACATTCTGCGCGTCGCGCCCGAGGTCATGGCGATACTGGTGCAGGATGAGGGGGCCGATCCGAAGCTAACCGACTTCCATCCGGACTGGGAGCATGGCCGCTACGCCTTCGTTCCCCGCTTGTGCTAACGGAGTTTACCAAACGGGCCAGCACTTGCAGGAGGTACACTTCGTAGTACTGCCTTTCGACATGAAGCGTCTGAATGACTTGGTAAGAATCCTTGCAGAACCAGTGGCAGGCCTCGTCCGCGAAGGTGCATGCTGGTTGGCGCGCTCGACTTTAACCGCTGCACCCAAGAACTCGGCCTCCGCCGATTGCGGCGGAGTCACGGTGCCGCCGCGGCGAGCCAGCTGTTCAAAACGTCGATGTGGATCGCGAAGTCGCGGCCTTCCTCGGGGCCGCCTTTGTGAATCACACCTGCCACGGCGCCATCGGCATCAAGAAGCGGGCCGCCAGACATTCCTTGCGTCAGCTTCTGGGTCACCTCAATCAGCCGAACCGCACTTTTGACCGTGATCGTGCTAACCACACCCGGCCTGACGTTGAGCGGGTCGCCCGGCGCCCATTTGGGATAGCCAACCGCTATCATCAGAGCGCCGGTGGCAATCGGCAGCGCTGCTTGATCCAGTTTATAATATTCGGTAGCTGGGATCTCATGGCTAAGGACGGCAAGATCCATGTCATCGTCGCTTTTCAAGACTATCGCCTTGAAACTGTTGGAGTGCTTCGAGGGATGGAAGATCTCGACCTCCTTTTTACCCGCCACGCAGTGCGCGGCGGTGATGAAACCAACGCCGTTCAGGAAGAAGCCAGTTCCCTGGCCATCGTCGTGCTCCACGACCCACACCGCTCGATCACGACGCTCAATCGGCGTCGGCAGGACCTCTATCTTGCAATCGGGGAAGCACCAGTTGAAACGAAGTGCAATACTGCGGACCACTGGGTCCGAAGAACCTTTAATGTAACTGATCCAGGCAATCTTGCCGAGGAGATGCGAAGCCAGGCTGGCACTTCCGCCGGACGCCTCATATTTCGCTTGTGCCCCAACCGTGCCGAGTGTCTCGACGGAGTGAAGGGCCGCGCGAATGTTGCGGATATATCGACGATCGACGTTCAGTAGCTCATTGACCTTGAGGCCGGTCACCATCCGACGAGAGTGCCGATCGGCGTAGTGCGCCTTGCTCGGATTGATCGTAAAGCCGTTGCCGGCGAAAAGTGCCACCAGGGATGGGACGAGTAGATTGGGAGCGAAGTGCCCGGCCAGTGGGAGTGGTCCTTCGAATAGCGCAGTCATCGGTCGGTGACTGGAGAAGGTAATGTCGTCAGCGTAGCGCGTGTAGATGCAGCGCGTTACCTTGGCGAAGTTGAGCAGTTCTCTATCTAATCGGAAGCAGATCATGTTGGAAAGCAAGGGGCTCGTAGGTGCGCCCTGTGGCAAGTGGCCATTAATGCAGCAAAGATACCCGATGGCAGCAGCTACACTGCTGCCAATCCCAAGTGCCTCCAGCATGCCGACGATCCGGTTCTCCGTGATTGTCGGAAAAAAGTCCTGGAGGTCGAGATTTAGTACGAAGCTTCGGCGAAGGTGCGACAGCGCGTTGGTTTTAACCGACCGCTGCAGGACAAACCCGTGCACCGGATTACGGACTGTATAGAGTGGATCGAGAAGTCGCAGGAGCTGTCGCTGAAGGTGTTTGAGGCGGTCATCAGGTGCACTGATAAGCCTGCCCTTGTCCTTATTCTTTGCAATCTCAAAAGATTGGTACATGCCTCCTCGGTGCCAGCGGATTTTGTTCAGCTCCTTGGCTGTCATGCCGAGATGGGTAAGAAGGGCCGCTTCGCTTGCAAATTCGGCGGGGACGGCAACGCGGATTGGTGGTCCGAACGGGTCGCGCGGCACGAGGTCTCCCTTCCAATCACGCCACGGTCACACAAGATTAGGGTGGCGCGCACGTTATCCCCAGACATTAGCTCTTACGCCGCAGTTGCACAGCGCGTATGCGAAGGGAGACCTCGTACACGGCGACTAGCAGGTTCCGCAGCGGCTCGCTACTTCTCAACTAGC
>NZ_JAIETD010000176.1 GCF_019745455.1 Methylobacterium sp.
TCGAACAGCCGTCGGCGGCAGCCCTTCATGGGAGCCCTTCCCATTATCGGCAGGGCGGCACGGCCTGTCGCCGTACTCACCGTCGTCCTCTCGCTTGGTGCCTGCGTTTCGAGCCCCAATCCGAGCATCGCGGCATCAGTCGACGAGTGTCGTACCGGGACGCTCCGCGAGATCCAGCACTTCGGTCCACCGTCCAGGTCGGCCCCGCCGTGGGGGATGCGAAAAGTTCGGGTTTGTGAGCCGGCCGGGGCCAGCCCCAATCGGGTCCGCACAAGCCGCTGAGCCCGATGCTGCCCGCTTCACTCTGATAGGAAGTCGCCATGACCAAGAGCATGAAGGCCGTCGTCCTCACCCACTTCGGAGGACCGGACGCATTCGAGCTGCGCGAGGTGCCGGTGCCGTCGACGGGTCCGCGTCAGGTGCGCGTCCGCGTGCACGCCACCGCCCTCAACCCGCTCGACCTTCAGATCCGTCGCGGCGATTACAGGGACCACGTACCGCTCCCCGCCATCATCGGTCACGACATCTCGGGCGTTGTCGAGGAGGTCGGATCGGAGATCGATGAGTTCGTCGAGGGCGACGAAGTCTACTACACGCCGCAGATCTTCGGCCGAGCGGGGTCCTACGCCGAGCATCACGTCGCGGACGTAGAGCTTGTCGGCCGAAAGCCGCGGAACCTCACCCACCTCGAGGCCGCAAGCCTGACGCTTGTCGGCGGCACGGTCTGGGAGGCGTTCGTCCAACGCGCGCAGTTAAGCGTCGGCGAGACGATTCTCATCCACGGCGGGGCAGGAGGTGTGGGTACGATCGCGGTCCAGGTTGCAAAGGCGATCGGGGCGCGGGTGATCACGACGGCGCGCGCTAGTGACCACGACTTTGTGCGCTCGCTCGGCGCTGACGACGCGATCGACTTCACCACCGAGGACTACGTGGTGGGGGTATCTCGGCTGACCGAAGGAAAGGGCGTCAACGTCGTTTTCGACACCATCGGCGGCGACACGCTCTCACGGAGCCCCCTGACGCTCGCCGCCTTCGGACGTGTCGTCAGTCTCGTCGACATCGCTAAACCGCAGAACCTCGTCGAGGCCTGGGGCAAGAATGCCGCCTACCACTTCGTGTTCACCCGCCAGAGCCGGGGCAAGCTCGACGCGCTGACGCGTCTCGTCGAGCGTGGTCTGGTGAAGCCCGTGGTCGGGGCGACGCTACCGCTCGCGCGCATGGGAGAGGCCCATGACCTCTTGGAGAACGGCGCCGCGCGGGGCCTACGCGGCAAGGTTACGATCGACGTCGCGGGCGAGGTGCTCGCTTTGCCCCCTGTCCGACGGGCCGCCTGACGCGACACGCGGACGACCGACAGCTCCGTCAATACCCTCCCGCGATCAGCAAAATTGGAAATCAACCATGCAATGGGAATCTCGGCTGGTTGAAAACTCGACTTGCCTCGGAAAAGTGGAGAGCTCTTTTCCTGAAGGAGGAGGTCTCCGATGTCAGAACCCAAGCAGCAGTTCACACCTGAGTTTCGTGCGGAGGCGGTCCGGCTCGCCCAGACGAGCGGTCGTTCCCGCCGCGAGGTCGCTGCCGATCTCGGGATTGGGCTCTCGACGTTGCGTAACTGGATCGACGGGCGGCGTGATCGGGAGATGGATGCGCCGCCCTCCGACCGTCAGGAGGACATGGCCGCCGAGTTGAAGCGCCTGCGGCGCGAGAATGAGGTGCTGCGCCAGGAACGGGAGATCCTGAAGCGGGCCACGGCTTTTTTCGCCAAAGAGGGAAGTCGATGAGGTTCCAGCTCATCGATGAGGCGAAGAAGGAGTTCCCCGTCCAGCGTCTGTGCAAGGTCCTCGACGTCAGCCCGAGCGGTTACTTCGCCTGGAAAACCGGCCCGCCTCTCGCCGTCAGCGTGAGGACCTAGTCCTGCTCGCCCATGTCCGCTCGGCTTTTTCGCTCTCGCACGAGACGTATGGCAGTCCCCGCATGACGCACGAGCTGCGCGAGCAGGGTCTGATGGCAGGGCGGCGACGCGTGGCTCGGCTGATGCGGGAGAACGGGCTCAGGGCCCGTCAGCCTCGACGCTTCCGGCGTACGACCGACAGCCAGCATGCTTTTCCGGTGGCACCCAACCGGCTCGATCAGGACTTCGCCGCCGCCGCACCGAACGAGAAGTGGGGCACCGACCTCTCCTACATCTGGACGCGGGAGGGCTGGCTGTATCTGGCGGTGGTGATCGACCTCTACGCGCGGCGAGTCGTGGGCTGGGCGGCTGGCGACCGGCTACACAAGGAACTGGCTCTGACCGCCTTGCGACGAGCCCTGGTGATGCGAAGGCCAGCAGCAGGTTTGCTCCATCATTCCGATCGCGGTAGTCAGTATTGTTCAAACGAGTACCAAGCCGAACTCCGACGACATGGCATCGTGATCTCGATGTCCGGCAAGGGAAATTGCTACGACAATGCTATGGTCGAGACGTTCTTCAAGACGATCAAGAGCGAACTCGTCTGGCGTACCGTCTTCCAAACCCGGGCCGAGGCGACAAAGGCTCTGGCCCGCTACATCGACGGCTTCTACAATCCCTGCCGGCGCCATTCGGCGCTAGGCTTCGTCAGCCCTGCCCAGTTCGAGAAGCGCAGCGCCAACCAAACCGCTCCCCACTAAAACGAAGCAAGTCCAAACACCTACAACCGTGTTCGGCCGCACTCTTCCTTGGGCTACCGGCCACCCGCGCCCGTTACGTTCCCGGATCTGGCCTTCCGCCTACCCATGGCCCCCACCATGCAGTAGCCTTCCAATTGGCGCGGTCCAAAATACCGGTCAGGTCACCTCATCGACCTCAACGCCAAGCAGGCAGCGATCCGAGCTGGCGACAGCCCCAGGTCGACCAAGGTCGCAGGATCGGGGCTGATGAAGGATGCAAAAGCTCTCGGTGCCAGAAAAACCATTGGTGACGATGGGTGGACGGCCTGCTGCAGTAAATCTTGCGCCCGCATAAGGCCGCCGACCTTCGAAGTCTGTCAGCTAAATGAACCGAACCCTTCGAAGCAATTGAACGGGTCCGAAGGTGCCCTGTCCTCTGTCTGATCCGTTGGCGCAGGATCTGCCGGGCTAGGCGGCATCAACGTAGGTGGAATTGGATAGATCTCGTCAGAGACGGATGCGAGCGGCGAGTCGGTGCGATCGTGCTGCACGTCTTTGGTCATCCAGGCTCCTGGGTTTTGGCGCCGCGCTTACGGCGCAGCTTGGATTAACCAGTGCGTTCCGATCTGGAAACCGTCCTTAGGTTGCAGTGCGATGAGTTTATGGTCCTATGCGTGCCCTGACTATGAACGCCGTCGAGTTCATCAAGGAGTTGACCGACGCTGCGTGCGCAGCCTTTTCCGCTCGCCAGGCATCGCTGAAGCCGGCTCAAGCTGTCAGCAATGACAAGCATCACGATCGCCCTCTGAGGTGCAGGGCTCGACGGATTCGCACGCGATCTGCGCAACCT
>NZ_JAIETD010000160.1 GCF_019745455.1 Methylobacterium sp.
AATGGTGGCCGGCTTCGCCTCGGAACGACGGCCGGCTTCAAATCGGAATCCCCGGCCGGCTTCGTCGGAATACGCACAGGACCGCATCTACATCGCTCTGGCGCGCACGGCGACGGATGCCTCTCGCCACTTCCGCATCCCCGTCGAGCGAGCGGTAGAGATCGGAGCGCAGATCAGCATCTAACAGCCGCCTGCCTGGGTGGCCTGTTGCGGCCTGCCTAGGCGGCTTGCGGCTTGTTTTAGTAGCGAATGATGCCCCGTAGGCCGAACACGGCCGCGTTCCTGATCCGGCTTCCGCTGGGATCGCGCGGGTTGGCGATGCCGCCGCTCGGGCGGAAGACGTACTGGAAGTCCGGCTGCAGGGTCACGCCGGGGCCGAGCACGGCCTGGTAGGTAGCCTCGATCACCGCCTCGCTGCTGCGTCGTGGGCTGGCAATACCTGTCAGGAAGATCGAGTCCGTGTCGAAGCCGCGTGCGCTGCGCGAGATCCGCGAGAGCGCGTAGGCGACGCCCACGGTGTCATCGGAGCGGCCCGGCAGCAGCCCTTTGTAGGCGATGCCGGCATCGACGTAGAAATCGAGCAGATTGCGGTCGGTAGGCGACCCGGACATGCGCAGGAAGACGCTGGCGCCGTCGTTCTGGTCGTCGGGCTCGCGGTAGATGATCTGGTCAATGATGCCGTAGATCCCGCTGTCGCCGCGGAAGCGGCGGGCAATGCTAGTGCTTGCCACGTCGGCCAGCCTGCCGCCGGCCGTGTCGAACCGAAGGCTGTTGGACCGCCCGAAGTGGTACCAGCCGCCTAGCGTCACCGTGCCGGGCTCGCCCGGGTCTCCCTTCGCGATGTTGTAAGCATAAGCCGCCTCGGCGATCACCAGGGCCGGGTCATTGGTGCGGAAGTTGGTGCCGGTCCGGTTGCGCCGCTGCGGATCGGGGTCGTTGTCGATCCGTGGAGGACCAGCCGGGTCACCATCGAACACACCGATCTGCAGCGAGAAGTTCTGGTTCGGCACGTACTTCGCGCGCACCGCCGGGACCGCGAGAGGATAGATCGGGCCGCCGCTCGGGATCACCACGGCCATGATGTTGGGCCAGCCGAAGGTCGAGTTGATGAAGAGTGTTCCGGTCTGGCTCACCGCGAACTCGGTGTCGGCTGCGATCTGGCCGACCTTCAGGCTAAGCTGCCCGTCGAAGAGCTTCTGATCGAGCCAGAGTTCGTAGAGGCGGGACGAGGGCAGCGCCTCGATGGCGCTCACGGTAATGAAATTGTTGACGTAGTAGCGCGAGAGCCCGGTGCCGTGGATCTGGTACAGATTGGTATGGAAGGTCGCGCCCTGCCAGCCCATGAGTTTCTCCAGGTCGGCATCAAACTGAAAGTCGAGCCGTCCCTCGTAGATGCCGCCGCGCCGTGAGCCGCCGGTCGCGTTGCCGAAGCTCTCGCCGATATAGGTGAGGCTGTAGCTGACACCTTTGCCGAGGAGGAAGCTGCGCAGGCCACCAGGATCACCATACGGTCCGAGCGAACCCTGGATCGAGGTGTTCAAGTTGGCCGAAGGCTTGGCGGAGGCTTCCGGCTGGGCGACCGAGGTTTGGGGATCGCCGCCAGCGCCGAGCGGCGAGCCGATGCGGACGCCTTCGCCAGCGAGGCGGCCGATGTCCTCCGGAGAAAGCTGTGCCAAAACCGACCCGGGCGCCAGCGCGAGGACGATGGCCAGGATGGAGGGGCGGCGCGACCATCCCATGTAGCTTGCCGATCCTCAATCGCGTCGAAGGTGCTCGCATCCTACCGCGGGTTACCCCAGTGAGGGGAGCTGCGGATCCCTGTTGGAGGCTAGCAGCCGCACCCGTATAGCGCGCCTGCAACACCAAACGGCGGTTCCAGGAAGCCTCACCCATGATGACCTTCTACGGCCTTCGCGCAGGCCGCCTCGTTCGCCTAGACACCGCTTCGACGAAAGGCATCCCCGCACTTACCGAGACGCTCTGGATCGACCTTCGCGACCCGTCGCACGACGAGGAGAAGACGGTCGAGACCCTGCTCAACTTGCAGGTGCCAACTCGCCAGGAAATGGCCGAGATCGAGGAGTCGTCGCGCCTTTACGAGGACCGAGGCGCCCTTGTGATGACGGCGGTGGTGATTGACGGTGCCGGTGAGGGTCGACCCGCCCGCGCGCAGGTCACCTTCGTGCTAACCCAGACCCACCTCGTTTCAGTGCGCTATGCCGACCCGGTCCCGTTCCGCACCTTCGAGGCAAAGTGCGAACGCCAGCCCGAACTGCATACCAGCAGCGACCGTATCCTCGCCTCGTTGCTCGACAGCATCGTCGAACGCGCGGCCGACGTCCTAGAACTGGTCGCGGCGGACTTGAACGAGGTCTCCGTCAGGCTGTTCTTCGACGACGACCAGCCACGCCGTAGGCCCAAGCGCGCCGAGGATGAGCTTCAGGTCCTGATCAAGCGATTGGGGCGAAAGAATATGACCATGGCCATCCTGCGCGAGAGCGTGCTCGCGCTATCCAGGCTCGTGCCGTTCATGCGTCAAGGGACGAGCGAGTGGCTGACAGATGATGGCACCCGGCGTCTCAAGATGATCGAGCGGGATCTACGTTCACTCTCGGCCTATGAGGGCCAGCTCTCATCCGAGATCGTCTATTTGCATGAGGCGACGCTGGGGCTGATCAACCTGGCTCAGAACCGGATCATCAAGGTGTTTTCGATTGCCGCCGTGCTGTTCCTCCCACCCACCGTCGTCGGCACGATCTACGGCATGAACTTCGAGGCGATGCCCGAGCTCAAGTGGGCGTTTGGCTACCCCTTCGCCTTGCTCCTCATGGGGCTCTCGGCTGCGCTGCCCTACTACTGGTTCAAGCGCAAAGGCTGGTTGTAGCAAACCGTCGCGGCCATCCGGATACTAAACCGCCACGAAAAACATGATCGGTGACGTCCGCCTCCGGATATACGGTCATAGTCTGCTTTCCGCCTGCATCGGACCTTTAATACGGGTACCAAGCGTTAGGTTTAGACCGCTAGGTTGTTCTTTTAGCCGGCGTTACGCCGGTGTGCATTAAGTTTGATGATGGCGCTCTGCGCAAGCGCCTTCGTGCGAGCGAGATAAACCGGCTTTCCGGATTTGAGTGTTGAAAGTAGCATCAGACGTGCTATCATCAATCCGGATTTCGGTGTGGGTTGCCGAAGCGCCAGAGCACTGAGATGCTCTTAAGATGGAGCAGTGGGATGGAAAATTCCGTCAATGCCAACTCGGCCGCGGTTCCCGTCGGCGTTCTGGTGGTCGTAGAACAAAGGTGGCTCCGGCAAGACGACTACCGCGGCACATCTCGCGCAGTCGCTTGTCCTACGCGGGTATCGCGTGCTCG
>NZ_JAIETD010000051.1 GCF_019745455.1 Methylobacterium sp.
AGTGGTTTAAGGCAGCGGTCTTGAAAACCGCCGTGGGGGCAACTCCACCGTGGGTTCGAATCCCACCCCTTCCGCCAGATATCATTTATAAGCCGCTGATTTAGTTCGTTGTTTTGTCGGAACTATCATAAGAAACCCTCATTTCAGCCCACATTTCATATCGGACTGTGTCGCACGACGCCGGACGTACTCGGACCCCATTTCGGGCCCGGCGCCCACGGATCGGACGGAGAGGGCTGAAAGACCGGCGGCGTCGCACCCCTCCAAGGTGAAGGCGTTTGGTGTCATAGGACAGTCGCGCGTCTTGAGTCTCTCAGGTCGTAGGCAGGCGTCAGAGCGACAGGTGGCTGCCAAGATGAGCGTGTTTCGGCGAGAGGTCATCCACGCCGCGTCCGCACCGTGTCGCGCGTGGTCAGTGCCACCTGAGCGAGGCGTCTGGCCCGTTTCCGATCGTCCACAGCTGCACGGGGCTTGGACAGTCTTGGGGCAGGACCACAGCGCCGTTGCGAAGCTCCTCGGGGGGCGGCCCGGTGCCAGCTGATCGTTGTCGAGCTTCCAGCGATTGAGGGCGGCGCGTTACACCATGCCGGTGCGGATCCTTCAAGCCTCGATCGGCGGGGCGGGGTCGGCGAGATCCACGTCGGGCATCATGGCGAGAGAAGAAGGGGCCTGAGCGATCGGATTGCGTGACATAGGGCGTCCATGCTATCCGAGGTACGATCGGCGCCGTGCGATGACCCGCATGCGAGCCAGACCGCGGCGGCATCTGTAAGTCTTTCGCTTTACAGCGTCTTTCGGATCGCGCATCTTCGTTGGCAGCTGGTTTCTTCAGTCACCGTCCCGTGAGCGGGCGGCATGCTGTTTTAAATGGGAACGCGGGTTCCAAACGCTGGATGGGCCCACGCAATTTCCGGTGCCCGCGCTGCGAACTCGGCTGGCTGCTGCCTACATACATCACCCTCCCCAGCGAGGAGGACGGTGACCGTCCGCACCACCTCCGCCCTACATCCCGACCCTGCAATCCCCTCTGTCCCCTGGCCTACCCGAACGCCACGCTCCGGCGCTGCGGTCGCCGAGGCGCTTCCTGTCCATCCGCTCGTCTCTTCGATCGCTCCACCATGCTGCCGGGTCAGCCAGCACATACGCAGTGCGGCCGTCCCTTAGATACCGCCCCGCGAGCGACCCGGCCGCCCGCTATCGAAAATGCTATCTAAATCGCTGTATTGCTATAAAAATTTAAAATGCTTGAATCCGCTCTCCCCGACTGACTGTATATTATAGATAAATAATCGTCGCTTCAGCTCACGAGTTGATCCTCGCCCGTCAACAACTGCCACCGCTAGCTGAATCTTGATCGTGCCGCGTACCCTGCGGCGTCATCACGGATCAGCTTCATGCCGCTCTCCCGCGCGCCCCTCGTTCCCGCCTCGCTGCTGCGTCGGCACGACTGCTTCATCACCGGCGATACGCGGTTCAGGGCCGCCGCACGCCTGCAGCAGTCCCTCTGGCGCCAGGGGCAAGGGCTACCTGCCGGCCTTCATCGCCCCGGCGGTCGGCACGACATCCCAGCAATCACGCTGGGCTCGTTGCTCACCCTCGCAGACGCGGCCCGCGGCGCGAACTTCTTCAGTCCCGCTGTGCACGCCTACGTCCGCCGCTCGCTCGTACTGAGGGAAGAAGGGGCCTGCGTGAACGTCGACCGGCTGCTTCGCAATACGCTCTCGTCCGAGCCGCTGATCCGCAACGCGCTGGTCCCCCTCGCGCTCGATCTCGACCTCGCCACCGCGGTGTTCCGTAGCTTGCTGCCCACCTTCGTCGACCACGTAACGGCTGTGCGTTTCGAGACCTCCCCGAGCCGCGACCGGAAGGACCCGCACTGGCTCCAGTGTGGCTCCGCGCACGATGCCGCGGTCGAGGTCGTCACCATGGACGGTGAACCAGCCACCGTGTTCATCGAATGCAAGTACAGCGAGGGCTCCGGTCCCGCCGCCACGCATCGCCCGCGCTACGACGTCGTCAGCCGCGAACTCGCCCTTCATCGCGATCCCGACGCCAAGGCCCTGCGCTCCGTTGCCCTGGAGCAGCTGTGGCGCCTGACAATGTTGGCCGGGTTGTGTGTGCGCAACGGCCTCACGCCCCAGGCGCATCTCATAATGCTCTATCCCGCTCAAAACCGGCGCGTCGCGCTGGCCTGCCGCCTCTACGCCGGTGAACTTCTCGATCCCACCGGCACCGACCCGGGGACCATCGGCTTCACCGGGCTCACCCTCGAGGCCTTCGTCGACGCCCTCGCCCAGGCCGGGGCCTCAAGCCAGGCCAACTACCTCCACCGGCGCTACCTCGATCTCACCCCGGTGCTAGACGCGGTACTACGCCATCCTGACTCCACGTCGGAAGGGCCGGACGGTCCCCCGGCCCCTTCATCCCCGTCGGCAACGCCTGCGCCGCTGCTGCTCCTGCCGCCTTCGTCACCTACCGCCATTGCTGGGATCGTGGCGGCTCAGCCCGCGTCGAGCGACCCGGCGCCGGTCAGACCGAGCCGCCCCCAGTGGGCACGGCCCCTGCGGCGCACGCGCGCCTCCATTCCGGCGGCAAGCACGGCTCCGGCTGTCTCCGGCTCCACGGGTAAGCAGTCACGCAAGCCTCGACCAGCGGCGGCTTCATCCCGCCGGTCGGCCGCCGCCCGAGGAGGTCTGTGATGGGCCCCCACCCCTATTTCACGAAGGCGCAACGCCGCCAGCTGCTGCTCAACGGCCAACGCTCCGCTGCTGGCAAAGACATCGACCCGCCGCCCGTGGTGAAACTGTTCCTCCCCGACGGCGCCCTCAGTTGGCTGCTCTCCGAACTCGATCCGACCGATCCCAACCGCGCGTTCGGCCTATGCGACCTCGGCCTCGGCTCGCCTGAGCTTGGCTACGTCGACCTTGCAGAACTTGCGTCTATCCGTGGTCACATCAAACTCCCGGTCAGTCGCGATGTCTACTTCCAGGCCAACAAGCCCCTGTCCGTCTATGCCGCCGAGGCCATTACCGCCAGAAGGATCACGGTATGAGCGATTTACCCCACCTCATTCATCTGGGAGATACTTGCTCCGGCTGGGTCAGCACCACCCTTGGTACGCCCGACGATCCTAACGACGAGTCCGTACCTCACGTCACGCACGATCCCGACACTAGCCAACGATGGCCCGACCCCACCGTGCCGGAACCCGAGTTTCTCATCCTGACGCAATTCTTGTTCGATGCCGTG
>NZ_JAIETD010000161.1 GCF_019745455.1 Methylobacterium sp.
GCAATCGCGGTACTGGTAGTCGCCGCCGTTGGCGGCTGGCGCTATTGGCAGGCTGATCAAAAGAGCCGCGCCGAGACACCGTACTGGGAATCATGCTCGCCCTGGTGCTCCAACACCATCCGCACGGCGCGCTCGCGGACTTCAGGGGAAAAGGGTGGGGTTCGCTTCGTCATGGCTCCATCCTCGCAAGATCAGGAGCCTCCGGGAAACCCGGCGCGGTTCAGAGCTCCCGAGCCACGTGGTAGAGGCCAGCGTTCCCGGTCAGCTGATGGCTCACGCTCCTGCCTACTCACTCCGCTTCAGGCAGTTCGCGCACAACGCGGCCGATCCTGAGCCTCATCCCTGCAGCTTGCTCCATCGTCACGCGACGCTTTGTAAGGGTCACGTTCCAGCCTTCCCCAACCTCCGCTTGGACAGCCTGAACCGCCTCTTCGCGAGGCATCACCACCACAAACTGACGCCGCTTCCCGCTGCCGTCCGACCGGAAGGCGTCGAGGAAGTAGACGAGAGCGGCGTAGTACCTCGCATTTGCCATGTCGGGATCCTGCTCCACGTACCGGGCGCCAATGCTATTTGGTCCCACGTGAACCGGCCTTGACGCCTAAGAAGTCCTACTCGGCCAGTGCTTTGCTCTTATATGAACGGATGCCAGCCCCTCCCCCCGTTCTCGGGAATGAAGTCAAGGCGTCTACCTATGCGAGGCGTCATGTGCGCTCCGCCTCTGCTGGTACGAACAAGCCGTTTGCGCGAACCGCCGCGAGGATCGTAGCGGCATTGCCGAGACCAACGATCCCGCTTCCTTCCGTCATACGGCTTGGGTCGAGGGCGCTGTGGAAACTCCACTTGCTCTCGGCACCTGGCAGGTTCTCGCCGCTCTTGAGAGCAGAGACTGCTAAGCGAGTGCCTTTGCGCTCAATGAAGAGGTAGATGCGCTCGATCTGGCTCATGACGACGCCTCCCCGCTCAGCTTCACGCCTGGCTCTTCAGCCGTGAACACGATGCCTGCTGCCTCCAAGGTACGCAGTAGGACGTCGAGCTGCGTGATCGTAATAGCTGGCTCGCCAGAGCTGAGTTCAGCGCGCTTGATGACAGTGCCCGGCAACTTCGCTCTCTTGGCGAGCTTATCCGGCGTCCATTCAAGAAGCTTGCGAGCAGCAGCAATTTGGGCGCCTGTGATCACGACCTTAACCCGAAATTCTGTCGTCTGATGCGTCGAATATCCGGTGATGTCGTAGCCATCGACCAGCCTATCGCAGACTACGAGAACGCCCCGGCGGTTCTAGACCTATTCGGCCAGCGCGCATTTCCTCAACGGTCAGGACCGTCGCCTTGTCGGTGTAGTAGCCGAAGAACCATCAAACCAGCGCATCGCTGACCTCGTAGTGACCTCGTGGTGACCGGTAAGCATGCGCCTGCCGCTGGTCCTGACCATCGTCCCTCCGTTCGATTAGCTGGTGCGAACCGCAGGGCTCGGGTTGTCAGGCAGCCTGCACCTGCTCCGGAACGGGTTTGATCCGCTCCAGGTCCGGCGCGATCTCCGCGAGCAGGCTCTCGCTCTCGAAGTGAACCTGGAGGTTCGTCCAAAACTGATGGGACGTACGGAAGAACCGGGCGAGCCGCAGGGCGGTGTCGGTGCTGATGCCGATCTCCTCCCTCACGATCCGCTCAATGCGCGAGCGCGGCAGATCCAGAGCCTTGGCAACCGCACCGGCCGAGAGGCCGAGCGGCACCATGAACTCCTCGCGGAGGATTTCACCAGGGTGGACCGGAGGCAGTACGTCCGTGCCTTCGGTGGCATCGAAGGCCTGGCGCAGGGCCGCGATGGTGGGGATGTCAGACATTGGCGGTTGCCCTCCCTGGCGTCCGTCGCAAAATCCTAGTGGTAGTCCGTGAACTCGACCCGCTCCGGCCCCGCATCCGTCCAGATGAAGCAAAGCCGGAATTGATCGTTGACCGCGATGGCATGCTGCCCTGCGCTGTCGCGGTCCAGAGGGTGCAGCCTGTTCGAGGGTGGCGCCTTCAGGTCGTCCAGGGTCGCAGCGGCGTTGAGCGTCGTGAGCTTCCGACGAGCGGCCCTGAACAGGTCGGCCGGAAACCCCTTCGGGCAGCGGCCTATGAACACCGCCTCCGTGGCTCGATCGTAGAAACTGCGGATCATTGAGCCGCCCGTGTTGCATTCGATGATACACGTATCACTCGCTGCAACAGGTATGTCAAGAAACCTGTATTACTCACTGCAACATCATCCTTCCGCACGTGAATGGCGGTGCGATGCTGCCCGCCTTTCCATGTGTGAAGGGACTGACTGTCGCCCTCAGAGCCTCTCAGGCTGCGGAAGGCTGAGGCGATGAGCAACGTGCACCCGTTTCGCCCCCCGACCCTCAGGGCCCACTCCCTTGCCGCTGCCGGCACCTTCACCGGCGGAGGTCCGTCAGGAGATTGAGGACGCCGCGCAAGCTGCACTCGACGTGGCCGACCGGCTGATTGCCCTCCTCGACCGCTTGGATGGCGACGCGGATCGCGAGGACGGCGCCGACCCTGAACCGTTCCTCGGCGCCCCTGAGAACCACCATGCCTCGCAAATCGTCTGGCGGCGCGGCTCTGATCAGGACGAAGAGCTATTCTAGAAGAAGACGGTCAGACCAGGCCAAATGAGGCCGAGAGCGGCCACGAACAATCCTGCAGCAACATGCTCCAGCAGCCTTTGGCTGCGCTGGGCGAACACCGACGCGCCTGCGGCTGTCCAACCCGCGACCAGACAGAAGACACACAGTTCGCCCACGGGCCGCTTCCGTACCTCCCTGGAAAGCTGTCCGACAGATCAAAAGTTCACTCGATGAAAACCCGACTGACCATGCGCGCCGGGGCCTGACGCGAACTCAGGGTCAGGCCGCAGAAGACGCTCTACCGTCCTGCTTTCACGCTTTGTTCGCCTGCGGAATCCCGAAGTAAAGTGCGAGAAGACGGTTCTGCTCGTGGACCGCCCACGCCCCGGCGAAACCGAAGCCCTTCCGCAGCCAGAGCATGGCCTCGAAGCCGCAGATCGTGCGTCGCGCTGTGTGGAACGAGCGGAAGCCGCCGATCCGGGGCATGTTCTTCTTGACCCGGAAATGGTCGCTCTCGATGCCTTGCTGCAG
>NZ_JAIETD010000152.1 GCF_019745455.1 Methylobacterium sp.
CTGTCAGCAATGACAAGCATCACGATCGCCCTCTGAGGTGCAGGGCTCGACGGATTCGCACGCGATCTGCGCAACCTCGGTCAGAACGCACCGCGCGAGATGAAGCGAGACCTCATCAACGCAGCCGACAAGCTCCGCACCGAAGTCCGCCACGCCCTGAGACACCAGACCGGCATCATCCGGTACGACGCCATAACCCAGGGCGTGCGCGGCTACCTCGACAAGGCCGCGCTCTCCTACGTCGTCACCGCCTCAGGATCCAGCCTTCCGATCCCTAACTTCCTTCAAGACCGCGGCATCCCGTGGCCGTCGTTTCGGTGACGACCGCGACCAGAAACGCGATGCAGAAGGCCAGTTCGCCGACCCGAAAGCCAGAGGCGGCGGCGTTAAGTCCGCTGTCTGGACCGCACCTCGAAGCTTCCAGCCATTCTTCAGGCGCAAGGACGGCGATTTCGTTGCCGTCCTCTCCCTGGCTCCCGCGCCCAACGCAAGCTGTTCGGTCCCAGCCTTCCGAAGGAGCTACCCGTCGGCCAGTCCGTCGCCACCTGGGAAGCCGGTGCTAACACCATCCTCGACAGCGTGATGGTCCGCCTCGAACGCATGATGGGCTGACATGCCCACCTTGTCACCGATCAGCGGCGTGGCAATCGCGCGACGCATGGAACCCGCGGCTGCGTCAATACCTGCGACGCGGGGCTGGCGCCTCGTCTTCCTCGGTATCACGACGGCGCATTTCACGCCGCATCTCGCGTCTGTCATCGCGACGAGCATCCTCACGATTCATGTCCCGCTCGCGCTGCCCACGAGAACGCAGATCAACGTTTGGGCCACCAGGCCCAATCTCAATCGTTTGCGCAACGGACGGAGCGGAGGCGAACATTCCAATCACGAGGAGGAACGCGCTCAAAATATTTTTCACGGTAATTCCTTTTCTTCGACGAAGCTAAACAGTTCGGCAGCTGAACCGTTCCTCATCTTCTCGCAATATCTCAAATATGATAAAGACACGCACCGGCGATATGATGCCGCTCTTTTCGCCTTATAATACCCCTAGGCCTTTCATGCTGCTTGGTGACAAAAGGTCGAGATGAAAACAAACCACAATCGAGGGCAGATGGGGCGCCACAAAGCGCCCCAGCTTGTACTATGAAGCTTTTAGGTCGATGAGTTTTCGGCCTATATTGTATAGGCGCTTTTCGTCTTCATGGGCGCACCGTGTAAAATTCGCGATTTTGTGGTTTTCTCTCTGCCCCATTTTATACGCCTCAATTACGTGCGCCATCTCTCTAGAGTCACCTCTGCTGAAGGCTTCTTTTAGCTCAGGACGGCCTTTTACATCTTCGCCTTGGTTGAGGCTCCAGTCCAAGTCCTCTTTAACTGATTTCCAGTTTGCAGACATTTCTTCCTCCCTTGCTCCAGTCGGAGCAGACGAGAGGATACGCCGCTTTTTGTCCTCGTCGACCTGCCTCGGCGCCGACGGTTTTGACCCTCTGCGCGACGACGGAAGTCGAGCGCTCACTGTTCATCCAAGCCCCTGTTGGAATGGGTACCGATGCAGACCCAAGCCTGCGATTGCGACACGTGCCAGCAATTGGCCATCCGGCTCAGCCAAAGCCATTGCCTGATCCAGTTTGAGCGCCGCGAAGGCATCACTATCGAGGTTGAGGCTGAAATCGCTGGCAAGTCCGTTCGCATGATCCGGATTTGGTGCGAGCAGCATCAGATCGGCAGGCGTGTTAGCGGTGGTCCCTGGGTCGTCGGCGTCGTCGCACTGCGGATGCTCCTCAACGACGGCCTGCTGTCCTTGAGAAGCTATCTCGTCGGAAACCGCAGCAGCCCCGCGGTGGTGGACTACTACGCGCAAGCCGATCTTAAGGGACTGCTGAACAACTGGCGATCAAGGGCACTGACTGGCTGACCTGACCCTTCAGCCGTCCAGATGCGAACAATTCGCCCGCGCCTTTCGTACATAAAAAGAAACCACAGGACCTTTAAGGCAAACTACGTAGTATGCTCGCATGTGCGCGCTTGGCCTTTCAAAGATTGCGTTATGAGAACGCTTGTCTGCATCTCGCTTCTGCTTGTCGGCACAGGGCCCTCCTCCGCCCAAATCAAAAGCTCGATGCTCTGCAAGGAGGACCTGGCGATGGCGTTGAAACGAGGAGAAGAAGACAACAGCACCAGCTTCATAAACGTTGCCAAGCGAACATTCTCGCTCGCCATTAATCGAGAATATCTAAGCTTAATATCAGCCGGACGGTCCGAGTTCTACGAGTGTCAGAAAATCTCGTATCGGTCAAATTAAGAACAGATCGCTGAACACAATTAAGTGCCAGACTGCGACAAACTTCATAACGCTTGATCTAAAAAGAATGAGGTTCATCAGATCACAAATGGATCCAGAGTACGAGACTGAGGTCAGCTTCAGTTTTGGATCCTGCACGTCACTCTAAACGGGGTAAAGTCAGATCCTGATCAGGATGATCGCGTAGCCGATGATGAGCACGGTCAGCAGAATGGCAAGCGCTATGACCCGCCCTTTCAATTTGCCGACGTCCTCAGGGTCTTCTTCGCCGCCCATCGTGCGACTCCTGACCGATAGATCGCGCTCCATTCTATGAGCGTTCGAACCTGAACGCCGCGCCAATACCGGCAATAATGACGTATCTCACCGACACGCTGATCAGGCACGATCTGCACACCCTGAGCCCCGCACTTGAGGAGCCATGTCGAGCAGTCCGTTGCCCATTCCATGACCTTCCCCGAAATAGTCCGCTTCCAGGCCGAGAGGGGCATCGCCACTGCGATGAATGCCGCAGCCCGTCAGAACCGGAATTCGACCTCCGAGTAGCTGTGTCGGGCACTTCGGGAGAAGCTGGAGGCCGACGGCGTGAGCCTGCTGCGGCTCGATGAGCCAGACGAGCGGGAGACGGCGTGAAGGCGCGGGTCCTTCCGAGCGGGAGCGCCCCTACCTCAGCCACCTCACACAGCACGAGATCTCGCTCATCGACCGGATCGGGCGCGATGCCATGCAAACGGGCGCCGGTGA